>JBFMFU010000029.1:0-46130 GCA_040751985.1 Thermodesulfobacteriota bacterium | reverse complement strand
TTCCTTCCCAGGTAGGGCGTCTCTGATCTTGTCCCACTGATCGTCCCTCAGTGCATGGCGTCGCTGCATAAAGACCTCCCTTTATGCAACTTTACTCCAAATCATTATTAATGTCGACAGACCCTAGAGATCGTAGTAGGCCTGGCCGGCGCAGGCCGGGCAGAGGGTGCCCTGGCGCTGGGGGTGGTATTCGCCGCAGGCTGGGCAGGCGGTGGTGGGCACCTTGTCCCGGTCCTTGAGCCCGGCGCGCATGCGCACCGGCCGCACCCGGATCAGCCTGTGGCCGCCGTCCAGGATGGCGCGCACCACCCGGTCCTTCTCCACGACCTGGTTTTCGGCCCGGCGCAAATACCAGTTGGCCACCAGGGGGTGCTCGCCCAGGCGGGACACGTCCAGCCAGGCCCGCGCGCCCTGCAGGCTCTTGCGGTCGTAGAGGGTCAGGGCGAACTTGCCCCAGTCCAGCACCTGCAGGAACCCGTTGCCCAGGGTGCAGGGGGTGAGCATCTGCACCGCGTCGGGCAGGCAGACCACGGTCTCCACCGCCGCATTGAGATAGGGAACGTCGCCCAACTGGCGCCAGGCCGCGTCCACCATGAAGCCGCCCATGGTCACTCCGGGCGAGGCATGGCCGTGGAACTCCTCCATGCGCACCAGGAAGTCGTCCAGGGAGAGTCCGCAGAGTTGACCGGCGGCAGGCCCCGGCGGGATCATGGTATCCTCCACGGTAGCTTCAGGTTGAGGCCAAAGCATAACAGATAACCCCTCCCTGCTCACCAGGGGGTGCGCGCATCATGCAGGAATTCATCTCTCTGTCTCAGGCCCAGGAGCTGGTGGCCGCCCACGTCCGCCGGCTGCCGCCCCAGAGCTTCCCTCTGGCCAGCCTGGTCGGGCTGGTGGCGGCCCAGGAAATGACGGCGCGGGTGTCGTCGCCCTCGCTCACCGCCTCCCAGAAAGACGGCTACGCGGTGCAGGCTGCGGACCTGGCCCTGGCCAGCCAGCAGAACCCGGTGCGTCTGCGGGTGCGGGGCATGGTGGCCGCCGGCGAGGCGGCTCCGGCCGCGGTGGGGCCGGGCCAGGCCATGCGGGTCATGACCGGCGCGCCCCTGCCGCCCGGCGCGGACGCGGTGCTGCCCAGCGAGTTCACCAGAGCCGAAGCCGAGGTGGTGGTCTGCCTGGCCCCCACTGAGCCCGGCCGCAACGTGCTGGCCGCGGGCGCGGACGTGGCCGCCGGGCAGGTGGTGCTGCGGTCGGGGCAGCGCCTGGTGCCCGGTCTGGTGGGGCTGCTGGCCGCGGCCGGGCTCACCGAGACCCCGGCCTATCCCCGGCCGCGGGTGGCGCTCTTGGCCACGGGCCGGGAGGTGGTGGCTCCGGGCCAGCCCCTCCCCCAGGGCGCGGTCTACGCCAGCAACCTGGTGGGCCTGGCCGCCTGGCTGGGCCTGCACGGCATGGGGCACGAGAGCCGGGTGGTTGACGACGTGGCCGCCCAGATCGCCGGGGCGGCCGAGCAGATGTTGGCCGGCTGCGACGCCCTGGTCACCAGCGGCGGGGCCTGGACCAGCGAGCGCGACCTGGTGGTCAACGCCCTGGGCGGGCTGGGCCTGGAGCTGATTTTCCGCCGGGTGCGCCTGGGGCCGGGCAAGGGCGTGTCCTTCGGCCTGCTAGCGGGCAAGCCAGTGTTCTGCCTGCCCGGCGGGCCGCCCTCCAACGAGGCCGCCTTCCTGCTGCTGGCCCTGCCTGGTCTGCTGCGCATGGCCGGCCACGCCCGCCCCGGCCTGCCCCTGGCGCCGGCCCGCCTGGGCCAGGCCGTGCAGGGCCGGGCGGACTGGACCCATATCCTACCCGGCCGCCTGGAGCCGGGGGATGAGCTGCCCAGCTTCCAGCCCATGTCCTATCAGGGGAGGCTCAAGACCATGGCCCGCAACCAGGCCCTGCTGCTGCTGCCCGAGGGCTACAACCGCCTGGAAGCAGGTGCGCGGGTGGAGGTGCTCAAGCTGGGGCTGGCCTTCGGGGAGGACTAAGGCCCCGTAGGCAGGGGAGCGCCGTTCATGAGCACCCGCTGGGCGTGGCAAAGGACCGTGGCCCGCTCCTGGCGTGCGAAGGCCACCAGGGTCACGCCCAGCTCCGCGCACAGCCGCCGGCCCAGGGCCGTGGCGGCCGAGACCGAGGCGATCAGGGGCAGGCCGGCCCGGGCCGCCTTGAGGGCCATCTCGTAGCTTATCCGGCCCGAGAGCGCCACCAGACATCCGCTAAGGTCATGGCCGGCCATCAGGGCCGCGCCCAAGGCCTTGTCCAGGGCGTTGTGGCGGCCCACGTCCTCGGCCAGGCTCACCAGCCCGCCCTGGGCATCGCCCAGGACCGCGGCGTGGGCGGCGCCGGTGCGAGGGAATACCTCCTGGCCGCGCTCCATGTGCTGGAACAGGCCCTGCACCACGGACAACTCCACGGTCAGGGAGGAGACCACCGGCCGCACCTCGCGGAACAGCTCCTGGAAGGACTCCAGGCCGCAGAGCCCGCAGGAGGTGGCCGCCGGCGCCGTGCGCCGGACGCGGCAGCGCCGGGCCACCTCGGGGGGCAGCTCCACGTCGGCCCAGTAGGCCGGCCCCAGGCCGGGCAGCTCGGCCTGGCCCAGGGTGACGCCCAGCACCTCCCTCGGCCGGCTAACCAAGCCCTCGCTGAGGCAGTGGCCCCGGGCCAGTTCCTCCAGGCCATGCGGCGCGGCCATCAGCAGCACTTGGGAGCGGCCGTTTATGCGCAGCTCAAAGGGCGCCTCCACGGCCAGCTCGTCTTGCTGGCGGCGCAGGCCCTGGCCGCTGATGCGCAGGCTGGAGCCGGACTCGATCAACGCCGGCGGCCCTGGTCGTTTAAAGGTCAAGGAGGCCTCCCTCTCGTCATGAGCGCGGCCCTGGGCCTTGGTCCGCCCTGAGCGATACTATCACGCCGCCGGGGCCGGAGGCGCTTTTCCGAAGCATAACAGTCTCCTGCCCTGACTGACAGGCACTTGGAAATTTTTTGGTGTAAAGGCCCTTGACGGCCAACCCCCCCAATTTAGTAAGCTATAGGTCACATAGGGTGGCTATTTTGCTTCTTCCTGTAGGACTCCCGCGAATCAGCAATCTGCTGCGCGCATAGTTCACGGTCCTCATCCTCCAGAAGCTGAACCTCCGCCTCCTCCTCCGCCCCCAGAGGCCCAGCCGCGGCCTCGAACGGGGCAAGCCAAATCCAAGCCAGCAACTTGTTCGTTACGGACCGCGACCTGTTATGCCTGAGCACTTGCTTGTCGATTACCTCTTTGTGCTGGTGTTTCTGGCGGTGGGGTTTATTTTCGCGGCCGTGCCCATCTTTCTGGCCTTTTTCATCACGCCCCGCAGCATCGGCCTCAAAAAGCTCGTCTCCTACGAGTCGGGCATGGAGCCCTTGGGCCAGGCCTGGATCAAGTTCGGGGTGGCCTACTACCTGTTCGCCCTGATCTTCCTGGCCTTTGACGTGGACGTGCTCTACCTGTTCCCCGTGCTGCTGGCCTACGGCTCCTTTCCCTGGCGGGACCTGGTGGAGATCGTCATCTTCGTGGCGGTCATCAGCCTGGCCATCGTCTACGCCTGGTGCAAGGGGGTATTCGAATGGTGACCCGCTCTGCCCTGCCGCCCGAGCTGCGCCCCCCGGTCCAAATGGCCCTGCTGGACGACATCCTGGGCATCGTGCGGGCCAACTCCCTGTGGCCCATGACCTTCGGCATCGCCTGCTGCTCCATCGAGATGATGGCCGCCGGCGCCAGCCGCTTCGACCTGGACCGCTTCGGGGCCGGCGTGTTCCGCCCCTCCCCCCGCCAGTCGGACGTGATGATCGTGGCCGGCACCATCTCCAAGAAGATGGCGCCCACGGTGGTGACGCTTTATGAGCAGATGCCGGCGCCCAAGTGGGTGATCGCCATGGGCAACTGCGCCATCAGCGGCGGTCCCTTTGTCTACGACAACCAGTACGCCATCGTCAACGGCACGGACGTGATCCTGCCGGTGGACGTGTACGTGCCCGGCTGCCCGCCCCGGCCCGAGGCCCTGATCCAGGGCTTCCTGGAGCTGCAGGACAAGCTGACCCGGGGCGGCAAGACCAACCTCCTGCGCCGTTTCCGGCGCCGGCCGCGCGCGGAAAGGCCCTAGCAATACATGAGCTTTCTGGAAGACATCCGGCCGGTGCTGGCCCAGCGCTTCGGGAGCGAGAATCTGAGCGACCAGGAGCGCGCCCGCTGTGGCTACGACCTGCGCCTGGCCCTGGATCAAGAGCGGCTGCTGGAGTTGGCCGGCCTGCTCAAGGAAGCGGTCTGCTACCTGGAGTACATCACCGCCGTGGACCAGGGACAGGTGTTGGACCTGCTTTATTTCTTCGGCCGCCACGACCAGCCGCCCTTCCGGCTGCAGGTGCGGGTGGCCATGCCTAAGGGCGTGGCGGTGCCCAGCCTGGCCAACCTCATCCGGGCCGCGGACTGGCAGGAGCGCGAGGTGTACGACATGTTCGGCCAGCGCTTCGCCGGCCACCCGGACCTGCGGCGCATTCTGCTGCCCGACGACGCCGACTTCCACCCGCTGCTCAGGGACTTCAAGCCAGGCCCCCAGCACGGCGGCGAGGTGGTGAACCTGGAAAGAAAGTAGATGCTGCGCAAGACGCTCACCGAAGACAGCTTCTACCTGAACCTGGGGCCGCAGCACCCCAGCACCCACGGCGTGCTGCACCTGCTGCTGAAGCTGGACGGCGAGCGCATCCTGGAGTGCAAGCCCCTGGTGGGCTACAGCCACCGGGCCCACGAGCACATGGGCCAGAACCGCACCTACCTGCAGTTCTTGCCCAACACCAGCCGCATGGATTACCTGGGCGGGCTTTGCTACAACCACGCCTACTGCCTGGCCGTGGAAAAGGCCTGCGGCATACAGGCCCCCGAGCGGGCCCGCTACATCCGCACCATCTGCGCGGAGCTGAACCGCATCTCCAGCCACCTGCTGTGGTTCGGGGCCTACCTGATGGACCTGGGCGCCTTTACTCCCTTCCTGTATGCCTTCGACGACCGCGAGGACATTCTGGCCATCCTGGGCGAGATCACCGGCAGCCGCCTGACCTACAGCTATTGCCGCTTCGGGGGCGTGAGCCGGGACTTGAACCAGAACTTCCGGGACGGGGTGAAGGCCTTCATCCCCAAGCTGCGCAAGCGCCTGAAGGACTACCGCACCCTGGTGACCAAGAACGTCATCTTCCTCAACCGCACCAAGGGCATTGGGGTGGTCAGCCCCGAGCAGGCCCGGGACTGGGCCCTCACCGGCCCCAATCTGCGGGCCTGCGGCGTGGCCTACGACATCCGCCGGGCCGAGCCCTACAGCGTCTACCCGGAGATGGAGTTCGAGATACCCACCGCCACCGGCGGCGACTGCTATGACCGCTACTGGGTGCGCATGGCCGAGATGGAGCAAAGCCTGCGCATCGTGGAGCAGGCCCTGGGCCGGCTGCCCGACGGGCCGGTGAAGACCGCGGGCGTGCCCCAGTGGCTAGAGCCGCCGGCGGGCGACTACCACTTCAGCTACGAGAGCCCGCGGGGCCACCTGGGCATCTACTTCGTCTCCGACGGCGGGCGGGTGCCCCTGCGCATGAAGTGGCGCACGCCCTCGTTCAACAACCTGAGCATCCTCTCGGAGATCCTGCCCGGTACTTTGGTTGCCGACACCATCGCCATCCTGGGCAGCATCGACGTGGTGATCCCGGAGATAGACCGGTGAACACGGGCATACTGCTAGACCTGCGCGTGATCTGGGATGGGCTGGTGCGCTTCTTCGGCCTGGACGCCCTGATCCTGGTCATTGGTCTGCTGGTGGTCCTGATCTGGGTGCAGGTGAACGCCCTGTTCCTGGTCTGGCTGGAGCGCAAGGTGGCCGGACACATACAGTTGCGCATCGGGCCCAAGGAGGTGGGGCCCTTCGGCATACTGCAGACCATCGTGGACGGCATCAAGCTGGTGGCCAAGGAGCTGATTACGCCCCAGCCCGTGAGCTGGCTGTTGTTCGTGCTCAGCCCGATCTTGGTCTTTACGCCGGTGCTGGTGGCCTTCGTGGTGCTGCCCTTCGGGCCCCACCTGGTCATCCGCGACATCAACGTGGGCCTGATGCTGATCTTCGCCTTTGCGGGCATCAACGTGCTCTCCATCCTCATGGGCGGCTGGGCCAGCAACAACAAGTACGCCCTTCTGGGCGCCATCCGCTCGGTGGCCCAGAACGTGGCCTACGAGATACCGCTCTTGCTGTCGGCCATGAGCGTGGTGCTGATGTCCGGCACCCTGAGCATGCAGGGCATAGTGCAGGCCCAGGAAGGCGTATGGTTCATCTTCTACCAGCCGGTGGCCGGCCTGCTCTACCTGATCGGGGCCACCGCCGAGACCAACCGGGCGCCCTTCGACATCCCCGAGGCCGAGAGCGAACTGGTGGCCGGCTTCCACACCGAGTACTCGGGCATGCGCTTCGGCCTGTTTTTCCTGGCCGAGTACACCAACATGTTCATCGTGGCCGCGGTGGCCACCACCCTGTTCTTCGGCGGCTGGCGGGGGCCTTTCCTGCCCGGGCCCTGGTGGTTCCTGATCAAGGTCTACATCCTGATCTTCGTGGTGATGTGGGTGCGCTGGACCTTACCCCGTCTGCGCTTCGACCAGTTGATGAACTTCGCCTGGAAGTACATGATCCCCATCGCCCTCTTGAACCTGCTGGCCACCGCCCTGGTGATAAAGCTGGTGCGCTGAGGCAGGTATGAACGCGCTGGCGCGATACATAAAGGAGGTGCTCACCGGGGCCTGGAGCCTGGCCGCGGGCATGAGCGTGACCCTGCGCTACATGTTCAAGCCGGTGGCCACGGTGCAGTACCCGCGGCAGGCCCTGCCCCTGCCCGAGGCCTTCCGCGGACACATCGAGCTGAGGCGCTTCGCCGAGACCGGTAGCCACGGCTGCGTGGCCTGCGGCGAATGCTTCCGCACCTGCCCCAGCGGGGTGATCAAGGTGCAGGGGCTCAAGCAGGAGGCCGACCAACCCAACCGGGCCGCCTTCTACTTCATAGACTTCTCCCGCTGCTCGCTGTGCGGTCTGTGCGTGGAGGTCTGCCCCGAGTGCGCCCTGGCCTTCTCCACCGAATACGAGGAGGTGGGGGTGAGCCGCTACAGCACGGTGAAGGATTTGCTGGCGCGCCTAGAGAGCCAAGGAGTCTGAAATGCAGCCGGTGATGGCGCAATACATACGCCCGGAGGTGGTGGCCTACGCCGTCTTCTTCCTGGTGCTGCTCCTGACCCTGGGCGGGGCCTTGGTCGCCGTAATACCCAAGAGCATCATCCACAACGTCTTCGGCCTGGCCACCAGCCTGGTGGGGGTGGCGGGGCTGTTCATCTTCCTGGGCAGCGAGTTCCTGGCCATGATGGAGATCCTCATCTACGTGGGGGCCATCTGCATCGCCATCGTCTTCGCCATCATGCTCTCCCAGCCCATGCACCTGCAGATTCCGCCCCGCTGGCGGCCCAAGGTGGCCTTCTCCTTCGTGGTGAGCCTGGTGGTGTTCATCAGCTTCACGGTGATGGTGGTGCGCACACCCTGGGAGCAGGCGGTGCGCACCAGCAACGACTGGGGGGTCAAGCGCCTGGGCACCCTGCTCCTGACCCGCTACGAGCTGCTGTTCGAGCTGATCTCCCTGGTCCTGCTGGTGGCCATCATCGGCGCGGTCATCACCGCCGCCACCGCCAGCGGCGAGAAGACCTCAGAATCCCAGGGCGGCGAGGAGGGCGGCGCATGAACAGTCTGACCGTGTACCTGTTCGTGGCCCTGCTGATATTCTGCATCGGCATGTTCGGCCTGCTGCAGCGGCGCTCGCTGATCGGCATGATCATCAGCATCGAGCTGATGCTCAACGCCGCGGCCATCAACTTCATGGCCTTCAACCGCTTCCTGGCCCCGGACCCGTCCGTGGGTCAAATCATGGTGCTGTTCATCATGGGCATCGCCGCCGCCGAGGCGGCCATCGCCCTGAGCTTGATCCTGGCCTTGTTCCGCAAGCTGCGCTCGATCAATATCGAGCACGCCCGAGACTTGAAGGGATAGGCATGAACCCAGCGGCGCCCAGCGATTTCGTGCTCTGGCTGACCCTGGCCGTCATGTGGCTGCCCTTCATCTCTTTTTTAGTGATCTTCTTCATCACCCGCACGAGACTGGCCCTCTCCCTTGCCGTGAGTGTATCCTGCGCCTCGATTTCGCTGCTGGCGGCCTGGTATCTGCTGCTGGGCCTGCCCGCCACGCACCCGCCGGTGGAGTTCAAGCTGCTATGGATGGCCGGGGCCGAGGCCCGCATCTCCTACGGCTTTTTGCTGGACCCCCTGAGCCGGCTGATGCTGTGCATCGTGGCCAGCATCAGCTTCCTGGTGCAGGTCTACTCCCTGGGCTACATGGCCGGCGACGAGGGCATGGCCAAGTACTACAGCTTCCTGTCCCTGTTCGCCTGGTCCATGATCAGCCTGGTGGTGGCACCGGGGCTGCTGCAGCTCTACGTCTTCTGGGAGCTGGTGGGGCTGTCCTCCTACCTGCTCATCGGCTTCTGGCACCACAAGTTCAGCGCCTCCGAGGCGGGCAAGAAGGCCTTTGTCATGACCCGCCTGGGCGACCTGGGCTTCTTCCTGGGCATCATCGTTCTGCTGTTGCACCTGGGCGACCTGTCCATCCTCAAGCTGAACGCCCAGGCCGCGGCCCAGCTCAGCGCCGGTCTGGTCACGGCCAGCGCGGTGCTGATCTTCATGGGCGTAGTGGGCAAGAGCGCCCAGTTCCCCCTGTTGACCTGGCTGCCCGACGCTATGGAAGGCCCCACCCCGGTCAGCGCCCTGCTGCACTCGGCCACCATGGTGGCCGCCGGCGTGTACCTGGTCAGCCGCCTGTTCCCCTTCTACGCGGCCTCGCCCGACGCCCTGGCCGTGGTGCTGGCCATCGGCACCATCACCATGCTGCTCTCCTCCACCATGGCCATGGTGGCCCGGGACATCAAGCAGGTCTGGGCCTTTTCCACGGTCAGCCAGCTGGGCTTCATGCTCATGGGCCTGGGCGCGGGCAGCTACTTCGCCGGTGTGTTCCACCTGACCACCCACGCCTCCTTCAAGGCGCTGTTGTTCCTCTGCTCCGGGGTGTTCATCCACCACTTCGGCTCCAACGACATGTATGAGATCGCCAAGAACGGCGGCCGCCGGCTCAAGGTGCCCATGATTACTATCACCATCGCCGGCGCCGCCCTGGCCGGCGTGTTCCCGGCGGCCGGCTTCTTCTCCAAGGAATCCATCATGGGCGCCCTGGCCGAGTTGCCCAACCCCGGCTGGCTGGCGGCCGGGCTGGCCGGGGCGGCCATGACCGCCTACTACACCTTCCGCCTGCTGTTCATCGTCTGGTTCCCGCGCAAGATCGAGACGCCGCAGCACCAAGAGAACGGCCACGGCGACCACGCCGCGCACAGCTCCTTTGGCTACTGGGCCATGGGCGTGCCGCTCATAATCCTGGCCGGCTTTGCCTTGGTGCTGGGCTTCTTCGGCGACTGGCTGCTGAATTTCATACACTGGGGGCGGCCGCCGGAGTTCTTCCACCACGTGTGGCTGGCGCCGGTATCGTTGCTCCTGGTGGGCTGCGGCATCGGCCTGGCCTGGCTGGAGTTCGGCCGCAGGAAGGCGGCCCAGGCCGGCTTCCTTAGCCGGCTGCCCAGGGTCGAGGCCCTGTTTGCCAACCGCTGGTATATGGACGCCTTCTACCGCCGGATGGTGGACTACGTGGTCTATGGTTTTTTCAGCCGCCTGTTCACCCTCAACGACCGCCGGGTGGTGGACGGCGGCGTGGACGGCGTCTGCCGGGCGACGGTGGGCGGCGGTTGGCTGCTGTCGTTTCTGCAAAGCGGGCTGTTGCAATACAACCTGTTCACCATGGTGCTGATCATAGCCCTGGTGGGCCTGTACTTCTTGGTTATGCACTGATGCTGGGTGGGTCATGACCGCCGCCTTCCCATATCTGAGCCTGATCATGCTGGCCCCAGCCGTGGGCATGGTCATCATCCTGTTCCTGCCCCACGACAGCAAGCGGGCGGTGCGCTGGGTGTCGCTCATCTCGGCGGCGGTGAGCCTGCTGACCACCCTGTACGTGTGGCAGGCCTACGACCGTGCGGCCGGCGGGCTGCAGTTCGTGGAACGCACCCTGTGGGTCAAGAGCTTGGGCATCTACTACTACCTGGGCGTGGACGGCATCAACCTGCCCCTGGTGCTCTTGACCAGCATCGTGCTGTTCACCGGCGTCTGGACTATGTGGGACCTGCAGCACCGGGTCAAGGAGTTCTTTGCCCTGATGCTCTTGATGGTGGTGGGGGTCTACGGCGTCTTCATGGCCCTGGACCTGTTCTTCCTGTTCGTCTTCTACGACGTGAGCCTGTTCCCCATGTACCCCCTGATCGCCATCTGGGGCTCCACGCGCAAGGAGTATGGCGCCCTCAAGCTGACCCTGTATCTGCTGGCCGGCTCGGCCCTGGTCCTGCCCGGCATCCTCTACATCTACTTCAAGAGCGGCCTGTTCACCTTCGACTTGGTGATGCTGTCTAAGGCCGGTCTGGACCCGGATGTGCAGTACCTGGGCTTCTTCCTGTTCCTGTTCGGCTTCGGGGTGCTGGCCGGCCTGTGGCCCTTCCACACCTGGTCGCCGGTGGGCCACGTGGCCGCGCCCACGGCGGTGTCCATGATCCACGCCGGGGTGCTGATGAAGCTGGGGGCCTACGGCGTGCTCAGGGTGGGCATGTACCTCTGTCCCCAGGGGCTCGTGGAGTGGTCGCCGTTGTTCGCCATCCTGGCCACGGTGGGCATCGTCTACGGAGCCTTCGTGGGCCTGGCCCAGACCGACCTGAAGTACGTCATCGGCTACTCCTCGGTGAGCCACATGGGCCTGGTGAGCCTGGGCCTGGCCACCATGACCCTGGGCGGGGTCAGCGGCGCGGTGTTCCAGATGTTCGCCCACGGCATCATGACCGCCCTCTTGTTTAGCTCGGTGGGCCACATCTACGACAGCACCCACACCAAGATGATCCCCGAGCTGGGGGGCATGGCCAAGGTGGAGCCGCGGGCCAGCTTCTTCTTCATCCTGGCCGCCCTGGCCGGCATCGGCGTGCCCTGCCTGGCCAGCTTCTGGGCCGAGCTGCTGGTGTTCATCAACGGCTTCAAGGTCTATCCGGTGCTGGGCGCCCTGGCCATCAGCGGCCTGGTGGTTAGCGCCCTGTTCATGCTGCGCGTGGTGCAAAAGACCTTCTACGGGCCCAAGAACGAGAAGTACGCCGAGTGCGCGGACATGCGCCTGGCCATGATCTGGCCGCGGGCCATCCTGGCCGGCACCATCCTGCTGTTCGGCCTGCTGCCGCGCTTGATGCTGGACACCATCAACGTGGGCGTGGCGCCCCTGGTGGAGCTGTTTAAGTAGTGGCCGCCAAGCTCTACATGTTCCTGCCCGAGACGGCCTACCTGCTCATGGCCCTGGTGCTGTTCTTGCTCAGCCTGCCCAAGCAGCAGCCCAAGGGGCGGGTCTATGTCTGGGCCCTGGGCCTGTCCATCTTGGGCGTGGCGGCGGCGACGGCCGGCCTGACCAGCCACGGTCTGATCTTCTTCCAGGCCTACCGGGTGGACCTCTACAGCCAGCTGTTCAAGCTGATCCTGAGCGTGGCCATGTTCCTGGTGGTCACCATCTGCTGGCCGCTGACCGGCGTGGAGCGGCGCTACAAGCCGGAGTTCTTCCTGTTCCTGACCACCTGTACCCTGGGCATGATGTTCATGGTCAGCGCCGTGGAGATGATGACCCTGTACCTGTCCCTGGAGCTTAGCTCCTTCAGTCTGTACATCCTGGTGCCGCTGCGCAGCGGCGACAACATAGACGTGGAGGCCGGCGTCAAGTACCTGTTCATCGGCATCACCGCCTCTTGCGTGATGCTCTTCGGCATCAGCTACATCTACGGCGCCACCCACTCCACCTACCTGACCGACATCATCAAGAAGCTGCCCTTGTGGATTCATCAGCCGGCCGCGGCCATCGGTCTGCTGCTCACCCTGTCGGGCTTCTTCTTCAAACTGGCGGTGTTCCCCTTCCATTTCTGGGCTCCGGACGTGTACCAGGGCGCGGCCAACCAAGTGACCACCTACATCGCCACCGTGTCCAAGGCGGCGGCGGTGGCTCTCTTGATCCGCCTCACCTCCCTCACCGGCGGCACCAGCCTGTACCTGTCCTACGTGCTCATCGTGCTGTGCGTGATCTCCATGAGCCTGGGCAACCTGGTGGCCATTGTGCAAAAAGACCTCAAGCGCATGCTGGCCTACAGCACCATCGCCCACGCCGGCTACGTGCTCATGGGTATCCTGACCATGAACGAGCTAGGCTACAGCTCGGCGGTGTTTTACACCGTGGCCTACATGATCATGAACTTCGCCGCCTTTATGGTGGTGGTCAGGGTGGCCGGCCAGGGCCAGGACCTGAAGATCGCCGACCTGGCCGGGCTGCACCGGCGCTCGCCGCTCTTGGCCCTGACCCTAATGATGGCCCTGTTCTCCCTGGCCGGCATTCCGCCCACGGTGGGCTTCACGGGCAAGTTCCTGGTCTTCGCCGCGGCCATGCAGCAGGGGCATTTTTGGCTGGTGCTGGTGGGCATGATCAACGCCACCATAAGCCTGTACTACTATCTCATGGTCATCAAGGCCGCCTATCTGACCGAGCCCGCCGAGCCGGCGCCGGCCCTGGTCATCGGCGCGCCCACCAGGCTTTTGAACTATCTGCTCATCGTGGTCATGACCTACCTGGGCGTCTTCCCCCAGCAGGTGATGACTCTGGCCGAAAACGCGGTGAAGCAGCTCATCGGGGGAAGCTAGACTTATGAACGAGAAACCGACCATGGGCTTGGAGCCGGAAGAGGAGAGCAACCGCCTCAACCGGCTGTTCAGCCGCCTGGAGGAGCGCCTGCGCCCGGAGCTGCAGGGCCTGGCGCCCTGGCCGCCGGAGCGGGAGCTGGCGGTGAGCCACTTCACCTTCTGCCACCACCCCCTGTGCAGCCAGGGAGCGCCGGCCCTGCGCGCGGCGGTGAGCCAGGCGGCCGACGAGCAGGGTCTGGACCTGGTGCTGGAGACCACGGGCACCGTCTGCGACGGCACCTGCGGCCGCGGCCCCTGGGTGGGTATGCCCCAGAAGGGCCTGTTCTACTACGGCCTGCGCCTGGACGAGGTGGATCAGCTGCTCAGCGAGACGGTCCGCCACGGCCGCATGCTGTTCCCGCATCTGTACCTGAACCCCACCAAGGTCACCGACAGCCGGGTGGTGTGGGAGAAGCACGACGAGGTGATCGTGGCCATCTCGCCCGAGATGTGCCTGGTGGACGTGGCGGCCTACCTGTTCTGGTTCAACGCGGCCCAGTCCTGCGGCAAGTGCACGCCCTGCCGCCTGGGGGTGCCCCTGGTGGCCCGGCTGCTCAATAACCTGCGCCTGCACCAGATACAGGGTAATGAGGTGGACCTATTAGAGGAGCTGGTGCACCACATAGGCCCGGCGGCCTTCTGCACCTTCGCGGGCAAGGCCACCGGCCCGCTGCGGGTGGTTTTAGAGAAGATGCGTTACCTGTTCCAGCGGCACCTGGATGAGGAGTGCCGGCGGCACCACCTCACCGGCCCCGGAGCCAAGCCCTACGACCCGGCCGGTCAGCGCGACCCCTGGAGAAGCCGCCCGGGCCTGGACCGCTCCTTCCACGCGGCCGTGCTGCGCACCTACGACCCCCAGTGCGAGGCGCCCGAGTTCCTGAAGCCCCCGGAGGGGCGGGGTAACCTGCTGCGGCCCGGCTGCGCTGAGGAGGGATCGTGAGCGACAGCAAGAAATGGGCCCTGGACAGGCTGGCCGAGGCCAACACCATCTTCGAGCCCAACCAGGTTTCCTGGAAGGGGCAACTGCGGGACCTGATCATCTGGGCCCTGGAGTTGGCCCTGATCACTTACCTAGCGCACCGCCTGTTTTCCTGAGCCCGACCGCCGGCCAGCGGCGGACCTACCAATTGTGCATCTGGTCGAAGCCGTCCAGGCGCGACAGCTCATCCTGCAGGGCCGCGAAGCGCCGCCCCACCACCGCGGCCAGGTTCTTCATGAACACATAGCCGATGCGCGCGTCCTGCTCGAAGAGCTTCTTGAGGTCCGCGGCGGGAAAGCGCAGATAGACGCACTCCTCGGCCACGCAGTAGGAGGAGAGGGTGTACAAGTGCGGCGGCACCAGGGCCGACCAGCCCCAGATGCCGCCGGGCTCGATCACCGACAGGGTGTGGTCGTGGGAGCTCTCGCGGCCGGGCAGATCGTAGCGCAGGTCGATGCGGCCCCGGATCAAAAAGAAAAGGTGCTCGGCCTTTTCGCCGGCGGCCGAGATGCGGTTGCCTTGGCTGCACCAGGCTGACTGGCCGTACTCCCCGATCTTGGCCAGCTGCCCCTTGTCCAGGCCCTGCAGGACCTCCACCGTACTCAGGAACTCCAGGTTGCTCATGACACCCTCCCCGCCAGCATCCAGGACCCTGACCGCTTTAGAACGACCTGACCGCCGCCAGAGGTGAAAAAAGGCGGCAAGAAAATATTACACCCGGCGGGCCCCTCAAAGGAAGCCCCTAACCGCGCCCGGCTTGACCAACGGGCGTCCAGACCCCACATTTAGGGAACACGCCTATCCCCCTGCCCTGGAGAGGAAGATGGCCAAGGCCTCTCTGCAGCAAACCGCCGCCTTCCTGGGACTGCAACGTAGCATCATAGGCATGCTGGCCATGGTGGTGTTGGTGGGTATGGGCGAGCGCCTGGCCGAACGCTTTTTGCCCATCTATTTGCTGGCCTTGGGGGGCGGGGCCCTGTCCGTGGGGCTGCTGGGCGGCCTGGACAACCTGCTCTCGGCCCTCTACTCTTTCCCCGGCGGCTACCTGGCCGACCGCCTGGGGGTCAAGAAATCGCTGCTGGTGTTCAACCTCATGGCCATGAGCGGCTTCGCGGTGGTGATCCTGATCCCGGCCTGGCCGGCGGTCATCATCGGCGCGGTGCTGTTCCTGTCCTGGACCGCCATCAGCCTGCCGGCCACCATGAGCCTGGTGGCCCAGGCCCTGCCCAGCGACAAGCGCACCATGGGCGTGTCCATGCACTCGCTGGTGCGCCGCCTGCCCATGGCCCTGGGGCCGCTCTTAGGCGGGGCCTTCATCAGCCTGTGGGGCGTGGCCGCGGGCGTGCGCCTGGCCTTTGCCGCGGCCCTGGCCCTGGCCGTGGTGGCCCTGATCATGCAGCAGCGCCTGATCCACGACCCCGGCCCCCGCCCCCAAGAGCAGCGGCTCCGGCTCAACCCCTTTCACGCCCGCCACCTGCTCAGCCCGGAGCTGAAGCGCCTGCTATTGTCGGACATCCTGATCCGTTTCTGCGAGCAGATGCCCTACGCCTTCGTGGTGGTGTGGTGCATGCGAGTGGTGGCCTCGCCGGTGAGCGCGGTGCAGTTCGGAGTGCTGACCAGCGTGGAGATGCTCACCGCCATCCTGGTCTACATCCCGGTGGCCCACTTCGCCGACCGGGGTAACAAGAAGCCTTTCGTGGTGATGACCTTCGTGTTCTTCACCCTGTTCCCCCTGGGCCTGTGGCTCAGTCAGTCCTTCTGGCCTTTGGTGGCGGCCTTCGTGCTGCGCGGCCTCAAGGAGTTCGGCGAGCCCACCCGCAAGGCCCTGATCATGGACCTGGCCCCGGAGGACGCCAAGGCCTCCACCTTCGGCCTGTACTATCTGCTGCGCGACACGGTGGTTTCCCTGGCCGCTTTCGGCGGCGCCTTCTTGTGGATGATCTCGCCGGCGGTGAACTTCCTCACCGCCTTCGGCTTCGGCGCCCTGGGCACGGTGCTCTTCGTCCTCCGGGGCCGGGACCTGGACCGCGCCTCTGCGGACAGGCCCGCGGCCCAAGGCTAACCGGCCGTCTGTGCCACCCACAAACCCGGTAAAATCAGGCTGGGTAACAGCCTGTTTTTATGATAAAATTAAAGTGTAAGCCAGAAGCTGACCTGGCCTGGCTCAGAGCCAGATCAGGCACCGCGGATTCGGCTGGGAGCACTTGCTCCTTGGGCCAGGACGAAACCATATTCCGGTAAGGATGGTTCAGGTATGGGTGGCCGCAACAGCCGCGAATTAAAAAGCAGGACCCGGCCCATAGCGCGGGCCACCTTCATCATCTCCGCGGGCCTGATCGCGGTGGCCCTGCTGATAGGCTACGTGAGCTACCGCTACTCCTTCAGCATGATGGAGGAGAGCTACCAGAAGTTCTACCTGAACAAGGCCCAGATGATCGTCAAGGCAGCGGTGCCCTTTGCCCAGGGGGAAAAGAAGGCCTTCCTGAGCGCGCTGCTCAGCAATTGGCAGTCGGCCGGGAGCCGCCCGCCGGACGAATACATCTGCGTGGTCAACCAGCAGGGTCAGCTGCTGCTGCACACCGGCAGCCCGGAAACAGTGGGCAACTACGCCGGCGACAACCCCATCCTGGGCGGGCCGTCTTCGGGCCCCAAGCGCCTGGGCGATCTGGTGCTGACCCAGAAAAACTACACCGGCGAATACATCTCCAGCTCCGGCGAGGACCAGATCGCGGCCTTCACCGCCATACCCTCCAAGAAGTGGATGCTGGGGGTGCACCGCTCCCGCCAGGCCCTTTACACCGAGATTCAAAACGGCTTCCGCCCCTTCCTGATCGGCTTCCTGTTGGTCTGCGGCCTGCTGCTGCCCGGCTGCCTCTTCCTGCTGTTCAAGATTTACAGCGCCTCGCAGGAAAAGCAGTTCCATTCCGAGCAGGCCCTGAAGGAAAGCGAGCAGCGCTACCAGTCCCTGGTGGACACCATGCCCCAGTTCCTGTACCGCACAGACCTGCAGGGCCGCATCACCTTCGCCAACCAGGCCCTGTTGGCCAGGCTGGGCCTGTCCCTGGACCAATGCCTGGGCAAGTACCTGGCCGACTTATACCCCGAGCACCTGTCCTCCAAGTACCTGACCGAGGACCTGGAGGTGATCCGCGGCGGCAAGACCATGGACCTGGTGCGGGAGTATCGGGCCGGCGAGGAGGGGCCGCGGCAGTTCATGGAGGTGGTGCAGCACCCGGTGTGCGACTCCCAGGACGCCGCCATTGGCGTGCAGGGCATCTTCTGGGACGTGACCGACAAGAAGCTGGCCGAGGAGAACCTGAAGCGCACCAAAGCCCAGTTGGAGACGGTGCTGCGCTCGGTGCCCTCGGGTATCATCGCCGTGGACACCGAGGGCCGCTTCACCATCGTCAACCAGAAGGCCGAGGACATCCTGGGCTTCTCTCAGAATGAGGCCGTAGGGGTGCCGGCCGCCCAGCTCATACCCGACACCGGCCTGACCAACGTGCTGGCCACCGGCCGCTCGGAGCTGGGCAAACCCTTCAAGTGGAGCTCCAAGGCCCTAATCGTCAGCCGCAGCCCCATCATCGAGCGCGGCGAGCTGATCGGCGCGGTGTCGGTGTTCCAGGATGAGTCCGAGCTGGAATCGGTGCAGAAGCAGTTGGGCGAGGTGCAGCGGCTCAACGCCGAGCTGTCCTCGGTGATCGAGAACTCCCACGACGGCGTGCTGATCACCGACACCGAGAAAGTCGTCACCGTCAACCCCAGCTTCGGCCGCATCACGGGTCTGGCCCCATCCACCCTGGTGGGCAAGGAGGTCAGCGGCCTGGACACCCAGCACCACGTCTGCCTGGCGGTGATGCAGGCCGTGTTCCGCCACGTCATCAGCCACCAGTCCTCGGTGACCATGCGGCGCAAGCTCAAGAGCGGCAATGAGGTGTTCGTCACCGGCAACCCGGTGTTCGACCAGTTCGGCGGCGTGGAGCGGGTGGTAATGAACATCCGCGACGTGACCGAATTGCACTCCCTGGAGGAGCGCCTCAAGCGGCTTTCGGCCTCCTGCCTGGCCGAGGTGCAGGAGCCGGCCGGCTCGCCCGGGGCCCTCTTGGGCATCGTGGCCGAAAGCCCGGCCACCAAGAATCTGCTGGACCTGGCGGTGCGCATGGCCCAGGTGGACACCACGGTGCTCTTGAGTGGCGAGAGCGGCGTGGGCAAGGACGTGCTGGCCAAGCTGATCCACGGCCTTAGCCGGCGGCACGACCAGCCCTTCGTGTCGCTCAACTGCGGGGCCATACCCGAGAACCTGCTGGAGAGCGAGCTGTTCGGCTATGAGAAAGGTGCCTTCTCCGGCGCCGACCGCTCCGGCAAGCCCGGCCTGTTCGAGGAGGCCAACGGCGGCACGGTGTTCCTGGACGAGATCGGCGAGCTGCCCCTGAACCTGCAGGTGAAGCTGCTCAAGGTGCTGCAGGAGCAGAGCTGCCGCCGTCTGGGCAGCGTGAAGACCATCGAGCTGAACATACGCATCCTGGCGGCCACCAACCGCAACCTCAAGGAGATGGTGGCGGCCGGCCAGTTCCGCGAGGACCTATTCTACCGGCTGTACGTGGTGCCCATCGAGATACCGCCCCTGCGCGAGCGGCGCGAGGACATCATGCCCCTGGCCCTGCACTTCCTCAAGGGCTACAACCAGCAGTACCAGGTCTCACGCACCCTGGGCCACGAGCTGCTGCGGGTCCTGGAGAGCTACCACTGGCCGGGCAACGTGCGCGAGCTGCAGAACGTCATCGAGCGCCTGGTGGTGACCGCGGACAAGGACGTGCTGGAACCCCGGCACCTGCCCCAGTCCATGCACGAAGCCCAGGTCTGCGCCCCGCCGCCCACGGTCTGGGTCACCGAGGGCGTCAAGCTGCGCGAGGCCAAGGATCAGTTGGAGCGGCAGTTGATCCAGAAGGCCTTGGCCCAGACCAACAACACCCGCGAGGCGGCCAAGCTGCTGGGCGTCACCCACTCCACCGTGGTGCGCAAGGCCCAGAAGTTCGGCCTGCCCCTGGGCGGGGACTCCACTCTGCACTAAGCCGGCGGCTGCCTCAGGCCCGCCACCAGAGCATTGCCGCAGCCAACAGCAGCATCACCGCCACCACTTGGCGGTAGAGGGTGGTGGAGGCCTTGCCAAAGGCCCAGAAACCGGCCAGGGAGCCCAGGGCCACCACCGGGCTGTAGATCAGGGAGGTCTTGAGCCCGGGCCAGGTGAACATACCCGCCGCGCCGTAGATGAACCCGATCAGGATGAACTGGATGGTGAAGAACGAGGCCAGGAAGCTCTTGGCCTTCAGGGGGTCGTCGGTCACAGACATGATGTAGACCGCGGCCGGCGGGCCCCCGATGGTATAGGCCCCGAAGAAGGACCCGCTGATGAAGCCGCAGGCCCGCCCCCACCAGGGGTTCTGGGCGATGCGCGCCATGAAAAGCTTGCTGGTCGGCAGGGCGTTGAACGCTACCACCGCGGCGATAAACGCGGCCAGGGAGCGCTTAAGCGTCACCTCGGGCAGGTGGTAGAGCAGATAGGCGCCCAGGGTCAGGCCCAGGGCGGTGCCCAAAAACAGCGGGCGCATCTGGCGCCAATCGAAGTGGGCCCGGTAGTGCCAGGCCTGGTACATGAACAGGCCCAGACAATAGGGGAACTGCAGGGCCACCGCCTCTTTGATGGGCAGGAACAGGGCCAGCAGGGGCACGGACACCAGGGCGAAGCCGAAGCCGGCGAAGCTCATGGTGAAGGCGCTGAGCAGGAAGATCAGGGCCAGGGCTAGCTCGTGCGACATGATGTCCTGCTCTCGCTCTCGGCCGGCCCGGCGGGCGCGGCCTGCGGGTAAAGGCCCAGGTGCACCGGCTGGCCCGGCGGCAGCACCGTGAGCCCCTGGCTGGCCCGACCCTGCAGCAGGCGGCGCAGCCAGCCCGCCCTGCCCTGCACCTGGCGGCAGCCCAGGCCGAAGAGCCGGGCCATGTCCTGGGCGTAGCGGCGGTGGCGGGCCTTGAGCCCGGCCAGGGTCTGTATCAGGGCCACCTCGCGATATCCCTTGAGCATCTCCTTGCCCGCCCACAGAGCGTCCTCGGCGCCGAACTTGTCCGCGGTCACGAAGTACTCGGTGTAGGGCGTCTTGCCGTGCTCCACCCAGCCCGGGCTCAGATAAAAGGTGGCCCCGCAGTCCACGCGGGCCGCGCCGCTGCGCCGGCCCAGCAGCAGGGGTATGCAGTCGTGGGCCAGGGGCAGCACCAGCTCCACCCGCTGGGCCTGGAGCCCCTCCAGGCCGCCGCCGCAGTAGCCATAGGCCAGCACCACCCGGCGCAGGGCCGGGTCCTGCTCCAGCTCGCCCAGGCCCAGGGCCAGGGTCTCGCGCAGCTGGTCCGGGTAGCGGTGCAGGCCCTGATCCAGGTACACCACCTGCTCCGGAGCCAGCCTCAGGCTGCGCAGCTCCGGCTCGAACACCCGACAGGCCAGCACCTTGCAATCGGCCGGCAAGCAGATGTCCGCGGATTTTTTCATTGGAGGAAGCCGCGCAGCACGAACAGGGCCACGCTGAGCCCCATGAACAGGTAGCCCAGGAAGTTCAGGCGCCGCACCCAGGCAGGGGACCAACGGCCCCGGCCCAGGGCCGCCCCCAGGGCGGAGGCGGCCCCGGCCACGGCCAGAGTCCAGGTGAGGAGAGGGAGGGGATGGAACACGCTACGCCTTTCCGGCCAGGAGCCGGGCTCTCAGGGCTGGGGGGGGGTCTCACAAGTGCCCAGGAGGTCCCGGATGCCGTCAAGCTGCTGGAATACCTTGGCGCCCTCTTCGTAGAGGGACTCCATCACCTGGCTCTTTATCTGGCGGTATCTCTCGGTGGCCAGCACCTGATAGTCCCGCGGGCGGGGCAGGTCGGCCTCCACGGTGGTCTTCACGGTGCCGGGCAGGTTGGTCATGACCATGATGCGGTCGGCCAGGAACAAGGCCTCCTCGATCTCCGAGGTGATGAAGAGCATGGTCAGGCCGGTCTGCTGGAAGAGCTTGAGCAGGTACTCCTGCATCAGCTCGCGGGTCATCACGTCCAGGCCCCGGAAGGGCTCGTCCAGGATCATCACCTTGGGGTTCATCACCAGGGCCCGGCAGAGCTCGGCCCGGCGCTGCATGCCGCCGGAGAGCTGGGCCGGGTACTTGTCCTTGAAGTCCCTGAGGCCCACCTTCTCCAAGAGGTCCATGGCCTTATCCTCGGCCTCGCGGCGGTTCATGTCTCCCAGCATGGTGGGGCCGAAGGTGGCATTCTTGAGCACCGTCATCCAGGGCCAGAGGGCGGTCTCCTGGAATACCATGATGCGGTCGCGGCCGGAGCCGCTGACCGGCTTGCCGTCGATGAGTACCCGCCCGGCGTCCGGGCGGTCATAGCCGGCGGCGATGTTGGCCAGGGTGGACTTGCCGCAGCCGCTGGGGCCCACCAGCACGGTCAGCTTGCCGCGCTCCACAATCAGGGAGCAGTCCTGCAGGGCGGTGCAGGCGGGCGCGCCGGGGATGCGGAAGATCCGGGTCACCTTATCGATGACCAGTTCGCCCTTTTCCTGGCCCTGCTGGTTGTGGGAGCCGTTTCTGCCCATGGTGCCTCCTTGGGACCTAGAAAATCTTCTTCCAGGGCATGAGCCAGTCGCCGATCATCTTCACGGCCATGGAGCTCACGTAGCCGGCCACGCCGATGCTGATCATGCCCACGATGATGCCCGAGGTGTGTCCGGCCAGGTAGGCCTCCCAGGTCAGACGGCCCAGGCCGGTGTTGCCGGCGATCATCTCCGCAGCGATGACCACGTTCCAGGTGATGCCGATGCCCACCATCATGCCGGTGACGATGCTGGGGATGGTGGCCGGCAGCACGATGCGCCAGAACACCTGCTTGGGCGAGGCGCCGAAGGACACCGCCGCGTTCACCAACTGCCGTGGGATGGCCCCCACCCCGCCCAGCACGTTCACCACGATGGTGAAGAAGGCACCGATGAAGGTGATGAAGGCGATGGAGGTCTCGTTGGTGGGCCAGAAGAGGATGGACACCGGCACCCAGGCCAGGGGCGGGATGGGGCGCATCAATTCGAACAGGGGATAGGAGAAGTCCTTGAAGCTGCGGTTCCAGCCCATGCCCAGGCCCAGGGGGATGCCCAATAGCTGGGCGGCCACGAAGCCGTACGTCACGCGCAGGGTGCTGTCCAGCCAGCTCTGCCAGTACTTGGCCGTGTGCATGAACTCCCAGAAAGCGTGGCCCACGGTTATGGGGGTGGGGATGGCGTGCATGAAGGGCAAGAGCCCCATGGAGCCCACCTGCCAGATCACGAAGAAGCCGAACACGGCCAGCGACCCCCGCAGGAACTTGCCGCTGAGCATGAATCTGCGCACCCGCAGGCTGAAAGGCGCGCCGTTGATGGTGGCTGCTCTGGCCATTAATGCCTCTCTCCCGTCTAGGCCATTTCCCGTTCGCCGGCCTCGAAGGCCTTGACCGCTTCCTCGTGCACCGCGCCCACCAGGTCGGCCTTCATGGCGATGAACTCCGGCGAGGCCAGCATGGCGTACTGCCGGGGCCGGGGCAGCTCTACGGTCAGGGTCCGCTTGATGTAGCCGGGCCGGGTGGTCATGACCATGACCTTGTCGGCCAGGAAGATGGCCTCCTCCAGGTCATGGGTGATGAAGAAGATCGTCTTGCCGGTGGCGTTGTAAAGCTCCAGCAGGTACTGGTGGCTGGCGCCCTTGGTCACGGTGTCCATGGCCCGGAAGGGCTCGTCCAAGAGGAGCACCTTGGGGTTGTTGATCAGGGCGCGCACGATCTCCACCCGGCGCTGCATGCCCGAGGAGAGCTGGCCCGGATAGGACGATTCGATGTCCTTGAGGCCCACCCGGGAGAGCATCTCCCGCGCCCGCTGGTTGGCCTCTGCGCGGGTCATGACCCCCTGCACCACCGGTCCGTAGGTGACGTTTTCGATCACCGTCTTCCAGGGGAACAGGGCCCCGTGCTGGAAGACCACCACCCGCTCTGGCCCCGGCGAGGGGCTGGTATCGGGGGTGGCTAGGGGCCGGCCGTCCAGCAGTATCTCGCCGGAGGTCAGGTTGTCGAAGCCGGCGAGGATGTTGAGCAGGGTGGACTTGCCGCAGCCGCTGGGCCCCACGATGGCCACGAACTCGCCGGCGGCGATCTCCAGGGAGCACTCGCGCAGGGCCTCCACGTGCACGCCCTCGGGGTCGTATATCTTGCCCACGTTCTTGATGGACAGGGCGCCGTCGCTGGCCCGGCAGACCGGGTCCGCCGCGACCGGGGAGGTCCTCAACAATGTCAGGTTAGATGCGCTCATCATGATACTCATCCCGACTGGCCGCTGCCGTAGAGTTCGCGCTCACGCCAGGCCATGAGCTTGCGCCCGATGCTGCGCACCACCGCGCTGCTGGCCCAGCCGATAATGCCCAAGGTGATCATGCCGATGATGATCACCGGATACTGGATGAGTGAGTAGCTGTCCCAGATCAGGAAGCCCAGCCCGAACTGGGCGGCGATCATCTCGCCGGCCACCAGGGAGAACCAGGCCGCGCCCATGGATATCTGC
The DNA here is from genome assembly GCA_040751985.1 of Thermodesulfobacteriota bacterium. Lineage (GTDB taxonomy): Bacteria > Desulfobacterota > Desulfarculia > Desulfarculales > Desulfarculaceae > Desulfoferula. The sequence continues at coordinate 22,596 of JBFMFU010000029.1, read as the reverse complement.
AGGCCGGTGAAGATGAAGGGCATGGCCCCGGGCAGCACCACGTCCAGCAACAGGTGCTTCCTGTCCGCCCCCAGGCAGCGCGCCGCCCGGAAGTAGCTCTCGTCGATGGACTCCACGCCCAGGAGGGTGTTGAGGGTGGTGACGAAGAAGGCCACCAGGAAGGTGACGAAGATCACCGCCGGCTCGTCTCCGGGCAGGAGCAGGATGGCCAGGGGCACCCAGGCCAGGGGCGGGATGGGCCGGATCAGCTCCACCAGGGCGAAGGAGTACTCGTAGAACTTGCGGCTCCAGCCCATGATCAGGCCCAGGGGCACGCCCAGCAGGGTGGCCAGCAAAAAGGCGGTGGTGGCGCGGTAGGTGCTGAAGAGAATGTGCTTATAGTAGTCCCCGGTGTAGATGGAGATGCCGTAGGCCGGGTCCGGGCTGAGCCACTCTATCAGGCATTCCCAGGGGCCGGGCAGCCGGTTGAACCAGGGCAGGCTGAAGGTCTTCACCGTGAGCTGCCAGAAGGCGATGAACACCACGAACCCGGCTAGCTGCAACAGGAAGTGCTTGCCGGTCAGGGTCTTGAGGATCTGGGCCCCCCAGGACAGCTCATACAGGGCCGCCTTTTTCTTCTGCTGCCAGGCCGCCACCGCCAGAAGTACCGCCACCAGCAGGCCTAGTACGATGTAAGGATTCATAGACCAATCATCCTCAGGCTAAGCGACACGGGCAGGCCGCCGAATCGGAAGCCTCCCTGCTCAGCGCCCTCGCGGGCGCTGAGCAGGGAAAGCCTGCCCAAGGGAGCGGAGCCCAGCCAGGGCTGGTTCATTTGCCCGTGTAGGCGCTGGCCGGCAGGCCCTTGATCACGCACACCGGCGCCTTGACGCCCATCTCCTTCATGGCCGCCTTGACCGGGCCGTCGTTAATGGCGTCCTTGGGGATGTCGGGCGATTTGAGCACCTTGATACTGTGCAGGAAGGCATAGCCCTTCTTCATCAGGTCGATCACCTTGGGGGAGAAGACCATCTCGCCCACGTACACCACGTCGTCGCCGCCCACGGAGTCGGGGTGGCGCTCATACATGGCCTTCCAGAGGATCTTGGGGGTGTAGCCCTGGGTCTCCTTCATGACCATGTTGGCCACGGCCATGGGCTCCTTCTGCATGATCTGCAGGGCCTCGATTTCGGCCTTGATCCATCCCTTGGCCGCCTCGGGGTGCTTCTGGATGAAGTCCTCGCGCATCAGGGTGAAGTTGGCGTCCAACTCGCCATAGGGGGAGCCGGTGGCCACGTACTTGGCGAAGCCCTGCTCCACCACCTTGCGGGCGTGGGGCTCCCACATGGCTGCGGCGTCCAGCTTACCGGCCTCGAAGGAGCTGGCGATGACCTCGATGGTCATGTACTGCAGCCGCTTGGGCTTGACCTTGTTCTTCTTGAGCACCGACTCGAAGAAGCGGTTGGCGCAGGTGCCCCGGTGCACGGCCACCAGCTTGCCGTTCATCCACTTGATGGCCTCTGCGGGGCTCTTGAAGGTGGGGGCGTTCTTGCGCACCACCAGCAGGTTGCAGTTCTGGCCGTTGCTGATCATGGGCACCGACACCAGGCGGATGTCACCCTGCTTTTTCTTGGTGGTGGCCACCAGGGAGGGCATGTCGCCCATGGTGCCTACTTGCATCTTGTCGGCCAGCAGGGCGTTGACCATGGGCGGGCCGGTCAGGTGCGCCTCGAAGTTCACGGTGCTGCCCTTGGGCAGGTACTTCTTCCACAGCTCCCGCTGCTTGATGACCACCCCGCTCCAGCCGCCGGTCCAGTAGGGGTGGTAGCCATAGGTGATGTGCACCGGCTCGGCAGCCTGAGCCGGAGCCTGGGCGGCCCCGAGCACGGCCCCTGCCAGCAGCATGAGCCCAGCGGCTATGCCCATCCATTTGGCTATACGCAATAACCTGTTACTCATCCCGTCTTCCTCCTTGGCACTGGGTTGTCACTGCCTGCAGGGTTGCCCCAGAGCAGCTTTTGCCGAAATACCCTGCTGCTCACTAGTGCACTTGCCATGCCAAGGAAGTGGCTTAAGGGCGCCGCCGATAACTCTATCAATATTTATTCTTTATTTTCTTATAGTTGAATAATCTAGCCCCGAAAAATTATGAGTGATGAATCAAGCGAACCCAGCGATAGTTCCAAATTTTGGTGCCTATGGGCACCAATACAGCCGGTATTGGTGCATCTGCGCACCAAATATTCAGGTTTTGGAGTATTCGTAGATAACTACGGGCTTATTGCGGCCAGACTTAAAATGGGCCTATGGATGACTCAATACACAGAACATATTTGGCAACATTATGAATTATATGGTTTTTTTACTTGCAAACCAAGCAAGGCCCCGATTTGGAGAATTTAGCGCTTCCGAGCTGGCATACATATTGTAGAATCAATGAACGCCGTTAGGTGGTCGGCGTTTAGGCCGGGCCCAAATCATCCGCGGACAACACGCAGTTAGGAGGTTTTCCCTTTGGCCGCGAAAGAACATATACCACTGGGCGTGGGTTTTTATCCTGACTGGTGGCACAAGAACTATGGCCTGAGCTTCGGCCGGGAGTACTACTACAACCCAGACTACCGGGTGCAGATGCAGGGCCAGATGCAGCAGGCCCTCTACGAGCGCTTCGGCGACGTGGGCATGGGCCAGAAGGACCCGCAGCCCCGACCCTTGATCACCTTCGGCATGGTCATGCTGCCGGCGGTGTTCGGCTGCGAGGTGGTCTATGAAGACGGCGCCCTGCCCTGGGCCATGCCCCTGAACCTGTCCCAGGAGGCGTGCGAGAAGCTGACCAAGCCGGACCTGACCACTGCCGAGCCCATGAAGGAGGTGTTGGGCCAGATTGAGCACCTCAAGTCCAAGTACGGCCGGGTGGTGGGCGACATCAACGTGACCGGGGTGCAGAACCTGGCCTTGAAGCTGCGGGGCGAGGAGCTGTACATCGACTACTTCGAGGAGCCCGAGTTCTGCCACCGCTTCCTGCGCTTCTGCAGCGAGTGCATCATAGACCTGTGGAAGCTGGTCTATCCCCTCACCGGCACCGGGGCCATGGACGTGACCCCCATGTGCGACCCCAAGATATTCTGCGTGCCCAACTGCACCGTGGAGCAGATCAGCGGCGACACCTATGTGCAGTACGGCCTGCCCTATGACAACCTGCTGGCCGAGGCCTGCCACCCCTTCGGCATCCACCACTGCGGCAACCTGGACCCGGTGGCCGAGCACTACGCCAAGGTGAAGAACCTGGTGTTCGTGGAAGCCGGCTTCGGCACCAACTTCAAGGCCGCGCGGGAGGCGCTGGGGCCGCAGGTGGCCTTCAACGCGCGCATCAGCCCGGTGCTGATGAAAAACGGCACCCCCGAGGAGGTGGCGGCGGCGGTCAAGGACGCCATCAACCAGGGCGCGCCGTTAAACAACTTTTCCATCGACACCGTGGGCCTGACCCATGGCACGCCTGACGAGAACGTGCGAGCGGCGCGGCGCACGGCCATGGAATTCGGCCGGATCAACTGAGGCAAACGCAATGCAGACCAGGATAACGAGCGCCAAGCAGGAGGTGATCATCGCCCCGGAGCAGGCGGTGGTGATCATCGGCGAGCGCATCAACCCCACCGGCCGCAAGCGCCTGGCCGCGGCCCTGCAGGCCGGGGATATGGAGCTGGTACAGGCCGAGGCCCGGCGCCAGGTGGAGGCCGGAGCCAAGGTGCTGGACGTGAACGTGGGCATCTCGGGCGCGGACGAGAAGGCCCTGATGATCGAGGCCCTGGCCGCGGTGAGCGAGGCGGTGGAGGTGCCCCTGTGCATCGATTCGGCCAAGCCCGAGGTCCTGGCCGCAGGCCTGGAGCGCTACCAGGGCAAGGCCCTGGTCAACTCGGTCAACGGCGAGGAGGCCAAGCTCAAGCAGGTGCTGCCCCTGGTGGCCCAGCACAAGGCGGCGGTGGTGGCCCTGACCATGGACGACCGCGGCATCCCCTCGGACGTGGACACCCGCCTGGAGATCGCCGAGCGCATCTTGGGCGAAGCCAGCAAGCTGGGCATCCCCCTGGAGGACGTGGTCATCGACCCCCTGGCCATGAGCGTGGCCGCCGACGACCAGGCGGGCCGCAACTCCCTGCTGGCCCTGGCCCAGGTGCGCCAGCGCTTCGGGGTCAACCAGACCATCGGGGCCAGCAACGTGTCCTTCGGCCTGCCCCAGCGGCCGGCCATCAACGCCATCTTCCTGTCCCTGGCCGTGGTGAACGGCCTGACCTGCCCCATCACCGATCCCACCGAGTGGGAGGTAAAGCGGGCGTTGTTGATCACGGACCTTTTGTTGGGCCGTGACGAGTACGCCATGAACTACATCAGCGCCTACCGGGAGCAGTTCCCGGACGAAGACTAAGCCGTAAGGAGAAAGCATGGCCGAGTTGGAGGCTATCAAGCAGGCAGTGGAAAAGGGCCGGCGCAAGGAAGTGCCCGGACTGGTGCAGGCCGCCCTGGACGCGGGCGCGGACCCGCAGGAGATCATCAACAGCTACATGATCCCGGCCATGAAGGAGGTGGGGGCCCGCTTCGAGGCCAAGAAGATATTCGTGCCCGAGATGATGATCGCGGCCAAGGCCATGCAGGCGGGCCTGGACGTGCTGCGGCCGGTCCTGGAGGCCAAGGGCGGCAGCCAACAAAAGCTGGGCACCGTGGTGGTGGGCACCGTCTTCGGCGACCTGCACGACATCGGCAAGAACCTGCTGGTGCTGATGCTGGAAAGCTCGGGCTTCAAGGTGATCAACATCGGCGAGAACGTGCCGCCGGAGAAGTTCCTGCAGGCGGCGCGGGACAACCAGGCGGACGTGGTGGGCATGTCCAGCCTGCTCACCACCGGCGACCCGCACGTGGCGGCCACCATCCAGGCCATCAAGGAGAGCGACCTGGGCGGCAAGGTCAAGGTGATCTGCGGCGGGGCGGCGGTGACCGAGAAGTTCGCCGTGGCCCAGTGCGGCGCCGACGGCCACGCTCCGGACGCGGTGGGGGCGGTGCGGGTGATCAAGAACCTGCTGGGGCTCAACTGAGCCTCGGACCATGCGCCGGATACGTGCTAGAACAGGGCGTCCCGCCGGGGGAGCCCTGCTCGTAGCAGGGGCCTATGGCCGCTGAGCCGGAGATGGTGGTCTTCGAGCCCTCGGGCCGGCGGGTGCCCGCCGACGCTCGCGCCAGCCTGCTGGAGCTGGCCCGGCGGGCCGGGGTGGCCCTGGCCTCCACCTGCGGGGGCAAGGGCCAGTGCGGCAAGTGCCGGGTGCAGGTGTCGTCGGGCCGGGCCCTGGGGCCGGCCGCGGAGGACGGCCTGCACCTGGCCTGCCAGACCCGCCTGGACGGCGGCGGCGTGGTGACGGTGCCCGCGGCCAGCCAGTTGCAGCAGCACCAGATACTGGCCACCGGCCACCAGACCGCGCTGGAGCTGGACCCGGCCCTGCGCCTGCACCGCCTGCAGGTGCCGCCACCGGACCTGGCCGCGGTGCGCGCGGACCAGGAGCGGCTGCTGGCCGAGCTGCGGCGGGCCGAGCCCGAGGCCGCGGCCGAGATCGACTTTCCCCTGCCCCTGCTGGCCGCCCTGCCCTCGGCCCTGGCCGCGGAGGAAGGCCGTGTGAGTCTGGCCCTGAGCCAGGGCCAGCGGGTGCGCGGCCTGGCGCCGGGCTGGGGCTCGCGCTGCCTGGGCCTGGCCGTGGACCTGGGCACCACCACCGTGGTGGCCTATCTGCTGGACCTGGAGAGCGGCCAGCTTTTGGCCGTGCAGGCCCAGATGAACCCCCAGGTCTCCTGGGGCGAGGACGTGATCAGCCGCATCGGCTTCTGCCAGGGCCAGCCGGGCGGCCTGGCCCTGCTGCAAGGCCAGGCCGTGGCCGGCATCAACCAACTGGCCCAGGCCTGCTGCGCCCAGGCCGGCGCAGACCCCGTCCAGATATACGAGTGCGTGCTGGTGGGCAACACGGCCATGCACCACATCCTGCTGGGCCTGGACCCCGGCGGCCTAGCCCGGGCGCCTTACGCGCCGGTGGCCAGCCAGGCGCAGGAGGTGCGCGCCGCGGACCTGGGCCTGACCCTGGCGCCCGAGGCGTCGCTCTACGCCCTGCCCATCAAGGCCGGCTTCGTGGGGGCCGACGCCGTGGCCGCGGCCCTGGCCGTGGGGGCCCAGGACGCGGACCAGCCCACCCTACTATTGGACCTGGGCACCAACGGCGAGCTGGTGCTGGCTGCGCCGGAGCGCCTGCTCTGCTGCTCCACCGCGGCCGGCCCGGCCTTCGAGGGCGGGCACATCTCCTGCGGCATGCGCGGCGCGGCCGGGGCCGTGGAGCGGGTGCGCCTGGACCCGGCCACCCTGGAGCCCGAGCTGAGCGTGATCGGAGGCGGTCCGCCCCTGGGCCTGTGCGGCTCGGGCCTGGTCTCGGCCGTGGCCGGGCTCTTGGCCGCGGGGGTGCTCACGCCCCGGGGCGCCTTTGCCGATGACCGCCGCAGCCCCCGCCTGCGCCAGGGAGCGCAGGGCCGCGAGTTTCTGCTGGCCCCGGCCGGCCAGGCCGGCGGCCAGGACCTGGTGCTCACGGCCAAGGACGTGTCCGAGCTGCAACTGGCCAAGGCGGCCATTCAGGCCGGGGTGAGCATCATGCTGGCCGAGATGGGCCTGGAGCGGGTGGAGCGGGTGCTGTTGGCTGGGGCCTTCGGCAACTACCTGCAGCCGGCCGACGCCGTGCGCCTGGGCCTGCTGCCCGGGGCCCAAGAGGCCGCCATCCAGGGCGTGGGCAACGCGGCCGGCGCCGGGGCCCTCAAGGCCCTGGCCAGCCTGGGCCAGCGCCGCCTGGCCGAGGACATAGCCCAGGGCATGGACTACCTGGAGCTGTCCGCCCACCCGCATTTTCAGGATTACTTCGTGGAGAGCCTCAGCTTCCCGGAGCCGGCCGTCTAGCCGCACCGGCCCCGCCAGGCCCAGGATTCAGGCCACCACTCCCCTGCTATGTTGCGGGGCGCCTGCCCCGCTGCTAGCCCAGGATCAGCTTGCCCAGCCACAGGGTGGCCCAGGGCACGTAGGTGACCAGCATGAGCATGCCCAGGTCCACCAGGAAGAAGGGGAGCATGCTCTTGCTTATCTCCTCGATGCGCAGTCCGCTGATGGCCGAGCCCACGAACAGGGAGTAGCCGAAGGGCGGCGTCTCCATGCCCACGGCGAAGTTGACCACCACGATGGCCCCCAACTGCACCGGGTCGATGCCCAGGGTGAGGCCCAGCTTGATCAACAGGCCGCCCAGGATGATCATGGCGGCCAGGTTGTCCATGAAGGCGCCCAGGATCAAGAGCACCACGTTGAGCATCAGCAGGATGACGAACTTGTTGTCGGAGAAGCCCATCAGCGCTGCCACGATCTTGTCCGGCACCTGCTCATAGGCCAGCAGCCAGCCGAATACGCTGGCCACGGCGATGATGAACATGACGATGGCCGTGGTCATCATGGACTTGAGCACCAATGAACCCAGCTCACGGAACTTCAGGCCCTTGTAGATGAACAGGCCCACCACCAGGCCGTAGGCGATGGCCACGATGGAGGCCTCGGTCGGCGTGAAGATACCGCCGTAGATGCCCCCCAGGATCAGGACGGGGGCGAACAGGGCCCACTTGCCGCGGTTGATGGCCTTGATGAACTCGCGCAGGGTGGCCCTGGGCATGGTGGGCAGCTTGTACCTGCGGGCCATGAAGTAGCAGACGGTCATGTAGCCCAGGCCGCAGAGCACGCCGGGGATCACGCCGGCCAGGAACAGGCGGGTGATGGAGGTTTCGGCGATGACGCCCCAGACGATGAAGGGGATGGAGGGCGGGATGATCTGGCCGATGGGCCCCACGCACACGGCCAGGGAGGCGGCAAAGCGCTTGCTGTAGCCGCGCTTGATCATCTCCGGAATCATGATGGAACCCACGGTGGCGGTGGTGGCCGGGGCCGAGCCGGAGATGCAGGCGAAGAACATGGAGGCCAGCACCGAAACCATGCCCAGGCCGCCGCGCACATGGCGCACCAAGGGCTCGGCCACCTGCACCAGGCGCGCGGAGAGCCCGCCGCCGGTCATCAGATCGCCGGCCAGGATGAAACCGGGCACCGCCAGCAAGGGAAAGGACTGGGTGCCGGCGATGACGCGCTGGGCGATGACCACCAGATCGATGTCCGACAGCCACAGGGCTGCCAGGGAGCTGAGGCCCAGGGCGAAGACCAGGGGCATGCCCAAGAGCAGCAGGCCTAGGAAGCCGACCGTCAGAACCCATGCCGCCTCGCTCATGACCGCTCTCCTCGCAGCGAAACTTGCAACCGGGCCAGGGCGTGCAAGAACACCAGCGCCCCGCACACCGGCGCCGACCAGTTCACCCAGTCCGTGGGCAGGCGCAGGGTGGGGGTGAGGTTTTGGGCCGTGCGGGCCACCAGGTCATAGCCGGAGTAGACCAGCACCAGGCCGAAGAAAGCTACGCACAGGTTGGTCAGGAGCTCGAACACCCGGCCCGCCTTTCCAGGCAGCCGGTCGGTCAACAGGGTCAGCCGCACGTGGAAGTTCTCGCGCACCCCAAGGCTGCCGGAGAGAAGCGTCAGCCAGGCAAAGGCCATCATGGATATCTCCTCGGGCCAGGACAGGGCTTGCCCCACCACGTAGCGAAAGAACACGGAGAGAAGCAGGCTGCCCACCAGAATGGTGGCCAACATGACCACCGCCCATCCGGTGACCCGGCCGAGGAACCGGCTCAGGCTTTCCACAAACTTAAGCAAGACAGGCCTCCGGGGCCTCCGGCCGCGCGCCGGCTGGCCCAGCGGGTCAGATGGGAGCCGCGCAGGCTCCCGCAAGGCGCGGACTCTGGCGCCCGCTAGTTGTGGGCGCCAGAGTCCGCCGCGGAGCTACTTACTTGGCCGCTGCCAAGGCCCGCTTGACCAGATCGGGGCCGATGCTGGCGCGGAACTTGTCATACACAGGCATGACCTTGGCCCGGAAGGCGGCCGGATCCTTGATGTTGTTCACCTTCATGCCCTTTTCGGCCAGCTTCTTGACCAGCACCTGGAAGTTGGCCATGTTCTGGGCGCGCTGCTCCGTGATGGTCAGGGCCGCGGCCTTCTGCACCGCCTTCTGCTGGGCCGGGGTGAGCTTCTTGAAGGTCTTCTTGGACATCAACAAGCCCAGGGCGGAGTAGGTGTGCTTGGTCAGGGACAGGTACTTGCAGACCTCGTTGTAGCCGTTGCCGTAGATCACCGCGATGGGGATCTCCAGGCCGTCGATGGTGCCCTGCTGCACGGCGGTGAAGACCTCGCCCCAGGCCATGGGGATGGCGTTGCCGCCCAGGGACTTGAACATGATGACGAACACCGGGTTCTGCATCACGCGCCACTTGATGCCCTGCACGTCGGCCGGGGTGTAGATGGGCCGCACGTTGTTGATCATCAGGCGGTAGCCGCCCTCGGTGAAGCCAAAGCCCATGATGTTCTTGGCAGCCAGCTTCTTCATCAGCTCCTGGCCGATGGGGCCGTCCAGCACCTTGTAGGCGATTTTCTCGTCGGCGTAGAGGAAGGGCATGTCGTTGAGCTGGAAGGCCGGGGCGATCTGGGCGATGACCGCGTTGGTGATGACCGCGGCGTCCAGGGTGCCGAAGCTCATGCCCTCCACCATCTCTTTTTCATCGCCGAGCTGGCGGTTGGGGAACATCTGCAGGTTGAACTGGCCCGGGGCCACCTTTTCCAGATTCTTCTTGAAGATGTGAGCGGTCATGGCGTAGGGGTCGGTGGGCGTGTCCACGGTGGTCCAGCCGAACTTGATCACCACCGGTTTGGCCAGCGCCGCGGTGGCGCAGAGGCCCAGCACCGCCACGATGGACAGCAGAACAAGCATCCGTTTGAGCGTGATCCGAGACATTACAAACCTCCCTATCTGACGAGTTTTAAAACCAATCGACCTGGCCCCAAGGGCCGTTCAAACTAAACGGCTGTCCGGCCTTGCCGCCGCCCAGCCCTCAATGGTATGCAGAATGTATACAGATAGTCATTATAGAAACCGCGCCTGTTCGGTGTCAAGACGCCAGCTCCCCGGCCCGCTCCTTTACGGCCGGCGGCTGGAACATGTCCACCACCTGCTGCTTGGTCACCTTGCCCATGGGGTTGCGCGGCAGATGCTCCGCTAGGCGCAGCCGGCTGGGCACCTTGTAGGGGGCCAGCCGCTCCTTGGCCCAGGCGCGCAGGCCCTCCAGGTCCAGGGAGGCGCCGGGCCGAAGCACCACGGCCGCGGACACCCGCTGGCCCCATTCCTCGTCCGGGGTGCCCACCACCGCGCAGTCCAGCACCGCCGGGTGCTCGCGCAGGGTCTCCTCGATCTCCAGGGCCGAGACCTTGAAACCGCCGGTCTTGATGATGTCCACGCTGCTGCGGCCCATGACGCGGTACACGCCCTTTTCCACCACCACCACATCGCCGGTGCGATACCAGCCGTCCACAAAAGACTCGGCCGTGGCCTGGGGGCGCCGCCAGTACTCCAGGAAGACCGCCGGACCCCGCACCTGCAGCTCGCCTGGCTGGCCCTCGGGGGCCGGGCCGCCCTTTTCCTCCACCACGCGCACGTTGTTCTCGTCCAGGGGCCGGCCCACGGTGCCGGCCAGGCGCGGTCCCTCCAGGGGGTTGGAGAGCACGATGCCGGTCTCGGTGGTGCCGTAGCGCTCCAGGAGCAGGTGGCCGGTGATACGCATCCACTTTTCCAGCACGCTCACTGGCAGCGCCGCCGAACCCGAGACCATCAGGCGCAGCTTGGCCGCGGCCGCGGACAGCATGGCCCGCCGCTCTGGGGAGGCGGCCTCCCACGCCGCCACCAGGCGCGCGTACACCGTGGGCACGGCCATGAACACGGTAACCCCGCCGTCCACCAGGCGCTGCCAGAGGGCCTCGGCGTCGAAACGGGGCATCAACTCGCAGACCGCCCCGCTCCACAGCGCGCAGAGCAGGATGATGATGATGCCGTGCGAGTGGTGCAGGGGCAGCACGTCCACGATGTAGTCCTCTGCCCGCCAGCCCCAGCCCGAGATCAGCCCGGCCATCTGGGCCCGGATGTTGTCGTGGGTGAAGACCACGCCCTTGGGCTTGCCGGTGGTGCCGCTGGTGTAGACGATCATGGCCCGCCGCCCAGGGGTGACCTCGGGCAGGGGGCCGGCCGCGGGCAGCCCGGCCAGCTCCAGGACGATCAGAGGCAGGCCGCGCTCCTGGGCGATGGTCTGCAGCCTATCGGCGAACTCGCTGGTGGTCAACAGGATCGAGGCCTGGCTGTCGTCGATGACGTACTCCAGCTCGGGCCGCGGGTGGCTGACGGCCAGGGGCACGGCCAGGCCGCCGGCCCGCCAGATGCCGAACAGGGCGGCCGCGTAGCGGAAGCTGGGCGGGGCCAGGAGCGCCACCCGCCCCTCGGCCAGGTCCGTCCTGCCTTGCAGCAGCAAAGCGGCCACGCCGCCGGAGGCCTCTCTGAGCTGGTCGTAGGTGAACTGGCCCTCGCCGGCCACGATGGCCCGCCGCGCCCCGTGCCCCTGCACCCTGGCCAGCAGCTCAACTTGCGATGGTCCGGTCATGCGGCTCATGCCTTTCCGCGGCGGCTCAGAGGGGCAGAGGGCTCTTGCGCAGGTCCTGATACGCCTCCAGGTCGTGGGAGGGGTGTACCTGGGCCTGCAATATCTGGCCCAAATGGTCCAGGCGGTGCAGGCTGTCCACGCACTGTCTGGCGTTGTGGCAGTTGCTCAGGGGCGTCTTGGCGCTCAGGTTGCGCTTGAGCGGCGCGGCGTCGCCGGCGAAGACGTGCCTGGCGCCCGCGTCGGTGGTCACCACCAGGGACTGGTGGCCGGGCGTGTGCCCCGGCGTCTTGATCAGGGATATGCCCGGCGCCAGCAGGCAGTCGCCGTCCACGAACTGGTACTCAAGCCCGGCGTCCAGGTGGTTGGCCATGTAGGGCGCGGCCAGGAAGGGGTCGGGGTTAAAGGCGAAGCGGTGCTCCTCGCGCTGCACCACGACGGGGCAGTGCCGGAAGAAGCGCAGGCAGCCGGTGTGGTCCCAGTGCAGGTGGGTCAGGATGACCATCTTGATGTCCGTCACCGCCAGGCCCAGCTCCTGCAGCCGGTAGCGCACGTCATCCTCGGCGGTCATGCGCGGCGGCACCAGCTTGGCCCGAGCGCCCCAGGCCTTCTCCGGGTCCTGGACGCCGTCCGGGTTGAGGCCGGTGTCCACCAGGATGGGCCCCTCCGAGGTCTGCAGCAGGATGGAGTAGACCGGGGCGGTGATGATCTTGCCCATGTCCACCGCAGAGAGAAAGATCGAGCGGTCGATGTCCAGGTAGCCGCCCGGCAGGATGAATACCTTCTCCACGCCCATGTTAGCCCCAATATTTCATGAGGGCCGGGCGTCCGGCTGCGCCAGCCCCCGACATACTACGTTGCCGGCTGCGCTCGGGCCTCGACGTAACTTTGGCTACGCCTGCGGCCCTTGCTTGCCGGTCGCCTTGTCTGCCGGCGGCTGGTTGTGCCGGAGGCAGATACAGACCGTACACTGGTAAGGTCGGCGCTTTTTTCATAACAGTCCCCTGAATACTAGTTCCTTGTTTAATGCCACCCGACCCTCATGAAATATTCAGGCTGGCCAGCTTTCTCCGGAGTCTGTCCTTGCCCGAGGGCCTGCGCCGGCCCCTGGCCTACAAGGGAATGTTGCCGTGCTTTTTCCAGGGCCGGCCCTCCACCTTCTTGTCCTGGAGCAGCTCCAAGGACCAGATGAGCCAGCGCCGGGTTTCCGCCGGCCGGATTACGCCGTCTATGTACTGCTTGGAGGCGGAGTAGTAAGGCGACATGATCGTCTCCTTATACTCCGCGGTCTTTTCCTGGCGCAACTTTTCAGGGTCCGCGGCCTGGGCCAGTTCCTTGCGGTAGAGGATGGGCACCGCGGCCTTGGTGCCGATCATGGCGAACTCGGCCGTGGGCCAGGCCAACAGCAGGTCGGCGCCGGTCTCGTGGCAGCACATGGCCGGGATGGCCCCGCCGTAGTACTTGCGCAGGACGATGGTCACCTTGGGCACCGTGGCCTCGGAGAAGGCGTAGAGCATCTTGGCGCCGTGGCGGATGATGCCCTTGTACTCCTGGTCCGAGCCCGGCATGTAGCCCGGCACGTCGGCCAGGATCACCAGAGGCACGTTGAAGCAGTCGCAGAAGCGGATGAAGCGGGCGGCCTTGTCCGCAGCGTCGATGTCTATGACCCCACCCAGGTGCCAGGGCTGGTTGGCCACCACGCCCACGCTGCGGCCATTCAGCCGTCCGAAGCCCACGATCATGTTCTTGGCGAAGGCCGGCTGAATCTCGAAGAAATCGCCACCGTCCATCAGCTCCAGGATGACCCTGCGCATGTCGTAGGTGCGGCTGGGCTCGGCGGGCACGACGGAGGTCAGGACCTCGTTGAGGCGCTGGGGATCGTCCTTGGGCTCCACCCAGGGCGGGGCCTCGCGGTTGTTGGCCGGCAGGTAAGAGAGCAGCCTGCGGATCAGTTGGCAGCAGTGGGCGTCGTTATCGGCGGCCAGGTGGGCCACGCCCGAGCGCCTGGTGTGCACGCCGGTGCCGCCCAGGCTATCGAAGCTTATCTCCTCACCGGTGACCTCTTTGATAACCCCAGGCCCGGTGATGAACATGGGCGCGGTCTTCTTCACCTGGATGATGAAGTCCATGATGGCCGGAGAGTAGACGCCGCCGCCGGTGCAGGCGCCCAGGATGCCGGCGATCTGGGGCACCACGCCCGAGCACTGGGTGTTCTCGAAGAACATCTGGCCGTAGCCGGACTCGTTCTGCATGCCGTCCTGCAGGCGGCCGCCGGCCGACTCATAGAGCCCGATCACCGGCGCGCCCACCTTGCGGGCCGTGCGCAGCATCAGGTTGATCTTCTCGCCGTGGGCCCGGCCGGCCGAGCCGCCGAAGACGGTCACGTCCTGGGAATAGACGAAGACCTTGCGGCCTTCAATGGTGGCGAAGCCGGTGACCACGCCGTCGCCCAGGACCTTCTTCTTCTGCATGTCGAACTCGAAGACCTGGGTCTCGGCCAGGGCGTTGATCTCGTGGAAGGAGCCGGGGTCCACCAGGGCCTCGATGCGCTCCCGGCAGAGCAGCTTGCCCTTGGCCTTCTGCTCCTTCTGCTTAGCCCGCCCGCCCCCCATCCGGGCCTTTTCCTCCTTGGCCTGCAACTCGGCCAGCAGCTCATCCCAAGGCTTCCAGGGTTCCAACGCAGCATCTCCTCCGAATATCAGCCTTAACCCCAAACTAAAAACCACCTCGGCTGCACAGCGAGTGCCGGCAACATACCCTGCCCTGTTCCATAAGTCAGGGAATCTGCTTCATCAAAATCCACGCTTTCCGGGCAGGAAGCAGCATGCTTGAAGCAAGCAGAGCCGCCTATTTTGTATTCATGTTGTATGCAACGCTACGACGAGTGGGTGACTCGTGTCAAGAAAAAAGTCTTTTAGCCCAAAACAATAAACAGTGTCAGCTGCAACATTATGTTTTAATTAATATTTAAAGCCAAAGCCACCAAAGCCAGCCTTATAGCTGGGCCGCTTACCCGGACCCGCAGCAGTGAAAAATACGAATTGACACAAAGGTCAACTATGGGCTGGACTATGATCGCGCTATCTGTATACTGGCTGTATAACATGCGCTGAGTGTAGTGCTTCTTGTGGTGGGGGCGGCTTTCAACTCCTCGCTTAGGCAGCCTGAACAGGCCGGGCGCCGCCAGCCGGGACCCGACCAGACATCAAGCCCGCCGGCGTGGGCCGCGTTGTGCAAGCAAGGCGGCATTGGGTGCGGGGTAAATTTATGCGGACCATTGGGATGGGACTGGAGCCATGACCGGCAACGCTAATCTGGCCTGCTCGCGCGCCTACGAGCAGATCAAGAAAAAGATCATCCACAACGAGCTGGACCCGCGCCGCAGCCTCAACGAGATTCAACTGGCCAAGGAGCTGGAGCTGAGCCGTACACCGGTGCGCGAAGCCCTGATCATGTTGGAAAAGGAAGAACTGATCACCCGCTACGAGCAGGGACGCGGCTTTTTCGTCAAACACTTCAGCCTGCAGCAGGTGCAGGACCTGTATCAGTTCCGTGAGATTATCGAGTTGGCCATCGCCAGCAAGGTCATCGAAAAGGTCACGGACCAGGACATCGCCGAGTTGGTTAAGATTCTGGAAGACGTGGCCCGCATCATCGGAGAGAACCGGCCCGCCGAGGCCCTGGTGCGCGCGGTGGACTTTCACCTCTACATCATCAAGATATGCACCGTGAACTCGTTCATCATCAACGCCCTGCGCAATTGCTACGAAAAGCTGATCGTCATCAGCTGGAGCTGCCAGGACGTGGATACCTGCCACCGCAGCGCCCAGGAGCACCAGAAGATATTGCAGTCCCTGCAGGCCCGCGACTTGAGCGAGTTGTTGAAGTGGCACCAGCAGCACATCCACGGCGCCCGCGACCGTATCCTCAACCTGATCCGGGACGACATCCAAAAGCTCTACTTCGTGCCCTGATGCGCCGCCGGCTGAGGCGCCTCGGCGTGGGTCAAACATTTTTTCTCGGATGAGGGCTATTTGGCCTGGTCCGCGATCCAGGACAGGACCTCTCCGGCCGGCCTGGCGAGCACCACAGAAGCCTGGCGGTCCAGGCCGGTGGGCTGCCTGTTGACGATCGCCAGGCGTCCGCCGCTATCCAGGGTGAGCCGGGGCAAGTCCGCCGCCGGAGTCACCACCAGGGAGGACCCCACCACCAGGAGCAGATCGGCCTGGGCGCACATCTGAGCCGCCTCCGAAAGCACCCTCCGGTCCAGGCTCTGGCCGAAAGAGATGGTGCGCGGCTTGATCGGCCCGCCGCACAACGGGCAGGCCGGAACCTCGCCGCGCTTAATATATTCCCCCAAGACCAGCTCGGTCTTGACCTCGTGCCTGCCGCAGCTCAGGCAGACGCTGGTGTAGGCGCTGCCGTGCAGCTCCCAGACGCGCTCGGCCGGAACCCCGCCCGCCTGGTGCAGGCCGTCGATGTTTTGCGTCACCACCCCCTGCAACCGACCGGCCGCGTACAGCCGGCCCAGGGCCAGGTGCCCGGCATTGGGCTGGGCCTTCTGGAACACCGGGAAGAACTCCCGGTAGTATTCCCAGTAACGCTGCCGGCCCTGGGGCCCGGAGAGAAACTCCGGCAGGGTCGGCGGCTCCACCTTGGTCCACATGCCGCCCGGCGAGCGATAGTCCGGGATGCCGCTCTCGGTGGACATGCCGGCGCCAGTGAAAACGACCAGGTTCTGGGCCTGGCGCACCAGGCCTAGAAGTAGGCTCAGCTCAGGGTCGCCGCTGTAGGTCGCAGTGCTCATAGGCCGCCCGCACAGGTTCAGGGGTCACTATTTTCGGTCCAAGGCCCGGCGGACCGTACTGAGCAGGTCCGCCCGCCTAAAGGGTTTGGCCAGGTAGTCCACGGCGCCTGACTCTAGGGAGGATTTGACCTGGCCGTTGGCCGAGTAGCCGCTGGCGATGATGACCTTGGCCCGCGGGTTCAGGGACAGAATCTCCTGCAGACACTTGCGGCCGCCCATGCCCGGCATGCTCAGGTCCATGATCGCCAGGTCCAGGCTGCCTCCTTGTTGGCGGTAGGCCGCCAGGGCCTCTTCCCCACTGCTGGCGGTGAGGACCCGATAGCCATGTCTCTGCAGGGTCTGGGTACCCGCCTGCCGCAGGGCTTCCTCGTCGTCTACCAGCAAAATGGTCTCGCTGCCGCTCAGCCCCGCCTCGTCCAAGGCGTCGGTTTCCGCTTCCAGGCTGCTGACGTATTCCGCCAGCACCGGCAGATAAATCTTAAACGTGGTTCCTGAGCCAGGTTCGCTGTAGCAGTGGATGTGTCCGCCATGGCTCTTGATAATGCCGTAGGCCGAGGGCAGGCCCAAGCCAGTGCCCTTGCCAGTATCCTTGGTGGTGAAAAATGGCTCGAAGATATGCCGCCGCGTGTTTTCATCCATGCCATGGCCGGTGTCGCTCACCGAGAGCAGCACGTACAATCCGGGCTGCACCTCCATGTGCTGGCCGCTGTAGTCGTCATCCAGGAACACCGCCTGGGTCTCCAGCACCAGCCGGCCTCCCTCGGGCATGGCGTCCTGGGCGTTGGAGGCCAGATTGAGCAGCACCTGCTCCATCTGGGCGGGGTCGGCCTTAATCAAGGGTAGGTCCTGGTTCAGGTGCGTCTCTATGCTGACCATCTTGGGCAGGGTCCGCTGCAGGATAGCTTCGGTGCCCTGCACGACATGGTTCAGATTCAGTGGCCTCAAATCCGGCTCGGTCTTGCGGCTGAAGGCCAGAATCTGCTGCACCAGGACCTTGGCCCGCTGGGCGGAGTTGATTATCTGGGCCAGGTCTTCTGGGTTCACTTGGCCCTCCTGGGCCTCGTCGCGGGCGATCTCGGCAAAGCCCAGGATGGCGGCCAGGATGTTGTTGAAGTCGTGCGCGATGCCACCGGCCAGGGTGCCCACGGCCTCCATCTTCTGGGCCTGGCGCAGCTGCTCCTCCAGCCTCCTTCGCTCTTCCCGGGCCTGCTTGGCCTGGGTTACATCGCTGGCGATGGTGGCAAAGCGGCCCGAGCCCGTGGCAAAGGCGGAGATGCTGAAGTGCTTGCGCAGGGGTTCGAAGTAGGTCTCAAAGTGTATCGGCTCGCCTGTCTGTGCCACCTGTGCATAAAGGTCCAGGTAAGGCGCCTTCCCGGTGCCATAAAGCTGGGAGGCCAAGGCGCCGATGGCCTTGTCCCGCGCGAGGCCCAGGTTCACGGCGTAGGCCGGGTTGAAGTCGATGATGCGGTAGTCAACCGGCTGCCCCTTAGTGTCGTACACCATCTCGTGCAGGGCAGCAATCTCGGTCATGGAGCTGAACAGGGAGTGGAATTTTTCCTCAGAGGCGCGCAACTCCTCCTCGGCTCCCTTCTGCTGGGTGATGTCCGTGTGCTGAATTACAACATTGGTCAACCCGCCGGCGTTGTCAAAGATCGGATAGGCCCAGTTGTGGTACCAGACCTTTTTCTTTTCCTTGACCGGGATATTCTGGGATTCGGCGGCGATGCCTATGTCAAAAAGAACCTCCCACTCGGCCGTCTTGCCTCCCCGGAAGACCTTCTCCAGATGGGGCAGCACGCCGCCTTGCCGTACTCCTTCGTCCTTGAAGATGTTATAGACCTTGCCCTCGATGTGCTCGGGCCGCACGCCGAATATTTCGCTTAGTTTCGGATTTATCCGCTCGCACCAGCCATCCTTGTCCAGTATTTGGGTGCTAATGGAGGACTGCATGAACATCTGCTCAAAAAAGCGCTTTTGCCTGTTCAACTCCTCCTCGGCCCGCTTTGTCGGGGTTATATCCATGATGTTGCCGGTGACGCGCACGATCTTGCCGCCTTCCCTGATCGGCTTCCCCATGGTCCGCACCCAGAGCCGCTCTCCGCCGGCGCGGATGAACTCCAGCTCCAGGTCATAGGCTACGCCCTGCCCCACGCATTGCCAGAAGGCCCTCTCAATGACCAGCGCGCTTTCCGGTGCATAAAAGCTGATGTCGCGCGGGATGTCGCTGGGATCGAAGTCCAGTCCCACGCCGTAGATGCGGTGGACTTGATCAGTCCAGGTTATTTTTTTCTTGGCTACGTCGTATTCCCATCCCCCCACCTTGGCCAGGGCCTGGGTGCGGTCCAGGAGCCGGTGCGCCTCTTTCAGGTTTTGCTCGGCCCGTTTGCGCTCGGTGATGTCGGAGACTACCACCGAGGCCAGCACCTGCCCCGAGTCCAGATGCTCAATCCTGGAGTTCAAGAGGGCCCAGAAGATGCGGCCGCCCTTGGCCCGGATTTGTAACTCCACCTCCTGGGGCACTTCCTGTCCCTGGGCTATCTTCTGCAACCTCTCCATGAATAAGTGTCGGCTCTCCTCGGTCAGGAGATCCATGGGATTCAGGGTCAGGAGCTCCTCACGGGTGTAGCCGGTGTAGCGGCATATCACGTCGTTGACGCTGAGGAACTTGCCCGCTAGCAAGTCCACCTCGTAAATGCCGGCCGGGGCCAACTCAACCAGTTGCCGGTATTTTGCCTCGCTTTCTCTGAGCGCCTCCTCGACCCGTTTGCGCTCGGTGATGTCACGCATCACCACATAAGACCGCTGGTGGCCGTCTTTGTCCGAGAAAACCCGGCTGCTCACCTCCACCGGGAAGTGTTCGCCGCCTTTGCGGATGGCGGTGACTTCTCCACTGGCTTCGCCGAAGCGCTCTCTCTGCTTCAGCAAATCGGCCAGCCTGGGGTCGCCGATGTCCAATACTTCCTGCCGACCAAGGCGCAGGATTTCCTCCTCGCTATAGCCCAGCATGCGGCAGGCGGCCGGGTTGGCGTGTTTCACGCTCCCGTCGGGCGAGGCCAGGAACACCCCATCCATGTTCATCTCAAAAAGAGAGCGGAAATTCCCCTCGCTCTCCTTTAGCTCGCGGAACAGTAGCTCTTGGGGCTTGGCCACCCCGGTGACAATCAGGGCCCGGTATATCAGGTAGAAGCTGACGATCTTGGCGAAATGGCCCAGCAGGTTGGACAGACCATATACGCTGACATAGAAGGTGAAGGCGATTTCCGCCAAGATGGTGATGCCGAGGGACCACAGCAACAGATGGAGCACCCGGGCAGTGAAAAAAGCACGACTGCGCAGCAGTAGCGCACCCGCTCCCGCCAGGATCAGGCAGATGACGTATTCACTGATTTTCTTGAACCAAGTCAGGCCCACGCCCTCGACATAGCAGGCGGGAAACACCTCCCAGGCGAACAAGGACAGCAGCACCAGACCCGTGGCGGCGCTGTAGCCCAGAAACAAGTAGTCTAGGCGCGGCATCCTCCGCAGGAAGAGTGGCGCCAACAGGAGAGAGATTGCTTGCAGATAACGTGCCGCTATCCACAACTGGGTGGGCAGGTTGGCGTCATAGCCGGGGAACACCCCCATGCCCTTATAGGCCAGGGTGTGCAGGACATCCAGCAGAGCCACAAAAAGGTAGCCCACTCCAAGGAAAAGTAGATAACCGTTGTCCAGATACCGTCGGGAGTTCCAGGCGACGACGAAGATACAGAAAGCGATAATGACGCTGAACAGTTCGGCTAGGCTATGAAAAAGAAGGAAACTATACAGACTAATACTCCAGAGGGCGGCCAGCGCGGTTCCCAGGCCGACTAGTTGCCACAGCGTCTTTTGATTCATGACGTGACCTCTGGCGGCGAAATTTGCTTTGCCGGCACCGCTGCAGGTGGACCGCAATTCAACTCAGTTGGCCCAGGCGAATTCCCGCTCCTTGAAAACCTTGACGCAGGCCGCCACCACGTCGGGATCGTATAGCCTGGCATTGTGGCCCGACACTTCCTGCAGGGCCTTGTCCACGCCCAGGGCGGCGCGGTAAGGGCGATGGGAGGCCATGGCCTCCACCACATCGGCCACGGCCAGTATCCTGGCCTCCAGGGCGATCTCCTCGCCGCGCAGGCCCTGGGGATAGCCGGAACCATCCATCCTCTCGTGGTGCTGGAGGGCGACCTGGGCGATGGGCCAGGGGAACTTGATGTCCTTCAGGATATCGCTGGTCCCCTGGGGATGGTATTTGATAAGGCCGAATTCCAACTCGTTCAGGCGACCGGGCTTGACCAGTATCTCGGCCGGCACGGAGATCTTGCCCAGGTCGTGTATGGTCCCCGCCACCTCCACGGTGGCGATCCCCTCCTCCGGGAGCCCCATTTCTTCGGCAATGGTCTTGGCCAGAATCGCCACCCGGTGCTGGTGGCCGGCGGTGTAGGGGTCCCGCATTTCAACCAGGGACGCCATGGCCCGGATTATGCCGTCCATGGCCCCCTGCAGATTGGCCAGGGCGGATTGCAACTCCTGGGTGCGCTCCCGCACCGTGTTTTCCAACACTTGCTTGTGTATCCGGCTATCGATCTCCAGCCGGCGCCGCTTCAGGGCGTTGGACACGTTGATGATCACTTCGGCGGTCTTGTAAGGTTTGATGATGTAGCCATACACCCCCATGTTGAGGGCGCTCTCGGCCGTGTCCGGGTCGCTTTCGGCGGTAATCATGACCACCGCGGTCTCCGGATGTTGTGCCAAGACGTACTTGATAAGCTCCATGCCGGATTCGCCGGGCATGTACAGGTCGCAGAGCATCAGGGCGAACTCCTGCCTTGCCAGGCACGCCCGGGCCTCCTCGGCGTTGGCGGCTAGGACGGATTGATGGCCCACGCTGGACAAAACCCTGCCCAGCATGACCCGGACCGCAGCCTCGTCGTCCACGATGAGTATCGGGGCCGAGGGCGCTTCGGCGGCAATGGACTCAAGCTTGCTCGCAGACATTTTCTTACCCTTGGCTGGCGTTGACTATCCTCGTGACCTATCCTCGTCCGTAATGCCTAAGAACCTTCTGCCAGGCTAACCGGCCGGCCATAACAGGCTGAGCGCAAGTAAGCCGAACAAGCTCCTGGCCGATCCCTTCCACGACTTCCCTAGCCTGAGGGCACTCGACTCCCTCATTTTCACCGCGGACCCCGGGCCTCCCTTGCTCCGCGCAGCTCGCGGCTTACTGTTTGCATCAGTTTTTGCCGGTCAATGGGCTTGGCTATCAGGGTGATGGGGCCGTGGCGCATGGCCTCGGCCACCAGCTCGCTGTCCGGGTAGCCGGTGACAATGATCACCGGTATGTCGTAGCCGGCCTCCTGCATCCGCTCCAAGAATGCCGGCCCGTTCATCACCGGCATCTTCAGATCGAGCAGGATGAGGCTGATTGCTTCGCTGTCCAGGCGCGTCAGGCCTTCCACGCCGCCGCTGGCCAGGCTGACTTGGTACCCTTCAGTCTCTAAAAGGCGTTTGGCCAGATTGCGGATGGCCTGCTCGTCGTCCACGACCAGGATTCGTGGCGGTTGGCGGCGCAGGTGGTCCCCATCGGCCCAGCGCACCAGCGCCTCCCGGCGGAAACGCCAGTCCTTGCCCACCTTGAAGGCTGGGATGCCGCTTTTTCTGGCCAGACGGCGTACTGTCTCAACATGGGCGCCCAGGAATTCCGCCGCCTGTTGCGCGTTCATCACGTCACCAGTCTTTTTCATCTCTGGTTACCGCATGGGTCAGACTGGGCAAACTGCTGCATGAGCTCACACAATCAGTTGCGTCTAGTTGAGATTAGTTGATTTAAGTATATTATAATACGCTTACCGCCTATTTTGATACTGGGAATTGAGATAGTTTTCGTTGCTTATATAAGCCGGGTGAGTACCAGACGAAAATCAGGCGAGGTTGCCTATCCTTCGGCGCACCCGATCCAGGGAAAGGCTGCCATCGTTCAAGGTAGCGGTTATGCGAACCTGCCCCACGGCCACGGCATCTAGGCCTCGGGGCGGTGGCGCCGGCCAAACCGGCCCCGACCGCGCCCGCCCAGGGCAAGTAGGCGGGCCGGCGGACAGATAAAGCGCTCCCGTGCCGTCGTGGTGGAATAGGTAGACACGCCGTCTTGAGGGGGCGGTGGGGAGACC
>JBFMFU010000028.1:0-80439 GCA_040751985.1 Thermodesulfobacteriota bacterium | reverse complement strand
CTTCCCAGGTAGGGCGTCTCTGATCTTGTCCCACTGATCGTCCCTCAGTGCATGGCGTCGCTGCATAAAGACCTCCCTTTATGCAACTTTACTCCAAATCATTATTAATGTCGACAGACCCTAGTTAAGCGCCGCGATTCAATGCCACGCCGGGAAGAGGCAGGGAAAAGGGAAAGGCTGTCTGCGGCATACTCGTACCTGAGCGTCTCGGGCCGTGACGGAAGCTGCCCGCTCCACTGGCAGCCCGAGCCAGTATCAGGCCCAGAAGGCTGACTGGACAGCGCCGCCTGCCTGCCCTACCAGAAGCAGGCCGGCCGGGTGCAAACCATGCGCCCGCGCACACCCAGCCCCTTGGCCAACCCTCCTTCGCCCTTTCTTTACTTTCAAAACTTCTTTAACGGCTAAAGCTAGCCGTTCTGCCTGGACCGGCTGAGCGAGCCCAGGTAAATGGCCGCCAGGGCCATGGCCGCGCCCGTGGCCTCCAGGGCGGTGGTGGGCCGGGCGAAGAACAGCATGTCCCAGACAAAGGAGAGCGTGGGCTGCAGCAGGAGCGCCAGGCCGGCCCGGGAGGCGGGTACGCTGGCCAGGCCGCGGGATATCACCACCCAGCCCAGGGCATGGCAGGCCAGGCCGTAGATGAGCAACCAGAGGCAATCGGCCGCCCGGGGCACCACGAAGGACTCCCCGGCCCTGAGCATCTCCAGGGCCAGCATCCCGGCGCAGATCAGGGAGATGATGGCCACGTTGGCCGTGTTGCCCAGGGTGGCGCTGCGGCGCACGCTCCAGCGCAGGATCAAGAGGAAGCAGGCGTAGGACAGCGCCGCCACCAGGCCAAAGATCACGCCCAGGCGGTACTGGCCTCCCAGGCTCAGCCAGTCCTGGGCCACCACCATCAACAGGCCCAGTATGGCCAGTGGTATGGCCGCGGCCAGACGCCAGCCCGGCCGCTCGCCGAACATCAACACCCCGGCCCCGGCCATCACGAACACCTGGAAGTTGGCCAGAATGGCGGCCAGGCCCGGCCCCACGTAGATGATGGAGCGGTGCCAGAAGAACAGGTCCAGGCTGAAGAACAGGCCCGCGGCCAGGGCCCCGATCAAAACCCGCCAGCCGGCCCAGAGCGGCTCCCGCCGGACCAGCACCAGAACCATGAGCGCCAGCCCGCCCAGGAGCACCCGGTAAAAGGCCGAGGTGGTGGGGCCCACCTGGGCCAGCTTGACCATGACGCTGGAGAAGCTGATCAGGACCGCGCCGATCAGAAGGCAGATCATGCCTCTGCCCTGGGAGACTGCTGCCAACACTTTTTCTTCCGCGCACGGCCGGGGTGGTTGCCGCCGCCGGCCGAGGAATGCTAGGGTCTGTTCACTGGGCCAAGCATAGAGGAGACCCGGAGGGCTGGCCATGAAAAAAGTGCTCTTGGTCCTGTTGGGGATGTTCCTGGTGGTGGTGGTGGTGGCGGCGGCCGTATACATGGCCCTGGAGCCTCTGGCCCAGAAGGGCATCCAGCACTTCGGCTCGCGCACCCTGCGCACGCCGGTGCAGGTGCAGGAGGTCCAGATCAGCCTGTTTCCGGGCCAGGTGCTCCTGCGCGGCCTGGAGATCGGCGATCCCTACGGCAACCCCGGCCTCTACGCCGCCCTGGTGCCCTCGCTGCGCCTGCGCCTGCAGCTAGGATCGCTCCTGGAACCCAAGCTGGTCATAGATGAGTTGGTGATCAGCGGCCCGGCCTTCGTGCTGGGGCCGGGCGGCCAGGAGCGCTCGGTGGAGGCCTGGCAGAGCGGTCTGGAGCGCATCACCGGCCGCCTGGAGTCCGGCCTGCGCCGTCTGCCGGCCCGGCTGCGCCTGCAGATAAACCATCTGCTGCTGGACCGGGCGAAGCTGGTTCTGCGGGAAGGACCCGGCGGGGCCAAGCGCAGCCTGGACCTGGCCAAGTTGGAGATGAAGGGCCTGGGCAAGGACGGCCCCGGCCTCAGCCCGGCCCAGGTAGTGGAGGTTCTGCGGCGCTACCTGGCCGCCCAGGTGCAGGCCGCGGCCAAACGCTAATCCGCCAGCACCTCGCTGAAGTGCTTTAGCTCCTCAAAAGGAAACAACTGGCCGAAGGCCCGGTTCATGGTGGGGATGCCCTCCTCCTCCACCGCGGCCAGTGGGTTCAGCCCGCCGCGCACCACCATGCCCACCCGCCCCGGCGGCACCGGCACCTCCAGCAGCGGCTGGCCCGGCCGGCCCACCAGCAGGATGCCGCCCAGGCCGGCCCGCTCCAGGCGCGGCACCTGGCGGCGCACCTCCTCGGCGGCTGGGGCCGGTATCTCCCGGAAGCTGGCGCCGATCACGCCCTCGCCCTCGGCCACGGCCCGGCCCACGGAGGTCATCTGGCCCTTGATGAATATCTCCAGGGGGTCCAGGGTGGTGCCGTCGTAGTTGATGATCTGGGTGAAGCGCACCGGCTTGTGGTCCTGTATCTGCAGCAGGCCGCCGAAGCGGTTGCTCATGGGCACGCCCTCGGCCAAGAGCGCGCCGTTGATGGCCACCGAGCACACCGTGGCCACCACCGCCTCCTGAGGGCCGGGCTGGAACAGCCCCACCCTCTGCCCCGGCCGGCCGATGAGCAACCGGTCGCCCAGGGAGTAGCCGGCCTCGAAGACCCGGCGCATGATGGCCTTGGCCCGGGGCAGGTCCGCCTCGCGTAGCACAGAAAGGTTGACCACCACCTTGCCCCGGCCCTGGCGGATCTTGAAGTCCATGCCGTAGACCAGGGCGTCGGCCTTGGCGGCCACGAAGCCCACCTTGTCGGCCACATAGGCCGTCTCCAGCTCCTGGCGGCCCAGCTCGGTGAGCCGCCGGCCCCGCCGGCCCACCTGCTCGGTCAGGCCTTCCTCGTCGGTGAGGGCCAGGTAATAGCGGATGGTGCGCTGGCTCATGTCCCGGCCGGCCAGGGCCAGGGCCTGGGCAATGCGGGTGCCGCCCAGGGGCCGCTCGGACTCGGAAAGGACCCTGAGCACGTCCAGAATCTTGCGCCGGCTGCGTTCGTCCATGCAAGCCTCGCCAGGTTTGGCTGGGGTTAAGGGCCGGGGCATCCCTCCCGGCCACCTAAAGGCTAGCCGCCTTGGGCCGGGGTGTCAAGGCCAGTTACGGCAATATTGCCGGCTAGTCAAGTTCCAAGAAGGGTCTACGGCCTTGGAGTGGAATCCGGACCCGGAGCCATGGGAGATTAACATAATTATCATAAGCAGTTACATAATTTTATCCCGGCCCGACGCCGGGCCTTGACAATATGGTAGTGGCGTGTCATAAAGGCAATTGTTGCCGTGTCGGCGTCAGGCTCTGTCCGCCGGCTCTGCCTGGCCGTGCAAGGCGGGCTCATTTCAACTAAGCAAGCGAAGCGACGGCCTGCGAGCCGCCCAGCGGCGGCCCGGGGAGCAGTCGCGCGCGGCGACATCGGACACTAAATCGCGGCCCGGTCGGCCGCTCAGGTTCCGGAGAGAGCTGATGGCAGCCCCAGCGAACGACTTCCAGCCGCAGATTACCGTACTCTATTGCCGACAGTGCCTGTCCGCCGATGCCCAGCCATTCGAGGGCCGCCGACCCGGCCAAGGGTTCGCGGCCCAACTTGTGCTCCTGCCCTGCTCCAGCAAGATGCAGGTGCACAACCTGATGCGCATCCTGGAAAAGGGCGTGGACGGCGTGCAGATGGTGGCCTGCCCGGAAGAGAGCTGCCAGCACCTAGTGGGCAGCCTGCGGGCCGAGAAGCGCCTAAATCGCGCCCAGGACCTGCTGCGCCAGGCCGGGCTGGCGTCCGAGCGCCTGGGACTGCACCGGGGCCAGGGCCTAAGCCTGGAGTCGGTTTTGGAGCTGGCCAGCCAGCGGGCCGAGGCGGTTCGGCCCCTGGGACCCAATCCTCTGAAAGGAGTTAATCGCTGATGATCACCGCAGAGTGGAAGCCCATACCCGAACTGGTGGGTTACCTGCGCGGCCACCAAAAGGTGCTCCTGCTGGGTTGCGCCACCTGCGTGGCCGAGTGCGCCGCCGGCGGGGAGCGCGAGGTGGAGACCATGGCCCCGCTGCTGCGTATGGCCCTGGCCAAGGAAGGCAGCCCGGTGGAGATAGTCACCGGCACCCTGGAGCGGCAGTGCGAGCCCGAGTTCATCGAGCCCTTTGCCCCGGCCGCCGAGGGTGTGGACGCCATCATGAGCCTGGCCTGCGGCATCGGCATGCAGCTGTTGGCCGAGCGCTTCCCCCAGATCGCCTTCTACCCCGGCGTGAACACCACCTCCCTGTCCCTGCGCGAGGCACCGGGGCTGTGGACCACCCGTTGCGCTGCCTGCGGCGACTGCGTGCTGGGCGAGACCTTCGGCCTGTGCCCGGTCTCCCGCTGCGCCAAGAGCCTGCTGAACGGCCCCTGCGGCGGCACCCGCGCCAGCGGCAGCTGTGAGATCAACGAGGACACGCCCTGTATCTGGAACCTCATCGTGGAGCGGGCCAAGGTCCGGGGCCAGCTAGATCGCCTGGGTGCGGTGCGCCGTCCCAAGGACTGGTCCAACTCGCCGGCCGGCGGACCCAAGCGGATGCTGCGGGAGGATTTGCGGCCATGAGCTTGAAAGCTTCGACCAATCTGGAAAAGGTGTTGGCTGCGGGCCAGTTCGCCCTTACCGCCGAGATCGGCCCCCCCCGGGGGCCGGACGCCGAGGTGGTGGCCAAGAAGGCCGCCCTTCTCAAGGGGCTGGCCGACGCCCACAACATCACCGACAACCAGACCGCGGTGGTGCGCATGTCCTCCATCGCCGCCGCCAAGCTGGTGCTGGACGCGGGCCTGGAGCCGGTGATGCAGATGACCTGCCGGGACCGCAACCGCATCGCCATGCAGAGCGACCTGTTGGGCGCCTCCGCCCTGGGGCTTAGGAACGTGCTGGCCATCAGCGGCGACCACCAGCGGGCCGGGGCCGGCGGCAAGCTCAAGGGCCACCCCGGCGCCAAGGGCGTCTACGACGTGGACTCCATGCAGCTACTGTCCATCATCAAGGGCATGCGCGACGAGGGCCTGCAGGCCAGCGGCGACAGCCTCACCAGCAAGCCGGCCTTCTTCATCGGCGCGGCCTGGACCCCCCTGGGACCGCCCAAGGATTTCCGGGTCACCCGCCTGGCCAAGAAGATCGCCGCCGGCGCGGACTTCATCCAGACCCAGGCCGTATTCGACGTTAAGGCCTTCGCCCAGCAGTTGGCCCAGGCCCACGACCAGGGCCTGACTGAGAAGGCGGCCATCCTGCCGGGCATCATCGTGCCCCGCTCGGCCGGCATGCTCACCTACATGAACAACAACGTGCCTGGGGTGGTGGTGCCCGCGGAGCTGATCGCCCGCCTGAAGGGCGCGGCCGACCCCAAGGCCGAAGGCATCAAGGTCACCGTGGAGCTGATCCAGGCGGTCCGGGAACTGCCCGGAGTCAAGGGCGTGCACCTGCAGGCCATCGAGGCCGAGGAACTCCTCAAGGAGATCATCCCCGCCGCCGGCTTGACCCCGCGGCCGCAGGTGTAGGCCCCTCGGGCCCGCGCCGCAGGCAGCGACGACAGGAACGAAGATGAGCGAAAAGTATCACCTCAAGGTCACGCCAGTGGCTCCCCGCCTGGCCCCGGTGTCCAAGATCATGGCCCTGGAGACCGAGGAGTGCCTGGGCTGCCTGGAGTGCGTCAAGCGCGAGGCCTGCATATACGACGTCTACCGCAAGCGGGCCTTCAACGCCGAGCGGGTGGTGGACACCGGCGACTATCTCTGCCTGGCCTGCATGCGCTGCGTGCAGGAGTGCAAGAAGGGCATCCTCAGCCGCGCCCTGAACCCCCAGTATCAGCGCATGGGCGACGACTACTGGCGGCCGGACGTGATCGCCAGCCTGTGGAAGCAGGCCGACGCCGGCAAGATTCCGGTGTCGGGCGCGGGCTACCGCGGCCGCTTCTGCGGCCCGGGCTTCGACCAGATGTGGACGGACATGAGCGAGATCGTCCGCCCCACCCGCGACGGCATCCACGGCCGCGAGTACATCAGCACCGTCATCGAGCTGGGCCGCCGGCCCGAGCGCCTGGTCTTCGACGACCGGGGCCGCATGCTCACCCAGGTGCCTCCCTTCCTGGAGCTGCCGGTGCCCATGCTGCTGGACATGGCGCCCTGGGGCGCCATCGGCCCCAGCACCCGGCGGGCGGTGGCCAGCGCGGCCGTAGAGGGCCACACCCTGGCCGTGGCCACCTACGCCGAGGCGGCCGAGCTGCTGGCCGAGTTTCGGCCCCACCTCATCGTCAAGCTCGACGGCGTGCCGGATGACTTGGCGCCCCTGGAGGGCGTGCCCCTGGTGGAGCTAGCCTGGTCCGAGCAGGCCCCGGAGCAGGCCGCGGTCATCAAGCAGAAACTGCCCGGCATCATCGTCTCGGTGCGCTTGCCCCTGGACGGCCAGGCGCCGGAGCGGGCGGTCAAGCTGGCCCTGAGCGGCGGCGAGGTGATCCACCTGCAGGCCGATTTCCAGGGTCAAGGCTTCGGCCCGGCCCAGGGCCTCTTCCTGACCAAGCTGGTGCGCGAGGTGCACCTGAAGCTGGTGGCCGAGGCCTGCCGCGAGCAGGTGACGCTCTTGGCCAGCGGCGGGGTGGCCATGGCCGAGCACGTGGCCAAGACCATCATCTGCGGCGTGGACGGCGTGGGCCTGGACCTGGCCCTGAACGTGGCCATGGAATGCCGCATGTGCCACAACTGCCAGAACGGCTTCGAGTGTCCGGTGGACCTGGACACCATCCCTGAGCAGATCGGCAGCACCCGGGTGATCAATCTGCTGGGCGCCTTCCACGCCCAGCTCATCGAGGTCATGGGCGCCATGGGCATGCGCGAGGTCCGCCGCCTGCGCGGCGAGGTGGGCCGGGCCATGTTCTTCGAAGACCTGGAGAAGATGAGCTTCGCGCCCCTGTTCGGCCAGCGGATCAGCGCCCTGGAGCCGGACCGTGCCGTGGCCCCGCTGCCGGCCCTGGAGCCCGGCCAGTACGTCACCGTGGCCGAGGAGGCCTCGGCGGCGCCCTCGCGCTACCGCAACCCCCTGACCAAGTTCAAGGCGGTGCGCACCAGCGCCTGCATCGCCTGCGGCAAGTGCGCCGAGGTCTGCCAATACGGCGTGCACGTGATGGCCGCCGGTCGCATGCTGGCCCCGCGCAGCCAAAACTGCCGCGGCGCCGAGCACTGCCGGTCCCTCGGCGCCTACTGCGGCGACGAGTGCCCGGTGGGTGCCATCCGGGTGGGGCCCAACCCGGCCTGGAAGACCTTCGGCGACCCGCGCTGGACCGCCGACCTCTTGGTGAGTACCTGGATTCAGGCCGAGACCGGCCGGCCGCCGGCCAACGGCCTGGAGTACCGCGTGGGGGCCAGCGGCGGCGGCTTTGACCGCATGGACATCAAGCTCCCCGCCCAGCCGCCGGACACCAGCTTCACTCCGGACGAGGTGGACCTGTCCATCCCCCTGAACCGGCGCCGGGACGACGACCGGCCCCGGGTGGTGATCGACTTCCCGCTCTACGGCGGCGGCATGAGCTTCGGCTCGGTGAGCCAGGCCACCATGCTCAGCCGCACCAAGGCCCTGGCCAGCCTGAACTCCTTCAACTGCACCGGCGAAGGAGGTTTCCCCGAGGCCCTGCAGGAATTCGACGACCACGTGATCACCCAGGTGGCTACCGGCCTGTTCGGCGTGCGCGAGGAGACCATCCAGCGGGTGCGCATCGTGGAGTTTAAGTACGCCCAGGGCGCCAAGCCCGGCCTGGGCGGCCACCTGCTGGGCGACAAGGTCACTCCAGCCGTGGCCAAGATGCGCGAGGCGGTGGTGGGCAGCTCCCTGTTCAGCCCCTTCCCCTTCCATTCGGTGTACTCGGTGGAAGACCACAAGAAGCACGTGGACTGGATCAAGCAGATCAACGAACGGGCTCTGGTCTCGGTGAAGGTCTCCACCCCCATCGACGTGGACATGGTGGCCGTGGGCTCCTACTACGCCGGCGCCCACATCGTGCACTTGGACGGCTCCTACGGCGGCACGGGCGCGGCGCCGGATATCGCCAAGAAGAACATCGCCATGCCCATCGAGTACGCCATCCCCCTGGTGCACCGGTTCCTCAAGGAGGAAGGCATCCGCGATCAGATCACCCTCATCGCCTCCGGCGGGCTGCGCACCGCCTGGGACTGGGCCAAGGCCATCGCCCTGGGCGCCGACGGCGTGGTGACCGGCACCGTGGACCTGGTGGCCCTGGAGTGCATCCGCTGCGCCAACTGCGAATCCGGCCGCGGCTGCCCGCGGGGCATCGCCACCACCGACAGCGAGCTGGCCCTGGCCTATGACGTGGCCTGGGGCTCCCAGCGCCTGCTGAATCTGTATCAATCCTGGAAATTGCAGCTCCGGGAGATCCTCTGGCGCCTGGGCATGAAGAGCGTGCGGGAGCTGGTGGGCCGCAGCGATCTGCTGGTGCACCTGGATTATGACAACCGCGCCGCCCAGGGGAGGAGCTAGACATGTTCCGTCTATCCAGCCTGCCAGGCCAGCGGCCCCTGCCCTCCCAGGAGCAGCTGTGCCGCTTCACCGAGGCGGTCCTGACCGCCCGCCGCCGCCAGGCCGCAGATGCCCCGCCCCTGTCGCCCCAGAAGGCCGCCGAAGAAGGCGGCTGCGGGGTGGTGGGCTTCGCGGCCAGCGTGCCGGTGCGCGGCCGCCACATCTTCGAGCCCTCCATGCAGATGCACAATCGGGGCAACGGCAAGGGCGGCGGCATCGCCGCGGCCTGCCTGAACCCGGCCCAACTGGGCGTGGACCAGGCCACCCTCAACAGCGACTACCTGCTCCAAATAGCCCTGTTGGACCCCCAGGCCGAGAACGAGGTGGAGGCCCAGTGCATAAGCCCCTTCCTGGACATCCACCACAAGGCCCGCATCCAGACCCAGGGCGACTACCGTGACTGGGGCCTGGAGGTGCAGCCGCCGGACGTGGTGCGCTACTTCGTGCGGGTCAAAGAGCCAGCCCTGGCCAAGTTCGCCCAGGACAACGGTCTGCAGGGCGTGGGCGACCGGCAGGTGGAGGACGAGTTCGTCTCCCGTAACACCGTGGGCCTGAACAACGCCTTCTACACCTCCCTGGGCGAAAAAAGGGCCTTCGTGCTCTCCCACGCCCGCAACCTCTTGATCTTCAAGATCGTGGGCTATGCCGAGAACGTGGTGCAGTACTACGGCATGGATGACTTCCAGGCCCACATCTGGATCGCCCACCAGCGCTACCCCACCAAGGGCCGCGTCTGGCATCCGGGCGGCAGCCACCCCTTTATCGGGCTCAACGAGGCCCTGGTGCACAACGGCGACTTCGCCAACTACTTCAGCGTCAGCGAGTACCTGCGCCAGCACGGCATCGCCACCCAGTTCCTCACCGACACCGAGGTGGCGGTGCTGTTGTTCGACCTCTGGACCCGCATCTACCACTACCCCCTGGAGTACGTGATCGAGGCCATGGCCCCCACCACGGAGCTGGACTTCGACCGCCTGCCCTCGGAGAAGCAGCCCATTTACCGGGCCATCCAGGGTCTGCACATGCACGGCTCGCCCGACGGCCCCTGGTTCTTCATCATTGCCCGCTCTCAGCCGGACCTGAGCCAGTACCAGCTCATGGGCATCACCGACACCTCCATGCTGCGGCCCCAGGTCTTCGCCCTGCAGGAGGGCGACGTGTCCATCGGCCTGGTGGCCTCGGAAAAGCAGGCCATCGACGCCACCCTGCTCTCCCTGCACGAGGAGGACCCGCGCTACCGGCTGGTGGCTGACCGCTACTGGAACGCCCGCGGTGGTAGCCACACCGACGGCGGCGCCTTCGTGTTCACGGTGCAGAGCAACGGCGGCGGCGTAGCCCTGTCCTGCGCGGATAAGTTCGGCAAGCCCATCAAGGGCGAGCCCGGCCAATGGCGCCTGGAGCCGGGCCTGACCGCCAGCCAGCCAGCCCAGCCGGCCGACCTGGCTCAGCGCCTGGCCGCCGCTCCGGCGGGCGACGTCCAAGAGGTGTTCGCGGCCGTGTCCGGGGCCATGAACGGCTGGGGCTTTGCCCAGCTCACCTGGCTGCTGCAAGAGGCCCAGGAGGTGGCTAAGCGCGGCGACGACGGCGTGGCCTGGGCCTTAGAGCTGCTCACCCTCCTGAACGACCGGCGCTACGACACCGGCCCAATGAAGCGCTCCCTGGTGCTGCAACTGGTGCGCGGGGCCATCGACCGCATCCTGGACGGCCTGCCGGCCATCGGCGAGGGGGCCGGCCGCCGCTACGCCCGCATCGCCTGGGACACCCGCAAGGAGCTGCGCCCGCCCCAGGCCGGCGAGGAGGTGCTGGTCATCTTCGCCAAGAGCTTCCCGCCCGAGGGCGAGGCCTGCGACGCCCGCCTGGAGGTGCTGGCCTACCGCCAGGGCTGGCGGCGCTTCATCATCTACGGCCTCAAGGGCCAGCGCTTCCAGGGCTGCGGCCTGGGCCCCGAGACCCAGGGCGTGCGCCTGGACCTCTACGGCGCCTCGGGCGACTACATCGCCTCGGGCCTGGACGGGCTGGAGCTGCAGATACACGGCAACGGCCAGGACCAGCTGGGCCAGATCATGAAGCAGGGTACCCTGGTGGTGCACGGCGACGTGGGCCAGGCCTTCATGTACGGGGCCAAGGGCGGCGAGGTCTACATCATGGGCAACGGCGCCGGCCGTCCCCTGATCAACGCCGTGGGCCGGCCCCGGGTGGTGATCAACGGCACCTGCCTAGACTTCCTGGCCGAGTCCTTCATGGCCGGCGACCCGCACAAGGGCGGCGGCTTCGTGATCCTCAACGGCGTCTGCTTCGACGACCAGGGCCGGGTGCAGAGCCAGGAGACCCCCTATCCCGGCTCCAACCTCTTCTCCCTGGCCAGCGGCGGGGCCATCTTCGTGCGCGACCCGCACCAGAAGCTGGTGGACCGCCAACTCAACGGCGGCCAGTTCGTGGAGATGACCGAGGAGGACTGGAACCTGATCCTGCCCTACCTGGAGGCCAACCAGCGCCACTTCGGCATCTCCGTCGAGCGCGACCTCTTGACCGTGAATGGTGTGCGGCGCTCGCCACTGGAGGTGTACCGCAAGGTGGGCGCGGTGCGGTTGGACGTGCTGGCCAAGCAGTCCCCGCCCGACTAGCCTCAACGCAACCAACCCCAGCCCGCCGCCATCCGCGGCGGGCTTTTTTAAGGCCAGCGCAGACGCGGTGCGCTTGTCCGAGTTGTTGGCGGCTCAAAAAAAGATGTAAGGTGGAGGCATGAGCCTTGACCTGCCACAGACCCCGGCCGCCGCGCCAACCACCGCAGCCGCGCCGCCCGCCCCGGCCCTCTGGCGCGGCCTGGTCTACAAGCTGGCCCTGGTCCTGGCCTGGGTCCTGCTGCTGCGGCTGCTGCCCTGGAGCCGGCTGCCCGACTCCATGGCCGGGGTGCTGGGCCCCTGGCTGGGCCTGGACCGGCCCGGCGGCTGGCGCTGGTTCCTGGCCGGCCTGGCCCCCCTGGGCCTCTGGTTGACCAGCGCCGCTGGCCATTGGCTGGCGGCCTGCTGCAACGGCCGGGCGCCCGAGCAGGCCCGGCGCTTGCTGGCCTGGGACTGGCTGGCCTACCTGGCCCTGCCCCTGTTGCTGCTGTTCAGCGGCCTGCGCTGGCCGGCCTGGCCCCTTTTCTGCGGCCTGGCCTATTTGCTGGCCCTGACGCTCAAGGCTGGCCTGGCCGGGGCCCTGCTCTGGCGGGCGGCGGCCGAGGAGCCGAACTCGCCGGCCCCGCGCTGGCTGCCCTGGGGCTGCGGCCTGCTCTGCCTGTCGCTGTACCTGGCCTGCGTGTTCTGGGTGGTGCAGGCGGTGAGCACCAGCGGCGACGAGACCATCTACCTTATCCAGGCCGACCGCCTGCTGGCCGGCCTGGGCCTGCCCTTCGGCGACGCAGCGCAGCCCGCCCAGCGCCTGGCCTTTTACTGGGGCCGCTGGAGCCCGGCCCTGGGCGCGCCGCTGCGCGAATCCTGGGCCTTCACCCTGCTCCTGGCCCCTGGCTTCGGCCTGGCCGGCCGGGTGGGGGCCCTGGCCGTGCTCTGCCTGGCCGGGGCCGGGGCCGTGGCGCTTTTCGCCGGCCTGGCCCTGCGCCTGGGCTACCGGTCCCGGGTGGCTCTGGCCGGGACCCTGCTGCTGGGCCTGTGCCTGCCCATGCTCACCTACACCCAGCACGTGTACCCCGCGGCCCTGGGGGTGCTGTTCAGCCTGGCCGGGCTGTTGCTGCTGCTGAACCTGGAACGCGGCGCCTTCTGGCGGCTGGCCGCCCTGGCTGGCCTGGCTGTGGCGGCGGCTCTGTGCAAGTTCCGCCTGATACCCACCGCCCTGGGCCTGGCCCTGGCCGCCTGGCTGGCCCTGTATCGACAGCGGCCCAGGCTGCGCCCCTGGCTGGTCTGGGGCGGGGCGGCGCTCTTGGGCCTGACCGCGGCGCTGATCGTGGCCACCCGCCTGGGGGCCCCCGGCCTGCAGCGCCTGGACCTGTACCTCTACCAGTTGCACCCCTTCCAGCTCGGCCGCTTCCTGCTGTCCATACCGGCCCTATTTTTCGACCAGCAGTTCGGCCTGCTACCCTACGCCCCCTGGCTGTTGCTGGGCCTGGCCGGGGCGGCCCGCTTCGGCCGCGAGCAACCGGCCATGTTCACCTACTCGCTGTGCGTGTTCCTGGTCGGCCTGGGCCTGGTGGCGGCCTGGCGCTGGCTGCAGTGGGACGGCGGCTTCGCCCCGCCTGGGCGCTTCCTGGCCCCGGCCCTGCCCATCCTGGCCTTGTGGGCCCTGCCGGCCCTGGCCCGGCCGGGCTGGCTCTGGCGCTGGCTGTTGGCCACCCTGGCCGGGCTCAGCGCCCTGGCCAGCCTGATCTTCACCCTGATCCCGCAGTGGGTGCTGCACCGCCGGGTGGGCATCAACAACCTGCTGGCCTGGCTGGATGGCCGCCTGGACAGCTCGCTGCACCGCCTCTTCCCGGTCTTCAGCGACCCCACCTGGCTCAATCTGGCCCCGGCCCTGCCCTGGCTGATCCTGGCCGCGGCGGCGGCGGTGTACCTCTGGTACAGCCCCCAGCCCACGGCCCGCCGCCGGCAGCCGGGCCTGCTCTGGCCGTCCCTGCTGGGCCTGGCCTTGATCCTGGCCGTGGGGGCCGGGCTGGTGGTGCTGAGCCGCCACCTGCCCAGCCGCGAGGTGCAGGCCGAGAGCATGTACACGGGCAGGGCCCCGCTATACGGCGACTACTTTGACAAGCCGGTGCTGCTGGTGCTGCGCCGGCCCGGCGAGTCCGGCCGGACGCGCATCGTGGGCCCGGCCGGCGAGATGATCGTGCGGGCCTGCCGCTACGACCGGCCGCCGCGGGGCAAGAAGCCGCCGGTCATCGCCTTTTATCTGGACGGCCGCGAAATGGCCCGGCTGCCGGTGGCCATCTCCGACTGGCGCGACTACCGGCTGCCCTTCATCGTGCCGCCGGGCCGCCACACCCTGAGCGTGGCCATGCTGTTCCATAACAGCTACGACGCCGTGGCCCTGGACCGCCTGATTCTGCGCTGAATTTATTAAGGCAAGCTTTAGCGTATCAGCAGCGGCCGCAGGAATCCCTTCACCGGCCCTTCCCACAGGGCCTGGCCCCAGCCGGCCAGGCCGCGCAGGGGCTCGCGGGGCTGGCCGCCGTGAGGCGCGGCCAGGATGTCCGCGCGGCGGGTCAGGCCCGCGTCCAGCATGGCCTGCACCGCGGCGGCCACCACCTGGCGGCCGTGCTCGCGGCAGGCCTCGACGCCCTGGCCCAGGTGCAGGTGGTACTTGGCAAAGGTGATGGTGTTGAAGCGGCGGGTGAGCCGGGACTGCAGGGTGGTCAGGGACAGGGGCGAGGCCCCGCGCATGCAGGCCCCGCCCGTGAGGGCCAACAGGCGGCGCTCCATGTCCGCGGCCAGGCCGCGCACCGCCGGGCCGCGGTAGTGCCAGAGCGGCTTCAGGTAGGGGCCAGCGGCCTTGGCCGCGCCCTGAAAGGTGTAGGCGTGGAAGTCGAAGTACAGCGCCGGCCGCAGGCGCTGGGCCAGGGCCCACAGGGCCGCGGCCTCGGGGATGCGCGCAACCTGCTCGGGCCGGAACTCCCAGTAGAAGTTCACCCCGGCCGCGTTGTGGCCCTGGGTGCCCAGGAAAAAGCCGTCCGGGTTGGCCATGGGCGCCAGGCAGAAGGACAGGCTCTCGCGCGCCGGCGCGGCCGCGGGCGAAGCCAGCCACTGCATCACGGCCTGGCTGGCCAGGGTGTCGGGCTCGGGCGGGTGAAAACCGCTGCTGATGAACACGCAGGCCTGCTCAGGGCCTTGGGCGGCCGGGTAGTGATAGGCCAGCAGGTCGCGGCCCTGCAGGCTGCGGCCGTACACCTCGGCCTGGGCCTTGCCGGCCGCGGCCAACTCGGCCAGGCGGGCGGTCAGCTGCGCCGGCGGCTGGAAGTAAGTGTTGGCCAGGTACAGGCTCTGGCAGGGCCCCAGCTCCGGCTGCAGCCAGTAGGCGCGGCCGCCGTCGTAGCGGGCCTCCAGCGCGGCCGGCGCGAAGCCGTCTTCCAGCGAGGCCGCGGCGTAGAGCAGCGGCCGCTGCTCCAGCCCCTCCGGCCCATCAGCCTCTATGCCCACCTGGGCGCGGCGGGCCGCAGCGCCCTCGTTCTTCAGGCCGAAGAGGAAGTGGTAATTGTAGTCGTGCGTGGCGCCGTCGGCCCGGGTGATGGGATCGCGCCGCAGGCGCAGGCTGACCCGGTCGCCGGATACCTGGCCCGGCCCGATGTTAGCGCCCGCAAAATCGTCCAGCAGCTTGAGCATGCCTCGTCGCCCGTGGCCTAGTAGGTCATCTTCTTCTGAATCAAGGCCGGGCCCAGCTCCGTCGTGGCCAGCACCTCGGCGATGCGGGCGCCGGCGTCGCCCCGGCCGTAGGGGTTGGCGCAAGTGCGGCACCGCTCCCGGAAGGCCTCGTCCCAGAGGGCCTTCTCGCTGGCGGCCAGAATCTGGTCGCGGTCGTAGCCGGCGTCGATGACGTTGGCCGCCCGCAGACGGCCCTGCTGCCGGCTGCCGATGTTCACCGCCGGGCAGCCCAGGGCCGGGGTCTCCTTAATGCCGCTGGAGGAGTTGCCCAGGCAGGCTCCCCGCCCCTCCCGGCCGCAGAGGTTCAGCACGCCATGATAGTTGTAGCGTCCCAGGCTGCCGTGCACCTGCACGCCGGGTATGCCCTGGGCCGCCCACTGCTCCAGGCGCTTGATGATGCGCAGGCCGCCGGCGTCGTTGTTGGGGTAGGTGGCGATCACCTGCACGCCGCGGCCGGCCAGGGCCTCCAGGGCCTGCAGCGAAGGCTCCAACTGGGCCAGGGCCTGATCGAACTCGGTGGTCACCGAGTGCTGGGTGAAGATCACCAACGGCCGGGCCGGGTCCAGGCCCAGGCGCTGGGCCAGCTCGGCTGGGGTGGCCAGATCGCCCTGGGTGATGAGGTCCAGGGCCGGGAAGCCCACGTTGTGCACCCGCCAGGGCTCCTCGCCCAGCCGCCGCACCCGCTCGGCGGCCTGCTCGTTGGTGGTGAAGTGCAGGTGAGCCAGCTTGGTCATGGCGTGGCGCACCATGTCGTCCAGGGCCCCGCCCTCGGTGATGTCCCCGCCCTCGATGTGCGCGGTGGGGATGCCCATCTGAGTGCCGGTGATCACCGCGGCAAATCCCTCGAAGCGGTCCGCGTACACCACCAGGAAGTCGGGCTTGAGCTTGGCCAGGGTGCCGCTGAGGTTGAGGATGCCGGTGCCGATGGCCTGGGCCGTGCCCACCAGGTTGTCCTGGGACAGGTCTATCTTGACCTCGGCGTAGACCTGAAAGCCGTCCCGGGCGATCTCCTGCTTGGTCAGGCCGAAGTCCTCGTTCAGGTGCGCCCCGCCCACCAGCAGATAGGGCTCCAGTTCCGGGTGCTCGTACATGGCCTGGATCACCGGCTTCTGCAGGCCGTACTCGGCCCGGTTGCCGGTGAAGATGGCGATCTTGCGCTTAGCCACGGCGTCCCTTCATTTCCCGCCAGGTCTGGGCCAGGCCAACGGCCAGATCATACTCCGGCTGCCAGCCGGTCAGCTCCCGCAGGCGGCTTATGTCCAACATCAGGGACCCGCCCTGGCCGCCGGAGTCCGGCGCTGGCGCAGCCGGGGCCAGGCCGGCCAGCTCGCCCACCATGGCGGCCAACTGCGCCACGCGGCAGCCCCGGCCGCTGGCCAGGTTCACCACCTGGCAGCCGGCCGCCTCGGGCAGCTCGGCCAGGCGGCAGAGCCCCTCGGCCACGTCGTCCACGTGGATTAGGTCCAGCACCCGGCCGGGGTTTTTCAGCTTCGGGGCCTGGCCGCGCCGGGCCTGGTTCAGAGCCAGAGCCACCACCGTGTCGCCGGCCGCGCCCGGGCCGTAGACCCGGGTCAGGCGGGCGATCTGCACGCACAGGCCTTGCTGGTCGGCCAGGCGCGCCAGTCCCTGCTCGGCCTCCAGCTTGGTCTGGGCGTAGACCGTGTCCGGCCGCGTGGGGTCGTCCTCGCGCAGGGGCCGCTCCGGGCCCTGGGCCGCGTACACCAGCACCGTGGAGGGGAAGACCATTCGGCGCTGGCCGCGCGCCAGCCAGAGCTCGGCCAGACGCAGAGGGGCGTCCGTATTAAGCGCCCTGGCCATCTCCGAATCATCCTCGCATTGCCCCACGTGGCTCCAGCCGGCCAGGTGGAACAGCACCGCCTTGCCGGCGGGCAGGGCCTCCAGGGCCCGCACCAGGTCCGCTTCCATGAGCACCGAGCCGGACAGCCAAGTCACCTCGCCCGCCGGCTCCTCCGGCAGCCTCTCGTCCAAGGCCACCACCCGCGCCCCCCGCGCCCGCAGGCGGGGCAGCAGGTGCCGGCCGATGAACCCAGCCGCGCCGGTGACCAGCACCGGTCTGCCTGCCAGGCTAGAAGCCATCAACGTCGTCCGGGGCGATCTGCACATCGGCCGGCAGGTTGCGGCGGGCCTTCTTGCCCAGCACCCGGTCCAGGTCCGCGGCCAGGATGGGCCCGGTGCCCGGCCGCTTGACCCAGGTGTTGTCGCGGTCAAAGGGCTGGCCGGCCTTGACCGGCGCAATGGTCACCACGCTGGCGTAGGCGAAGTCTATCACCGGCTGCTCCTCGGGCAGGATGCCCTTGGCCGTGGCCTGGCCCCTGCCCGCCGCCTCCCACACCGCCCGCGAGCCCGTCACCAGGTCAGCCAGCTCCTGGGGTTCGATGGAAATGCCCGTGTCCGGCCCTGGCCAGTCGCGGCTGATGGTGAAGTGCTTCTCCAGCACGCAGGCCCCCAGGGCCACCGCGCCCAGGCAGGCCCAGATGCCCAGGCTGTGGTCGCTCAGGCCCACGGGCAGGCCGAACTCCTCTATCATCTGCGGGATGGCCCCCAGGCGCACCTTGTCATAGGGTGTGGGGTACAGCGAGGTGCAGTGCATAAGCATCAGGGACGCGCCCGCGGCCTGGATCACCGCCACCGAGCGGCGCACCGACTCCAGGTCGTTCATGCCCGTGGACAGGATCATGGGCTTGCCGAAGGAGGCCACGTGCTTGAGCAGAGGCAGGTTGTTGCACTCGCCCGAGCCGATCTTGAAGGCGGGCACGCCCATGGCCTGCAGGCGGTCGGCCGCCTCGCGGGAAAAGGGCGTGGACAGATACAGGATGCCCTGCTGGGCGCAGTGGGCCTGCACCCGCCGCTCCTCGTCGGCGTTCAGCTCGCAGCGCTTGATGATGTCCCATAGCTTTTCCTGGGATATCTCGCCTGGGGTCATGTCCGTGGGGATCATCTCGGCCTCGGTGATGTGGCACTGGAACTTGATGCATTCGGCGCCGGCGGCCTTGGCAGCGTCCACCAGGGCGATGGCCTTGTCGAACTCGCCCTCGTGGTTGATGCCCGCCTCGGCGATGACCAGGGGCGGATGGGTGGGTCCGATCTTGCGGCCGGCCAGGTCTAGCTCTGCCATGTTCCTCTCCCGCGGCCGGGGCCTAGGCAGCCCCAGCCTTTATCTCCTCAACCCGCCGCAGCAGGTACGCGGCCAGGCGCTCGGCCTGCTCCTGCTGCCGGGCCTGGCGGTCGCCCGCCTGATCGCCCACGGTATGCACGCCCTGCCGGCCCAGGAACAGGGAGTACCAGTCCACTGGGCAGGAGTTGTCCATCACCGCGCCCAGGTAGGCCAGCAGGGCCTTTTCGTCGTGTTGATGGCCGGCCAGCAGCGCCGCCACCTCCTGGCTCAGGCGCAGGGCTTGGGGCGCGTGGCGCAGCATGCTCTCGGGCAGGCAGTTGAAGGGCGCGTTGCCCAGGGTCAGCACCGGCCGCCGCAGCATCAGGGCCTCGAAGCCCACCGACCCGGCGATCACCGCGATGAGCGCCGCCTTTACTATGAACTCACGCGCGTCCAGCTCCGGCGGGGCCAGGGCCAGGTTGGGTATTTGCAATAACTTGTCGTAGAAGCCCGGTTTGCGCGCCCCCACGCTGCCCGGATGCTCCTTGACCACCAGCTTCATGCCCGTTGGCAGGCTGGAGGCGATAAGCCGGCAGGCCTCGATCTGGTTCACGTAGGGCTTGCTGTAAACCAGCAGGGTGACCTCGGGCTCCTTGTGCAGGGGGAAGAAGGCGAAGCTGCCCTGGGCCAGTTGCTCGGGGCCCAGGTAGCCCGGCCGCAGCCGCTGATCCAGGCTCCAGGCCCGCCAGGGCTTGACCACCCGCCGGTAGATGGTCTGGCTGATCAGGGGCGGCACGTGCGGGTCCTGGCGGTATTTGCCCTGGTAGTCGCGCCAGTTCTGCCAGGCCCGGCTCAAACGGACGCCCAGGCCCGGCTGCTCGCCCGATCCCAGGGCCTGCTCCATGGGCTTGGCCGAGGGCGCGATCACGCCCTCGTAGCGAGCGGTGCGGCCGCGCACCTCCTCCAGATAGGCCGCGGCCGTTGCCTCGTCCCCGCCCGCGGCCAGGCGGCGCTCATAGGCCCGCCACAGCCAGCCCGAGGGCTCCAGGGGGCTCTCGCCGGCGTAGAAGTAGTTGCGGATGCGGGTGGGCCGCAGGTTCAGGAAGGGGATACCCCGGCTGGCCGCCACCCGCCAGCCCAGGTAGTCGGCCATGGTCACGCAGATGAAGGAGACCACCAGGTCCGGCTGCACCTGGTCGAACAGCTTCTCCAAGTCCAAAGCCATGTGCTGCAGCAGGGAGAGCATCTGCCCGTGGCTGAAGGAGGGGGCGTAGTCTTGGGTGAAGGTGGCCTTGCGGCCCAGGTAGATGCGCCGGTCCGCCACCAGGGCGTCCCAGAGATAGGGCGCGCCCAGGCGCTTTTCCAACTCCGCGAGCGTCGCAGGGTCGGCCCGGCCAGCCAAGGCCTGGGCGTAGACCTCCCACTCTTTGAGCAGGACGTGGCCCTGGCTGGTGAACTCTGGGTGCTGGGGCAGGAAAGTTTCATTGAAGTAGCGCGAGTCCGTGACCACGAAGCCGCTGCGCTCCAGGCCAAGGGGACGCAGGGCCTGGGCCAGCATATGGAAGGGTTCCAGGCTGCCGGCTTGGGTGATAAACAGCGCGTTCATCGGCTAGATGGTGTAGGCGTCCGGCCGAAAGTGCTGCAGGTTGGCCGCCACCCAGGCCGCGGTAACGGCCAGGCCCTCTTCCAGGCTGTGGCGCGGCTGCCAGCCGGCCAGCTCTCTGGCCAGGGTGTTGTCGCAGAGCAGGCGGTCCACCTCGCTGGCCGCAGGCCGCAGCCGGGCCTCCTCGGTGACGATGGGCACCTGCCGGCCCATGGCGGTCATGATCTTGGCGGCCAGGTCCCCGATGGCGGTCTCCCGGCCCGAGCCGACGTTGATCACCCGGCCCACCGCCTGCTCGGCCCGGGACACGGCCAAAAAGCCCTCCACCGTGTCGGCCACGTAATTGAAGTCACGGGTGGGGCTGAGCGCGCCCAGGCGCAGCTCCTTGGCCCCGGCGGCCAACTGGCTGAGCATGGTGGGGATCACGGCCCGGGCCGACTGGCGGGGCCCGAAGGTGTTAAAGGGCCGGATGATGGCCACGGGCAGGCCGAAGGCGCGCCAAAAGCTCTCGGCCAGGGCGTCGGCCCCGATCTTGGAGGCGCTGTAGGGGCTCTGGCCCTGCAGGGGGTGCTTCTCGTCAATGGGCACGTAGCGGGCCGAGCCGTAGACCTCGCTGGTGGAGGTGTGCACCAGGCGCTCCACCCCGTGGCGGCGGCAGGCGTTGAGCACGTTCAGGGCGCCGCCCACGTTGGTCTGCACGTAGCTGTCCGGGGCGTGGTAGCTGTAGGGGATGGCGATGAGGCTGGCCAGATGGAACACCACCTTCTGCCCGCGCACCGCCTCCTCCACCCGCAGAGGGTCGCGGATGTCGCCGGGAAATATCTCCACCTGCTCTCGGGCCGCGGCCGGAAGCTCGTCCAGCCAGCCCCAGCGGGCAAAGGAATTGTAATAGGCCAGGGCCCGCACCCGGGCGCCCTCGGCGGCCAGGCGCTCGCTGAGGTGGCTGCCGATGAAGCCGTCGGCGCCGGTGACCAAGACCGGCAGGTCCTGCCAGAAGCCCACTACGCCTCCCCCTCCTTGCCGCGGGCCTCCTGGCAGGCCCGCTCTAGGTCGGCCCGCTGGCCCACGTCGATCCAGGACTCGTGGATGGGGAAGGCGGCCACCGGCAACCCGGCCGCCAGCACCCGCTCCAGGAGCTGGCTCATGGAAAAGGGCTCGCCCGCGGGTATCAGGCGCAGTATCTCCGGGTTGAGCACATAGATGCCGCCGTTGCAGTAGAAGCGCTGCTCGGGCTTTTCGTCCATGCCCAGCAGCAGGTGCCCGGCCAGGTTGAGCACGCCGTAGGGCACCTTGACCCGGTACTGGGTGGCGGCCACGGTCATCACGCAGCGGTGGGCCAGGTGGAACTCGTACAGCCGATCCAGGCCGGTGGCGGTGTAGATGTCGCCGTTGGTCACCAGTAGCGGCGCGGATTGCGGCGGCAGCAGCGACAGCGGCCCGGCCGTGTCCAGCTCTGTGTCCTCGCGCAAATAGCTGATGCGGGCCCCGAAGGCCTGGCCGTCGCCGAAGTGCTCCTCGATGACCGAGGCCTTGTAGTTCACCGACAGGTATATGTCCTGGAAGCCGCAGGCCACCAGCTTGCGCACGATGTTCTCCAACAGGGGCGCGTCCCCCACCGGCAGCATGGGCTTGGGGATGTCCTCGGTCAGGGGACGCAGCCGCTTGCCCTGGCCGCCGGCCAGGATCACCGCGCAGGGCCGCGCCGCCTCGCCCTCCAGGGCGTCGCGCAGGGTGAACAGACCCACGGGCCGGCCGTCGTCGTCCAGCAGGGGGATGTTGCGCAGCTTGTGCTG
Source organism: Thermodesulfobacteriota bacterium (assembly GCA_040751985.1). GTDB lineage: Bacteria > Desulfobacterota > Desulfarculia > Desulfarculales > Desulfarculaceae > Desulfoferula. Next base: position 59,032 of record JBFMFU010000028.1, on the reverse strand, counting down.
GTCCAGCAGCCGGGTCAGCGCCCGGCGGGAGGTGCTGACCGGCGCCGTGATGGGATGCCGCCAGATCAAGGGATCGGCCGGGCTGTCCAGGCTGCCCTGGTTCAACAAGAAGCGCCGCACGTCGCCGTCGGTGATGGTCCCCACCAAGCGCCCGTCCTGGTCCACCATGAGCGCAATGCCCATCTTGTTGTCATTGATGCGCTGGATCACCTGGCGCACGCTGACGCCCAGAGGACAATGCAGGGGGTTGTCTTTCTTCATGATTCCGGTCTGGACCAGGGTTGCTAAGGTGCGGCCAAAAAACAGCGGCCGCCTCTGCCGCGGCCGGATGGCCCGCCCGACGCGCCGGAGAGGCCTAGGGCTCAATTTATCCCGGCCTCCGAGGTAATTCAAGCGGCTTTTTAAGCACTTCACCGAGGTGAGCCCGCCGGGGCTGGCTAAGCATCCAACCCGGCGCTATGATACAATCGCCTGCGCAAAGCAAGGCCCCTAACCCAGGCCGGGAGGCCCATGGCCAGCGCGCCCACCATATTCATCTCTGCCTGGCGCAATCCTTCGGTGCGCTATCTCCTCTACTCGGACGTGTTCCAGGTGCTCAAGGACTCCGGGGCCCGGCTGGTCATCTTTCTGCGCGACGAGGACCTGGGGCATTTCGCCCCGCGTTTGGAGGCCGGCAACGTGCTCTGCCGGCCGGTGTACATGGCCCAGGCCCTGGCCCAGCTCAAGGGCACCCGCCTGGGCCGCTGGCTGCTCTTGGCCAACACCCGCCTTAGCGGCACCGACGGCAGCCAGCGCAACCTCACGGCCGAGGCGCGCATCTATCTGCACGACTACAACTTCCGCGGCGGGTGGCGGGCCCAATTAATTGACAACGCGGCCATCGCCCTAGGCCGGTTGGCCAGCCAGAGCCGCGCCCTGCGCCGGGGCCTGGTGGCCCTGCAAGACCGCCTGTTTCCGGGCCGGTTCTATGACCCCTACTTCCAGGAGTTCCAGCCCCGCCTGCTGGTGACATCCTCGGTGGGCTACAGCATCGACCCCTTTTTCATGCGCGCCGCCCACCGCCACCACTGCCCGGTGGCGGCCATCGTGCACTCCTGGGACAATCCCACGGCCAAGGGCTTTCGCGCGGCCCGGCCCGACGCGGTGATCGCCTGGAACCACCAGATGGCCCAGGAGCTGGCCGTATACCAGGACATAGATCCGGGCATCATCTCCGTGGAGGGCGTGGCCCACTGGGACTACTACTTTGACGGCAGCCTGCGGCCGCGGCCGCGGCCGGAGTTCCTGGCCTCCCTGGGCCTGGCCCCCCAGCGCCGGCTCATCTTTTACGGCAGCTCGGCGCCCAAGAACTTCCCCCACACCTTCGATGCCCTGGAGTGGCTGGCCAAGGGCCTGGCGGAAAACCGCTTTGCCGAGCCGGCCCAGCTCTTGGTGCGCCTGCACCCGGCCTACTTCGTGAGCAAGGGCCAAGGCCGGGTCTTGGAGGCCTACCAGGGGCGCATCGAGGCCCTGGAGCGGGACTATGGCGGGCTGGTGCGCTTCGCCCACCCCAGCATAGAGTCCCTGGCCGGCGGCCTGGACATGCCCAAGGCGGACATGCTGGAGCTGGCCGAGACCCTGGGCCATGCCGACGTGCTGTTGACCGAGTACTCCACCCTGATGATCGAGGCGGCCATCCTGGACCGACCAGTGATAAACGTCAGCCTGTTTCAGTACCGGGACACGGCGCGGCCGGCCAAGTTCTTCGAGACCTACACGCATTTGCAGCCGGTGCTGGAGTCCGGGGCCTGCCGCAACGCCTACTCTTTTGACCAGTTGCAGGAGATGCTGGGGGGCTATTTACGCGACCCTGCCCTGGACCGGGCCAACCGGGCCCGCCTGGTGGACAAGATGATCCCGGTCAACCGGGGGCGGGCCGGCCGGGCTGTGGGACAGCGCCTTTTAGACTTGGCGGGTGTGGCTCAAAAGGTGTAGCCGTCCTCTCTGGTCCGGCAATGGACCTCGGCCGCGGCCTTCGGTCGGAGCGGTTTGGAGGTTGGCCCTGCGCGACGTCGCCGTGCAAAGGATCGTAAATTTTGTTAACATGAATTAAGATTTTGAGTTGTCGTTGCAAATTTTCTCCTGCGACGGGGGCATCAGCGATTTATGGCCGCTTTGGCAACCACCAGACTTTCAGCCAACCATTCATATTGCGAAGGCCGGTGCAGGTATCCCATAAGCTGAAGAATAAGCTGCTCAGGCTAAACGCAGTGCCTTTGTTGGGTAAAGTGCTGTCTTTCAAGGAAGACAAACTTTCTCCCAGCCCTGAATTTTGGCGCGAAACCGCCTATCAAGGAGGCCAAGGCCGCCTGACCCTGCAGTTGCTAGGGCTGCCTTTGCTTCGCCTGTACTACTCCACCTCTCTGGAAGATGTATATGCCCAGCGCGGCAACCCTCTGCTGGAGCGGGGCCTGGCGGAGATGCTCAAGAAGCAGTTGGTTCCACCCCTAAACCGAGACAGCCGGGTCCTGGAGTCCGGCTGCAACGTGGGCGGATTCCTGAGTTACCTGGCCCAGCGCTACGGATGCGAGATACACGGCCTGGACATATCAGCCGAGGCCATCGAATACGCCCGCAACACCATGTTCGCGGACTATCCCCGCGCCACCTTCTACTGCCAGGATGTCCTGGAGCACCAATTCTTCGACCGTTTCCCCACGAATCACTTCAGCCACACCTTTTGCATCTCTCACCTGGTGCACATACCCAACGGATCAGCCAAGCGGGCCTACATTAACCAGCTCAAGCGCATATCCCGTTGCGTGATCTTCTTCGAACGCATGCCCCGTGAGGACAAGCCAGCAGCAGATACTCGTTACACCGAGGACTACGCCGCCGAATACGGCTTCACCCTCTACCACAAATATCCCAAGCTGCACCGCAGCAAGTGGATCGGTGTCTTCTACTGGAACGCGCAGGAGAGCAATGTCTGACCCCCAGGGGCCAGGGGTGAAAACCAAAAGCTAACCCCGGGCCTGCTCCAAGATGAAGCGGGCGTATTCGCCCAGCACGTCGCGGCCGGCCACCCCGCCGAACACCACCTCGGTCAAGAAATTCTGCACCTGCTGTGGGCCGTAGGGCCGCTGCCGGGGGTGCTGCGTTGCCTGCGCCAGGGCCGCCTGCAGCTCGGCTGGGGAGTCCACCTGCCAGCAGGCCCCGTAGTCCTCGAACAGCATGTGGTTGTCGTGGGTATAGCGCGGGTAGATGAAGGTCTTGTCCTCCAGCAGCACGTCCAGGCAGATGCTGGAGGAGGCGCAGAGCACCACGTCGGCCCAGAGGATCAGGTTCAGAGAGTGGCTCTCCGGCGCCACGCAGTCCAGGGAGCGCACCGCCGGGGAGGAGACGCCCCACAGGGGGTCGGCCAGGGCCTGGCCCACGCCTCTGGTGGCCGGCTTGACCAATAGCTCCACCCCCGGCCGCTGGGCCAGGTCCCGCAGGGTCTCGGCCACCCGTTCCTGGTGCAGGCGCATACGGTGGTGCTGATCCATGTACACCACCTTGAGCCTGCCCTGGCCGCGACCGGCCAGAGCCGGGTCCGGCGGCAGGATGGACTTGTAGACCTCGCGCCATTGGGGGCAGAAGCGGGCGCTGCCCATGACCCGCACCCTTTCCGGGGGCACGCCGCCGGCTATCACCCGATCCCGGTACAGGCTGAACTGCACCAGGCTGTGATCGAAGTAGCGCCAGTCCTGGCCGAAGCTCTGGTCGTGGCCCTCGGCCAGGGCCTTGTTGGTGGCCAGGGGATTGGTCACCAGGTTCATGCCGTGGGGCAGGGCCACGATGGGTATGCCCAGGGCGCGGGCTGCCTGCAGCATGGGCTCCACGTTGAAGAACTTGGGCCGCTGCCAGTCCAGGACCAGCACGTCCGGCCGCCGCCGGGCCAGCATCTGCTCGGCCCAGGACCGGCCGAAGAGCCGGTGCCGCACCTGGTTGTGCAGCCAGTTGACCAGGGCCGGGGATAGGGGGGTGTGGCCGCAGACCAGCCCGGCGGCCAGGCGGTGGGCCGGGGTGGGCAAATGGGCCTGGTATAGATAGCCGCAGGGCACCTGGTACTGGCGCGCCAAGAACTGGACGCGGAAGTCGCCGGCCAGGTCATAGGTGGGGTTGAAGCACAGCAGCTCCACCTGGGCGCGCTGGTCCGCGGCCAGCCGCCAGGCCACTGGCAGCATGTGGTCGATGTCGTTGTAGGCCCGGACCAGGAACAGTATGCGCGGCAGCGGCATCAGGCCCGGCCTAGTCCGGCTGGCCCTGCCTGGACATGCGCTGGTGCTGCACCAGCTCCCAGAACAGGCCCTGCTTGGCCAGAAGCTCCTCCCAGGCCCCCTCCTCCTTCACGGCGCCCTGATCCAGCACATAGATGCGGTCCACCCCCTTCAGGGTGGCCAGGCGGTGGGCGATCATGATGATGGTCTTGTCCCGGCTCACGGCCTCTATGGTGCGCATGATCTCCTGCTCGGTGGCGCTGTCCAGGGCGCTGGTGGCCTCGTCCAGGATGATCAGGGCCGGGTCCTTGAGCAGTATCTGGCTGATGATCAGCCGCTGACGCTCGCCGCCGGAGAGCTTGGCCCCCTTTTCGCCCACCACCGTCTCGTAGCCCTGGGGCAGGCCGGCCACGAAGCGGGCCAGGTTGGCCCGGCGGGCCGCATCTTCCACGGCCTCGGGCGAGCACTGATCGGCCGCGAAGCAGATCACCTCCCTGATGGTCAGGTCGAACAGGTAGATGTCCTGGCTCACCAGGCCGATGTTGCGCCAGAGGCAGGCCTTGGCGATCTGGCTCAGCTCCACCTCGTCCACCAGGATGCGCCCCTGGCTGGGCTGGTAAAGCCCCAGCAGCAGGTGCACCAGGGAGCTCTTGCCCGCGCCCGAGGGCCCCACGATGCCTATCTTTTCGCCCTTGTGCACCACCAGGTTCACCCGGTCCAGGGCCCGCGACCGGTCGCCGTAGTCCAGGCTGACCTGCTCCAGACGGATGGACCGCTCCAAAAACGGCGTTTTGTCCAGGCCCTCCTGCTGCTCGCGGTAGCGGGCCGGCAGGCGGAAGAAGCGGTACACGTACTCCACGGCCACGAAGCTCTGGATCATGGCCGAGGCCGAGACCCCCAGGCGGCTGAGCACCGGGATGAGGCGGTTGAGCAGCACCAGGAAGCCGATGATGGTGGACAGCATCACCGGCGCCGGGCTGACCAGGCCGGTGCGGCTGACCATGATGATCAGGCCGATGATGAACAGGCCCATGATCTCGATCACCGGGGTCTCCCAGCGGCGCATCAGCTTTTCTTTTTGCATCATGTATTCGGAGTCATAAGCGGCGCTGACAAAGGTCTGCCGCACCCGGCGGAAGCGCCCGGCCAGCTTGATCTGTTTGATGCCCGAAGCGTAGTCCTTCATCTTGCGCCAAAAGTCGGTGCGGGTCTCCAGGGACCGGTCGGAGATGCGCTTCAGATAGATGGTGTAGAAGTACTTGAACAGGCCAATGGGCAGCAGGCAGGCCGCCAGCACCGCGGTCAGGGGGCTGTTCATCATCAGCATCATCACGAAGATCACCACCAGGTTGGCGGTGTAGCCGACCACCTGGAAGAAGAAGATCATGGCCTGGATTACGTCGCGGGCCTCGCGCACCAGCACCTGGTAGCGGTCGCTGCTCTTGTTGTCGTCCAGGAAGGCCTGATTGGCGCCGTAGAAGTTGCCCAGCAGCTTCACGCGCAGCTTGGTGGCGGCCGAGACCAGGTAGCGCGTCTCACAGACCAGGGCCAGCATGTCCAGGATGTCGCGCATGATCAGGGCCGTGAGCGCGCCCATGATGCCCAGCACCGGCGCGTCCTGGGGCGACAGGCCTAGGTAGACCGCCGCCCGGGTCAGCAGGCCCTCGCCGCCGCCCCCACCCTTGATCAACCCGGCCAGGGCCACCAGCACCACCGAGTAGAGCACCGCGTCCCACAGGGCGATGGCGGTGCGCAGAAAAAGCATGCCCAGAGTGGCCCCGCGCGATTCGCGGGTCATCTCGAAGGTCCGCCGCAGGGACCTCAGGGCGTTGTTAATGCGCATGGCCGTCCGCCGTTGTCGGTACGTGCCCGCTCACGCCGCGGCCTCTCCTTGCCGGGCCAGCACCCGCAGGTGCGAGCTCAGGCCGTGCCGGGCCAAAAACCGTTGCAGGTCCTCGCGCAGCCCCTCGTCGTCGCTGTTGATCAGGTCGGCCCAGAGGGGGTCGATGACCAGGCCCGGCTCCTGGGCCAGGGCGTTGCGCACGATGTCCACGTCCAGCCGGCCGGGGGTGTCCAGGGCCAGCAGATCAAAGCCGCAGCGCTCCAGCAGCAGCTTTACGCCCTGCCGGGAGAGCAGGTTCAGGTGATAGGGCGGCTGCACCGCCTTGGAGCGCGGCCCCAGCAGCCGTATGTCAAAGCCGTCGCAGGTCAGGGTGGTGAGCAGCAGAAGCCCCCCCGGCCGCAGCACCCGGGCGGCCCCGGCCAGAAACGCGGCCGGGTCAAAGAGGTGCTCCAGCACCTCGAAGGAAGCGGCCAGGTCGGCCGGACCGTCGCCCGGCTGCAGGTCCTCCACGGCCTTGGGACGCACGGCAAAGCCCTTGCCCCGGCTCACCGCGGCCAGGTCCGGGGAGCAGTCCACCCCCCCCACCTGGGCAAAGGCCTTGCTGCGGGCCACCTCCTCCAGCATGGTGCCGTAGCCGCAGCCCAGGTCCAAGAAGGCCCCCCCGCTCAGGCCGTGCTCCTGGGCCAGGCCGGCGATGTACTGGGCCCGGGGGGCGAAGATGCTTTGGCGGCGCTGGGCCTCGGTGGCCTTGTAGAAATCCGTGGCCCAAAACTTGACCGAGGGGGCTTCATTGTAATAGCGGGCGATCATCTCCGGGCCGGGCCGGGGGGAGTTGTACAGGCTGCCGCAGGCCTGGCAATACACATAGGCGAAGCCGTCCTTGACAAAGGCCGGCCTGGGCTGCTCGGCCCCGCAGGCCGGGCAGGCCGCCTCCCGGAAGCCCCCCTTGTCCCGGAAGTAGTCGCGGGCGTCGGCCTGGGCCAACTCCAGGTAGCGGCTGAAGATGTCCTGCGGCCTGATGTCCTCTTCCTTCATCCCTTGATCCCTGCTCCGGCCGATCCAGGGGCCGGTTAGCTTCCAATATTAGCAGGTTGCCAGGGCGATTATACACCCTGGCGTTCCGGGGCCGGCCAACCCCGGTTCCCTTTCCCTGCCCAGGGGTTATAATAGCCACTATGTAGTCTGGGACAGGCGAGGAGGCTTATGGGCGCAGAGCAGAGCTTCCAGGGCCAGACCGCCCTGGTCACCGGCGGCACCCGTGGCATCGGCGCGGCCATCGTAGAGGCCCTGGTCCAGGCCGGGGCCCAGGTCATCGCCACCGGCCGCGACACCCAGGGGGTGCAGCAGAAGAACCAGGACCCCGCCACCACCTACAAGGGCCGGGTGTCCTTTTGGCAGGCCGACTTCGCTGATCCGGCCTCGACCCAGGCCTTCCTGGATAGGCTGGGCGAAGTACCGCGCCTGGACGTGTGCGTGAACAACGCCGGCATCAACATCGTCAAGCCCACCGCGGAGCTAAGCCAGGCCGAGTTCGAGCTGGTGGACCAGGTGAACCTGCGCGCCCCCTTCCGGGTGGCCCAGGCCGCCTGCCGGGTCATGGCCCGGGCCGGCTACGGCCGGGTGGTGAACATCGCCTCCATCTGGGGCCTGATCACCCGGCCGGGCCGGGTGGCCTACACCGCCAGCAAGCACGGCCTGCTGGGGATCACCAAGACCCTGGCCCTGGACATGGCGCCCGCGGGCATACTGGTCAACGCCATCTCGCCGGGCTTCACCCTCACCGACCTCACCCGCGCCTCCCTGGGCACAGAGGAGCTGAAGCGCCTGGCGGGCCAGGTGCCCTTGGGCCGTCTGGCCCAGCCCGCGGAAATGGCCCGGGTGGTCCTATTCCTGGCCAGCCCGCAGAACACCTACATCACCGGTCAAAACATCGTGGTGGATGGAGGCTTCACCATTGCCTGAGCCCTCCGGCTTCAGCGTAAAGAGCCTGAAGCGCGACTATAGCGTCAGCTTCGTGGACGACTTCGCCGCGGCCCTGGCCTCTGTGCTGCGGCCGGGCGACACCCTGCTGGTGGACCAACGCCTGGCCCAGCTCTACGCCGGCCGCCTGGAGCCGCTGCTGGCCGGGCAGCCGCACCTGCTCCTGGCGGCCAGCGAGGAGCAGAAGGAGTTCAGCCGTCTGGGCGAAGTCATCACCTTCCTGGTGGAAAAGGGTTTTCGCAAGAACCACTGCCTGGTGGCCGTGGGCGGGGGGGTGATCCAGGACATCACCGGCTTCGTGGCCTCGATCCTCTTTCGTGGGGTGGAGTGGCTCTTCGCCCCCAGCACCCTGCTGGCCCAGTGCGACAGCTGCATCGGCAGCAAGACCTCCCTGAACCTGGGCCCCTACAAGAACCAGTTGGGCACCTTCTACCCGCCCTCGGCCATCTTCATCGACACCTCGCTGCTGAACAGCCTGGGCGGGCTGGAGATGCGCTCGGGCCTGGGGGAGATGATCCACTACTTCCTGGTCAACGGCCGGGATGACTTCGAGTTCATCCGCGACCACTACGATGCCTGCCTGCGCGACAAGGCGGCCCTGCGCCGGGCCATCGCCCGCAGCCTGGGCATCAAGCGGGCCATGATTGAGCGCGACGAGTTCGACCAGGGCCCGCGCCAGGTCTTCAATTACGGCCACTCCTTTGGCCACGCCATCGAGACCCTCACCGACTACGCCATCCCCCACGGGGTGGCGGTGTGCTTCGGCATGGACCTGGCCAACTTCCTCTCCGTGCGCCTGGGCTACATCAATGAGGAGTTGCGCCAGGAGCTGCGCCCCCTGCTGGCCAAGAACTGGGGCCAGGCCCGCCTGAGCCAGATAGAGCCCGAGGCGCTCATCCAGGCCCTGGGCAAGGACAAGAAGAACGAAGGCAGCCAGATCAAGGTGATCCTGACCAAGGGCCTGGGCCAGATGTTCAAGACCACCCTGGAGGTGGATGACAAATGCCGCGGCTGGCTACGGGAGTACTTCAACCAGGCAGCGAAGGAGGGCAATTGAGGCTGCCCGCGGATGCCCCCTGCGGACTTGTAAAGTTTTTAGGCCTTGTTATGCTCTTTTTGGCGCGCGTCGCTGTCTTTTTTACCATGCGGGGATTTAAGTTTTGTCTGCCGCCTCTCTGAAAGTGCTCTTGGCGCCCTCCTCCTTCGGCGCCAGCAATCCCGCCCCCCTGGAGCGCCTGTCCCAGGCCGGCCTGGAGCTGATCGACAATCCTTATAAGCGCAAGCTGACCCAGGAAGAGCTGCTGGCCCTGCTGCCCGGAGTCAGCGGCATCATCGCCGGCCTGGAGCCCCTCAACCGCGCGGTGCTCTCCCGCAGCCAACTCAAGGTCATCTCAAGGGTGGGGGTAGGCCTGAGCAACGTGGACTTGGAGGCGGCGGCCGAGCTGGGCATCATTGTGCGCTACACCCCGGACGCCCCTACCATCGCCGTGGCTGAGCTGACCGTGGGCTGCCTGCTCTCCCTGCTGCGCCGGGTGGCGGAGATGGACCACGCCCTGCACCAATGCTGCTGGAACAAGTGCGTGGGCTACCAGTTGGCCGGCCGCACCGTGCTCCTGGTGGGCCTGGGCCGCATCGGCCGGGCAGTGGCCCGCCTGCTGGGGCCCTTCGGGGTGCGCCTCTTAGGCTGCGACCCGGCAATGAAAGAGGCGCCGGCGGGCATCGAGCTGGTCTCCCTGGCCCAGGGCCTGCCCCAGGCGGACGTGATCAGCCTGCACGCCAGCGGCACCCAGAACCTCCTGGGCCCGGAGCAAATGGCCCTAATCAAATCGGGCGCCTTTTTGCTCAACCCCTCCCGGGGCGAGCTGGTGGACGAGGCAGGCCTGCAGGCGGCCCTGGACTCGGGCCGCTTGGCCGGGGCCTGGCTGGACGTGTTCTGGCGCGAGCCCTACGACGGGCCCCTTACCAAGTACGACAACGTGCTGCTCACCCCGCACGTGGGCAGCTATTCCGCGGAATGCCGCCTGGACATGGAGATGCAGGCGGCCGACAATCTCCTGGCGGCCCTGGCCGAAAAAGGCCTGCTGGCCCCGGACAAGGCAAACAGGAACCCATGAGAACCGTGGCCATCATCCCGGCCCGCATGGCCGCCACCCGCTTTCCGGGCAAACCCCTGGCCATGATCGCCGGCCTGCCCATGATCGAGCACGTGCGCCGCCGGGCCTTGCTCTGTCCCCTGCTGGACGAGGTGGTGGTGGCCACCTGCGACCAGGAGATCGCCCAGGTAGTGGAGCGCGCCAGCGGCAAGGCCGTGATGACCGCCGACACCCACGTGCGCTGCACGGACCGCATCGCCGAGGCGGCCCTGGGCGTGAAGGCCGACGTGGTGGTGAACCTGCAGGGCGACGAGCCCCTGGTCATGCCCGAGATGCTGGAGCGGGTGGCCCGGCCCCTGCTGGAGGACCTGGAGCTGCCCGCGGCCAACCTGGTCAGCCCCATCCTGGACCAGGCGGAGTTCAACGACCCCAACGCGCCCAAGGTGGTCACCAACCTGGCCGGCGACATCCTCTATATCTCGCGGGAGCCGATCCCCTCGGGCAAGAAGGCCGATTCGCAGCAGTACCGCAAGCTCAAGCAGCTGGGCATCATCGCCTTCCGGGCCGACTTCCTGCAGACCTTCGCCAACCTGCCCCCCACCCCCCTGGAGATCGTGGAGTCGGTGGACATGAACCGGGCCCTGGAGCACGGCTACCGGGTCAAAGCGGTGGAGGTGCCCGGACGCATGGTGGGGGTGGACCTGCCCGGCGACGTGGCCCGGGTGGAGGCCCTGTTGGCCGATGACCCCCTCTTCGCCCAGTACCGCTGAGCCCCAGGGGGAAGGGTATGAGCGACAAAATCTTCCAGGTGGGCATCGCCGGCTACGGCGTGGTGGGCAAGCGCCGGCGCATATACATCGACCAGCACCCCCGCCTGCGGGTGGCCGCGGTCTGCGACCAGAGCTTCTCCACCCCCGGCGAGCTGGAGGGCGGGGTGCGCTGCTACCCCGACTATGGCCAGTTGCTGGCCCAGCCGCTGGACGTGCTGTTCGTCAGCCTGCCCAACTACCTGGCCCCCGAGGTCACCATCGCGGGCCTGGAGCAAGGCCTGCACGTGTTCTGCGAAAAGCCCCCCGGCCGCACCGTGGCCGACGTGGAGCGGGTGATGGCCACGGAAAAGGCCCATCCCGGCCTGGCCCTGAAGTACGGCTTCAACCACCGCTACCACGACTCGGTGCGCAAGGCCCTGGAGGTTGTGGCCTCCGGCGAGCTGGGGCGCATCGTTAACCTGCGCGGCGTCTACGGCAAGAGTAAAATTATTCCCTTCTCCGGCGGTTGGCGGGCCGAGCGCAAGCTGGCTGGCGGCGGCATCCTGCTGGACCAGGGCATCCACATGGTGGACCTGATGCGGCTTTTCTGCGGCGAGTTCCTGGAGGTGAAGAGCTTCGTTAGCAACGGCTACTGGAACCACGACGTGGAGGACAACGCCTTTGCCCTGATGAAGGACGCCCAGGGGCGGGTGGCCATGCTGCACTCCACCGCCACCCACTGGCAGCACCGCTTCTCCATGTACGTCTCCCTCAGCGAGGGCTACCTGGAGCTGCGCGGCATCCTCTCCGGCAGCAAGAGCTACGGCGAGGAGCGGCTGATAATCGGCCGGCGCAGCGATGACAGTGTAGGCAGCCTGCAGCGGGAAGTGATAACTTATCTAGAGGACAACTCCTGGCGGGATGAGATATGGGAGTTCGTCGAGGACATTGCCGCCGGGCGGCCGGTGGGCTCAGGCAACAGCGCTGACGCCCTGGCCACCATGAAGACGGTGTATCGCATCTACCACGCCGACCCCCAGTGGCGCGCGGCCTTTGACATCGCTGATCCGGACGCCTGAGGGCAGGAAAGAGCACGCATGAAGCGCACCCAGGAGATATTCAGCCGCAACCAGGATCTGCCTTCCTTTGCCAAGGGCTATTTCCGCTATCTGGGCGAGCTGCTGAATAGCCTGGACCTGGCTCAGTTGCAGCGCTTCGCTGATGAGCTGCTGCGGGCCCGCCAGGCAGGCAACACCATTTTCCTGATCGGCAACGGCGGCTCGGCTTCCACCGCCAGCCACATGGCCAACGACCTCACCAGCGACGCCCTGTGCAAGGCCGAGGGCGGCAGGCCCTTCCGGGCGATGGCCCTCACCGAAAGCGTGCCCTGCATGACCGCCATCGCCAATGATGAGTGCTACGACAACATCTTTGTCAACCAACTCAAGGTCCACTACCGGCCCGGCGACAAGCTGATTGCCATCTCCGCCAGCGGCAACTCACCCAACGTGGTGAACGCCGCACGGTGGGTCAAAGAAGCAGGGGGCAAGGTCTTGGGCCTGGTGGGCTTCGACGGCGGCAAGTTAAAGGACATCTGCGACGTGATCATCACCGCCCGTACCCCGCACGGCGATTACGGCCCGGTTGAAGACGTGCACGTTGTTTTGGATCATTTAATTTCTAATTGGTTAATCTACAAACTTAGTTCTTAACCAAACCTCACACAACCTATAAACCTACCTTTACTCTGTAGTCTATACGGCTGCGGCAAACTATCTATTTTTTGGTTTTATTTGTTAGGCGGCAAACGTTTTATCATTATTTTATTAGTTTTTCATTTTCAACAGAAGATTAACTGCTTCTAACACATTATCTACTGTGTGGTCCGCAAAAGACTTCCCTTCTTCCTCCATACTCTTCCCGTGCCCAGTACGAACCATTACGGTCGTAGCACCAAAGCGCTTTCCCAGTTCCATGTCACACGGTTTGTCACCAATGATGAAACAATTTTCCGGCGCAAACTCCCACTCAACGGCTGCTCTTTCCAGTAGGCCAGTGTTTGGTTTACGGCAAGAGCAATTTTCATCGGGATGATGAGGGCAGCAGTATATCTCATCGATAAAAGCGTCATTTTTTGCCAATACATCTTGCAGATGTCGATGCACTTCATCCACATCTTCCAAGCTAAAATAACCCCTGCCCACTCCAGATTGGTTAGTGACTACGATTACACCAAAGCCATGAGCATTCAATTTTTTTATGGCCTTTATCGCTCCGGGCAACAATATGACCTGCTCAACACTTTTTAGATAATTAACTTCTTCTATTAAGGTTCCGTCTCGATCTAAAACAACAACGCCTTTATAGGCCATATTAGAAACCTTCCGTTATCACATCATAAAGACGCATCATTTTTCTATGGAAATGATCATTTATTAACCAGTTACATACGAAATACAAACATCTTCGTTCTTTATTTGTCTTTTAGTATTTGTTGTGCCTCCTTAAAGGAACTCGGTGTACCAATATCAATAAATGGAGCCCCCGTTTCAATACCCAAAAGACCATTGCCTAGCCATTTTGGAAAGATATCGTGCTCTAATGACACCTCCCCCCCAACATTTATAGATTGTATAATTTTTTTATTTAGCACATATATGCCTGTATTAATAAGTCCCTTTTCTTTTTTACCTTTCTTTTCTATAAAACTGGTAATATTACCCAGTCTATCTACTGAAACACTCCCGTATCTGTCAATATTGTTCATCTTTTTTAACAGTATTGTTCCCGCTGCCTTATTCCGAATGTGATTTATCCACAATTTATTAAGGTCTTCTCTGCAAAAAGAGTCGCCGTTTATCGCCAAGATATTATCAAGTGAGCCGTTTTTAAAGTTATCGTAAGCAAGCCGAATTGCTCCGCCAGTACCCATTTTAGTTTTTTCTTGTGAATATTGAATCATCAATCCTCTATAATTTTCTCCAATGGTAGCCTGTACAACTTCGCCGAGATACCCAGTGCAAAGCACAGCTCTATTAAATTTCGCTTTATCTAATTGATCTAATAGGTAGGTAATGAAAGGGCGACCTTCGATAGGAGCCAATACCTTGGGCAGGTTATCAATAATCGGACGAAGGCGAGTTCCTAAGCCACCGGCAAGGACAAACGCAATCTTTCGCTCTCTCGAGGACGGCATCTATATTTTTGATCATTCCTCTTGGTGAGAGTAGTGAATAATATGTGAACCTAAATCCTCAAATCTTATTGGAACGCGCAATAAGCTACGCATAACATTCTTGACGTTTTCTTGTTTGTCCGGTTCTACATAAAAAACAATAAACCCTCCACCGCCAGCGCCACATATCTTGCCACCCAGCGCACCCGCATCTATGCCTGCCTGGTAAATATTATCTATATTATTAGTAGTTATCTTTGGTGACAAGCTGCGTTTTATCATCCAAGATTCGTGTAACAGTTTCCCAAACTCACTATATCCCTTTTCATCGCCATTCAATATTTCTACCGCCCGATCAACAAAGGTTTGCATTTGCTTAAGCTCATTAATCTTTTTGGGTATAAGTTTAATTTGCTCACCCGCGATTTCATTTGCGATTCGCGCAAAACCAGTAAAATAAAATAGTAGTCGGTCCTGCAGATAGACTTTTTTCTCGGGCGATATGGTTAGCGGTTGAACATAAATATTACCGTTGTTAGCAAAATCTATTTTATTAAGTCCTCCAAATGCGGCGGCAACTTGATCTTGGGAGCCAACACTTTCGCGAAGTATCGTTTGCTCAAGATTTATGGCATCAAAGGCCAGTTTCCTCTTTGTTATTATTTTACCGATTAAAGCGTTAAGCGCATGTAAAAAGCCCACCGTAAAAGCCGAACTCGAACCGATGCCAGACATAGCAGGTATATCACTGCTGTGAACCATCTCTAGGCCATCTTTAATCCTCATAACTTTAATGCATTCCCGCACCGAAGGATGGGATATGTCATCTACTTTATTAGCGTATTCTACTTTTGAATAGCGGATCCGATAAGAGTATTCAAAAAATGGAGGCAAATATCGACAATTAATATAACAGTATTTGTTAATTGTAGCGTTCAATACAGAGCCACCATACTCCCGATAATATGCTGGATAATCTGTACCACCACCAAAAAAAGAAATCCTGAATGGTGTTCTAGTAATAATCACAGTGTGCTCCTATACCATTCGATGGTTCGCCTAAGCCCATCTTCAATCGGCACCATTGCACGAAAACCAATTTTTTTCTCAGCCTTACTTGTATCGAGCACTCTAAAAGGGATCATAGTTGGCTTCGACGTGTCATACTCGACTACCGCATCTTGATACCCATCAAGTCCAATAATCATGTGCAGTAGGTCACGTAATTTGTATCCTTTCCCACTCGCAATGTTGATTGGCTCATAGCCATGCAACCTATCCATAGCAAGCAGTAAGCCAGAAACCAAGTCATCGACATATATAAAGTCTTTTACATCATTGCCGTCACCCCATATTTTAATAGGGTCGTGTCGCTCCACAACCCTCCTAATTAGCGCCGGCAGCACATGGGAAGTCTCCCAGTCGAAATCATCATATGGACCATATACATTGGCCGGCCTAACTACTACCGCATGCATTGGCCTTGAAATTTTGTTTGAATACATATCGCACATGATCTCTGAGAATCTCTTCATCCAGGCTACGATAAAATATTTATGAAAAAACTCGTTTGTTACATCCTCCTCCTTAACGGGAAACTCCGAAACTGGATACACTGTGTTGGAGCTTATAAAAAGAATCTTTTTGACCTGCGCCTCATAAGCGGCTTCAAGAAGGCGGGCGTTCATAATGAGATTGGGAGTAAGATGGACCAGAGGAGTTTTTTCCATTACAGATGCGCCCGATGTTACAGCCGCGCACATGAATACATAATCCATATGCCGGCAGGCTTTTGCACAATCTTCACCTTTCGTAAGATCACATCGAATATACTCAATCGATTCATCGTTTATGACGGGCTCGTGTCTATGAATAGTAGCGCGCACGTTAGCGCCTTCAGCCAACAAGCGACGCACTAAATTGGAGCCGATGAAACCGTTTCCACCGGATATCAAAACATTCTTATTAGCAAACACGTGAACTCACCTTTCTGGATCTACTTAACGAAATATCCCAACTGGTCACGCTGTGACAAAATTGGTTTATCAATAGGCCACCAAATTTTATATTCCGGGTCATTCCATTTGATAGTGAACTGATCTTCAGGATGATAATAACTCGATTGTTTATAGTGAAATATCGCTTTTTCTGACAAGACTAGATGCCCATTCGCAAATTTTGGCGGCACTAATACCTGAGTATAATCCCTATCCGAAAGGACAAAAGAATCCCATTGCCCATATTGATCAGATTCCTTATCCATATTGAGCACCACCAAATAAAATTTACCCAAGAGGCATGAGATGAGCTTCCAAGTACTTTGATCACCATGGAGACCTCTTAATACATGCTTACTGGAAACGGATATATCGTCCTGAATAAAGTCAACGTCAATCCCAGCATTACGGTATTCTTGCTCATTATACGTTTCTACATAAACACCGCGGTGGTCCTCAAAGCAGTCCACTGCGATGGAACGAACGCCCTTGAGTTTTGTTTCCGAAACTTTAATCATACCGCAACCCTCTTTCAGCTCCGGCCGTCGCCAAACCAAATATGCACAAATAGCGTTAGGCCTCACGCCATAACAAATGCTTAAGATAAAATAAACAAACTAAACTCTAGCACCTATACGGTATGCTTATTTAGCTTGAATATTTTATTTTCAATGTTATACACGTAATATTTGTTTCTCATCCATCTAAACAGCTTATTCGGCGGAATGTGTTTAATAAGAAACAAAAATACGCGTTGCAGCAACTTGGGAGATTTGGCGGCAAGGGCGCCCAGCAAATAAATGTTCAGCCTCGCATCTTTGTCTTTCTCAGTAAAACAAGAAAGCATAGACTTTTCAGCAATCCCGGTCATATCACCGGTGTTATCAGTCTCCTTAATCAGCCCTTTGCGCAGGCAATCATCATAGAGTGCGGTCCCGGGCATCGGTACAGTGGTGGAAAATGCGGGGTAGGTTACGTCCGCCCTCTTGCTGAGTTCTATGGTTGAAAGGTCATCCTCAAACGTAGAATCCGGCGCAGCCAACATGAAGTTTACCCAGGTATTAATTCCATAGTTCCTTACCAGCTTGAGAGTGCTTTCAATGTCAACCTTTTTCATTCTGCGACCTAACACTTTTTCGCGAACGTGCTCCGATGTACTATCCACCGACAGATGCACCGAATAGCAGCCAGCCATCTTCAGTAGTTCAAGCAGATTGCGATCAATGCGATCAACCCTTAGATAGCAGTTGAAAGGGATGCCAATTTCTTTGGAATACCGCTCGGCAAATTCTTCCAGCCACTGGTCAGCCTTGATGGCGAATAAGTCGTCTCCGAACTTAATGAAGTCAGTCCTATATCGATTTTTTACATAATGAACTTCATCAATTATCCGATTTACAGAGAACCTACGAATCCTAGACCATTTTCCAGAATATAGCTCCTGGAAAAAGTTGTTGGCACAATACTTACAGTTAAAAGGACATCCTCGAGTAGCATAAAAGGTTTTCTTCGGCGTGTCCCGAAGGTATGAATTAGCTAAGGTTAGATCTCGATCGGGGAACGGTATTTCATCCAATTCCATGATTAGGGGTCTGACGGGGTTGGCGCCTTGAGCCGAGATTATGTTGGCGACGCCATCGCAATTCTTCCCAGCTTCAATATGTTGCAGGACCTCGGCAAAGGCCAACTCTCCTTCACCTGCACAAAAAAAATCAGCTTCCGCAGTAGCATACAATTCTGGATAGATCGTTACGTGGGGCCCGCCCATAATTGAAATGAAATCGTGCTTCCGCGCGGCGGCCTTGTGGGACGCCAACAGGTGATCATATCCATAGATATTGGTGGAGTAGGCAACGATGTCAGGACGATAAGAAGTGATTTTGTCGTTTAGATCACAGTCGCTCAATATGCATATATTTGTATTATGACCAAGTTTTTTAGCAACCGCCGACAGATACGCCAGGGAAATGTGGTCAGCATAGTCTAGCTGATATATGCAAAAAAGGATATTCATGTCCGTCGTTTCTCTGGTAAAAACCTAGTTGTCTTCTACCTCTCTGCTATCATGTATTGCTGGGCCTGCCCTCTGCCAAAATTAATCGGCAAAATAGTTCTTCTTCTTAAGATATTCCTCTTGATTTTCAACAAACCATTCCCAGGTTTCTTGCAGCCCCGCCTCTAGTGTAGTAGTAGGATTGTAGTCAATCAACTTCTTGGCCAGTGTAACGTCCATGACCCGCTTGGGGAAACCCGAAGGTTTGCTGCTGTCGAAAAACGGCTCGAACTGCAAAAAGCTATTTAGCGCTTCCACAAGCTGTTTGATTGTGTAGCCAATGCCACTGCCCAGGTTTACAAAGGCCGCCTCTCCTGTCCCGTGATACAAGGCCAGGATAACACCTTCGGCCACATCCCGGCTAAAGGCAAAATCTCGCACCGCCGATCCATCACCCCAGATGACCACGGGGTTCTCTTTACGTAAGATGCGGTACATCAGAGTGGGTATCACCATGGCGTTAGCGGGGTCAAAGTTATCGCCAGGGCCGTATACGTTGCAGGGTCGCACAATGGAATAGTTGTGCAGCCCATATTGAATTTTATAAGCCTGCACTTGCATTTCAGCCATACGTTTGGCCCAGCCCGGAAACATGTCCATGGGCGAACCGTCGGCATTCTGATCTTCGCGGAACACCTCAGCGCTGCTATAGGCCCCTATGGAGCTGGTGTACACCACCTTTTTCACCTGATTGACGCGGCACGCTTCCAACATGTTGGTGTTCATCATCAACAGCGGCACGAAGAAGCTGGCGGGCTTGGACTTCGTCACCTCAATAGAGCCCTTGATGCCCGCCAAGTGGAACGCAAAATCCATACCCTTCGTTAAGTTTTTGCATAAATTGAAGTCCGTCAAGTCTCCTAAAACATGCTCTGCGCGAGGGTCAACGTTGAGGTTGTCCAGGGAAACTACCTTCACCTTGGCGCCCGCGTCGCACAACATCTTGACAACCTCGCGGCCAATAAGGCCGGTGCCGCCGGTTACTATCACGCTGCTTCCAGCGAAGCTCTGCAAGACCTCGTCTCTAATCATGATCGCAGTGATGCTCCCAGCAAAATCTCAGAAGGCCCTACTCTGACCGCCATCAACTACGATGGAAGCCCCGTTCACCCAAGACGCCCTTTCGGAGCACAGAAAGGTCACTACATCGGCTACCTCTTCCGAGGTTCCCAGACGCCCGGCGACCAACTCCTGGTCGGCATACTTAGCGAACTCGGCCGGAGAATCCTTTCGCATTTTATCCCAGCCAGTATCAGGGATCATGATAGGCCCCGGCGCGACGCTATTGAAAGTGATATTCGCTCTGGTGAGGTAGCGTTGTAAGGACAAGCTTTTCATCATGCTGGTTTGGGCCGCCTTGGCCATATTAAACCAGGGACGACCGCCACCCTCACGGCCGAAAATCGAAGTTATGGTTACAATACGGCCCCATTTTTGTTCCAGCATGATGGGCAGTACGCGCATGGTGAAGCGCACCGCAGAGAGCGCGTTTTTTTCAAACACCTCCAGCCACACAGCCGGGGTGTTTTCCTCGACTCTCTCTTTTCCCCAGCGGCCTCCCCCACCCACGTTGTTGACCAAGATGTGGACTGCGCCCCACTGATCTTTAACCCGGTCAACGAACTTTTCGGCTTCGCCAGAAACAGTGACGTCAACCGGGGCCGCGATGGGCTCAGCCCCGCCCTGCTCGATGATCGCCCCGCGGACCTCTGCGATTCGCTCGGGGTCCCGTCCGCAAAAACCCACCCGGCAACCTTCGCGGGCCAGTTGCAAGGCAATGCTGCGTCCGATCCCGTGTGAACCGCCGGTGACCAAGGCGACCTTATCTTGCAGATGCAGGTCCATACTCCTCAGCAGCCCCTTCGCATCGAAGCCAGCGGTCTCTCCCTCTCCCGAAATGCTACACCGGTTGCCATATCATATAAGTATACCCTTCCATGAACAGGCTCCCGAAACCTAGCCGCTTTACCTTGAGCAATTTTATCTTCTGCTTTTGCGCCAGCTTTTGCAGATAGGGGAGCAGCCCCGTGGTGTAGCCCCGCTTGCGGTGAAATTTGATCGCCAGATAATCGAACAGCTTGGTCTCATCATACAACTCCACCGTGGGTTCTATGTGAATACACAGGTCCGGACGATTATCCAGGATGTAGTGGATGAAATCATGGAACTTGCCGGCCAACTGTTCCAGGGCCCCAAAAGTGAACATCAAGCTACCCGGCTTCAACTTAAAATCATGATCCGGATGAATCATGTCAAAGGCGCGGCCTTCCAAGGGCAGGTCGAAGGCCTCCCCGATCTTGTTGACCAGATCCACCGAGGACTGAACGAAATCCAGGCCGTACATTTTTTCAGGCTGCAGCATCTTGCCCAGCAAGAGCAGGTTAAAACCGGTCCCGCAGCCGAACTCGTACACGGAGGGGAAACCCTGGAAGTACTGTTGGTACAGCCAGGTCCGGAATACCGTGATGAAATCCAACTCGAAGGCGGGGTTGTGGGGCACTATATAATCGCCAGCAAACCGCACCGGTTGCTTTTCCCGCAGAAATTTGGGGGTGAGTGCGGCAACGTCGTAGCCGCTGCCCACAAACGCCTTTAGGTTCTCCTCCCATCCCCGGAACCAAACCTCGCGTCGCTCCTGGGCTCCTATCTTTTGCGTGTCACTGTCGATCCGTTGCAGGACCTCGAGTATAATCGCGTCCCGTTGAAGGCCCTGCACCCTCTGGAACCGGAAATCTTTTTTTGCGATCAGGTCTAGGCACTCCTTGGAAAAGTCTTCTTCGGCGCAGCCAAAGGAGCGGGCAAAGTCTTGGGGAGTCAAGCGTTCCATGCTGACCACAAATCTCCGGCGTCCAGGAGTGTACTAACCGCGATCAACCTAAAAAGGGCCCTTGAACCTGTTCTCATGGCTATAGAAGTTTTCTGCGGACAGGTCTACAGGCTCCAGGTCCAGCATCTCTTCCACCTTGCGCACGATCGTGGCGGCGTTTGGGAAAAACGCGTTTTCCAAATGCCGGGCGGTGGGGCAAGGTGTGTTTGCAAAACCAATTCTACGCACCGGGCCCTTTAACGCCTTAAAGCAATTCTCCGAGACCATGGCCGCCACCTCGGCGCCGAAGCCGCAAAACACCCAGTCATTGTCCGCCACCAGGCAGCGCCCGGTTTTTTGCACCGAGCTGATGATGAGTTCTTCATCCAGGGGCGAAAGGGTCCTGGGGTCCACGATTTCAAGGTTCACGCCATGGCGAGCCAATATCTTGGCCGCGTGCAACGCCTCCACGTTCAGCCAGGAGGTGGCGACTATGGTCAGGTCCGAACCCTGCCGTATTATCTGTCCCTTGCCGATGGGCAGGGTAAACGGCTCTGCCGGCACCTCGCCCTCTTGCCAGTAGAGCCAGCGGTGCTCCAGAAACACAACCGGGTTGTCGTCTCGGATGGCCCCGATCAAAAGCCCCTTGGCGTCCAGGGCCGTGGTGGGAGCCACCACCTTCAGCCCCGGGATGTGGGCGAAAGCGGCATGCATGCTCTTGCTATGCTGGAAGCCCTGGCCCCATCCCCGGCCGACCACCGCCCTAAAGACCATAGGGGCGCTGTGTTTACCCGCGGTTCCATAGCTGTAGCTGGAGATCACGTTGGCGAGCTGATTCATGGCCAGCAAAAGGAAGTCCACGCGGATGTGAACGTGGATGGGCCGCAAGCCGTTGATGGCCGCCCCCAGGCCGATGCCGGCCATGGTGTCTTCGGCAATGGGCGTGTCAAAGCATCGTTCGGGGCCGAATTTTTCCAGCAACCCGTTGGTAGAGCCGAATATGCGTTTGTGGTCAGGCACTCCGATGCCGTAAATGAAGACGCTGTCGTCTCTTTCCATCTCCTGCCTTAAGGCTTCATTCAGGGCATCACAAAAGGTTATAACCCGCACTTATAAACTCCATCACATAGTTCACGTGGATCGGCGCATTCGGCGGACTTGGCCCGTTTAACGCTGACGGTTATCTGCTCATCAATCTCCCTTTCCAGTTGGACTAACTCCGACTCAACCATACCCCCCTGTAAAATTTTCTTGCGCTGCACCGCAACGGGATCTCTGGCCCGCCAAGCAAGGAAGTCATCCCGTGAGCGGTAGCCGGCATCAAAATCCTCGTAGACTCCCACATGTTCCAAATAGCGGTAGTAGTGCAGCTGAAGAAAACAAGGGCTGCCGTTGTCCCGCATGGCCGCGATGGCCTGCCGGGTCAGGTTATAGACTTCTTCGGCGTCAGTGGTGTCGGCCTCAAAAACGTTACTGCGGAATTGTCGGGCCACATCACAGATGGACTCGAAGCCATGCCGATCGGTGCGCGGCGTGTGCACGGCAAAGGCGTTGTCCTCACAGACGAACAGTATGGGAAGTTTTTTCAGGCAGGCGAAGTTAAAGCTCTCCCAAAATGCCCCGGCGTCCACGGCGCCATCGCCGAAGAACACCGCCACCACCCGGTCGGACCTTCGGTATTTGTTGGCCAGCGCCGCTCCGGTGGCCACCGGCAGAGGCGTACCCACGATGGCCGAGCACATCAGCAGCCCCTTCTCCGGCCAGCTCAGGTGCATGGACCCGGCCCGGCCCCGGGCGCAGCCGGCAGCCTTGCCGTACATCTCCGCGAAGAAAACGTCGGTGGCCCCTGTTTTGGCAAGAAACAGGGCGTGTGTGCGCCAGGTTCCCAGGACTTGGTCTTGGGGAGCCAGAGCCTGGCAGACGCCGGCTACGATGGCCTCCTCACCCATGGACATGTGCATGGGTGTCTTCATCTCGTCTTCGGAGTAGTGCTCCTGGATTTTTTCCTCGGCCCGGCGAATCAGGTACAGCTTTTTGTAAAGTTCGACGTTAGTGGCTTGCATGCGCGGGCCTCTTCTCAACATCCGATGTCATGGGCGAATAAAAATCGCGACAAGACCGCGACCGATGTTGCCTGGTAAATCTCACCGCAAACTATCTTCTCCTTCACCTTGGCAAAGGCAAGACACTCGATCTCGTCCACCTCGCCGTCGCTCGGCCCCCGTTGGTCATACTCTTGTTGGCTGAGGTTGATCTGAAAGATATGCCCCAGTATGGCGTGGCGGGGGCTGACGGAAAAAGGACGGAGTCTCTTGAACCGGCTCAGGTCCTCCACCAAAACACCGGTTTCCTCGTGCAGCTCCCGCGCGGCGGTTTGCACCGGCGTTTCCCCGTTCTTGGCGCCTCCCGCCGGCAACTCTATGGTGCTGTCGGCCAGGATCGGCCGTTTCACCTTTACCAACAGAATTGACTTGTCCGCGACTATCGGCAATACGGCCGCCTGCAGTCTGTTTTCTTCAATCGTAAAATAATCGCCCCGCTGCACCACATTGAACCAGGGATTTCTATGTACCACCTTTACAGGCTGTAAGTCTCGGCATTGCGGCTGATGATACCGCGAGTCGTCTTTAGGTATGGACATAGTTAACGCAAGGAGAGGCCTGATTTGACGCGGACCTTTTGCCGCCAATATTCCAGGAGGTCCTGCATCGTTTGTTCAAAGGTAATTTCAGGGGTCCACCCGGTGTGCTCCCGGAATTTTTTGGTATCCGGCACCTGCAGGTCTGCATCAAGCGGCCTGATGCGGCTGGCCTCTTGCTCCACCCTGATGTCCTTGCGCCGGGACAGCGAGAGCAGGTAATCGAGCATCTGGCCCACGGTGCAAGAGTGGGTGCCGCCGATGTTGTAATACTCCCCCGGAATGGGATTGACCGTGACCAGTAGATAGTAGGCCCGCACCGCGTCACGCACGTCGGACCAGGTCCGCATGGAGTCGAGATTGCCGGTCTTCACCACCGGCGGGATCATATCCTCCTCGATCATGGCTATCTGTTTGGCAAAGGTGGACTCAGCGAACACGTCCCCGCGGCGGGGCCCGGTGTGGGTGAACATCCGGGTGACCACAACCTTCTGCCCGTAGGCCTCGGCATGGAAGCGGCCTATCAGGTCCGTCCCGGACTTGGAGATGGCATATGGTGAGGCTGGGTGAAAGGAGCACTCCTCGTTGATGGGAATCCTGTCCTTGGGCACCCGTCCGAACACCTCGGAGGAGGAGCAGACGTGAATTACCGGATCGATGGACTTGCAGCGCCGCAGAGCCTCCAAAAGGCGCTCCGTGCCCAGGATGTTGGTGTCCAGGGTGTGTATCGGCGAGGTGAAACTGGTGCTAGGGTAGCTCTGGGCGGCCAGGTGGAAGACGAAGTCGGGCTGAGAAAGCTCCACCGCATTCTGCAGGGAGATGTAGTCACACAAGTCGCCGTCTATGAAGTAAAGCCTGTCCTTGCGGTTGGCGCGGGGGATAAGGTGCTCCACGTTGTCCAGCGGGCTGCGCCAGCGGCACATGCCGAATATATCCCAGTCGGTGTTCTCCAGCAGGTAATCGGCCAGATGAGAGCCGACCATCCCGGTAATCCCGGTAATCAAAGCCTTGATGTTTGCCATTAGCGCTTTGTCTTTCCTGATCAAAAGACCCAGAGCCCGGCGGCATTCAATCGCTGTTATTTGCCAAGCCGGGCCTAACGGCTAGAAAAATAGGTGCAGCGCCTTAGCGACGCTTTACGAACTCCCACAGAATTGTACTCAAAACCACCAGGCCGTTCCAAATAATATACCGGGAGCTGTTGCCGCCGATACGCGGCGGTTCGTCACCTGGTATTTCGCAGACCTTCAAGCCCTTTTTGGCGCAGCGGATCTCAATGTTCAAAGGGGTGGCCCTGGTCATGGACAGGCCCAACTCCTTCATGAGGTCTCTGCGCATGGCCCGGTAGAACCCCATAGAGTCCGTGCAGTTGCTGCCGAACAGGACCCGCACCAGCTTGGTGAAGAACCAATTTCCAAAGGCAGTGACAGTGTTGTCGTCGAGACTTTTGGCTCCGTCGAGGAAGCGTGAAACCGTCACCATATCGTAGCCTTCTTTCATTTTTTCCACCAGGGCCGGGATTTTTTCGGGGATCATGTTGTTGTCAGGCGTGAAAATAATTAGAATATCACCCTTGGCCGCAGCCATGCCTTCCTCGAAGCCGGCCAAAAGCCCCTTTTTCTTCTGAACATACACGTCAAAGCCCAAGGACTTGGCGAATTCTATGGAGCCGTCTGTGGAACCGCCGTCAACGACCAACACCTCATCGACCACGCTTCGGTCAATTCGAGGCAGGACCGCCTGCATCCCTTTTATTTCGTTGAAAGAAAATATAAGGAGCGAAAAAGTCATCCTGTGGCGAGCATCTTCCTGAGGTTTCGGTACGCCCTGGTTAGTCCAGAGTTTTTCGATTATTATAAATTATCAGAACGAGGTCAAGCTTTTGTGTTATGAATGCGGCCTATTCTGTGAATCTCTGTACGACAGGCCTGAATAGGGCTTTGACGCGGCGGTGATTACAAGAGAGGGCGGGCTTTATGGTCAGCTTTTGGCGTAATTTTGGTTTGGCTGCAATCTGCATTTTTGTAGGTCTTCTTTGCGCGGAGCTGATCGCGAGGACAGGTCTCCTTCCCACGCCTGCACAAATCACAAGCAAGGATGCTTACTTAACTTATCTAGGTAAGGAGCAAAATTCACTACGCGCCTTGCTGGTGCGCCAATCGCGATGTATGCCCAGTGACTACTCGGGGCATATGTTTCAACATCCTTTCCTGGGATACGTGCCGCGTCCGGATATGAGTGATTATCCCTGTGGTCCTGGATTCGCTGATTATATGTGTGTAACCAAAAAACCCATGCCAATAAATGAATTAGGGCTCTACGGCCCCTCCTTCCCCAAAAAGAAGGGGGAAGGTGTTGTCCGCATTGGCGTATCCGGCGGCTCTGTAGCAAACCTGTTCGTGCAGACATCCGGCGACCGCCTGAAAGAAAGGCTTAGCAATTTACCGCGGTTTGCGGGCAAAAAGATCGAAATAATTAACCTAGCCATCCCTGGTTACAAGCAGCCACAGCAGTTTGTTTTAACCGCATATTTATTGTCTCTGGGATACCAATTTGATGCTATCATAGACATAAGTGGTTTTAACGAAATATACTTAAGCTCCCACTACAATGTGGAGGCACACATAAGTTATGTTTTTCCCTTCTATTTACATTGGTACGCTAGTGAGCCTGGTGAAACAGCCGAGAGCATAAAATCCAAAGCCCAAACCGCAGTTGAAACTGCGCAGTCAAAGCTCACTGCGGCAATCTGGTTGGCGCCGCGCAAGCTAATAGCGAATAGTATTTTAGTGCGGTGGATCGCGTTCTTATATGTTGAGCAGAGTGATCAGCGTTTACAAGACGCCATACGTAGCAGTCTTCGAGCTAAAAAAGGCAAAGGAAGCAAGGTTCATCAATATCTTTATGCCGCATACATGAATAATAGATGTACTTCACCGTCTTGCGTCAAAGAGAGTGAAGCACTTTGGGAAAAATCCATAGCCATGTCTTGCCAACTCCTACATGATAACGGCATTAAATATTTTATATTTCTTCAGCCCAATCATTATGTCGTAGCCTCGGAAAAACTCAGCCCCAATGATCGGAAAAATCAGGCTGCGAAGCAAATGGGTTGGACAAAAGAAATGACCAGCGCCTGGAGCAAGATGAGCCAATTCCTGACTAGCTTTAATCGGTCTGGCTGTACCGGGGCGGAGTTGAAGTGGGATTCAATATTCACAGACAGTACCAAGGACTATTTAGTCGATGCGGGAACTCACTTAACCGCGAGAGGATATAACATTGTGGCCGACACAATAGCTGGCGTAATTAATAAATCCTGGTAAAACACACGCGGGTATGGACACTTTCTTCATCACACATCCGCGTCTTTTCGTGTCTCGCCCACCAAAAGCAGACCCTTTATTGCCGTGTGAATTGCCTTATAACACTAAGCCTTTCGCCGCCTAAACCGGATAACTATATGGTCTAAAACAGCGTATAAATAAAGGGAGCGACTACTGATCCATGGGTCAAGACGATGAGGCTGCTGAGAAGTACCAGTATAATTATTATAGGCAACAGCCAATATTTCTTGCGCACCTTTAAAAATTCCCAGAACTCGATAATGATGGCGAGTTTGCTCATGGCTATACCTCAGTACATCTTTTCACTGCGACGAGGGTCATAGAGACCCGGCTCGCGCATCCGCCAATAAGACTTGCCTTTCCCTAGCCCACCGTCTAGGGGATCCTTGCCTAATACCCGCATGCAAATTCCTATGGGCGTAATAACTAGGTAAAAAACGGTTATCAGTATGGCTCTTGTCATAAAGGAGCCAAGCAGCAAGGCGAAGGTCATCCAAATTTTGTAGATAATTTTAAAGCTCTGCGGGAAAACCAATCCCCAAAGCCCCAGGACGCCCCCGGCCAGCATAAAATATAAAGCGGCTGGCTTGCTCCGCCAGAGCAGAAATCCGCCAATTAGGTTCAAAAGCACCAAAAAGGCTAAGCCTAACTTGCGCGAGTCACCTTTTTGGGGCTGAAGCCGCCCAATTTCCTGAAGTATTTCCTGTTTCCAACTCATCTAATCTAGCCCGAATTCCTCTTGCCAATTACCTTCCTCTTGCCATGGAGGCTGTTCTTTTTTATCCAATAGATAGCTTCCCATAACCAGATAGTCTATTTTCGTTCGCATAAAGCAAACATAAGCATCTTCAGGAGTACAAACTATGGGTTCGCCTCGAACGTTGAAAGAAGTGTTTATTATCACGCCGCATCCGGTCAAACCCTCAAATGAAGAAATAAGCTCATAAAATAACGGATTGGTTTTTCGATGCACCGTTTGAATGCGGGCCGAGTAATCAACATGAGTCACGGCCGGGATTTCGCTTCTTACCACCTTTAACTTATCAATACCGAAGAGAGCTTTCTCAGCTTCGCTCATTGAGAACTGAATGGCTGGCAGAATCGAGGCCACTAGTAGCATGTAGGGGCTGGGCCTGTCTAGAACAAAGTAATTTTCGGTTCGCTCAGCTAACACCGCCGGGGCGAAAGGCCGGAAGGACTCCCTATATTTCACCTTTAGGTTAATTAGTGACTGCATTACAGGGCTGCGAGCATCACCGATGATAGATCGTGCACCTAGGGCCCGGGGCCCAAATTCCATCCGGCCCTGAAACCACCCTACCACCTTCTGGTCTGCGACCAAGCGGGCTATTTCAAGTGGGAGATCATCAGGGTTCAGTTTCTTATATGGAGCCCCAGCCTTTGCCAAATAAGACCCTACTTGGTCGTCGCTAAAGGCCGGGCCCAAGTAAGAGCCTCGCTGCTGGTCCTCCTCTACGGCCACCTCCCGTGGTTCACCGAGATATTGATACCAAGCGAACAGAGCCGCCCCTAAAGCCCCGCCGGCGTCACCTGCCGCAGGCTGGATCCAAATTTTATCGAAAGGACCCTCCCGCAGAAGACGTCCGTTGCTAACGCAGTTCAGAGCGACCCCGCCCGCCAATACCAAATTTGTCTCACCGGTCTGGTCATGGATGTGGCGAGCGCTACGCAATACTACCTCCTCAGTAACCTTTTGTACGCTTGCCGCCATGTCCATTTCTCTCTGGGTCAGGGGGCTCTCAGGTTTCCTTGGTGGCCCTCCAAAAAGCTCAGCAAAATGCCTGTTCGTCATGGTGAGACCCTGACAGTAGTTAAAGTAGTGCATGTTAAGCTTGTAAGAACCATCTTCTTTTAGATCGACCAGTTTATCCAAAATAAGATCCACATATTTGGGGACACCATAAGGGGCCAACCCCATCAGTTTGTACTCGCCAGAATTTACCTTGAACCCAATAAAGTAAGTGAAGGCGGAATAAAGGAGCCCTAAAGAGTGGGGAAAGTAAATCTCACCTAAGATACTGATGTTGTTGTCCTGGCCCACCCCATAAGACGTAGTAGTCCACTCACCCACCCCATCCAACGTAAAAATAGCAGCCTGCTGAAAAGGTGACATAAAAAAAGCGCTGGCAGCGTGAGATTCATGGTGCTCGGGAAAAATGATCTTGCCTTCGTAGGCCAGCTCTTTACGAATGATATCAGCAAGCCAAAGTTTCTGCTTAACCCATTGAGGCATGGCTGCCAAAAAATTTTTTAGTCCCACCGGAACATAGGCTAAATAGGTTTCCAACAGGCGCTCAAATTTAAGGAATGGTTTTTCATAAAATGCTAGCAGATTAAGATCTGAGGAGTTTATGTTCGCTTCTTTTAGGCAATAAGCAACGGCCTGGGAGGGAAAGCATTGGTCATGTTTTTTACGCGTAAAGCGCTCTTCCTGGGCTGCAGCTACTACTTCTCCATCCTTCAATAGCGCTGCGGCCGAGTCATGGTAATATGCAGAGATGCCCAAGACGTACATAATTCATTCCGAGCTCCACCTAGCCTAGCTGGTTCCCAAAGATATCCAGTGAGCCCGCCTTAAGAATTCATTAAGATAACCCGTGCAACAACATTATTCTAAGTAAAGTATTCTTCGAATAACTTTTTTCGGTGACATTTTTTCCAAATTACTAAAGCTACGTTTTTGTACATGCGTAAAAACCCAATTGTAAATAGTATCACCATTAATGTACTAATAAAATACTTCTTATCCATGTTTTCAATTAAATGTCAAGTAACGTTCAAATATTTTCGTTTTAAATTTTGGTATATTTCCTTCCCTCTTTTCACAGCCATCCCTTGGAAGAGAAACAATAATAACGTTGTTATCAAGTATACGCATAGCCCAACCACGGGTAAGTACAGCACGGCTCCTTGATTGGGTTTATAGCGGAAGACTATTATATGTTTACCTTTTTTAACAAACACTCCTCGCATTAAAGAGTTTACCCGGAATACATCTGTCTTCCTCTTATCTATATACGCGAACCAATTATCGTTATAGGCATCATTCAGCACCAGCAAACCGCAATGATCAGAGTTTGTTTCTATTTGTACCAAATCCGATGAGTAGTGTATTATCCTTTGCGGTTTTATTACTGCCTGTGAAACATCTCTTCCACCAAGGCAGTAATTATTGAGTCTTTCGATGTCAGTAATGGTGGCGAACTTAGGAACACGCTTATATTGCACCTCTACCACCGGTTCATTTATTAATTTCGCCTTATCGCTTTTCATAACCTTCCTGGCATACCAACCATCATTAGTAAATGGTATTATCCTAAACTTATTCGCTATAAATACCCTCGGCAAGGGATTATTGATAGCATATATTTCAATTTGATTATGGTTACTTTTAAAGTATTGTAACGGCGTCGTATATACTAATTTTACTCTCTTCATAAAATCAGGGTGTCTTTCTAAGGTTGCGCTTAAAGGCCCATCGTGCAAGCCCATTAAATGGGTAACGCCCAATATTTTATAATAATCCTCAGTTCCAAAGAATTCCTTCCAGTAGATACCACCCTTTGCACCCTCGTATACTGGCCACATCCCTCCATACATATTCGGCAATATTGACAGACCATGATTTCGTAACATTTCTGGGCGTAAAAACTCAAAAATGAAGCCCGCCCAGGCTCGAGACACGATAGGAATGAAAGTTGCCATTTGGTCTAATCTGTATTGCGCATTAAATCCTATGTACTGATTCCTTATACAAGTCGACAGCACCCTCGGCCGATAACCTTGTGCAGCTTGTTTTTTGGTAGTTTCAAAAATAAATTTTGCCGCGAGATCGTATCGTTTGTTTAGTACTTTATTCGTACGAGATTCATTGTCCTGGAAAACTGCCAGTACAATTGCAGTAGTTATTATAAATACGATCCCTCCAGCTAATGCTAATTTATACTTCTTTGTTAACACAACCGCAATTAACGCAATAAATATTAAATACGGTATCAGTCTTGCCATATCTTTATCCATATACGGGGAATATCTTGCAAATAAAAATAATTCTGAAAAAACCAGCATCATCATACATGCATGCAAATGCTTTCGGTCTATGTTTTCATTTATCTTTAGATAATAGTAACCACCTACCAGTAGACCCAAGAACACAACTAAAGGGATGAAAGTCAAAAGGGCAGCATGCAGCGCCACCTCGGCGACAACCGGCCTTTTGCTTGCAACAAATAACAAGTTATATCCAAATAACGGTATTAAACTAACTATCCCCATCAAAATAACATTCTCTTTGGCCTTGAAATAATTAATTTTCTGTACACCGATTCCAGCTAAGACAGCACCAAACAACGTAAATATTGGGACAAAGTACCTGCTGAAATTTATAAACGAGAAAGGCCAATAACCATACCCTCTAGGCATGGTTGCGTGCCAAGCAATCGTGAACAAAATTGTGTAAAAAACAGCTGCGAAACACCTCAGTAAAACCAGGTTATTAATCTGGCTGTGGCCTAAGTGCGTATCGTTTGGAGTAGGTACGGCTTTTTTAGTTGAATAGACCGTGGCAACGAGGATCAAGAAAAAGCCCACGACGCCAAAGGATAATGCAAAGTCTTCCCAGGGAACGCTGCCTAAACGGTCATTAAAGAACCAACTCGAATAAAAGAAACCTCTGATGTACGGTGAAGTAACTTTAAATAAGTTTGCGATCGATGTTACCCAATACGAAACACCCAGTGAAACGTCGTGCTGAGACCATGTCTGCGCCTTTAACTGATCTATTACAAAATTAATACCTTGCCAAGCGGTTATCAGAATCGCTGCAAGGGAGGCAGCTCCGAATAGAAGCAAGGACTTTCCGATACTTACTATTCTTTTCCTATCAAACGATACGATTAAAAATAAAAGGACCAAAAGCCCGATTGCCGAGCAAAAAATAACCTGCGGTTGCCCATTGAGAACGAATAAGATAAGTCCAAGACAAAGCAAAGTAAATGACCAAAAATACTTCCCTCTATATAAGATCGTCAGTGCAGAATATAAAATTAAAACAAGCGGCAACAATATTGTTATATAATACCAATAGGTGTAATACCATAGCGCCCAACTCGATAAGATATATATAAACGCCGAGACTAATGCGGCGAATTTGTCTACCTTAAATATTTTTATCATCATTAATAATAAAATATATCCGCATAATGCTAAGTACAGCCATAATACAACGGTTCTGTTAACGTTTGAATCATTCCACCAAAGCCATTCAAGCGGATTATAAATTTGCCAGCAATATTGAAGCGCAATAGGATAGCCAATTCCAGACGCATGCAACCATTGGGGCAGATGGCCTTCTCGCACGCCTTGCGCTATATAGTCCCGTACGGTGTACATGGACTCGGCGCCGCGCACTATGCAGCAGGGCTCTGTATATTGATTGGTTCGGTTTGGCCATCTATGAAACCCACAAATATCTGGCAGGACAAATACTATAAATGTTGCCAGCAGTATTATCCCTAGGTCTACTAATTCGTATTTTTTTATAAGGCTTTCTTTCACAATATCTTACTCCCTAGAAAGGTGCTGCGAAGTTACTTAACTACCTTGTTAACGCACTGCCTACTATTTACCCAGATTCTATCTCCGCGATTACCTAAATCTATTATCTTATAGCTTGTGCACAACTGTGGTTGCAGCGCCGGTAGTATTGCAATGTCAGCCGTGACGGAATTAAGTTGAACTTGTATCTCATTCTTTGTTTTATTAACTATGGTTCCACACCACCCGTTGCCGCTGTTGGCCATCCTAAAACAAACGACGTTACCGATTACCAACTTCTGCTTTTCTTTGGCGGAGCAGACCATAAATTGACCTTGCAGAAATATACATATCAAAAAAAAAAGGATTATATGAACCTTTGGCATCTTGTTTTAATATCCTTTTTCGTCTTGCCTTGATACTCTCCACTGTAAGCATGCGCTATATAAGCTCTTTATTTATATTTTTATGGTACTGGATCATAGCATCTTCTCCACACCCAAACCAAAGACGAACAGATGTCGTGAGTCATTTTCTTTAAACTCGTCTTTTACAGTTTTCTGCGGCAATGGTGCAGATTCTTTTCTTGTTCGCCCGTACCGCCTAGAATTGGAAGGACGCCTCTGCCTAAGAGAACCGGAAAGTGATTACTTGAACCATAGCATGATTACTAGTGATTGGCAAGAAAGCACTTCAATGGTCTGGCATTTAAATTACCCGTAATTATAAGGCCTTATGCCTAACAGCTAAAAGACCAGTCCCAACCTAGCGCGCAAGTCCGGGGAGGCAAAATAGGCTGAATTGAGTTTGGGTTCTCGAATGCCCAGAGCACCCTTCATCGCGGCGCCAGGGCTGCCGGGGTAGCCCCGCTAGCCCCGCCTAAGGCGGAGGTTTTGCGTAGCTATTCCAACATCAACTCAAGTCAATCATCCTTACCCGGCACCCAGGTTAGGTCACCATTGAGTGTTGAGCATGCCATTCGGCCAGCAAGGGTGGAGGCGCCCTGGACATTTGGCATCGCCATTGGCAAAATACAAACTACCGCGGAGGCAGGGCCCTGTATATCCGACTTTCCCATGCCTCTAATTTTAATCAACCTACCCGCATGAGTCCGGCATCTATGTTGGCAGCAAAGCGAAGGGCTGTATTTCTGGACCGCGACGGAGTCATCAACCAGAGCGTGGTCCGCGAGGGCAAACCTTACCCACCGGCCAGCCTAGCCGAGCTTGTCTTGCTCCCAGGAGTAGAACAGGCCCTTGACGACCTGCAGCGTCATGGTTTGTTGCTGATAGTGGTTACAAACCAGCCAGATGTTGCCACTGGCGCCCAGAGCCTTGAGGTGGTGGAGGAGATCCACCGCCACTTAAAAGAGCGTCTGAAGCTTGACGACATCAGGGCCTGCTATCATGTGGATAGGGATGCGTGCACCTGCCGCAAGCCCAAACCGGGTATGCTGCAGGAGGCCGCCCAGGAGTGGGGGATAGACCTCTCGGCCAGCTATATGGTGGGCGACCGTTGGCGAGACATAGAGGCTGGCCAGGTAGCGGGCTGTCGAACCTATTTCATCGACTATGGCTACCAGGAACGCAGGCCCCTGGGGGCCGACGAAGAGGTCTCCTCACTGCTGGAGGCCTCAGCTAGAATCATAAGCCACTTAGCCACCGGGTCCGGACAAGGGCAGGGCTAAGGGCCTGTAGCCACCATCTACCAAGCACCCAGCAATATCGGCTATCATTTTAGTATTGGTTTGGAACAGCAACATAGCCTGTTTTATACGTATCTACCCTGGGAGTTGAAATCATTAAGTGATCCGAACTGAATCGACATCGACCACAGGCAGGATCCTCTCGCGGCTTTTGAACCGGGCCCAAACAATATCTGCTGGATGGGCCCAAGCCACGCCTCATTACTGGCGAGCGCTGTGCATAGTGTTCGCCGTTTATGTTGTTTTGTACGGCGCCTTGCTGATCGCCACCAACGGCTTGCCGTATGTCATGGACAACAACGAGTCCTTTTCCACCTATTTCCACGCCAAAAACGCCTATGATTTCGGCTGGGGCCAGACCTGGGGCTTAGCCGATGAGGCATTCAGCCCTCACGCGGAAGCCCATCCCTACACTTACACCCACGGTGGCAACCTCTCCCGCTTCTATGCCTACCTGCTTTACTCGCTGGGCGCGCGCAGCATAGAAAGCCAAATAATCATCTACACCTTGACGGTGGGCGTGCTGGCGATATTCTTCATGTTCCATTTTTTTGCCAAAACCACCAACTCCCTTTTCGCGGTGATCATCTGCCTGGCGTTTATGGGCGAGTATGTGCTCTTTGCGCAATGGCACGTCTGCACTCTGAGGGTGTGGCATGCCTTCTTTTTATTCTCTTCGTTGCTTTGCGTGTATGGATTCTTGGAAAGCGACAGCCGCCGCTGGTGGTTGCTGACCTTCCTCAATTTCATGGCCCTTTTCTACTTCGAATTGGTTTTTGCGACCTTTGTTGGGGTCATAACCGGGTTGTACGGGGGATGGCTGCTCTACCGCCGTCCAGTTCGCCTGGCCGTCGCCTGGGGCATGCAACTGCTGGGCTCACTGTCGGCCATGGGCCTTTTAATTGGCCAAAATATTGGCTTGCTGGGCTGGGATAATTTCAAGACCGACCTGGCTCTTACCTTCTCCGCCCGAAATTATGACCCCAACGGCTCCTTTGTCTTTAAATCTTTTGACTCCTTGCGACAGTTCTACGAAGGCCACCATCTAGCCTTTTGGTATAACATTTATGACATCTCATCGGTGAAACGCTTTATTGTCTTCGTTAGATCGATTTTTCAATATGGCTTCGAGTTAATAACCCCCCTGATCTCCCTATGCGCAGTATTCATCGTTGTCGCATGGCTGCTATCACTGCTCCTTGATTGGCTCGAAGGCTCGGACGCCCGGCATAGCCGCCCGCCGCTTGCCACCCTCGACTATTACTCTCGCCTTTTGCTTTTGGGCGGTGCGGGCTCCCTGTTCACCTTGGCGCTCATCTCCATCGGAACTTCCAGCTACCTGGGCGCGCCAATTACCCCTGTGCCACAACAAAGCACCCTGATGGGGATGTTGCTCCTTTGGCTGACTCTGTTGGCCCTGGCCTGGGGCGCTGCCTATTGGGGGGCTCGCACATCTGTGCGACCAACTGCTGGTTTTCCCATAATCAATAACCGCAGGGTTATAGCGTCTGTAATATTTTTATTGGCCGCCGGCTGGTTTATCCGTTGGCAGGGCGGCCTTTATAGCCAGATTAGCAGCCCAATCTGGGCTCAAGTTTTATCTTTTTGGGGCAAGATTTGGATTCCCATGCTAGCACTCGTGCTAAGCGGCGCATTGGGCGCCGGAGCCGTCCTGCTCGGGCCTCGCCGCTTACTGGGTCTCTCCCCCAGGGAACAGCTCTTACCCGTGGCGCGCTACATTGTATGCGCCTTGCTGGCCTACGGCGCCGTGTACCTGGTATTTCCAGGCTACGTCTACAGCGGATACTTGGTTCGCTCCGCGCCGTTATTGGTTTTTTTCATCTCGCCGATTCTGGCCGTCGGCGCCTACATTTTAATCAGGTGTTTTTGCTTAACCTGGTGCTTGGGCCGCCTACGCTGGCAGGCTTTGCACCTGGCCAGGTTATCAACCCCAGCCGCTCAGACCATTGACTGGCATTATACGACCCTCACCAATATGGCCCCGCTAATTGCCACCGTAGTTCTGGGGGCTTTTGGTCTGTTTTTTGGGGCTTACTGGGTCAATGTACAGATCGCTAGCATCAGCCTTATGCCTCCGGACCACCTGTCTTTTTTGCACAAACTGGCCCAACCGCCGTACCGGGGAGCATCCTTTGTGACCAATACTTATGCAGCCCCCATTTCTTATGCCACCAGACAATGGGCCTATCTCGACTCCGATGGAATACCAAAGCTGAAAATTTCCCTTGGCGAAAAAGGGTACACGTTGCACACCGATTACCGTTACTTATGGATGGCGGATCGGGACAAAAACCCCGCCTACCGGCAACCGGATTATTATCTTTGTTTTCATCAACAGCGCTACAGCACCTCGGTGCAAAACCAACTTTTCCTGCGTAGCAAGATCCCTTATGCGGTTAGCTGCTCACAACAGCCCATTGTGCAACGCGCCTTATACCCAGGGGCTTCGCCTTTGCACCCCAGCCTAGTCGCCCTTGGCTCTGGGCCTACACCAAGCTGGGCCATAGTTAAGCTGGATTGGAAATACCCGCCCTACCTGGGTCCCCTAAGCGGATTACCCCCTGGGCAAAGAGTTGGGTTGTCTCCTCAAAAATCTAATGATAAATGGAGCCTGATCCTGAGATATTCTTATCAGCAGCAACAAGGGCACCCCGAAGGCGCCTCCAGGATAAAAGTGTACGCCCGGTCCACCACCGAGACCTCCTTTAAGCTGAAGCCATCCTTCCTCTTGAAGTCCACAGAGCAAGGCGGCGAAAAGGAAATTGTCATCCCCAAAGACTTCCAGGGAATCATCCGGGTGGGCTTAACTCCTATCAGCCAATGGAAGGCAGGACAGGAATACCTTAGCGGGGCATGGTTAATCAGGCATCTTGGAGCCCGGCCAGTGCCGGCGCCTTCGGATTTGGAATTTACCGATTTCCATTCCCTAGACTAAAAATGGAAACGGTTTCAGCAGGCGAGGGGGTTGCAATGCCCGAATTCAACGTTCTGATCAAAAAAGTCGACGGCGATTTCGTTTGCTACATCCCAGATCTCAAATTGATCGCTAGCGCTCCCCGGGCGGAAGAATGCTATGAAGCGGTGGTGAGGCAAAAGGATCGCTTGCTGGAGCTTTACCAAAATGCAGGCCTGGAGGGCGAAATACCCCTCCCCGCCGATGGCTCCGCGGTGCGTCCCAGAATAAGGACCCCCTATATCATAGCCGCGGTGTTTCTCTTGCTGTTAGTCACCATCGGTCCGGCTTGGTTATTGAGTAGGGCCATGGACTCTTTTCAGCAGCGATTGGAAAGCATTTCTCATTACCTCGCTCGCCCAAGTCTGATTTATGAGCCCGCAGCCAAGCTGTTGCACGATGTTGCCTATTCGGCCTCTTTGATCACTCCTGAACGCAAGGAGCAGATTCGCCGCGACCTGCGCGCCCTGGTGCAGGCCTTTAAACCCTTTGCCGATGAGTTGCGTTCCCTTTCCGCAGACTGCCCCCAAGCCCCTGCCACCATACCAGCAAAGGAAGGGTCGCCGCCGGCCCGGCCAGCAAACGCGGCAGGGAAATAACCCCCGCCGCCTTTAAAATATCAAGCGCGCCCGGCTCTAGCCGGGGGCGCCTTTTTGCATGACTGGGTCTGGCGCTTAGCCCATAACCCGCCGCACCGCCTTACATATGTCTTCCTCATTGGGATAATATTGCTCCTCCAGCACCGCGCTCATGGGCGTGTGGCTGTCGGGCAGGGTCATGCGGACCGGGTCGGCCAGGAGCTTGCGCCCCATATTTTCGCTGACCAGAGCCATAATCTCGGCCGCCATGCCCGCGGTGTGCCAGCCATAATCGCCGGCCACTAACCGCTTGGTCTTGTTCACTGAGCGCAGTAGCAGCCTCTGGTCCAGGGGATAGGCGGTGCGCAGGTCGATGACCTCCATGTCGATTCCCTCTTGGGCCAGCTTGCCGGCCGCGCGCAGGGCCAGGGGCACCATGAAACCCAGGGCCGCGAAGGTTATGTCCTGGCCCGGCCGGCGCACCACCCCCTGTCCGAAGCGCACCCGGTAGGCCATCTCGGGCACCTCGTCGCTCATGGAGAACAGGGAGCGGTGCTCGATGATCACGGTGGGGTCTTGCCCGAAAATGCTCTCCAGGATCAACCCCTTGCAATCATAGGCCGTGGCCGGCACCGCCACCCTGAGCCCCGGCAAATGGGCGAACCAGGCATGGATGCTCTTGGAGTGCTGGGCGCCCTGGCCCCAGCCCTTGCCCACGATCACCCGGATGGTCACCGGCAGGCTGGACTGGCCCTGGGACTTGAAGCGCCACAGGGACATCCAGTTGGCGATGGCGTCCAGGGAGTAGAACATGAAGTCCAGGCGCTGATGCACCAAAACCGGCCGCAGGCCGGCCACGGCCTGTCCAATGGCCGCTGAGGTCATCAGGCTCTCGGCCACAGGGTAGTCCTCCACGCGCTGAGTGCCGTAGCGCTCGGCCAGGCCGGTGGTGGTGCCGAAGATGCCCGACTTGTAGTCCACCAACTGGCCGGCCACCACCACCTTGTCGTCCAGCTCCATGGCCTGGGTCAGGGCCTCGTTGATGGCCTGGGCATAGGTGAGCTTGCGCATTATCGCCCGGCTCCTTGCATTGTATGCTCCACGCTTGGCATATTTCCATCCTCTAATAAGGGCCGGGGATGGCCTCGTCCTGGTGCTGATCGAACTGCCCGCTTTCCACGTCGCTCAGCAGCTCGTCGGCGCGTGGCGTTTCTTGGCTGTAGTTGAGCGCCCGCCAGTCAGCCGGCAGGGGCCAGGGGCTCTGTTTGGCGAAGGCAAAGGCCTCGGCGATCTCGGCCGCGATCTCCTGCTCCAGGGCCTGTTTGCGGGCCGCGTCCAGCAGCCTCGCGTTGGTCATGGCCTCCTCCAGCAGGGCGATGGGGTCGTTGTCCTTCCAGAAGGCCAGCTCCTCCAGGGGCCGGTAGTTCTGCACGTCGTCGTTCTCGGGCCCCACGTGGCCGTTCCAGCGATAGGTGTAGGCCTCCACCAGGGCCGGCTGGCCGGCCCGCGCCCCGGCCACGGCCTGGCTCACGGTCTGGTGGGCCAGGACCGCGTCGTTGCCGAAGATGGTGTAGGTCTGCACCCCGAAGGCCGCCGCCTTCTGGCTGATGTTGTCCTGGGGCTGGCGCTTGTGCTGGGGGCTCCAGGTGGCGTAGCCGTTGTTCTCGCAGAGATAGACCACCGGCAGCCTGCGCAGGGCCGCGTAGTTCATGGCCTCCCAGAACGCTCCCTCGTCCGTGGCGCCCTCGCCGAAGCCGGCCACCGCGATGTGGTCGCTGCCCAGGAGCTGCTGGGCCCGGGCCGCGCCGGTGGCGATGCCCACCGAGCCGGTGAGGATGGCCCCGCCGTAGAAGTTCAGGGCCGGGTAAGAGATCTCCTGGGAGCCCGAGAGCCCGCCGTTGGCGCCGGTGGCCCGGCCGTACATCTCGGCGAACAGGGCCTTCATGGGCGCGCCCTTGGCAAAGTACCAGTTGTGGGTGCGGTGGTGGCAGAACAGGTAGTCTTCGGGCCGGATCACCAGGGACAGCGCCGCGGCCACGGACTCCTGGCCCAGGCAGAAGTGCACTGGGCAGCGCATCTGGTCGGCCGGGTGATACTCGGCGATGAGCGACTCCTCGCAGCGGCGCAGGCGCAGCATGAAGCGATACAGGGCCATCGCCAGCTCGGGCGCCACACCGGCCAGGGAGACGCCGGGGTAGCGGCCTTGGGCCCGGATGGATTCTCGGGACACGCGGTTCATCTAGTCGCTCCTTGCGGCCTGTACCAGGCCGGCCCGCGGCCTAGGCAATGATGGTCCAGTAGTAGCCCCCAGTATAACCCGCCTCGGCGAACACCTGGAGCCAGCCCTGGGGATAGTCGTGGAACTTGGCCGTGAGTACCCAGTTAAGAAAGACCTGGCGCTCGGCCTCGTTGCGATAGGAGTCCACCTGCACGAAGCCCTTGCCCGGAGCCAGGCGCTCCATCTCCTTCAAGGCCCGGATCACCCCGGCCCGGTCCAGGTTGTGGATGGTGTTCAGGGCGATCACCGCGTCGAAGGAGCCGTCCGGGAAGGGCAGCTTGTCCGCGCTGCCCAGGTGCAGGCGGCCCACCACCTCGGGCGCGCAGTGCATGAGGGCGTACTCGGATATGTCCACGCCGAAGGCCTCCAGCCCCGGACAGATGCTGATGAGGTCCTTGACCAGAAACCCCTTGGCGCAGCCCACGTCCAGGATGCGGCTGCCCGGCCCCAGGCCGAAGTGGGCGACGATGTCCTTGGCCACCGGAATCCAGCGGCCGTCGTACACGTAGCCGCCGTATCCCTGCTCGCGGGGGCCGTCGAAGTACTCGCGGCCGAAGCGGCAGGCGATGGCGATGTTCTCCGGCGATTGGCCCTGGTTGCGCTGGGCCAGGTTGCGCTTGCTGGCCGGCAGGGCCTTCAGCAGGTTTACTTCGCGCATCACTCCCCCTGCGCGGTCTGTTGGTGCACCCGGGCTATCCCCTCCTCCAGGGGCGTGAAGCAAAAGGTGGGGAAGGCCATCTGCAGGGCAATGGGGTCAAAGGCGCGGTAGGTGATGGGGTTGGCCCGGGGGGTGCCCTCCACGCTCACCGCGCCGCCGAACTGGTCCGCCACCAGTTGGGCCACCTCCCTGAAGGAGGCAGAACGGCCGGTGGCCGCGTTGATGGTGCCGCTGCTGCAATGGGTCAGCACCTGCCCCACCAGGGCCGCCAGGTCCTCCACCAAGATGTGGTCCCTGGTCTCCTCGCCCTGGCCGAAGAGGGTTATCTTGCCCTGCTCGCGCGCCATGCGCCGGAAGCGGTTGGGGCCGTAGGAGTTGTGGCTGTCGCCGGCGCCGTAGACCAGGGTGGAGCGCAGGATGGCTAGGGGGGCCTTGACCTCGGCCAGGAACATCAGCTCCCGGGTGCGGTGCATGGCGCCATAAAGGTCAATGGGGCAGGCCGGGG
The DNA here is from genome assembly GCA_040751985.1 of Thermodesulfobacteriota bacterium. Lineage (GTDB taxonomy): Bacteria > Desulfobacterota > Desulfarculia > Desulfarculales > Desulfarculaceae > Desulfoferula. Next base: position 17,856 of record JBFMFU010000028.1, on the reverse strand, counting down.
TTTGGTCCTTGATCAGGGCCTCGTCAAAGGAGTAGACCGCGTCGGAGCTGAAGTAGATCACCTGGGCCGGCTGAGCCTGGGCCAGGCCCTGCAGGACGTTCTGGGCCATGGCCAGGTTTTGCATCAGGGTGCCGCTGCCCTTGCCCTTGTCCGGGGTCAGGGCCGCCAGCACCACCACCGCGTCGCCGGGCTGCAGCAGGCCGGCCAGCTTGGCGCCGGCGCCAGCGGCCAGCAGGTTCAGGTCCTGGGAGGACAGGGCCAGGCTGGCCGCGCCCAGGCGCTCCAACTCGGCGGTCAGGGCGCGGCCCACAAAGCCGCTGCCCCCTAGGATCACCACCCGGGAGGGGTTGCGAGGCTCGGGGTTGTTATGTTGCAGCATGGTATTTCCTCGCTAGGTGAGAGCGGGCGCCCCCAGGGTGAAGTAGCGCAGACCGGCCTGGAGGCAGGCAGGGCCCTTGAGCACGCCGTAAGGGTCAATGACCACCTTGCCCCGCAGCGCCTGGGCAATTTCCGCGGGCTCCAGACGGGCGAACTCCGGCCAGGGGGTCATGATAACCAGGGCGTCGGCGCCCTGGCAAGCCTGCAGGGCACTCTCGGCCCCGCGCAGCCGGGGGTGCTGGGCCGCCGCGGCCGGCACCACCGGGTCGAAGACCTGCAGGGCAAAGGGCCGCAGATTGGCGATCAGGGCCAGGGAAGGCGAGTTCTTGGTGGAGGCGGTGTTCTCTTTGTAGGCCAGGCCCAGCACCGCTATCACCGGCTCCTCCCCTACGTCCAGCACCTGGGCGTGCAGGGTGCGCAGGGCCCAGAAGCGGCGGTGGCCGCTGTTGGCCAGCCAAGAGCGCACCACGCCCACGTCGCTGCCCTGGGCCGAGCCCAGGCGCACCACCGTGGCCAGGTCCCGCTCCAGGTTGCCCCCGGCGATGCCCAGGCCCGGCGCCAGATAGGCATAGGCCCCGATGCGCCTGTCCAGGCGCAGGGCCGGGGCGATCTCGCGCCAGTCGGCCCCGATGCCCTCGCACAGCTCGGCCAGGGTGTTGGCCACGCTGATGGAGGAGACCAGGCAGCAGTTGATGGCGATCTTGGCCAGCTCCGCGCTCTCGAAGCGCATGGGCAGGATGGGGCAGCCGAAGGCCTTCAGGTATTCGGCCAGGGCCGGCGGCAGGGGCTGGGTCGGGTCCGGGCAGCCCACGATGAAGCGCTCGGGCTTGAGCGCCCGCTCCACCGCCCGCCCGAAGATGAGCGTCTCCACCTGGTAATACAGGCCGCCCTTTGGCCCCGGCTGGCGGCGGCTGAAGCCCGGCGGCACCTGGCAGAGGATCACCAGCAGGGCCTGGGGGCGCCTGGCCCCCCGCACCAGGGCCATCAGCTCCTCGATGGGCCCCAGGTCGCTCTGGCCCTGGTCGTCGGTGGGCACGTCGCGGGCGATGTAGACCAGGTCGCAGGCGGCCAGGTCGCCGGGGTCGGCGGTGAAGCTCAGGCGCTCCCGGTTGGCGGCCACCAGCTCGTCCAGGTCCGGCTCCACCACCGGCAGGCGGCCCTGCTCCAGGGAGGCGATCAGGGCCGCATCGGGGTCGAAGCCCACCACCCGGAAGCCCTTGGCCGCCGCCGCCGTGGCCGATACCAGGCCCAGGTGGCTCATGCCGGCGTAGCCGATGACCGGTTTAATGGCTCCCCTCCCCTTCCAGCGCCTGGCGGCTTAGGTCGCGCAGGGTCTGGTTGATCCAGATGTCGTTCTCGATGTTGCCGCCGCCCCGGGCGCAGAGCTGTTTGAAGTAGGCGTATTCCGCCTCCCAGGTGGGGTCGGGCTGCACCAGCACCACCTGCTCCTCGTCGGGCCGGCCGCTGGGCAGCTTGCGCTGGCGCACGATGAAGGAGCTGGGCCCCCACTTGCACAGGGAGCGGATGTGGGCGCTGCCCTTCTCGGCCAGCACGTCGCAGTAGAAATGGTTGCGCCAGTGCAGCAGGGTCATCTCCAGCTGGATGACCGGGCTGCCGTTGCAGCCCAGGGACACGTGATCGAAGGCGCGGTTCTCGAAGCAGTTGGCCGAGAGCACCTGAAAGGGCGCGCTGGGCCGGCCGAACCAGAACAGGGCCGTGTCCAGCAGGTGGGAGCCCAGGTCCGGCAGCACCCCGGCCCCCTGGTCCCGCCAGACCGAATCGCGCACCAGGCGGGCGGTGCCGTTGCCGTAAAACATGCGTACGCAGTAGACCCGGCCCAGGCGTCCCGAGTCCAATAGCTCCTTCATGCGCACGAAGTGAGGCTCGAAGCGGTGGTTGTAGGCCGTGTAGCACACGGCCCGGTTTTTATGCGCCAGCTCGGCCAGCCTGCGCAACTCATCGTCGTCGTCGGCCAAGAGCGGCTTTTCCACCAGCAGGTGCTTGCCGCGGCTCAAGAGGTAGGTGATCAGCTCGATCTTGGTTTCGTCGGGCACGCACAAGAGGGCCGCGTCGTAGCTGTCCAGGGGCACCTCGTCTAGATTCTTGTAATCCACCCCCGGCTTGACCAGGTCCACCGTGGCCACCACGTCCGCGCCGGCCACGGCCTGGCGTTTGGGGCCCTGCACCCCCATGCCCACCACTACCACCCGCATGGCCTGCCTCCCGCCACCCTAGCCGAAGCTGGCCAGCTTTTCAGCGGTGTCGATTTTGGCGGCCACGTCCCTGGGCGAGACCGGCACATTGCCGTCGTGCTGGCAGGCCACCCCGGCAGCGAACGAGCCCAGCACCGAGGCAATGACCTCGTTGCCGGTCTGCTTGAGGGCCAGGGAGGCGTAGGCCAGCAGGGCGTCGCCACTGCCCACCGCGTCCACCACCTTGTCCGCGAAGCTGTCCACCGCCAGCACGGTGCGGGGGTCGCCTTCGGGCTTGGTGCGGTAGGTCAGGATGCCCCGCTCGCCCAGCTTGAGGATGATGGTCTTGCAGTCGGCCTGGCGGTAGAGCTCGCTGGCCAGGGGCCGCAGGGCGCTGTCCTGGTCCCCCAGGGCGAAGCGGGCCTCGCGCTCGTTGGGGGTGATCAGGTCGAAGCCCTGGAACTGCAGGATGTTGCCCCAGCGGGAGGCCACCTGGCTGTCCGCCACCTTGAAGGCCTGAGTCGGAATGGCCGCCACCAGCTCGGGTATGGTCTGGCGGTTGAAGATGCCGTGGCGGAAGTCGCTGAACACCACGATGTCCGCGGTGCTCTCGGCCACCTCCTGGCACATCCGGTGCAGGATCTTTTCGGAGATGGAGCGGTTGTCCACCTTGTCCACCTTTAGCAGGCGGTACTCCTCGGCCACGATGGCGTTCTTGTTGGTGGTGGGCCGGGTGGGGTCCACGGTGGCCAGGCAGTTCACCCCCGCCTGCTTGAGGTCCTCCAGCACGAAATCCTTGAGCGGGTCGTCGCCCAGCACCGTGGAGAGAGTCACCTTGGCCCCGGTGGAGGCCAGGTGCTTGGCCACCACCGCCGCCCCGCCGGTGAAGTCGGTCTGCTCCAGGAAGCGCACGCTGATGGTGGGGGTCTTGGTCATGCCGCCCACCAGGGTGCAGATGGTGTAGCTGTCCACGATGGTGTCGCCCACCACGTGCACCGACTGGCCGTCCATGCGATACAGGGCCTTGCGCAGGTCGTCGAAGCTGACGCCCTCGGCCTCCATCATGGTCACCAGCTTTTCTATGGCGATCTTGGGCGGGGCCAGCTCGATCAGGGCCGAGGAGGAGTAGACGATGTCGCCCGGGGTGAAGATGATCTCGCCCCCGTAGCTGTCTATGACCTCCTTCTCCTCCTTGGTCTTGGGGTGCATCTGGCCTTCGATGTATTCATAGCCCTTGGCGAAGAAATCGGGCTGGATGAGCTTGAGGTTTTCCAGCGGCGTGGGGTTGGGGTCCACGACGACGTAGTCCACCATCTCCAGGGCGGCCAGGTTTATGGCCCGCAGGTCTTCGGGCACATAGGGCCGGAAGGCGGCCTTGGTGATGTGGGCGTCGCTGGTCAGGCTGGCCACCAGGACATCGGCCTTGCTCTTGGCGTAGAGCAGGTGGCGTATGTGCCCCGGATGCACCACGTCGAAGGCGCCGTGGCACATGATGACCTTCTTGCTGCGCGGCCGCGGGCCGATGGCCTGCATCAGATCGTCCATGGTCTTGATCTTCTTGAGCAGTTGGGCCTTTTCCATGACGCTGATCATATCTTATGCCTCCGCGCCGCCGCCCAAGGCCTTGAACCAGGTCTTGGTGGCCTTGGCTATGGAGTCCGGATCCCAGAGCGGCGCCTCCCGCCAGTAGTCGATGTTGGCCAGGATGCGTGCCACCCCCTCTCCGAAGCTCACCTGGGGCTGCCAGCCTAGCTGGGAGGTTATCTTGTCTATGTTGGCCCAGGTGCAGTCCGGCTCGCCCGGCCGTTTGGGGATGTATACCGCCTGGCCGCCCAACAGCTCCACCAGGCGGTTGACCGACTGGGGCCGGCCGGCGCCCAGGTTGTACACCTCGCCCACCCGGTCCGTCTCCGCCGCCCTCAGGAAGGCGGCGGCCACGTCCGTGACGTAGATGAAGTCCCGGGTCTGCTCGCCGTCGCCCACCACCGTGAAGGGCTTGTTGGCCAGCTTCTGGCGCAGGAACACCCCGAACACCGCCCCGTAGGCCCCGGAGGTGCGGCTGCGGGTGCCGTAGGCGTTGAAGATGCGGATGGAGTTCACCGGCAGGCCGTAGACCTTATGCCAATGAAACACCGCCTGCTCGCCCTGGTACTTGCTCAGGGCATAAGGATACTGCGGAGCGATGGGGTGGTTTTCGTCGGTGGGCACCTGGGCCAGGCCGTAGCAGGAGGACGAGGCCGCGTAGACGAACTTGCTCACCCCGGCCTGGCGGGCGCACTCCAGCATGCCGGCCGTGCCCTGCACGTTGGTGGACATGTACTCCAGGGGCCTCTCGATGGAAGGCACGATGTCGCCGATGCCGGCGAAGTGGAACACGTACTTGACCCCGGCGAACAGGGGGTGGCCGGGCCGGAACTCGCGGACGTCGGCCTTTTCCAGCACCAGCTCCGGCCTGGAGCCGTGGTGGGCCAGGTTGGCCTCGCGGCCCCCCATCAGGTTGTCGATCACCCGCACCGCAAAGCCGCGCTCCAGGAGTAGGTCCACCATGTGGCTGCCGATGAACCCGGCTCCCCCGGTGACCACGGCGACCGGCCGGGCGGTCATTTGGCCTCCAGCTTCTGCATCAGCTTCACGTTGTAGTAGTTCACGTCTTCCATGCTACGAGGAATCTTGCCGGCCTTGAAGGCCGCGCAGAGATCGCGCACCGCATCCTCGATGCTGCGCTTGGGCACGAAGCCCAGCATCCGCTTAATCTTGTCGGAGTTGATGTGGTAGGAGCGCGGGTCGTTGGTGGGGGTGGTGACGATCTCTATCTCGCCCAGCCCCGGCATCTGCTGCATCACCACCTTGCGCACGATCTGGGCGATGTCCATGATGCTCTGGTTCTGGTAACCGGCGTTGAATATCTGGCCGGCGATCTTCTCGTCAGGCACCTTGAGCAGCAGCTCGTACAGGTCGGCCATGTCGTTGATGTGCAGGTTGGGCCGCAGCTGCTTGCCGCCGAACACGGTGATCTTCTTGTTGGTCACCGCGTGGTTGGTCAGGATGTTCACCGACAGGTCCAGGCGCAGCCGCGGGCTGTAGCCGCAGACCGTGGCTGGCCGGATGGTCACGCAGGTGAAGTCCGGGCCCTGGTGCTTGAACAGAAGCGGCTCGCACATGCCCTTGAATTTGTTGTAGTCGGTCAGGGGCACCAGGGGGTGCTCCTCGGTGACCTGGGGCGCGTCGCTCACCCCGTAGACCGAGCTGGAGGAACAGTACACGAACCGCTTCACCCCGGCCGCCTTGGCCGCCTTGACCATGGGCTCGAAGCAGTCGTAGTTCACGCTCTGGCTGAAGGAGGAGTCCAGCTCGAAGCTGGGGTCGTTGGATATGCAGGCCAGGTGCAGCACCGCCTCGATGCCCTCCAAGCTCTGGGCCAGCTTGGCGGTGTCGCGGATGTCGCCCTGCACCAACTTCAAGTTGGGGTGCTGGGGCAGGTGATCGCCGAAGTACATAATATCGTAAACGGTTACCTTGTAGCCTGCATTGAGCAGCTGGGGCGTGAGCACGCAGCCCACATAGCCAGCGCCACCGGTGACTAGCACGTTTTTCACAATCAGCAACTCCTAGTTCGGCCTCGGGTTGAGGTTACTCAATGATTGCCCGCCGTGCGGGTTTAGGCGCCAAGGCCCCCTGCTGGGTGGGACCCCTCTGCGGCGCCTGGGAATATCATACTTGCTAGTCACGGCCTTGGGTAGAGACAGGCAAAATCCGCTGCCTCCGGTTGCCGACGGCCTTGCGGCCTGGATGGTGTGCGGCCAACGCCCTCAGACGCGCCCCCTAGCAGGCCTCGCACTTCTTGGCGTCGTCCAGGAACATCTTCACCGTCTCCTTACTGTAGGGGTGCACCAGCATGCCCGCCAGGATGTCCGGCGTCACGGTCACGATGTGCGCCCCGGCGTGCAGCCAGGCGATGACGTTGTTGATCTCCCGCACCGAGCCGATGATGATCTGGCTGGGGAGGCCCTGCAGCTCCAGGACCTCGCGCAGCCGCTGTATTTCGTCGGAGGCGTCATAGCCCATGTTGTTCACGCGGCCGCCGAAGAGCGAGACGTAGGTGGCCCCGGCCAGGGCGGCCAGCAGGCACTGCTGGGCGCTCATCATGGCCGTGGCGTTGACCCGCACGTTGTGCACCGTCTCCAGCTCGTGGATCGCCTCTATGTTGTCGGTCTCCCCCTCGGGGCCGTGGATGGTGATCTTGATGTTGATGTTCTCGGCCAGGGAGGCGAACTCCCGCGCCTGGGCGATCATATGGGCCGGATCGTTGCTGGTCACCTCCAGGGACAGGGGCAGGGGCGCGATCATATTGGCTATTTCGCGCGCGCGGGCCTTCATGCCCTCCACCCCGCCGGTCACGCCGTCCTTGAACAGGATGGTGGGGTTGGTGGTGACGCCGCGGATAACCCCCCAGCGCATGAACTTCTTCACCTGGTCCAACTTGCCGCTGTCCAAAAAGATGGCCATAAAGTTTGTCCCTCGCTCCTAAGCTGTTATGGGCCAGTCTACTTCACCGACTCCCACTTCATCTCGTTCTGCAACAGGTCCGGGTGCGACACCAAGAGGTGCCATACCACGGCCTGGAAGGCCTCGGTATGCGGGGTAATGGTGGCCTGGTTCACGGTAGGGATCACGATGCAGGCGTCGGCCACCTGGGCGGTGAAGCCTCCGTCGCGCCCCACCACCCCCAGCACCTTGGCCCCCACCTCTCTGGCCAGGCGCAGGGCCCGCACGATGTTCACGCTGATGTTCTTCTCCTCGCTGCCGCCCCCCACGCTGAAGACGAACACGCCGTCCTTGGCCCCCAGGCGGCTGGTGCTCAGCCAGCGGGCAAAAACGCCCTCCCAGCCCTCGTCGTTGACCAGGGCGGTCAGCTCGCTCACGTTGTCGGTGGGCGTGTAGCACTCCATGCCCACGATCTTGCGGAAGTCGTTCACCGCGTGGTTGGCGTTGCCTGCGCCGCCGCCCACCCCGATAAAGAACAGCCGGCCGCCGTCCTTTTTGATCCCGGCGATGACCTGCGCCATGTTCTCGATGGCCGCCGGGTCCAACCGGTCTATGATGCGCCCTGCCTCTTCCAGATATTTCTTGGCGTATGTGCTCATTACGGCTCCCAGGCGCCTGCGAGGTTAGTCTCTATTTTAGCCTCTCCTCATCGAACCACGATCGATTCATTTTGTAATTGCATAACCCATGTGCGATGCCGATTAAAAGTCATTTTTCTCACTGAGAATTTTCCTCCCAACTGCGCCTAAGCGATCCGTTCAGGCCTGTTCCGCGGCCCAGGCGTCGAAAAAGCTCTTCAGGCCCTTGAAGTCGGCCAGGGTCTGGTAGGGGGTGCTGGCCTCGGAGACCACCAGTCCGCTGTAGCCGGAGTCCCGCAGCATGTTCAGCAGGCTGGTGCAGTGCTCCGGCGAGCGATGGATGTGGGTGTGCCACAGCTCGCCGCCGGCCACGTAGCCGGTGAGGTGCACGTGGCTGGCCTCGCGCAGGAAGGGGCCGAACTCCGAGGCAAAGACCCCGTTCACCTGCATCTGGAAGTGCTCGAAATCCAGGCAGCGGCCAAAGCCGAAGCGCCGCATCACCCGCATGGGCTCGTGCAGGGAGCCGATGTTCTCCACGCAAGGCAGGGCCCCGCTGCCCGCAAAGGCCTCGGCGATCTCCCGCCACTCGTCCAGCCAGTAAATGTCGTGGAACACCACCACCTTGCACCTCAGGGCCTTGGCCAGGGCCGCCACGGGCCCGGGCAGGTGGCAGTCCGTGGGGGCGTGCAGGGCGTAGCGCAGGTCAATGGCCTGGCAGGTCTTGACTATTTCCTCGGCCGCCTGGAGCCATCTCTGGTTCAGATACAGCTCCACCGCGGCCAAGCCCGCCCGAGCCACCTCCACCAGAATCCGCTCCTCAGGGGCGCATTTGGCGGCTACGATCATCTGGGATCCCTGCATTGGCCCCCCGTAGGGTTGTGATGCGTCAAGGTGCGGCCGGCCTCAGGCCTTTTTGTAACAGCACAAGGCCAGGAGATAGTGCGCCATGGGGTAGTACCCCGTGTGCACCACCTCGTCATTCATGGAAAATATAAAGACGTTGTGAAAATATTTCTGCAACAGGACCTTGAGGACCGGGGCGTCCTTGCAGTTTACGTGGCCCATCTTGCTCTCGACCGAGGCGTACTGCTGGGATTGGATGGTGGGGGTCCCCACGATCAGCACGCCGGTCTGGTTCAGGGAAGCCGCCAGGTTGGCCAGAAAGCGGTCTTCGTCCTGGGCCGGGATGTGCTCGATCACGTCCAGGGCAAAGGCTCCATCGAACCCTTCCGCCACCGGCCCGTCCAGGATGTTGTGTACCCGGCAGTCAAAGGGCCAGGCAGCGTCCATGCGCCGCTTGGCGTCCTCCACGAAGATGGGGTCGAAGTCCACCGCCGTCAGGCTCTTGACCTCCTGTTGCACCAGCCGGCTGTTGAAGGCGTCGGCGCAGCCCACCTCCAGGACCTTCTGGCAGCCGCTGAGCACCTTGCCCACCCACTTGTAGCGGGCCAGGCCGATGAAAAAACGCCGCGGGTCCTTGAACCAGGCGTGATTCATCATCAGGCCCAGTTCGCTCTGGCCGCACCGCCGGGCCAGCTCCAGGCATGACTCGTAAGCCGCTTCTTTGGTCTTGTCCTGGCTCATCTATCAAGCACCCCGTCAGCCATCAACCAGCTGCCAAGGCCTCACCAATGATCTTAGGCTCTCTATCGGGGCCTGTGGCCGTTGCGCACCCCGCCAAAGCGGCCGCGCAGTATTCTGAGCACGCTGGCCGCCATGGCCGCCATATTCTTGATCTTGAGGGCTCCTGATGGCCCATCCTGGTTGTGGCGGAACTTGACCGGGACCTCTTGGAAGGTGGCGCCCTTGGCCAGCAAATGGCAGAGAATCTCAGCCTGGAAGCCGAACCCTTTCGTGTCCACCTCGGAATTGATCACGTTTTCGCGCAGGTGCAGGTGGCAGCCGTTGTAGTATTTCAGCTTGTTTCCGCTGGCCAGGTTCACGCAGGAGTTGAAAAAGACGCGCAGGGTCCGGCGGCCCAGCCCCAGGCCCTCTATGTCCTCGGGGTAGGGCACCACCACATCCGCCAGCCCCCGCTTGCTGAAAATAGCCACCATGGTCTCCCGGGGCTCCACGTTGTCCCCGCACACCAGGCGGAAATACTTGCCCCGGGCCAACTGGGCCGCCTGGCGGTAGCGATGGGCCAGGCCCCGGCAAGACTTTCCCCGGACCAAAGTTATGTCCTCTTTTGGATGCTCCTGCTTGAACTCCTCAACCCTCTGCGAAGTTGCATCGGTGGATCCGTCGTCCACCACCAGGATTTCATAGCTGCAACCAACCTCAGCGCAGGCCTCCAGAATGGTCCGCAAGGTGGAGTTCACGTTGGCTTCTTCATTAAGACAAGGGACAAAGATGCTGAGTTCCGGGGATATTTGACTTTGATCGTTCATACCTGGTTTAGCTTCGATGTTCATTGGTGCATAATATGTACTCTCCCAAAATATTACAACGACTTTCTGGTTAAAAAACAGAACTGGCACACAGAACTGAGGCCAGAGCCGCCGCATGTAGTGCTAAGGAATTACATTTCAAATGTATGTTGCGCCGTGACTCCCCTATCCCGCTCCCCGGCAAAACCTACCCTGGCCATGGGCCAATTCCGTTCTTGACCGCCCCGCGGTTCGAACCATTGCGCTGCCCTGGCGCCAGGCAAGGCAATCCGCCGCAGGGCATGCCACGGCAGGGGCCTGATTTGGTCACGCGCACAGGAGGCCCTTTGCACATCTCTATGCTGGTCAGGGAGCGACTATTTTATTTTCCGGCAGCAATTCTCTCAAAGGCGTTCGAGGCGCGACCCCACTTCTGATCAAAGTCATTTAAACGCTGCCCGGTGTCTTTGGAAAGGCGCAAATTGCGCAGGGTTTTTACCATTTCCGGCGTGTAGGTATTCCACATCTTTATCTTGGCAACTATTTGTTCGATTGTTTGGGCCTGAGGCGGCGTCTGCGGCAAAGGGAGATTGGATATTTTGAACAGATAGACCGTCTCGACGTGCTTGGGGTCCAGGATGTGCCTCCTGTCCTGCCGGTAGGCGTAAAGCTGGTCGTTGAACAAATAGCGCCTGATCTCGGCCAAGGCCACCAGTTGCAGATGCTGGCTGGCGAAGCCGGGCTCCAGCAGCAGCGGGCGGTACGGGCCGGTCACGGGCTTGCCCTGCACAAGAAGCAGATGGGTTATATGGAGTTCCTTCAGAGTAGACAACATTTCCCGGCCGTCGGTCATGAACAGGACGTGGTAGGGCAAGGTGCCGGGATTCAAGGCAATGCGCCCCAGGGTGTAGTTCAAGAAGCCGATTTGGGGGACGACGATCTTCTCCGTGCGGCCCACATGCTCACTGACGTATTTCAGCAGGGCGCTGTCCTGATATTCCCGCACCGCCCGGTGGTGGCTGCGGTAGTCATTGAGCATCCATAGGCCCTTGTCCGCGGCCAGGTATAGCTGCAGGATTGGCGGGGCCATGTCCTGGGCCCAAACCCCGGCCGCGTAGAGCAAGACCAGGGCGCAGACCGCGGCCAGCTTGGCAGAGCGCACTATCTTTTTGAGGACCGCGAAAAAGTAACCCAGCAGCACAGCGCTGGTTATGGCCAACAGGGGCAGAGCAAAGAACTGGTAGCGGGTCTTGGGGCTGATGTAGTGCTGGATGAACACCAGCCACAATAGCGTGGCCACTACCAGGAGATAGACCGGGGCTCCCTCCCGGCGCCAGCCGCCAATGAACAGGGCCACCGCTGCCGCGGCCAGGGGTATGGCATAGAAGCGGCAGAGCTTGAATACGGTGGCGCTCAGCTGGGTCTGGGCCGCATAGGCCACGGGATAGGCATGCTGCCCGCCGTAGAAGAATGAGCTCCAGTATTCTGGCCGGAGCGTGAACCATTTCATGAAAAAAGGAACCATTATGGGGTCAGCGGGCAGGCCGGTGCAGACGTAGTTCACGGCCAGGGGCACCATAGGAACGGCGATTATGGGCAGCCCCCAGGCCAGCAGCACCTTGGCCGGCGCCGCGGCCACCCGGCGCCGCACCCCCGGAACCAGCAGGCAGGCCGCCAGCCACACCAGGGTGGGGGGAAAGGCCAGGGAGAACTCGGCCACCATGAGCCCTGTGGCCACCCCGCCCATGACCGCCGCGCCGATCTGGCCGCCGGCCATGAACTCCAAGATAAAATAGAGCGTCAGCAGGCCCAGGATCATCGAGAGAAAGTGGTTGTATTTAAGCAGGTTAAGGCCGAGGTCATTGTGATAGAGCCAGAAGAAGCTCAGAAAGAAAAAGGCCGGCGCCGCCAGGGCCGCCTCCACGCGGACCAGGCGTCCGGCGATCTTGAACACCAGCATGCCGGCCAGGATCATGAGGGCCAGGGAAAAGGCCGGCAGGCTATGCACCGTGGCCAGGGCCAGAACCGGCAGATAGAGCAGGCTGGAGTAAAGCCAGGGGAAAACATGGGCCTGGAACACGAAATAGGGCCTCGTCAGGTCGCCGGTCTTCAGGTGCGAGGTGATCTCGGGCAGGTAGACCGTGAAGGCATCGATCACATCGGACTGAAACTCGCCCCGCAGGACCGTGTCCGTAAAAAGGACCAGCAGGGTCAAGACCGAAGCGGCCAGGCCCAGCCAAACCCAGACCTGGGAACGGTCCCAGCCAGAGGAGCGCAGTGCGCCCAGGCCTTTCAGGACCGCCAGAAGGCGGTGGCCGGAGGCCAAAAGAATCAGGGCGAACAGCGCGAAGATTATCGCCGGGCTCAGCAGGCCCAGCAGGCCCAGCACCAGCAGGATAGCGATGGAGGCGATAAGGCCCAGGGCCACTGCCACGGCCGCGCCGCCGGGTAGGTCTTGGCCCCAGCCGAAGAGCCACCCGCCCGCCCAGAGGCCGAGGTTGTAGTAGCACCAAAACAGGAGGCCCAGGGAGAGCAGGATCAGGAACGGGCCCCAAAGGGGGTTGAATGTGGGGGCGTCCAGCCGCTGCTGGCCGATGTAGGCCAAGACGTGCAGCACCACTAGGCCCAGGCCCGCCAAGACCTCTTGCCTATTTGGCCATTGGTAGCGATTCATGCCTGCTGCACCGAATCCTCAGCCTTGCCCGCACCGGGCCCCTTGGCCCAAGCCTCCGTGAATCCGCCCCCTTAAGTCAACCCTCAACCAAGCCTGCCCTGCCCCGCGCCCGGCCGGCCAGGGCCCGGGGAGAACACTCCGTTGACTTGGGCCAGCATAGCTTATATAAAATTAAGTCCACGAAAATAAAAAAATATTAGGTAGCCATGATGCCTGTCTCATCGCCTTCCCTAAAGAAAAAGCTGGCCGCCGGCGAGCTGACCGTGGGCTCCTGGATCACCCTGGGCCACCCCGGCATCGGCGAGATCATGGCCCGGGCCGGCTTTGACTGGTTGGTGGTGGACCTGGAGCACAGCACCATCTCCCTGCCGCAGGCCGGCGAGCTGATCCGGGCCATCGACCTCTGTGGGGTGCCGGTCCTGGTGCGCCTGTCGGCCAATGACCCGGTGCAGATCAAGCGCATCATGGACGCCGGCGCCCACGGCGTGGTGGTGCCCATGGTCAACAGCGCCGCCGAGGCCGAGGCCGCGGTACGGGCCGTGCAGTATCCGCCGCGGGGCCAGCGGGGGGTGGGCCTGGGCCGGGCCCAGGGCTACGGCGCGGCCTTTGCTGAATATAAGCGCTGGTTGCAGGAAGAGGCCGTGGTCATCGTGCAGATCGAGCACATCCAGGGGGTCAAGAATCTGGCCGCCATCGTGGCCGTGGACGGGGTGGACGGCTGCATCGTGGGTCCCTACGACCTCTCCGGCTCCCTGGGCCGGCCCGGCGACTTCGCCCACCCGGACCTGGCCAAGGCCATGCAGGCCGTTCTGGCCCAGGCGGCTCGCAGCGGCAAGCCCGCCGGCCTGCACGTGGTGGAGCCGGACCCGGCCGAGCTGAAGCGCCGGGTGCAGGAAGGCTACCGCTTCCTGGCCTACAGCGTGGACATCCGCATGCTGGACGTGGCCTGCCGCAGCCTGCTGGACGATCTGAAGGGCGCCCCCCCGGCCTGATCCCGGCGGCATGACCAGCGACCCACACACCATCTTCATCGCCGTCAACTCCGGCTTCGGGGCGCGCTATCTGCTGCGCAGCGACATCCTGCCCGAGCTGATCGCGGCCGGGCTCAAGGTGGTGGTACTCACACCCAACGCCGACGAGGACTACTTCCGCCAAGAGTTCGAAGCCGTTGGCGCAATGGTGGAGCTGTTCGACTTCGCGGCCTGCCGGCGCTACTTCCTGGACAGCCAGTTGCAGATATTTTTGAAGGAGCTGCGCTGGTACGCCATGCCCGGCCGGCACGACCAGGGCTCGCTGGGCGCACGCTTCAAGGCCTTCCAGAACATCTGCTACCGCGAGGGGATTAAGGCCAAGCTGCGCTACTGGCTGATCGATCTGCTGCGCCGTCCCCTGATGCGCTGGCGCTGGGCCCGGCGGCTGCTGGTGGCCTTGGAGGAGCGCTGCTTCGCGGGCCGGGCCCATCAGGAGCTGTTCGCGCGCCACCAGCCAGGCCTGGTCATCACCACCAGCCTGGGTTACTTTGACTTTGACCAGTACCTCATGCGCGAGGCCAAGCAGCACGGCGCCCGGCGCTGCGCGGTGATCCTGAGTTGGGATAACACCAGCGGCAAGGGCCTGCCCGGCGCCACGGCCGAGCACATCGTGGCCTGGACCGAGATCATGCAGGACGAGCTGGTGCGCTACTACGACGTGGACCCGGCCAAGGTCTTGGTGGGCGGGGTGGCCCACTTCGACATCTACCGCCACCCCGAGCGCTGGCTGAGCCGGGAGCAGCTCTGCGCCCGCTTCGGCCTAGACCCGGCGCGCAAGATCATCTTCTTCGGCACCCGCACCCCCAACAAGTTCCCCTGGACCCCGGACTACATCCGCCTGCTGGCCGAGGCCATCGCCGGCGGCCGCCTGGCCCAGCCCTGCTCGCTCTTGGTGCGCCTGCACCCCAACCACTTCCAGGGCGACCAGAACGGCCTCAAGTTCCAGAAGGTCCTGGACCAGTACCAAACCATCCAGGACCAGTACCCCTTCGTGGCCTTCAACCGACCCCATATCCTCTCCACCAAGCTGCCCTCGGACATGCCGGCCAGCGAGATCGTGGACCTGGCCTCCATGCTGGCCCACAGCGCGGTTTTGGTAAACTACTACTCGACGCTGATGCTGGAGGCCGCGGCCGTGGACCTGCCCATCGTCAATTTCATCATGCACGCGCACAACGTGCACCTGGGGTCCGAGGACCGCTCGGTCTATACCCTGGAGCACATCGTGCGCATCTGCCGGCGCGGGGCCGAGCGCACCGCCGAGGACCCGGAGCAGCTCATCGCGGCCATCAACGAGGCCCTGCTGCACCCGGAGATGCGGCGTGAGGGCCGGGCCCTGGTGGCGGCCGAGGAGTTGGGCCCCAACCAGGGCGCGGCCGGCCGGGCTATCGCCCGGCACCTGATCGAGCTGGCGCGGGGGGAGGCCTGATGCGGGCGCTGTTCATAGGCTTGGGCTCCATCGGCCGCCGGCACCTGCGCATCCTGCGCGAGCTGGCGCCGGGGGCCGAGGTATCGGCCCTGCGCTCGGGCCAGGGCCCAGCCTCGGTGCCGGAGTTGGCCGCGGCCCAGGGCCGCTCCTTCCGCGCCCTGGACCAGGCCCTTGAAGAGCGGCCCGACTTCGCCGTGGTGGCCAACCCCACCAGCCGACATGTGGAGACCGCCCTGACCCTGGCCAAGGCCGGGGTGCCCTTCCTGCTGGAGAAGCCGGTGGGCCTTCAGGAGGCGGGCCTGGAGGAGCTAGCCGCCGCGGTGGCCGAGCGCGGCCTGCCGGTGCTGGTAGGCCTGCAACTGCGCTACCATCCCGCCTTTGCGCAGCTGAGCGCCTGGCTGCAGCAAGGGGCCGTCGGCCACCCCCTGTCGCTGCAGGCCGAGGTGGGCCAGTGGCTGCCCGACTGGCGGCCGGAGGTGGACTACCGCGCCTCGCAGACTGCCCGGGCCGAGCTGGGCGGCGGGGTGATCCTGGAGCTGGTGCACGAGCTGGACCTGGCCCTGGCCTGCCTGGGGCCGGCCGCCAGCGTGGCCTGTGTGGCCGACCACGTCTCCGGCCTGGAGATGGACGCCGAGGACCTGGCCGAGATCAGCACCCTTCACGCCTCGGGCGGCCTGAGCCAGGTGCACCTGGACTGCATCCAGCCCGGCTACACCCGCTGGCTAAAGGTCATCGGAGAAGAAGGCGTGATTATGTGGCAACAGGACGCGGGCTGGCTGGAGCTGCGGCGGCCGGGCCAGGCGCCGCAGCGGGTGAGCGACCCGCCCGGCTTTGAGCGTGACGACCTGTTCCGGTCCCAGATGCGCCACTGGCTGGCCGTGCTGGCCGGCCAGGAGGAGCCGCGGGTGAGCCTGGCCCAAGGCATCGCCGCCACCCGCCTGGCCCTGTCCGCCAAGCGGGCTGCGGCCGAGCAAAGGACGGTGCAGCCATGAGCCGAGGCCTGACCTTGGGACTGATCCCGGCCCGGGGCGGCAGCAAGGGCGTGCCGGGCAAGAACCTGCGCCTGGTGGCCGGCCGGCCGCTCATCGCCCACGCCATCGCCTGCGGCCTGGCCTGCCCTTCCCTGGACAAGGTGGTGGTCTCCACCGACAGCCAGGCCATCGCCGCCGCGGCCAAGGAATACGGGGCCGAGGCGCCTTTTATGCGGCCGGCCGAGCTGGCCAGCGACATTGCGCCCATGCTGCCGGTGATGCAGCACGCTATCGCGGCCTGCGAGGCGCACTACGGTCAGCCAATGGCCGTGCTGGTGCTGCTGGACTGCACCGCGCCCCTGCGCCGGGTGGAGGACGTGGAGGCGGTGCTCAGGCTCCTGGCTGCACCGGACTGCGACGCGGTGGTCAGCGGATCGCCTTCTCACCGCAGCCCCTACTTCAACATGGTGCGACCGCGGGAGGGCTACGTGGAACTGTTCGCCGACCTGCCGGGCGGGGTGGGCCGCCGCCAGGACGCGCCGCCGGTCTGGGACCTGAACACCGTGGTCTGGGCCTACAAGCGCGCCGCCCTCATGGAGGAGGCAGCCCGCCTGCCCCGGCGCACCCGGCTCTACGAGGTGCCCCGGGAGCGGGCCATTGACCTGGACAGCGAGCTGGACTTCCAGGTGCTGGAGGCGCTCCTGGCCCGCCAGCCAAAGGAGCGGCCATGAGCCAGCCCCAGAACCTTTTTGACCTGAACGGCCGGGTGGTGCTCATCGCGGGCGGGGCCGGCGGCATCGGCCGGCGCATGGCCGCGGCCATCGCCCGGGCCGGGGCCCAGGTGGTCATCGCCGACCGCGACGGCGCCCGCTGCCAGGAGCTGGCCCAGGCCATCGCGGCCGATACCGACGGCCGGTTGGCCGGCCTGGCCCTGGACGTGACCGACGAGGCCGGAGTGGTGGCGGCCTTTGCCGGCCTGGGCCGGGACTACGGCCGCCTGGACGGCTTGGTCTACAACGTCATGGCCAAGCCCGAAGGCTACTACAGGCCCTTCGAACAATACCCCTGGGACACCTG
Organism: Thermodesulfobacteriota bacterium; assembly: GCA_040751985.1. Classification (GTDB taxonomy): domain Bacteria; phylum Desulfobacterota; class Desulfarculia; order Desulfarculales; family Desulfarculaceae; genus Desulfoferula. The sequence goes on along the minus strand of JBFMFU010000028.1, from coordinate 612 downwards.
GCGCCAGGTGCTGGAAACCAACCTGGGCGGGGCCTTCCTCTGCTGCCGGGAGGCGGGCAAGCTCATGCTGCCGGCCAAGCAGGGCAGCGTGGTGCTCACGGCCAGCGTCTACGGGGTGGTGGCCCCGGACCAGCGCATCTATGAGGGCTCCACCAGCGCCGGCAACATCTACGGCGGCAACGACCCCTTGAGCTGCCCGGCCGCCTACTCGGCCAGCAAGGGCGGCCTCATCGCCCTGGCCCGGCACCTGGCCAGCCTGTGGGGCCCGGCCGGGGTGCGCGTCAACTGCCTCACGCCCGGCGGGGTCTACGATGGCCAGGAGGAGGCCTTCCACCAGGCCTACCAGGCCCGCACGCCCCTGGGCCGCATGGCCGCCTTCACAGACTTCGACGGCGCGGCGCTGTTCCTCTTGAGCGAGGCCTCGGCCTACGTGACCGGGACCAACCTGATGGTGGATGGCGGCTGGACCGCCTGGTGAGAAGCGCCTAGGGCGTGTTAACACTAAGTTGCATTTAGGATCAAAATGCGCAATAATGTGCGCATGAAAATCAACCAAGAACAATTTTCGGCTATCGCGCACTGCTTCCCTCGTCAGCGAGGTAATGTCAGCCT
>JBFMFU010000027.1:0-41653 GCA_040751985.1 Thermodesulfobacteriota bacterium | reverse complement strand
GCTCAAACGTCCCTTGCAACTGTCCGGGTTTAAAGGAAGCAAGGGTATGACGACTAAGACTTCCCTACGGGTTTCATTGGTCCCGAGATCGTGGCAGTCTGCCATACCCTGGTTAGAAACATACTAGGGGCGGGGACTATCCCCACCCTCTTTTTTGGGGCCGTCCCGCCTTGCCAAGGCATAGATTGCTTCGCCGCGGCCAGGGGCCGCGCCTCGCAGATACAACCGGCCTTTTCCAGGCGCCCGGCTCCGGGTGGCCCAGACAGCTCGGCTGTCTGGGTGCCGCAGGCACAAGAGGTTCACGCCGGTGGCCGCGGGTCTTTATCAAGCCTTTGCTGAGTTGCGCACCGCTCTGCCAGACCTCTTGTCGCTTCGCTACGCTCAGCGACCCCGACAGGCGAGCTGTCGGGGCCACCCGGAATATTTCGTTACCTGCTTCTTGCTGGATCCGACCCGATTCCAGGGGCCGGGCTTATCCCCGTCCTTCTTCTTTCATTTCCGCCGCCCCGGCCACAGCGGGGCCAGCCGCCGCAGCCGCTTGCGCACCAGCATGCCCAAGGCGTCGCGGGCGGTGCGCAAGAGGGCCGCGTCCTCCCGGTCTGCGGGCGGGCCGCCCTCTTGGGCCTGCTGGCTGTGGAAGAACCGGAGCCCCACCCCCACCAGGGTGACCAGGCCCGCGGCCAACAGCGCCAGCCAGGCCAGGTGCGGGCCGCCCGCGGGCGGGGCCGGAGACGCGGGCCAGGGGCCGGGCGGCGGCGCCGGCACCTGCTGATAAACGCAGCCAGCCAGGGCCCCCGAGAGCAGACCCAGGGCCAGGGCCGCCCCCGTCTTCTTCCAGCCCATACGACCACAACAGTAAGTTTTTTATCTTGACATATATCCATAACGGATATATCTTGCCTGCTCAGAGGCTGCCCCTTCATAGCACATCCGTGCGCCGGGTTTTAACCGCAAAGCGAAAGGAGTCCCAGATGAGCTCAGGATTCGCCCCGGAGCGGGACCTGGTCCCGGACTGGATGAAGCAGGTGAACCCCGGCGAGCTGCCCGAGGTGTACCAGGAGATGAGCGAGATCATCGGCCTGGAGTACACCATGCAGTTGGCCCAGGTCTTCGCGGGCAACAGCGTATACTTCCCCAAGCTGGAGCGCTCGCTCTTATGCGTGCGCAACCAGATGATCCGGCGCGAGTTCAACGGCGCCAACGTGCGGGCCTTGGCCCGGCGCTGGGGCCTCAGCTCCCGCCACGTGCGCCACATCGTCAGCCCCCGCCGTGCGGGCCTCGCCTAGCCCCGCCCCCGCCCTTTTCACCCCCCACAACCCAGCCGCCGCCCCGGTCGGAGGCCGTTTCCGGAGGCACCGCCGCGCGCCCCTGCCGGGAGATGCATTTGTGCGGCCCCTTGCTGGCCCGCCCCGCGCCCTGGGCCTAGGCTGGTGCCCGGATCATCAGCCGGCGGCCGGGCGGCCGCCGCGGAGGAGGAGCGATATGCCACTGCACACCGGCCCCCAGCCCGTTGCCCCGGCCCCAGGGCCGCGTTCCTGCCCAGGCTAGGCCCTTGACCGGCGAGGAGGAGATCAAGGTGGCCCTGGAAAACCTGCGGGGCCAGCTCAGCCGGCTGGACACGGTGCTCAAGATGTCCACCTCCGAGCAGCGCCGGGTCAACGCCGACCTGCTGGCGGCCATCGAGCGCCAGGCCGGCCAGGTGGAGGCCGTGGACAACCGCCTGGACCGCCTGGAGTCCCGGCTGGCCGCCTACACCGGCGGCCTGTTCACCCTCTGGCTGCTGTTCCAGGTGATTCAAGCCCTGTTGAGGTGAGCCATGGACAAGACTTCCCGTTTGATCGCCAAGGGCCTGCGCGAAGAGAAGCGCGAGCGCCTGGGCCAGCTGGAGATCAAGATCGACCGGCTCAGCAAGGACATCCACTACTACCTCTACAACCTGGACGGCGTGGAGGCCATCCGCATCGAGCACGCCCAGCAGGCCATGGAGGAGCTGGTGGCGGCGGTGCGCGAGTTCAAGGCCCTGTCGGCCGAGCTAAGGAGCCTGGAGTCCTGATGGAGCGCCCCCTGCACGAGCTCAAGCGGCGAGCCCAGTCGCGCTATCTGGCCGGCCTGGAGCCGCCGGCCATCGCCGTTGAGCTGGGCCTGGAGCCGGCCCAGGTGGCGGCCTGGGCCGCGGCCGGCCGCTGGGCCCAGCGGCGCTCGGTCTGGTTCTCCGACCCCCGCGGCGCGGCGGCCACCCTGCGCGAGCTCTTGGGCCGGCGGGTGGAGGAGCTGGTGGCCGGCGGGCCCCTGGGCCCCAAGGAGGCCGACGAGCTGGCCAAGATCGGGGCCACCTGCGCCCGACTGGAAAAGGAGAGCTACGACCTCAAGGCCGCGGCGGTGGAGGTCTGCGAGCGCCTGGCGGCCCTGGCCGCCGAAGAGGAGCGCGACCCCCAGCGCCTCACCTGGCTGGCCGGGCTGCTGGACCGCTTCTTCTGCCGCCTGGTGGAGGAGGGCTAGCCGTGGCCGCCCTGGCCGCCCGCCTGACCAGCGCCCGCTTCCGCGAACGGGCGGCCGAGGTGGTGGCCCGCCTGCAGGCCGAGGTGGGCGGCTTCGGGCCCCAGGCCCCGGAGCGGGCCCAGCGCCTGGCCCAGGCCCAAGACGACTTCTTCGCCTTCTGCCGCCTGTATTTGCCCCACTACTTCTCCGACGACTTCGCGCCCTTCCACCACGAGCTGATCGAGCTGCTGCGGCCCCGGGGCTCGGCGGTGGTGCCGGTGGCGGTGGCCGCGCCGCGGGGCTTCGCCAAGACCACCCTGGTCTCCTTCGGCTACGTGCTGCACCAGGTCCTGTTCGGCCGGCGGCGCTTCGTGGTGCTGGGGTCCGACACCGCGGACCTGGCCGCGGACCTGGCCGGGTATTTGCGCCTGGAGCTGGCCCACAACCAGCGCCTGATCCAGGACTTCGGCCCCCGCTGCCAGGTGGAGGGCCCGGTGGGCGACTTCGTGGTGGGCGAGCGCGCCAGGATCCTGGCCCGGGGCAGCGGCCAGCGCCTGCGCGGGCTCAAGCATGGCCGCCACCGGCCGGACCTGGTGATCCTGGACGACCTGGAGAACGACAAGAACGTGAAGAACCCCCGCCTGGTGCGCGATCTTCTGAATTGGATCACCCAGGCGGTGTACCCGGCCCTGGACCCCGGCGGCAGCCTGTTCATCATCGGCACCATCCTGGCCCGGCGCTCGGCCCTGGCCACCATGATCCTCTCGCCGGAGGAGCCCTGGCGCCGCTTCACCCGGCGGGTGTACCGGGCCCTGGACGACCAGGGCCGCTCCCTGTGGCCCGCCCGCCACCCGGCCGCGGAGCTGCTGCGGCAAAAGGCCCTCATGGGCAGCCGGGCCTTCAACAAAGAAAAGCAGAACAACCCTCTGGACGAGGCCGGCCTGTTCCAGGAGGAGTGGCTCCGCTCCTATCACCCGGCCGAGATACAGGGGAAGGCTCTGGCCGTGGCCGGCTTCCTGGACCCCTCCCTGGCCGAGGGTCAGGGCGGCGACTACAAGGCCGTGGTCAGCGTGGGCCTGGACCCGGCGGCCCAGGTCTTCTACGTGCTGGACGCCTTCATCCGGCGCTGCTCCCTAGATCAACTGGTGCGGGCGGTGCTGCGGCGCCAGGAACGGCTGCGCTACCTGGTCTTCGGGGTGGAGGACAACGTCTTCCAGCGGCTGCTCTTAGCCGAGTTCAGCCGGGCCGCGGCCGAGGCCGGGGTCACCCTGCCCCTGAAGGGCGTGACCCACCGCCTGAGCAAGCAGTTGCGCCTGGCCGGCCTGAGCCCCCTGGTGGAGCGGGGCGCGGTGCGCTTCGCGCCCGCGGACTCGGACCAGGCCGAGTTGATCGAGCAGTTGCTCCACTTTCCCTCCCCCAACGTACACGACGACGGCCCCGACGCCCTGGAGGGGGCAATGAGCCTACTACGCTCGTCGGGGCCCAACGTGTGGTGAGGTGCCCATGAACCACTGGCTGAGTCGAAAGATCGCGACCCTGACCAAGAAGCGCCTGGAGCTGCCGCCGCCCCCGGCCGGTCCGCCGCCGTTTTTGTCCAGCCCCAGCCTGGGCACCCGCGGCCGGCAGTTGGCCGCCTACCAGGGCTGGGTCTACGCGGCGGTGGGGGCCATCGCCCGGCGCCTGGCCGGGGTGCCCCTGCGCCTGTTCCGGGCGCCCGAGGCCGGCGGCGGCGAGGTGCTGCGCCACCCGGTGTTGGACCTCTTGCGCCGGCCCAACCCCATCCTCACCGGCCGCCAACTGCGCTACACCCTGGCCACCCACCTGGAGCTGACCGGCATGGCCTTTCTCCTGGTGGCCGACAACGCCCTGGGCCGGCCGGCCGAGCTGTGGCCGCTCTCGCCCGCGGACCTGATCGAGATCAGCGCCGGGCCCGACACCCGCCGGGCCATCACCGGCTACGTGTTCAACGGGCCCCAGGGACAAAGCATCACCTACCGGCCGGCCGAGGTGCTCTACTTCCGTCACCCCAGCCCAATGAGCCTGATCTACGGGGCCAGCCCCATCGAGGCCATGGCCCACGCCTTTGACATCGACCTGGCGGTGCGCATCTACCAGCGCAACTTCTTCCGCAACTCGGCCCGGCCCGAGGTGGTGCTGTCCACCGAGCAGCGCCTGACCGAGGACGAGGCCCGCCGGGTGCTCACCCGCTGGCGGCAGAAGCACCAGGGCCTGGCCCACGTCTTCGAGCCCACCATCCTGGACGGCGGCCTCAAGGCCCAGCCCCTGGCCTATTCCTCCAAGGACTTCGAGTTCGCCTCCCTGGCCGGCTGGACCCAGGACAACATCCTGGCCGCCTACGGGGTGCCGGCGGGCAAGCTGGGCCTGGTCAAGGACGTGAACCGGGCCAACGCCACCGGCATCGACATCACCTTCAACTCCGAGTGCATCCGGCCCCGCCTGGAGCAGTGGGAGGACGTCATGAACGCCTTCCTGCTGCCCCGCTACGGGGCCGGCCTGGTGCTGAGGCACGACAACCCGGTGCCCAGCGACCGGGCCCAGGCCCACCGCGAGGCCATGCAGCAACTGGACCGGGGGGTGATCACCATCAACGAGGCCCGGGCCGCCCAGGGCCGGGGGCCAGTGGCCTGGGGCGACGCGCCCCTGCCGCGCCAAACCGGCCCGCTGCTGGAGGCCGGGTTCAAGGCCCATTGCCTGGAGGAGGAGGTGGAGCAGGCCCTGCGCCAGGGCTGGCCGCGGCTGGAGGGCCGCCTGCACGGCTGGTCGCCCACCCGGGTGCGCCGGGAGCTGGCCGCCCGGCCGGGGCTGATCAGCGGCATGTTGCCCGCGGGCCTGACCCCGGCCCGGCGCCTGGAGCTGCAGGCCGGCTTGGCCGCCTGCCTGGAGAGCGGCCTGAACCTGGAGCAGACCCTGGAGCGGCTGGCCGGCGGCCGCCATGGAGGAGCGCAATGAAGCTGGTGCACAAGGTTATGGACTTCACGGTGGGCCGGGCCGACGAGGAGCAGCGCACCTTCTGGGCCGTGGCCTCTAGCGGCAGCCTGGACCGCCAGGGCGACCTGATCGAGGCCGCGGGCTGGGACTTCACCAACTTCCTCAAGAACCCGGTGATCCCCTGGGCCCACGACTACGCCAGCCCGCCGGTGGCCCGGGCCCTGGCGGTCAAGGTGCAGGGCGACCGGCTCCTGTTCCAGGCCCAGTTCCCCCGGCCCGAGGAATACGCCTTCGCCGACACCATCTACCGCCTGTACAAGGGCGGCTACCTCAAGGCCTTCTCGGTGGGATTTGCGCCCCTGGAGAGCGAGCTGGTCACCCACCAGGCGCAGGGCCGCTTGGTCACCGGCACCCGCTACCTGAAGCAAGAGCTGTACGAGATATCCTGCGTGACCCTGCCGGCCAACCCCGAGGCCCTGGTCTCCCTGGGCCTGACCGGTCTGCAGCCACCCCCGACGCCGGCCGCGCAGAAGCAACCCTCGCCCCTGGCGCAGACCCCAGGGCCGGCCGCCCCGGCGGCCCGGCGCGCCCTGGCCTCGTTGGCCCTGCGGGCGCTCATCGCCCGCCGCCTGGACTACCACCGGGGCCTGTTGGACGAAAACGCATAACCCTTAGGAGAGAGACCATGCAAGAGAAAAAGATCATCGAGCTTTTGGAGCAGGCCACCGGCCTGGAGCTGGACGAGGAGACCGTAAAGGGGCTCATCGACGCCCGCCTGGAGAAGGTGCTGGCGGCGGTGGAGGCCAAGCAGGTGGCCCTGGGCCCGGCCCGCGGCCACGCCCAGGTGGGCCTGTCGCGCTATTTGGGCGACGTGCGCCGCCTGGGCATGGGCCAGGCCCCCAAGCACCTGGCGGCCGAGGACCTGGTGAGCGTGTCCGGGCCGCAGCTCAAGGCCCGGCCCGCGGCGAGAGCCAAGGACCTGCGCGAGGGCGCCACCACCGCCGGCGGCTACCTGGCCCCGGCCGAGCAGGCCGGCGAGGTGCTGAACCTGGTGAACAACTACAGCGCGATCAAGGGGCTCTGCCGCGAGGTGCCCATGCAGAGCCACCAGATCACCTTCCCCACCATCAGCGGCGGGCTGAGCGCCTACTGGGTGCCCGAGGCCACGGACACCGAGACCTACGGCCTGGGCGGCGGCCAAGAGCACGGTGAGAAGCCGCGCAGCGAGCCCACCTTCGGCCAGCTGGCCGTCACCGCCCACGTGCTGGCGGTGAAGGTGGTGGTCTCTAACCAGCTCCTGGACGACGCCGACCCCGGCGTGGACGCGGTGCTGCAGGGCCTGTTCGCCGAGACCATCGGCCAGGCCTTTGACGTGGCCTGCCTGCGCGGCGCCGGCACGGCCATTGACCCCATCACCGGCCTGGCCGGCAAGATCACCACCAACGCCCTGAGCGTCAGCGGCGACTTCTCCTTCGACCACCTGGCCGGCCTGATCTTCGCGGTCTACCAGAACGCCCCGCATGCGGCCGAGGTGCCGGTGATCGGCCACCCCAAGGCCGAGAAGGTGCTGATGACCCTCAAGGACAGCTACGGCGACTACATCTACCGCCAGCCGGGCCAGCCCCGGGCCGAGCAGGACGCCCGGCCTCGGGTCTGGGGCGAGCCCTTCGTGCGCGACCCCAACATCCTGACCAACCTGGGCGCCGGCAGCAACGAGACCCGGCTGTTCGCCGGCGACTTCGCCGGCAGCGCCATCGTGGGCCTGCGCCAAGGCCTGGTGGTCAAGACCAACCCCTGGGCCGAGCCGTACTTCTCCTACAACCAGACCGCCTTCCTGGCCGAGGTGCGCATCGGCTTCAACCTGAGCGACGAGAAGCGCTTCGCCATGCTCAGCGCGGTGCCCACCGCCTAAACCCGCTTGCCCCAGGGGCCCAAAGCCCCTGGGGCCAGGAGCCGATCATGGCCGCAACCGCCATCACGAGTCCGCCCCGGCACACCGCGCTCCTGGCCGCGCCCGCGGCCAAGGGCCCGGCCCAACCCGCCACCCCAGCCCGGAGCTAGCCATGGCCCCATCCCTTGACGCCCTGACCACCCTGGGCGCGGTCAAGCTCTACCTGGGCCTCAGCGCCAGCGACCACGACCAGCTCATCGAGGGCCTGCTCGAGGCGGTGAGCGCCCAGTTCAACGCCTACTGCGACCGCAAGCTCATGGCCCGGGACTACTCCTACCTGAGCCAGGACCCGGCCTATGACCCGGACAATGCCCTGCTCTCGGGCAGCGGCTACCCGGAGCTCTTGTTGCCCCAGTACCCGGTGGTCAGCCTGACCACCCTGGTGGTGGACGGCCGCGAGGTGGCGGCCTCCACCGGCGGCGGCGGGTACGTGCTGGACGCCGCGGCCGGAGTGGTGAGCCTGGTGGATGGCATGTTCCCCAGGGGCTGGCACAACGTGGGCCTGGTCTACCGGGCCGGCTTCAGCATGGTGCCCGCGGACCTGGCCCAGGCCGCGGTGGAGCAGACCGCGGTGCGCTTCCAGGAGTCGGCCGCAGGCCAGGGCCGCCTGGGCGTGTCCGCCCGCACGTTGGCCGACGGCTCGGTGAGCTACCACGCCGGGGCGCTCCTGCCCCAGGTGCAGGCGGTGCTGGACCGCTACCGCAACCGGAGCCTGTTGTGATCAGCCTCAGCCTGCTGCCGCCCGAGAACGACCCCCTGGCCGCGCTGGAGAGCCGCCTGCCCTCGGTGATCCTGGACTCCCTGCAGGAGGCCATGGACGAGGGCCTGGCCGCGGCCCGCCGGCGCATGGGCCCCGGCGGGGGCGGGCCCCAGGTGCGCAGCGGCCGCCTGGCCCGCAGCCTGGGCCGCCGGGTGTACCAGCAGGGCGAGGTGTTCATCGGCGAACTGTACGCAGAGGCGCCCTATGCCGCGGCCCAGGAGTTCGGCGCCGTGATCCAGGCCAGGAAGGCCCGCTACCTCAAGTTCCGCGTGCAGGGTCGCTGGGTGCAGAAACAGCGGGTGGAGCTGCCCGCGCGGCCCTATCTGCGGCCCGGCCGCAACCAGGCCGTGGAGGCCCTGCGCGCGGCCCTGGCCCGCAACCTGATGGAGGCGATGCCATGACCCGCGCCCAGATCATAAGCGATTTGCTGGCCTGTTTGCAGGCCATGGGCCCGGCCCAGGGCCAGGCCCTGGCCGCGGCCCAGGTGAAGCGCGGCATCCACCTGGCCTCGGAGATGAACCAGATGCCCGGCCTGTGCCTGTTCAACGAGCGGGTGGAGACCGTGGAAGATAGCGACCGCACCGCCCAGCGCCGGCTGGTGCTGCACCTGTGGGGCGCGGTGCACGCGACCGACCAGGACTACAGCCAACTGGACGCCCTGGCCGCCAGCGTGCTGGCCGCCCTGGCCGAGCCGGCCCTGAACCCCCACTGGGACCGCACCAGCGCCGGGCCCCTGGAGGTGTACGAGGGCGGGGCCGGCGACCCCCTGGGCCTTTTCGACCTGGAGCTGTGGGTGACCTACGAGTCGCCCCTGGCGACCCTATAAGAACCGACCAAGAGCTTAGGAGAGGATCATGAGCAGCGGAAAAGAAATCAAGGCGGCCTTCAAGAAAGCCAGCGCCTGGGGCACGGCCGCGGCCTGCGCCAGCGGCGACGTGCTGCTGATCACCGGCGAGAAGATCAACCAGTCCATCGAGCACCTGCCCGACGACTCGGCCGGCCAGGCCTTCCACGCCGACCGGGACCGGGGGCTGATCACCTGCAGCGGCGAGCTGAGCGCCTACCTGCGCTACCAGGGCCTGGGGGTGCTGTTGGCCCTGGCCCTGGGCGCGGCCGGCAGCCCCAGCGCCCACGGCGCCAGCGGCTTTGACCACCAGCTAAGGATGGCCGGCGACCTGGACGGCCTGTTCGGCACCCTGGCCGTGTACAAGGGCTTCTCGGTGCACGAGTTCGCCTCGGCCAAGGTGGACGGGTTCACCATCGAGGGCCAGGCCGGCCAGCCGCTGACGGCCAGCTTCAGCCTGATCTGCGACGGCCGCAGCATCAACACCGACAGCGGGGCCAACACCAACGCCACCATGGCTGCCCTGAGCGCGCCGGCCACGGGCAACCGGGTGCTGTTCCGCCAGGGCGCCTTCATGATCAACGACGCCGAGGGCGACGCCCTGGACAGCGGCGATGTCATCACCCCCAGCCGCTTCAGCCTGAGCCTCAGGCGGGGCCTGGCGGGCGACCACCTGGCCGGCGGCGAGGACAAGATCGCCGAGCCGGCCCACGCCGCCTTCCCGGAGCTGAGCCTCAGCCTGGAGTTCCCCACCTACACCAGCGACACCTACCTCAGCGACCTGGGCAGCGACGCGCGCAAGAAGATGCGCATCGACTTCATCGGCGGGGAGATCGAGTCCGGGGTCAACTACGCCTTCAGCCTGATCATGCCCCACGTGGTCATCACCAACGCCGAGGCGGCGGTGGACGGGGCCGGCAAGATCGCCCACCCCATCAGCGCCAGCCTCTTGGCCACGGCCACCCAGCGCAGCGGCATGAGCGGCATCACAGGGCCCCTGGCCATCGACCTGACCAACACCCGGGCCACGGATCTCTTAGCTTAAAGGCCAAAAAACCCTTTGCCCCGGACCCGCGCGGGGTTACATTAACCGGGTCGGAGCCGCGCTCCGCCCCGGTTTTTATTCCCCCGACCCAGGAAGGCGACCAACCATGCAGACCGACATACCCCAGCTGGAGGCCCAGACCCCGGCCGCCGAGCGGACCCTGGCAGAGCGCCTGGCCGCCGTGACCACCTTGCTGGTGGAGGTGGAGGGGGTGATCAGCGACGGCCGCAGCCTGCTGGGCCCGGACGGCTCCGAGAGCCTGTTCACCTATCGTCCGGACATCTGGGCCCTGGAAGGCTGGCTGGCCGCCGGACGCGGCCTGGTGCTCATCTCCCGGCCGGGCCTGGCCGCGGCCGAGGCCCTGGCCCAGCGCCTGGGGGCCCTGTACCGCCCGGCCGGCGGGGACAAGGGCCTGTTGCTCAAGCAGACCGCCTTTGACATCCAGTGCAAGGTGGACCAGGTCTGCTACCTGGGCCGGGACCTGGACGACCTGCCCGCCCTGACCGTCGCCGGCCTGGCCGCCTGCCCGCCCCAGGCCCCCACCTGGGTGCGCGAGGCCTGCCACCTGGTCACCCAGGCCCCGGCCGGCCTGGGCGTGGTGCGCGAGGTGGTGGACCGGCTGCTGGCCGACTGGGTGCCCGAGGAACTTTAGTTTGTTCGAATCAGAGACCCCCGACGCCTACGAGAAGGTCTACGCCGGCCTGGTCGCCCGCCTGGCCGCCGCGCCCCTGGCCGCCCACGCCGCGGACCTGGGCCTGGCCTGGCAGGACGGCGCGGCCCTGGCCCCGCTTTTGGGCCGGGACTTTCTGGTGGGGCCGCAGGGGGTGCGGGCCGTGGACGGTAGCCCGGTGCCCGTCACCCACCGCATCGTGCTGGCCTGGTATCTCCTGCGCCAGGGCCGCGGCGAGCCGGCCGGCCGCTTCGTGCCCTACCGGGAGCTGCCCGGCGGCGCGGACTTCGCCCGCTACCTGGCCCAGGCCGTAGAGGGCCGCCTGGCCCAAGGCTTTGCCGGCCGCCTGCCCGCCCTGGTGAAGGCCGCGCAGGCCCTGAGCGGCCGCGTCAGCGCCCAGGCTGCCCACGACGTGACCCTGGACTTCATGGCCCTGCCCAAGCTGCCGCTAAGGCTGAAGTTCTACGACGCGGATGAGGAGTTCCCGGCCGAGGCCAAGCTGTTCTACGACCTGACCGCGCCCAACATCCTGGACCTGGAGTGCCTGGCCGCCCTGGGCTGGATGCTCATGCAGGAGCTGGAGCGGGCCGGGGGCTGAAAAAAGACCCTGGTCAAGTCCGGCATTATCCCCTAAAATCGAGGAAGGCATTTATCATGCGGGTTTTGCTGCACATCTGCTGCGGGCCCTGCGCTATAATGCCGCTTAAGGCCCTGCGGGATGAGGGCGCCGAAGTGAGGGGGCTTTTTTACAACCCCAACATTCAGCCCTACACCGAGAGCCAGCGGCGGCTGGGCACCGCGGCCCAATGGGCGCACGAGGTGGACCTGCCCCTGATCGTGCAGGAGGAGTACGACCCCGAGTCCTGGATGCGCATGGTGACCTTCCGGGAGGGCGAACGCTGTAGGCTGTGCCTGCACCAGCGCCTGCGCCGGGCGGCCCAGGTGGCCAAGAAGGGCGGCTACGAGTTCTTCAGCTCCAGCCTGCTCTACTCAGTGCGCCAGAAGCACGGCCTGATCCGGGACCTGGGCCAGGCCCTGGCCCGGGAGCAGGGGGTGGGCTTCCTGTACCGCGACTGGAGGCCCCTGTGGCGACAGGGCCTGGAAGCCTCCCAGGCGGCGGGCATGTACCGTCAACCATACTGTGGCTGCCTGTTCTCCGAGCGGGACCGCTATCTGGGCCGGCCGGCTGCGTCGGGCGGCAGGAGCCTCAAGCAGGCGTAACGGAAGAGCAATGGCCAAGGACGAACCGCCGGAGATAAGCCTGGAGTTCAAGGGTGGCTTCATGACCATCCGCACGCCGGACGCGGTGTACGAGGTCAAGGTCACCAACATCATGGACGGCGCCCGCCTGCTGCCGCCGGTGGCCGAGCGGCCGGCCCTGCCCGGCGCGCCGTCCTGGGCCGAGACCTCGCCCTGGGGCGACCAGCACCCCGAGCCGGCCGCCGAGCAGGAGGACATACCTGTCTCGGGCGAGGCCGCGCCCGCGCCGCCGGCCGCCGCCAGCGAGACCGTGCCCGCGGTCAGCCAGGCCAAGCCCGCCCCGCACCAGGGGGCCTCGGCGCCCGCGGTGCGCGAAGCCACGCCGGCGCCGCCGGTTCTGGCCCTGGACCACGAGTTCTACGACGCCATCAGCCACGACTTCTTCCGGGAGCTGGGCTCCCTGACCCGCCGCCTGGCCAGCTCCCTGGTCAAGCTGGCCCGGGCCGAGGAGCGGCACAACGGCAGCAGCGGCAATGTGGCCCAGGAGATGCAGGAGGCCCTGGCCAAGGCCCGGGAGATCGTCGGCCAACTGCGCGCCGTGGAGCAGGACGACCGCCGCTCCCAGCGCCAGATCTCCTGGAGCGAGGGCCGCACCTCGCCGCCCTTCAAGGCCCTGGGCCAGGTGGCGGCCAGCCTGCGCCGGGAGCTGGCCGCCGCGCGGGGGGCGGCGGCCGAGGCCCTGGCCCAGCTCTCCATGGACCAGTTCATGCAGGCCCTGTACGAGCACTGCGCCAACCAGACGGTGCGCAAGCACATCCGGGCCATGGCCCAGGACCCGGAGGCCTTTGACTCCGACCGCCTGCGCCGGGGCCTGGACGGCCTGGCCTCTATGGCCCAGCTCACCGAGGGCGCCTTGATCCTGCCCCTGCTGCCGGCCTTGCAGACCCTGGAGGCGGCCACGGACAGCGACCGCTACGGCCAGGTGCTGGTCAAGATGCAGGGCACCGCCGAGCAGATCTTCCCGGACCTGGAGCTGCCCCTGCCGGCCCCGGACGGCCTGGAGGCCCCGGAGCCGCCCTCGCCCCAGCTCATGTCCCGCCTGGACAAGCTGCTAGAGCAGGTGGGCCAGGCCGCCGCCACCCTGCCCGAGTCGGGCCTGGGCGAGGATGACTTCAGCCAGGGCCTGGCCCAGGCCCAGCAGTTGGGCCAGCTGGAGCGCAGCCTGCAGGGCCTGCAGGACATGGTGGAGGGCATGGGCAGCATGGGCGGCGGCCGCTACGACCGCCAGATGATGCGCCTGCTGGGCGACCTGTTGGTGCAGATGCTGGTGGTGTTGGTGAGCACCGGCGCCAAGCTACAGGCCAAGGAGGCCCGCCCGGCCCTGGACAGCGAGCAGGCCGAGCAGGAGGCCCAGCAGCAGGTGGACCGCGCCCTGCAGCGCCTGGCTCCCGCGGAGGAGCCCGCCCCAGGCCACCCGAGCCTGCCCGACCTCAAGGCCGCCCAGGAGCTGTTGGAGAAGCTGGGGTTCTAAGGCCGCCGGCCGCCCGCCCCCTGACGCCGGACATCCCCCGTGCATTTCGGTAGAGAGCATGCGCATCATCAAGGCCAGCCACAACTTCCCGGACATGATCCCCATCCTGCAGGGCCTGCTGCCCGATGACGAGGTGATAGCGGTGGGCGAGGAGGAGCTGGCCGCGGCCTGCCATCAGGCCCAGGTGCTCATCCCCACCATGGCCAGGGTGCCCGGCCAGGTGATCGCCGGCTCGTCCCTCAAGCTGATCCAGCAGTTCGGAGTGGGGCTGGAGGGCGTGGACATCGCCGCGGCCACGGTGGCCGGAATCCCTGTGTGCAACGTGCCCGCGGACGTGGCCAGCTTCAACGCCGAGGCCACCGCCGAGCAGGCCCTGCTGCTCATGCTGGCCGCGGCCCGGCGCTTCCGCGGGGCCCAGGCCCACTTTGCGGCCGGGCCCTGGGGCGCGCCCCTGGGCCGGGCCCTGATGGGCGGCCGGGCCCTGATCGTGGGCCTGGGCAAGGTGGGCCGGGCCCTGGCCTGGCGGCTCACAGCCCTGGGCATGCAGGTCAGCGCAATCAAGGCCCGGCCCGAGCCCGGCCTGGCCGCGGAGCTGGGCCTGGAGCGCCTGGGCGGGCCCGAGGATCTGATGGAGATGCTGGGCCGGGCCGACTTCGTGATCGCCGCCCTCACCGCCACCCCGCGCACCCTGGGTCTGTTCAACGCCGCGGCCTTTGCGGCCATGCCGGCGGAGGCGGTGTTCATCAACGTGGGCCGGGGCGCGGTGGTGGACGAGGCGGCGCTACTCACGGCACTGAATGCCGGCCGCCTGGCCGGGGCGGGCCTGGACGTGTTTGCGCGCGAGCCGGTGGAGCCGCACAACCCCCTGCTGGGTCACCCCCAGGTGGTGGCCATGCCCCACACCGGCGGGGTCACGGCCCAGTCCTTTGCCCAGATGGGCCGCGAGGTGGCGGCCAACATCGAGCGCCTGCGGCGAGGCGAGCCGCTGAAGCATAGGGCGAATTAGAGGGCAACAAAAGCATCCAGCAATCGCGTAGGTTTGGTTGAGCAGAGCGAAACCCAACAATCCTTGATTCTCTCCACACCAGTCACCGGGAAAAGGAGGATTGCCACGGCGCGGCGGAAGGAGCCTTCTTGCCGTTGCAGGACGCCGCGGCCGCCGCGCCTCGCAAGGACGGCGATGCTTAGTCGGTTGGAAGTGGGCCGGCCCGGCACATAAAAAAGCCCCTGCCGGAGGGCGGGGGCTTGGGTTTGGCTGCTGCCTAAGCGGTCTACTTCTTGGGTCCGGGGCAGCCGGTGTGCTTCAGGCGCACCTTCACCTGGATGGGGCCGATCTTGTGGCCGCCGGCGTCCTCGCCGGTCCAGATAAAGATGGCGTAGCCGTTGCAAAAGCGGTGGTCGCCGGGGCGGAGCCAGTAGTTGCTTTTGGCCTGACCGCCGGCCGGCACCTTCACCTCCTTCAGCCGTATGTAGCCGCCGCTATACCCCCACTTGACGCCCTTGGGGTCCAGGATGTGGCCCTGCGTCGTAACGCGGTAGCCGATCTTGCCGCCCGTCTCCTTGAACACCATGTCCCAGCTCCAATAAGGGCTGCTCAGGTTGGGGGAGCGGCGGCTCGGCTCCACCTCCCGGGGGTAGGCCACCGCCGGCACCGCCCGCTGCGAGCGCAGCCAGGCCAGCCTTTGCCTGGCCTCGGCCGTGAACTGGCCCTGGGGGTACTGGGCCAGGTACTTCTGGTAATCGGCGTGCCAGTCCTCCTGGCGGGCCTTTTGATACAGCAGTGGCTCCAGTTGGGCCGCGGCCTGGTCCTTGTGCCGGCCTCTGGGGTATTCGCGCAGGTATTTCTCGTAGTCCGCGACCTTCTTGGTCTTGCCGGCCTGGGCGAACACCAGGGACTCGCGCCGCCGGTCGATCTCCGCGCGCCGCGCGGACTTGGGGTAGTCCTTTAGAAAATTGTCGTAGGCCGGAATGGTGTTGGTCTTGATCGCCCAGTCGTAGAGCAGGGGCTCACGCAGGGCCAGGACCTGCTTGCCGCGGGGCTTGGTGCGGAAGTGATGCAGGTACCGGTCGCAGAGCTCGAGGGTGGGCGCCTTCTGGATCTGGGCGAAGAGGGCGGGCTCCAGCTTCCGCGCCACAGCCTCCACCTGAGCTTTGCCCGTGAGCGCATAGGTGTAGCGAAGGACGAAGCCCTCCATGTCTTCCAGGCTGCCCGAGCTCATGGCCTGCTGGAACCAGGCCGCCCGCAGCTTGGCCTCCGCCTGTTTGGCATGCGCCCCGCGAGGGTGCCGGCTCAGGAATTTCTTCCAGGCCTCCATGGTGTTGGCCTTGAGCGCCGCCTGGTAGTCCAGCGCTTCCAGGTATTTTTCGGCCTGCTGGACATGCTGGCCGCGGCGAAACTCTGACAGGTAGGCCTGGCAGTTCTGCCGGGAGCGGCCCTTCTGGCAGGCGGACCAGAGCAGCTCCTCCAGGGCCCGCTCGGCCTCCTGGCGATGTTTGCCCCGGTACTGCTTGTAGGCCTCCGGGGTGTTCTGGGCGCGGGCCTTTTGCCAGGCTTGCTCGTCAAGGAGGCCCCGGGCCTCCTCCGCGTGCCGGCCGCGGGGGAACTGCTCCAGGTAGCGCTGGATCTTGTCCGGGCTGGCCTGGGCCGCGGCCTCCTTGAACAGGGCGTCGTCCCAGGCCGCCCACAATCGGTCGGAGCCGGCCAGGGTCTTGGCCTGGCGGAAGGCGGCCTCATAGGCGGCGGCGGTGCCCTGGCGAGCGGCCTCCTCGCTCAGGAGCTTGTCGAACTGCTCCTTGGCCTGGCCTGCGAACTGGCCCTGGGGCCAGCGGTCCAGGTAGCCTTTCAGGCCCGCCGCGCCGCCGGCCTGGGCCTTCTGAAAGGCCTGGCGGTCCAGGCCGCGCAGGGCCTCCTGGGCCTTGGCTATCAGCTGGCTCTGGGGCCACTTCTGAAGAAAGTCGCGGTAGGCCTGGGGCGTGTTCTGCTTGGCGGCCAGGTCGAAGTCGCTGCGGTCGCTGGGCCCGCAGCCCGACAGGCACAGGGCAATTAAAAGCAGGCAGACCAGCGGGGTAACGGATAGAGGCCGGATGCACTTCATGCTTCACCCCCTGGCTGGATCAGGCGGCCGGCGCCTTGGGCGTGCAGGTTTGCTGGTGTTTCGGCCAGGCCGGAAATCGCCCCATGATGCCAAACGCCGGCCCAAAAGGCAACGCGACAGCGGGGGCAGGGGCGAACCTCGCCCCGGCGCCGCTCCCCGCGCACAAAAAGGCCCCCGCCGGTTGGCGGGGGCCTTTTGGGTTACCGGGTTTGGTGCCGAACCGGGCGCTCTTTACTTCTCCAGCTCCTTGGTCAGTTCGGGCACTACGTCGAACAG
This sequence comes from Thermodesulfobacteriota bacterium, assembly GCA_040751985.1. GTDB lineage: Bacteria > Desulfobacterota > Desulfarculia > Desulfarculales > Desulfarculaceae > Desulfoferula. Next base: position 24,854 of record JBFMFU010000027.1, on the reverse strand, counting down.
GTCGCCCACCACGCAGAAGTCGGCCTTGGTGTGGATGGGGGCGTCCGGGTCCTTGTTAATGGCCACGATCACCTTGGAGGAGCCCATGCCGGCCAGGTGCTGGATGGCTCCGCTAATGCCGCAGGCGATATAGAGGTTGGGGGTGACCACCTTGCCGGTCTGGCCCACCTGGTCGGTGTGGGGCCGCCAGCCGGCGTCCACGGCCGAGCGGCTGGCGCCCACGGCGGCGCCCAGCTTGCTGGCCAGCTCCTCGATGATCTTGAAGTTGACGGCCTCCTTCATGCCGCGGCCGCCGCTGACGATGATGTCGGCCTCGGTGAGGTCCACCTTGCCGGCGCCGGCAGCCACCTTGTCCTTCACCGCGGTCTTGGCCTGGCCCAGGTCGGCGCTGACCGTCTCCACCGCTGCCTCGCCGCCGGCCTCCACCACGTCGAAGACGTTGGGGCGCAAGGACGCCATCTGGGGCGTGCCCTTGATGAAGATGTCGGCGTAGACCTTGCCGGCGTACATGGGCCGGGTGGCCTTGAGCTTGCCGCCCTCCACGGCCAGGGCCGTGCAGTCCACGGCGATGCCAGTGTCCAGCTTGGCCGCCAGGCGGCCGCCCAGGTCCTTGCCCTGCATGGAGGCGCCCAGGAGCACCACGTCCGGGGCGCCCTTCTTGATAAGCTCGGCGCAGGCGTTGGCATAGGCGTCGGTGGTGTAGTCGGCCAGGGCCGGGTTGTCCACGTAGAGCACCTTGGCCACGCCGTACTTGCCCAGGGCCGCGCATTTGTCGGCCATGCCCGCGCCCAGCACCAGGGCGGTCACCTCGCCGCCCAGCTCGGCGGCCACCTTCTTGGCCGCGCTGGCCGCCTCGAAGGTTATCTTCCTGAAATCGCCGTCACGCTGCTCGGCGATGATCCATACACCCGCCATATCTACTGCTCTCCTTTCGAGCCGAAGCTTGATCGCTTGCCAGTTTGTCGGCCCCTAGATGACCTTGGCCTCTTCCTTGAGGGCCTTGGCCAGGTTGGCCGCCAGCTCCGCCGGGGTCTCGCCCTCCACCTTGCGGCCGGGGGCCCGCTGGGGCGGCGGGTTGATGGCCGCGATCTCGATGTGGTCCGCGCGCTCCACGCCCAGGTCGGCCGGGGTCTTGATCTCCAGGGGCTTCTTCTTGGCCTTCATGATGCCCGGCAGGGAGGCGTAGCGGGGCTCGTTGAGGCCCTTCTGGGCGGTGATCACCGCCGGCAGGGAGGACTCGATGACCAGGGTCTGGCCCTCCACCGGCCGCTCCACCTTGACCTTGCCGTCGCCGACCTCCACTTTGGTGATGACCGAAAGCTGGGGCAGGCCCAGGTACTCGGCCAGGGCCGAGCTCACCACGCCGCTGTCATCGTCCACGGCCCGCTGGCCCAGGAAGATGAGGTCCGGGTTCAGGGGCGCGATGGCCTTGGCCAAGAGCTTGGCCACGCTTATGGGGTCGGCGCCGTAGAGGCCGGGGTCCTTGATGTGGATGGCCTTGTCCGCGCCCATGGCCAGGGCGGTGCGCAGGGCCTCCACCACGCGGTCCGGGCCGGCGCCCACCACCGTCACCTCGCCGCCTTTGGCCTTTTGGATGCGCAGGGCCTCCTCCACGCCAAACTCGTCGTAGGGATTCATCACCCACTTGATGTCGTCGGTTACTATGGACTTGCCGTCGCCGGCGATCTTGATCACCGTCTCGGTGTCCGGCACCTGCTTGATGCAGACCACGATGTTCACTTGAACACCCCTCCTTTCCTGCTTAGCCGGGGGCAACCCGATTTCCTTGCGCTGGTAAAACCCTCAGGCGCCCTGGTCCGGGGGCGCCAACATTCCCTTCACGAATATGTCGCTGATCTGCTGGGCGGCGGTGGCGATGGAGTACTTCTTGACCGGCGAGAGCACCCAGTAGCGGCTCATCTCGTCCAAGGCGCCGAAGAAGGCCCGCTTGGCCACCCCGGGCTTGATGTCGGCCCGGAACACGCCCTTGGCCTGGCCGTCGCGGATGATGGAGCTGATGATGTTCAGGTATTCGTGGAACTTCTCGTTCTTGTATTCCTTCATGAACTTGGACGACTGCCGCAGCTCCACCTGGATGATCTCGGCCATCTGCTGGTTGCGCTCCAATAGGTTCAGGTGGGCCTGGGCGAACAGGGCCAGCTGGCGGGCGGGGTCGTCCTCGCCGGCGATGGCCTGGCGCACGTTGTCCAGCACCCGGCTCATCTCCTCCTCGAACAGGCTGATGAGGATGTCGTCCTTGTTCTGGAAGTAGAGGTAGATGGTGCCGTCGGCCACGTTGGCGGCCCGGGCGATCTCGCTGACCTTGGAGTTGAAGAAGCCATTCTTGGCGAACACCTTGACCGCCGCCTCGATGATGCGCCGGTGCTTGTCGCCGCCTTTTTTGTTCTGAGTCTTCAAGGGCGTTTCATCCCCACGCCGCGGGCCGCGCCCGGGGCGAATCTGGAAGCCAGACGATGAATGACGATTCATTCAAGTCTAGGTAGCACGCGCCCCAGGACCTGTCAATGCTTTTTTCAGCGCAGTTCCCGGACCACCCCGGTCCGGGAACCAGGCCAATATACTAGAGGAAGCGCGAGGCTACAAGAAAAATTGAAGACTCATTCAGTCGATGAATATTACTCATTATTTCCGGTCCCGGCTGCGCCTGAGGCCGGCTGGCTGTGTTACCGGCGGTGCGGCTAGCTCTTGCCGTTGAGGACCTCGCGGATCAGGTGGGCCAGGCGGGTGCCCAGCACCGGCTTCATGACCATGCGCTTTATGCCGATGGCCTTGGCCTTGTCCTCGGTGAGCTGGTGGCTGAAGCCGGTGCTGATGATGATGGGCAGCTCGGGGCGCACCTTGAGCATCTCCTGGGCCAGGGCCACGCCGGTCATATGGGGCATGGTGTAGTCGGTGAGCACCAGGTCGAAGGCCTGGGGGTCCTGCTGGAAGATCTGCAGGGCCTCGGGGCTGGAGGTGGTGGCGGTCACCCGGTAGCCCAGCCGCTCCAGGAAGCTGCGGCCCAGGTCCACCAGGGCCTGCTCGTCGTCCACCAAGAGGATGCGCTCCTGGCCGCCCGGCGTGGTCTGCGGCTGGTCGCCCGCCTGCTCCGGCGCCGGGCCCTGGATCACCGGCAGGTAGACCCGGAAGGTGGAGCCCTGGCCCGGCTCGCTGTAGACGGTGACGGTGCCGCCGTGGCTGAGGGCGATGCCGTGCACCACCGACAGGCCCAGGCCGGTGCCGCGGTCGGCCTCCTTGGTGGTGAAGAAGGGCTCGAAGATGCGGCCCAGGGTCTCCCGGTCCATGCCCACGCCGGTGTCGCTGACCGAGAGCACCTGGTAGCGGCCGGGCTCCAGGTCCACGTAGCGGGCGGCCTCCTTTTGGTCCAGGTCCACGATCTGCAGGCTCACCTCCAGCATCCCGCCCGCGCTCTCCATGGCCTGCACCGCGTTGGTGCACAGGTTCATGATGACCTGGTGCATCTGCACCGGGTCGGCCATGACGTAGGCCTCCTGGTCGGCCAGGTCGGTCTTGATGTCTATGTTGCTGGGCGTGGCCGGCCGCAGCAGCTTCAGGACCTCCTTGACGATGGTGGCCACCTGCACCGGGGCCTGCTCCTGCTCGCGCTCGCGGCTGAAGGAGAGTATCTGGCGCACCAGGTTCTTGGCCCGCTGGCCGGCCAGGAGCACCTGCTTGAGTTCGTGGACGGCGGCCCCGTCTTGTCCCACCTCGTCCAGGGCCAGCTCGGCGTAGCCGATGATGGCCCCCAGGATGTTGTTGAAGTCGTGGGCGATGCCGCCGGCCAGGGTGCCGATGGCCTCCATCTTCTGGGACTGGCGCAGCTGGGCCTCCAGCTTGGTCCGCTCGGTCACGTCGCGTATGGTGGCCAGGACCTCGTCCTCGCTCCACCACACGTAGACCGCCCAGCGGAAGTAGCGCTGGCCGTTCACCAGAACGGAGTAGGTGTGCTCCCGGGGCTGGTGGGTCTGCCAGACCTCCACGGCCAGGCGCATGCGCTCGGCCACGATCTCGGCAGGCGCGAAGGTGGCCATGTCCTGCCCCACCACGGACTGGGTCATCCGGGTGGGGAACAGGGGCGAGGCCTTGAAGAAGGTGCATATGCGCTGCCGGTTGAAGCGCAGGATCATGTCCGGCGAGGCGTCCAGCACCGAGCGTACCTGGGCCTCGCTGCGGCGCCGGTCCTCCTCGGCCTGCTTGCGCTCGGTGATGTCCAAGGCGTGCGACAGTATGTAGCGCACCCGGCCCTGGTCGTCGCGCAGGGCCAGGTTGCTCGCCAGCACCCAGACCACCTGGCCATTCTTGTGGATGAAGCGCTTTTCCGCCCGGTTGACTTTGGCCTTGCCGGTCAGCAACTCTTGCCAGCGGTCGCGGCCCGACTGCTGGTCGTCGGGGTGGGTGAAGCGGTTGAAGGACTGGCCCAGCAGCTCCTCGGGGCTGTAGCCGAGCATCTGGCAGAGCATGGGGTTGACCCGGAGGAAGCGCCGCTGGCTGTCGATGAGAGCCATGCCCTCGGGCGCGTTTTCAAAGGTGCTGCGGAACTGCTCCTCGCTCTTCTTCAGCTCCTCCTCGGCCCGCTTGCGCTCGGTGATGTCGGTAAACATGCCGAAGGCGCCCAGGAAGCCCTGCTTCTGGTCCGAGATGGGCTGCACCGAGGCCAGGCACCAGACCAGGCTGCCGTCCTTGCGCCGGAAACGGCGCTCGTACTGTCCGGACTCTCCCCTGCGCCGCTGGTCCATTTTCGTCCGGTTGTCTTCCCACTCCTCCGCGGGCATGAAGTCCTGAACCGGCCGGCCCAGCATCTCCTCCACGGAATAGCCCAGCATCTGGGCCATGCGCGCGTTCACGAAGACGGTGCGGTACTCGCCGTCCACGGACCAGATGCCCTCGATGGCCGTCTCCACGATGCGGCGGAACTGCTCCTCGCTGGCCTTGAGCCTCTCCTCGGCCTCTTTGCGCTCGCTGATGTCCACCACGAAGCCGCGAATGCCCACGGGCACGCCGCCCCTCATGATGGGCGCCGAACGCAACAGGCAGGGGAAGGTGGAGCCGTCCTTGGTCTGGGCCGTGTACTCGCGCAGGGGCAGCTCCTGGCCGGCCAGGATTTTCTTCATGTTCTCCACGGCCCGGGCCCGGTCCTCGGGGATGAGCATGTCCAGGGCGGTGAGGCCGCGCTGGAGATCCTCCTGGCTGTAGCCCGTGCGCTGGGCGGCGGCCTGGTTGGTGAAGGTGAGGCGGCCCTGGGTGTCGGTTTCGAAGATGATCTCGGGCAGCAGCATGGCCAGGCTGCGGAAGCGCTCCTCGCTGGCCTTGAGGGCCTCCTCGGCCTTCTTGCGCTCGGTGACCACATCGAAGACGGCCACGAAGTATCCCCGCTGCGGGCTGTACACCGAGATGGCGAACCACATGTCCAGGGCCGGCAGGTAGGTCTCGAACTGCTCGGGCCGGCCGGTCTGGGCCACGCGGCCGTAGATTTCAAACACCTCCGGGTTGGCCTGGCGGATGCCGGGGATGACCTCGCTGACCCTCTTGCCCACCACGTCCTTGAGGCCGGTGAGCTTTGCGAAGTTCTGGTTCACCTGCAGGTAGATGAAGTCCTGGGGCACGTCGTTTTCAAATATCATCTGGCAGTAGGCAAAGCCGTTGAGCATGTTCTCGAACAGGTAGCGGAAGTGGGCCTCGCTCTTCTTCAGCTCCTCCTCGGCCCGCTTGCGCTCACTGATGTCCTGCAGAGTGCCGAAGATGCGCACGCACTGGCCGTCCCGGCGCTGGGCCCGGCCCACGGCCCGCACCCAGATCAGCCTGCCCTCGGCGGTGTGGGCCTGGGCCTCGAAGTCCAGGGGCTGGTCGTCCTCGATGAGGGCGCGCATGGCCTCTTGCACCACCGGCCGGTACTCGGGCAGGTAGTAAGAGACGTGCTCGTCCGGGCCGGGTACGGGCTGGCCGGGCTCTATCTCCACGATGTCGTAGGTGCCCTGGGTCCAGCGGGCCTGGCGGGTGAGGAGATCCATCTCCCAGCCGCCGATCTTGGTCAGGCGCTCCACCTCCCGCAGGAGGCCCTCGCGCTCCTTGAGGGCCTGCTCGACCTTCTTGCGCTCGGTGATGTCCAGGAGGCTGACTAGCGCCTGTTGCTCCGCACCGAAGCTCAGGCGGGTGGTGGAAAGGAGGAAGGTCAGTTCCTTTTTCTCTCCCGCCACTTCAAAAGGCAGGTTGACCTCCACCTGGTGGTGGTCCTGCCCAGTCTCCAGGGTGTCCAGCACCGTGCGGCGGACCAGGCACAGTTCGCAGTTTGATCCCGCACCGCAATCGATTAGGACCTCTGCTGCATACAGGCAGCCCAGCTCCCCGCCCATGCAGAGGAGGTCCGCGCCGCACTGCTGACGGATTTTCTCGGCCCCGGTGGTCTTGGCGAACTCCTGGCCGTAGCCGTTTATCCTTAGAACCCGGCGCTCCTTGTTCACGAGCATCAAAATGAGGGGCGCGTTCTCGTAGATGGCCGCCAGCTCCGCCTCGCGCTCCTGACGGGCCTGTTCGGCCTTCTTGCGCTCGGTGATGTCCAGGATGCTCACCAGCACCTGGCGCTTGCCGGCCACGCTTATGCGGGTGGTGGAGACCAGGAAGAATATCTCGGTGGGCTTGCCTTCCACCATGAAGGGCAGGCTGGCCTCCACCAGGTGGTGGCTTTGGCCGGTCTCCAGGGTGTCCACCACCGTGCGGCGCACCGTGCACTGGCCGCACTCAGGCCCGAAGCCGCAGCCGGCCGGGTCGTCCAGGGCGTTCAGGCAGCGCAGGGCCTCGCCGCCGCGCAGGCCGATCAGCTCCCTCTCGGGCGCGCCGGCGAACTGCTGCCCGAAGCCGTTGATCCTGAGCACCCGCCGCTCCTGATCCACCAGCAGCATGATCAGCGGCGCGTTCTCGTAGATGGCCGCCAGCTCGGCCTCGCGCTCCTGGCGGACCTGCTCGGCCTCTTTGCGCTCGGTGATGTCGCGCAGCCACACCTGGATGCCGGGCTCCCCCATCACCGTGATGGGCTTGGCCCGGACCTCGGCCGCGAAGCTGGCGCCGTCCTTGCGCAGCAGCTTCACCTCGTAGTCGGAGACGACCTTTTCCCCGCGCATGCGCGCCAGGGCCCGCCGCCGGGTCAGCTCTTGATAGTCGGGGTGGTAGACCAGCCAATGCTCCTTGCCCACCAGCTCCCCGTCCTGGTAGCCCAGCATCCGGTGCAGCCGCTGGTTGGCAAAGACTATGGTCCCCCCCCTCTGCAGGAAGATGCCGTCGAAGCTCTCTTCCATCAGGGTGCGCAGGCGCTCTTCGCTCTCTGAGAGTTTTTGGCCGGCCTGCTTGCGCTCGGTGATGTCCACGCCCACGCCCATCACGCCCATCAGGTGGCCTTCCAGGTCCGTGAGGGGCGAGGTGCTCTCCAGGAGGATCATCTCCTGGCCTTCCACCGTGAAGGAGACCTCGGCCGTGCCCTGGCCGTCCATCTCCAGGCTCTTGCCGGCCATCTGGCTCATCAGGCCGTCCCGGTCGGGCAGGGCCTGGGACACCTTGAGACGGCCCACGATCTTGTCTTCAGGCAGGCCGGTGACGGCCTCGGCGATGCGCGCGGCGGCCGGGTTGAGGTAGGTGATGGTCTGGTCCCGGTCCGCGGTCCACATGGGCACCTGCAGGCCGTGCTTGATGGACTGGCCCTCGCCGATGACCCCGGAGAGCATCCGGCGCAGGCTGTGGGCGGTCTGGCCGATCTCGTTTTCGCTCTGGTAGGCGATCAGGTGCTTGAGGTCGCCGTTGGCCAGGGCCTTGGCGTCCAGGGCGATCTGCCGGGCCGGGCCGGACACCGAGCGGGTGATGAACACGGCGAAGCCCACGCCCAGCAGCACGGCCGCGCCCATGAAGACCCACATCAGCACCAGGGCCTGGCGGCGGGCGGCCTGGGTCTCGGTCCAGACGCTGGCGGCCATGTTGTCGGCGAAGTCGCGTATGTCGCGCAGGGCCAGCACCACCAGCCGGGCCTGCTGGCGGCTCTCATTCTGGTTGACGGCCTCGGCCGAGGCCTTTTTGCCGGCGCGGAGCAGACCGTGCGCCTGCTCGCAGGTCTGACGCCAGGCCTCGAACAGGCCCTTGGCCTTCAGGTACATGACCCGCGGACCCAGGAAGCGGGCCTCGATGGTCTGGAAGGCCTTCAGGGCCTCGCCCTCAAAGAGCTTTACCTGGCCCAGGGCCGCGTTGCGCGCCGAGGCGTTGGTGGCGTCCAGCAGGGCGTTCATGCTGCGTTGGATGTTGCGGATGTCGGTCTCCAGCGTCAGGACGGCGCTCTTGACCGCGAAGGGGTGCTCGTAGAGCTTGCGGTTGAGATCAGACAGGCGGCCCTGGGTGTACAGGCCGAACAGGCCCACCACGGCCAGCAGGGCCAGCACCAGGCCGAAGCCAAGGCCCAGGCGGACGGAGAGCTTCATATTGGCGAAGAAGCGGCGGACCCCCTCCAATGCGCCTCCTTGGTAGCTTGGCGGCTGTCCGACTGGGTGCGCCGCCTGGGGGAACAAAGATGGCCTGCGCTTCAAATGCTGGCGGCCATTGGGCGCTACACTCGCCTAATTCGATAATAACACAACTAAGTTGCATTTGATTACTAGTTCGTGCGCCCCGGCCTCTGGCAGCCCATGGTGTACGGCGGGGTTATGTGCTAAAAGTTTGGGAAACAAACAGTCTGGACCGGGCGGAGCGGAGATGGAAAACGCCGCGCGCATATCCTCGGGGGTGTCGGAGCTGGACCAGCTCCTGGGCGGCCTGTACATCGGCGACAACGTCGTCTGGCACGACGACGCCGGCTCCCTGGCCATGGTCTTCTGCCTGAATTTTTTGCAGGCCTCCCAAGACCAGGGCCGGCCCCTGATCTACGTGAGCTTCGACCGCTCGCCCAAGAACCTGCTGGACAAGCTGGGCGCCCTGGCCTACGGGCCGCATCTGACCGTGCTGGACTGCTTCACCTGGGGCAAGGGCGCCGGCAGCGACACCTTCACCCGCTTCTACGAGCAGACCGGCCAGCCGCCCTGCCGCATCATGCCGGTAGAGGAGCCGGCGGTGATGGATAACGTGGCCGAGGTGCTCTACCGCAGCCACGGCGAGCTGAGCGGCGAGGTGCGCTTCATCTTCGAGAGCCTCACCGGCATGCAGGAGCTGTGGGGCGGCGAGGACAAGATAGCCACCTTCTACTCCCACTCCTGCCCCCGGCTGTATGAGCTGAACACGGTGGCCTACTGGGTGCTGGAGAAGGAGGCCCACTCCCCGCGCCTGCGGGCCCAGATCAACCAGATCGCCCAGGTGGTGATCGAGCTGTCCATCAAGCGGGGCACCACCAGCCTGAGCATCCTCAAGGCCGACCGCCGCCCCCTGGAGCACCTGCACGAGCCCCACACCTACTGGAGCCGGGACCTGAGCGTGAGCTTCGGACGCGAGCAGAGGGGCGGCGGCCCCCTGGACCTGGGCCCCAAGCTGAGGGGCCTGCGCCTGAAGAGCCGTCTGTCCCAGAGCGAACTGGCCCGGCGGGTGGGGGTGACCCCCAGCACCATCAGCCAGGTGGAGGGCGGCCAGATTTACCCCTCGCTGCCGGCCCTGCTGAAGATGGCCGAGGTGCTGGGCGTGGACATCGCCTACCTGTTCCAGGCCGCGGCCCCGCCCAAGGGCTGGCTGCACCGGCCGGCGGCCGAGGCCACCCTGCTGCACCTGCCGGGCCTGCCCAGCCAGGGGGTGGAGGTGCGTCTGCTGACCCCGGTGGAGTTTCCGGGCAAGGCCGAGCCGTATCTGGTGGAGATCGCGCCCGGGGCCCGGCTGCCCCGGCACCTGTTCGAGCACCGGCAGGAGGAGATGGGCTATCTGCTGGCCGGCCGCCTGCAGGCCACGGTGGGCGAGCAGACCCACAGCCTGCGCCCCGGCGACCTGGTCTACTTCACCACCAACTCCCCCCGGGAGTGGCAGAACCCCGGCCAGGAGCCGGCCCGCCTGCTCTGGATCAAGATTCGGGATTAGCGCCCGGATTCACCTAAACAACCAGGCTAGAACTCCAGGCAGATGAACATGCCCACCGGCCGGCCGGCGCAGAGCCGGGGCTGGGAGCTGAGCCGGGCCGGGAAGCGGCGGCCGTCCTGGTGCACCAGGGTGTAGGTCAGGCAGGCCTCCTGGCCCTGGCGCAGGCAGCGGCCCAACTCGCCGGCGGCCAGGTGCCGCTCCTGGGGCGCGATGACCTCCAACAGGTTCAGACGGCCGGCGGCCCGCCCGGCGTCAAAACCGAAAAAGCGGCCCGCCTCCAGGTTGCCGGAGGCCAGATAGCCGCCTTCATCCACCAGCAGGGTCAGCTTGCGGCCGGCCGGCTCGGCCAGGGTCCGGGGCCCTGGCGAGGGGGCCGGCCGGGGCTGCGGCTGGGGCTGCGCATCCACCTCCAACTTTCTGGCCAGCATCAGGCACCTCCACGCGGCAGGTGAGGGGGCGCCCCTGGGACACTACTCTGCTATGCATTAGTAAAACTGAATTAGTGGCCGCTAGGTGCGCCCTGGGGCGACGCCCCATTCATTTCGAAAAACTGTAAGCAAGGCTAACAGAAGTAAGCAAGCAAAAAATAGCGGCCCCTGCCGTTGATTGTGCTAATTAAAGGATTAAAAAAGGCAATATTGCCGTATTATGGCAAATTAATGAAATTTAAAGTGCCGGGATTAAACCCGCTGTTCCGGACGTGATTTTTATTTGTGTAGCCATTACAAATAGTTTAACTGACAGTTTTATGGATTTTGGGATTGACAACCAAGGCCGGCTTATGCGACAAGGCAATAGTTGCCGTACAGTATAACTAAAATTTTTTATGCCGGCCGGCCGGCCGCGTCCCGGCGCCGGGGTAACCCCAGTCGCTAAGGAGAGTGCCATGAACCTGCACCAGCCCAACGCCAACGAGGCCCTGCAGACCAAAAACCGCTCCCGCAGCGTGGCCCCCCAGTCGGGCATCTGCTCGCGCTGCGTGGACGGCTGCAAGGGCAACTGCGATCTGTTCAATGCCACCTTCCGCGGACGGGAGCTGCTCTACCCGGCCCCCTTCGGCGAGATAACCGCCGGCGCGGACAAGAACTACCCGGTGGACTACTCCCACCTGCAGATCATGGGCTACGCCCTGGGCGCCGAGGGCGTGGCGGCCAACCCGGACCAGGCCACCTTCCCGGCGGTGAACACCGAGACCTTCTTCGGCGCCACCCACAAGATCAAGCAGAAGATACCCATGTTCACCGGCGCCCTGGGCTCCACCGAGATCGCCCGCAAGAACTGGGAGCACTTCGCCGTGGGCGCGGCCATCACCGGCATCAGCCTGGTCTGCGGCGAGAACGTCTGCGGCATCGACCCGGAGCTGGAGTTCGACAAGAAGGGCAAGGTCAAGGAGGCGCCGGACATGCGCCGCCGGGTGGAGGCCTACCGCCATTACGACGAGGGCTACGGCGACATCCTGGTGCAGATGAACGTGGAGGACACCCGCCTGGGCGTGGCCGAGTACGTGCTGGAAAAGCTGGGCGTGGAGACCATTGAACTCAAGTGGGGCCAGGGCGCCAAGTGCATCGGCGGCGAGATCAAGGTGAACAGCCTGGAGCGGGCCCAGGAGCTGAAGCGGCGCGGCTACATCGTCACCCCGGACCCGGACAGCAAGCCCGTGCAGGCCGCCTACCAGGACGGGGCCATCAAGGAGTTCGAGCGCCACTCCCGCCTGGGCTTCGTGGACCAGGAGGGCTTCATGGCCGAGGTGGAGCGCCTGCGCGCCCTGGGGGCCAAGCGGGTCACGCTCAAGACCGGGGCCTACCCCATGCGCGAGCTGGCCATGGCTATCCGCTGGTCCTCGGACGCCAGGATCGACCTGTTGACCATCGACGGGGCCCCCGGCGGCACCGGCATGAGCCCCTGGCGCATGATGGCCGAGTGGGGCGTGCCGGCCTTGTACCTGCACTCCATGGCCTGGGAGCTCTGCGACCGCCTGGCCAAGAAGGGGGCCTGGGTGCCGGACATCGCCTTCGCCGGCGGCTTCTCGGCCGAGGACCACATCTTCAAGGCCCTGTCCCTGGGCGCGCCCTACTGCAAGGCGGTGTGCATGGGCCGGGCCCTGATGATCCCGGGCATGGTGGGCAAGAACATCGGCCGCTGGCTGGCCGGCGAGGACGGCGGCCTGCCCAGCACCGTGGGCAGGTACGGCCAGAGCGTGGAGGAGATCTTCGTGTCCTACGAGGAGCTGAAGAAGCGCTTCGGGGCCAAGGAGGTGAAGAAGCTGCCCCTGGGCGCGGTGGGCATCTACACCGCCAGCGAGAAGCTCAGGGTGGGCCTGCAGCAGCTCATGGCCGGGGCGCGCAAGTGGCGGGTGGACCTGATGAGCCGCCGGGACCTGGCCTGCCTCACCCCGGAGGCGGCCCAGGTCACGGGCCTGCCCTACATCATGGACGCCTACCGCCAAGAGGCCTTGGAGATCGTGGACGCGGTGGCCAACGGCTACAAGCTGGCCGTGGCCGGCTAGCCCGCCCCCTGGGCCAAGCGCAGTCAGCCGCCCCCGCCGGGGGCGGCTGTTTTTGGGCCCCTAGCGCCGCCGGTGGCGCAGCCGCCACAGCAGCCAGGCCGCGGCCGCCAGGGCCAGGGGCAGGCCCAGCACCCACAGCAGCCGGGCCAGCCAGAGCACCAGCTCCTCGCGGCTGAGGCCCTCCAGGTAGCGGGGCAGGGGCAGGTACACCGAGGCGGCGAACATCACCACCAGCACCCTGGGCAGCCAGAACGCCCAGCCGCGCCGCGCCGCGCCCACGGCCCGCGCCGCCTAGGGTTTGGCCGGGGCCGGGGCCGCGGCCGCGGCGGCCGCTGCCTTGCGGCCGCGGCGCTGGTAGAGGTTCACCGCCCGGCGGTGGGCCTCGTAGCTGACGTTGAACACGTGGCTGCCGTCGCCCTTGGCCACGAAGTACAGGTAGGGGACCTCGGCCGGCAGCACCGCGGCCTTGAGGCTGGCCGCCCCCGGCGAGCAGATGGGCCCCGGCGGCAGGCCGGGGCGGGTGTAGGTGTTGTAGGGGGTGTCCTTTTCCAGGTGGTCCCGGGTCAGATTGCCGTCGAACTGCGGCCCCAGGCCGTAGATGACGGTGGGGTCGGCCTGCAGGGGCATGCCCCGCTTCAGCCGGTTGTGGTACACGGCGCTGACCAGGGGCCGCTCGCGGTCCAGGGAGGTCTCCTTCTCGATGATGCTGGCCAGGGTCACCGCCTGCAGGCGGCTGAGCTTTTGGGCCTGGGCGGCCGGGGCCAGGGGCTGCCAGACCTGCTGGAAGCGCCGCACCATGGCCGCAAAGGCGGCCCGGGGGCCGTACTCCCGGGGCAGGCGGTAGGTGTCCGGGAACAGGTAGCCCTCCAGGCCGGGGGCCTTGATGCCCAGGGAGCCCAGGAAGGCCGGGTCTTGGGCCAGCTCCTGGGCCGCCGAGGGCTGCACCACCCGGAAGCTGGCCAGGCGCTCCACGATCTGGCGCAGGGTGAAGCCCTCGGGCAGCAGAATGGCGTGCAGCTTCACCCGGCCCTGGCGCAGGTGCTCCAGCACGGCGGCGTTAGACATGGCCGGGGAAAGCTCGTACTCGCCGGCCTTGATGCGGCCGTCGTCCTGGGTGATGAAGGCGGCCAGCAAAAAGAGCTGGGCGTGCTGCACCACCCCGGCTTTGGCCAGCAGCTCGGCAATGCGCTGCAGGCCGGCGCCCTTGGGTATCTCCACCACCTGGGCCGGGCCCGGCGCGCCGGCCGGCCGGGCCAGCAGCCAGACCTTGCCCGCCCACAGGCCGCCGGCCAACAGCGCCGCCAAGAGCACCACGCCCAGGATCACCACCTGCAGCCGCCTCATGCGCGCTCCTTGTTGCCGGCCAGATAGCGCCGCAGAATCACCGCCGCCGCGGCCTGGTCCACCACCTGCTTGCGCCGGGACCGGCTGAGGTCCGCGGCCAGGAGCACCTCCTGGGCCTCCACCGTGGACAGGGCCTCGTCCACGAACTCCACCGGCAGGCCCAGGCGGCGCTCCAGGCGCCGGCCCAGGCTCAGGATGCGCTGGGCCGCGGGCCCCAGGCCGCCGTCCAGGCGGCGGGGCAGGCCCAGCACCAGGCGCGATGCGCCCTGGGCCGCGGCGATGCGGCCCAGTTCGGCCACGTCCGCGTCGCGGCCCCGGCGCGCCAGCACGGCCAAAGGCCGGGCGGTCAGCCCCTGGGGGTCGCTCACGGCCAGGCCGATGCGCCGCTCGCCTACGTCCAGGGCCAGGATCACGCCGGGGTCGGGCTCAGACATGGGGCTAATTATGCCGGTCGCCGGGCCGCTTAACAAGCCGGGGCCGGAGGGGCGGGGCCGCCTCCGGGCCGAAATAAAAGTGGCGCCAGCGCTAAAAGACCTATAGTCTATGATCTAAATCCATAATTGAGGCATTTACGTTTGCCCGCCGAAATCCCCCTGAGCTTGCGTGCTCAACCACTTGCAAAACCCAAGACTAAGGATGAATGCGGCGGCGGCCGCATAGTTCAGGGTTTAGAATCGGGGTTAAGATGAAAGCCCTTCTGATTTACCCCCAGAGTCCAGAGACCTTCTGGAGCTTTAAACACGCCCTGAAATTCATCACCAAGAAGGCCCTGCACCCGCCCCTGGGGCTGCTGACCGTGGCGGCCATGCTCCCAGGGACCTGGGAGATAAAGCTGGTCGACGAGAACGTGGAGCCCCTGCTGGACCGCGACCTGGAGTGGGCGGACTATGCCTTCATCAGCGCCATGGCCATCCAGAAGAAGTCCGTGCAGCGGGTGGTGGACCGCTGCCGCGAAAAGGGGGTCAAGGTGGTGGCCGGAGGGCCGCTGTTCACCACCGGCTACCAGGACTTCCACGGCGTGGACCACTTTGTGCTGGGCGAGGCCGAAGTCACCCTGCCCAGGTTCCTGCAAGACCTGGCCGCCGGCCAGGCCCAGCCTATATACACCGCGGACCAGTTCCCCGACCTAGTCAGCACCCCCCCGCCCCTGTGGGGCCTGCTCAAGCTCAGGCGCTACGCCTCCATGAGCCTGCAATACTCCCGGGGCTGCCCCTTTCAGTGCGAGTTCTGCGACATAACCACCCTGTTCGGTCGCAAGGTGCGCACCAAATCCACCGCCCAGGTCCTGGCCGAGCTGGAGAGCCTGCGGGCCGCGGGCTGGCGGGGCGCCCTGTTCCTCGTGGACGACAACTTCATCGGCAACAAGGTCAAGCTAAAGAAGAAGGTCCTGCCGGCCATCACCGCCTGGATGCAGCAGCACCGGCGCCCCTTTATCCTCTCCACCGAGGCCTCCATCGACCTGAGCGACGACGAGGAGCTGATGACCATGATGGTGCGGGCCGGGTTTGACGGCGTGTTCGTGGGCATCGAGACCCCCAACGAGGACAGCCTGGCCGAGTGCAGCAAGCTGCAGAACCGCAACCGCGACCTGGTGGCCTGCGTAAAGAAAATACAGAGCTTCGGCCTGGAGGTGCGCGGCGGATTCATCGTGGGCTTCGACCACGACCCCCCCTCGGTCTTTGACAAGCAGATCGAGCTGATCCAGAACAGCCGGATCGTCACGGCCATGGTGGGGCTGCTCAACGCGCCCCGAGGCAGCCGGCTCTACCAGCGCATAGCCCAGGAAGGCCGCCTGGTCCAGGAGGCCACCGGCGACAACACCGACCTTTCCACCAACATCCAGCCCATGATGGGCCTGGAGGCCTTGTCCGAGGGCTACAGCCAGATCATCCGGGGCATCTACTCACCCAAGCCGTACTTCGACCGGGTGCGGGCCTATCTGCGGGAGTACCGCCCCCAGCAAAAGAACCGGTCGCGCTTTCATGCCCGTTATATACGCCTGCACACCGGCTATGCCTGGGCCTTCCCCAAGACCCTGGTGGTGCTGGGGGTCAAGGACCGGGCCCGCTGGCAATACTGGAAGCTGTTCTTCTGGTCCCTGTTCCGGCGGCCTCTGCTCTTCCCCATGGCCATGACTTTTGCCGTCTATGGCTTCCACTTCCGCAAGGTCTTCCAGGCCTGCCTGTAGCTAGGCGGATCTCGGAGGCATGCGTCCCGGGCGGCGGCGCCGGCCCGCGGTAGGGCCTGGGTTTCTGGGGCTCGCCGCGCGCGTGGAGGGGCGCTGTCGAGGCTGCCGCGCAGGCAAAAAAAATTGTGGCGCTGGGGCAAAAATGGCTTTAACCTAAATACAAGACCAATAAGCCGGGCCGAAAATCATTACTGAAAGCGATACCATGCGGGGCAGGGTCCGGCGGAGTGCGAGTGCACGTCCCGGTCGGCGGGGTGGGGCCGCAGGCCTCAGTCAGCGCCGCACCGGGCTTTTTGCTGGGACCGGCTCTTAAAACTCACCCTTGGCAATAAGGGGGTCGGTGTCATGAAAAAGTTGATCGTCGCCTTAACCTTGCTGCTGAGCCTGGCTGCCTGGTCCCCGGCCCTGGCCGACAGCTTCAGCAGCATCAGCCTGACCTTCAGCCGCATCACCGACAACTCGCCGGTGGGCGACCAGGTGAACGTGGTGCTGGATATATCCCAGTTCGACACGGACACCCTGCTGTTCAGGTTCACCAACCAGAGCGTCCTGCAATCGGTGGTGGCGGAGATCTACTTCTACGACGCCCTGAGCCTGGTGGGCAGCATGGACATCCGCAACGATCTCAACGTGGGCCTGGTCACCTTTTTACCCGGCGCCCACCCGGGCAGCCTGCCCGGCGGCGACGCCTACGGCTTCAAGACCTCCTTTGCGGCCCTGGCCACCGAGTCCACCAACCCCTCGCCCACCTACGGCATCAACCCCGGCGAGAGCCTCAGCCTGCTGCTGAACTTCTCCTCGGCTGCCGCCATCAACTCCCTGGTGGCGGGCCTGAACGACCGGGACTTCATGGTCGGCCTGCACGTGGTCTCCATCGCCGGCGTCCAGAGCGACTCCTTCATCAACGACCCGCCCGGCGGCCAGGTGCCCGAGCCGGCCAGCATGCTCCTGATGGGCTCGGGGCTGCTCTTGGTGGGCCGCCTGCGCAAGAGGTGGGTCAAGAAGTAGCCGGCTGCACAGCAAACACGCAAAAAAGCGGGGCCGACCGGCCCCGCTTTTTTTGGATTAAACAGAAAGTTTTATTTTGTGATCCTGGGTAATATTTTTATATTATTAGCGCCGATCCACCCAACAAGTGTACTGGGGTTTTTGTAGTCTATTGTTTCTATGAGTGCCCAATCTCGATGGTATCTTAGTAGCCTAAACTTCTGCCCCGGATGTAAAAAATCCAATGGTTTTGACAGGGCGGAAGGTTCTTCTCTTAATGAAACCGGCCGCAAGAGGTGACAATAAATAAATTTCTTCTGGTTAGGATCTATCCGTTTATTGATTTTTTTCCCAAGAGATTCTATTCTAGCTTCGATTACTTTCCTTGTATGCTCTTGACTTTTAATTATGTCGTTTTTGTCAGATTTAGAATTGATGTGGCCTATTAAAAACAAGGCTGCTGAGAAAAGGATTCCTAAGATACAATATAATTTCGCCTTGTCGAACTCTACCTTTTCGGCACCATGAGTAAGTTTGTCTTCCAACTGATTAAAGCTTGATTCTTCTGTTAGCTCGGTGTCACCTAAGATTTCGCTCAATATTCTGCCAGCGAAAGTTCTGGGGAACCAATTATTATAAAAAGGTTTAGTAAGGTTTATATCAAAACGTTGCTTGATAAATGCGGGCCCCAGGGAGGAATGGTAGGTAGGTTTAAATATATAATCAATAAAAAGTGCTTTGTCGAAAACCCCTGCTACTGAGAGGGAAGCCCTTTCTAGGCTTTTTAAAATCGGATTGTTTTCTAGTGCTCTTCTAGCCAGCACGGCTTGCTGGATACCCATGCTGCGCTCAATATCATTTACTGTTTCGTAATCAAATAAGTCTCGGGCCGTCATCATGACGCTTTTTAGTGATTCGGTCAGGCTGAATTTTTGTATGTCGCTAAACGGGTCTGCTATCTTTAGTAAGTTTCCTACGGTGTCTATGTTTTCAGAGATATTTTCTAATCCAAAAGCTAATTTTATTATCTGCTCATTCTGTATTCTATATCTTTCGGCGGCTTTTGCCACTGACCCGAAACATTCATAGGCAGATATCTTCATTTCATCAAATTGTTGCGCGGCCATCTCCGAAACGGTCATTGCCTGTTGTAGTCTAGCGCTAAGGCTGGCCGCTTCTTCCATGTGCTTTATTGAGTTTAAGAAATCTTCGTAATAAGACATAAAACACCTCCCATCATAAATACTGAGGGCAGTATAACTGTTCTCGGAACTGAGGCAAATAGTTTGTAAAGAAGGAAGCGGTTGTAAACCACACACTTTGGCGGCCACATATATTTATCTTGCCGAATTAACTCATTTTTACCTTTTATCCCTTACTTCATTTATCGTCGATTTCTAGCGCCCGCACGTATAAACGAAAGGCGCTAGGAAAGCAAAAACGTTAATGATAGCACCTAACCACAGGCGGTAGGGAACTAACACAGCGGAACGGATTTGTAAGAAGCCGCGCCCTGACTAAAGCCGAGCCAAGGCTCTGCTCAGCCGGGGCGCTGGCTTCAGATGCCGCTAAGGCTTGGCCGGCGCTGCCGGGCCGGTTTTTTCCTTGACGGCCATCCAGCCCGCCTGCAGGTCCTGGGCCCTTCTGATCTCCTCCTGGCTCATGCGGTCGGCCAGGTGCAGCCGCCGGTTGACCGCCTGGGCCACGCCGCCCGCGTAGGCCAGGCTGTACCAGAAGTAGGCCTGCACCTTGTCCAGCATGCCGTACTCGGTGGTGTCGAGCATGTCGCCCAGGGCAAACTGCGCCTCGTGGTTTCCCTGCCGGGCCGCCCGGTAGAACCAGTAGCGGGCCCGCTCGAAGCTCTGGGGCACCACCACCCCCTCCAGGTAATCCCGGCCCAGTTGATATTGGGACTCTTCGTCGCCGGCCTGGGCCTTTTTGACCACCTCCTGATGGCTGAGGTACTTCTGCACCAGGGGCTCGGGCCGCATGATGTAGTCGCCCCGGTCCTGGTCATAGTAATAGTCTTTGATCTGGGCGCCGGCCGGCGAGCACCATAACCATGACGCCGCCACCAGGGAAAGCGCGCCCCAGGCCAGGCTGGCGGCCAAGGACCATTTTTTAGTAGCCATGTCTCCGAAACGCTCCTTGCTATCGAACCGGTCCTCATCCCAGGTGCAGAGCAAGGGCGCCCGGCCTCTGCCGCGCACCCGCTGACCCGGCCCAACCCTTAACCCCAACGGACAAAGCTGCGAATAACTATTAACTATGATACGGCCTGTCTCGGAAAAGGCAATGTCGGGGTCATTTTCGGGCCGGCCCGCGCAGCCTTGGCCGGCCCCGCCGACATTTGCCACACTATAACCCGCAAACTGGATTTTGGTGTGGTAACAGCGAGAGGCCTCAGGCCCCGGCCAGGAGCCGCCAGAGGTCCAGGGCCGGCGCGGCATCCGCCTCCAGCACGGCCTGCGCCTGTTTGAGGGACTGCCCGATCCTCCTTTGCCAGGCCTTGGGCAGGCCCTGCCAAATGCCCTGAGCCGCGGCCAGCATAGCCTCATCCATGGCCACCGCCTTGGCCGTGGCCGCGGCCTGGCGAAAGTCCTTTTCCCGCTTGGCCGGCTCCCGGCGGGCGGCGGCCACCAGAAGTTTGTGCAGGAAGAAGGCCGCCGGGTGGGGCACGGTCACTTTGCCCACGCCTTTCAGTTGTAGGGTCAGAGGATTGTCCAGCAAGAGGTCCAGGTAGGCCACGGGCACCGGAGCCAGCCCCAGGCCGGGCACCTGCGGGCGCTGGGCGCGGGCGCCCGAGCCCTTGCGGGCCCGGATGAACTCCACCATGAACTCTCCGCCGTGATAGGAGATGGTGCCGTCAGCGACGTTGAAGCGCTCCTCAAAGCCCAGGGACTTTAGCA
Source organism: Thermodesulfobacteriota bacterium (assembly GCA_040751985.1). GTDB lineage: Bacteria > Desulfobacterota > Desulfarculia > Desulfarculales > Desulfarculaceae > Desulfoferula. The sequence goes on along the minus strand of JBFMFU010000027.1, from coordinate 4,876 downwards.
GCGCCCCCACATCCTTTTTTCCCCCCTCGTAAGGCAGCCGCACCGCCAGGTCTATGTCCACGGTGCGGAAGGGAAAGAACTCCACGCCCAGATAATTCTGGTAGACCTTGAAGCACCAGCTTCCCACCAGCTCCATGCCCGCGTCCCACAAGCCTTCGCGATCAAGGGCGGCGATCAGCTTCTTTAGGGTCGGGTTAAGCTCTTCCCGGTTCACCTCCGCCTCCTTGTAGCCCAGCACCCGCAGGGCCTGCTTGGCCTGGGAAAGGTCGCCCAAGAGTTTGGGCCGGCGTTGTTGGCGGCCGCGCACTGCCTCCAGCAGGGGCTCGCCGGCCCGGCCCAGGTACAGCTCGCGCCGGCGGTTGCCGCCGGCGTATTGCCGCAGATACCAAAACTCCCGGCCATGCACCAGCCGGCGGCACAGGGAGCCGGCTGGAGTCAGCAGCAGCGCCCCGGCCAGCTCCCGCTTGCGCTGCAGGTAGTAGGCGGCGTTTTCTTGCTGTAACTCTTTTAGGACCATGTGGACTCTCCTGACATCAGTTTACCACACTAAAATGTTATATGCCATTTATAGTGTGGTAAAGAGGCCCCGCCGCCCCCGGCCCTTTGCTTGACGGCCTTGCGCACCGGCCCATATAGTTGAAGGACAAGCAAGAAAACCGCACCCTCAGCGAGGCCGCCGTCAATGAAGCAGATCGTCCTGGGCACCGCCGGCCACATCGACCACGGCAAGACCTCCCTGGTCAAGGCTCTCACCGGCATAGACACCGACCGCCTCAAGGAGGAAAAGGCCCGCGGCATCACCATCGAGCTGGGCTTCGCCCACCTGGACCTGCCCGGCGGCCAGCGCTTGGGGCTAGTGGACGTGCCCGGCCACGAGAAGTTCGTCAAGAACATGGTGGCCGGCGCGGCGGGCATAGACCTGGTGGCCCTGGTCATCGCCGCCGACGAGGGGGTGATGCCCCAGACCCGCGAGCACCTGGACATCTGCCGGCTGCTGGGGGTCAGGCGGGGCCTGGTGGTGCTGACCAAGATCGACATGGTGGACGCCGAGTGGCTGGAGCTGGTCACCGAAGACGTGGCCGAGTACGTGTCCGGCACTTTCTTAGAGGGCGCGCCCATCATCCCGGTCTCCAGCGTCACCGGCCAGGGCATCGAGGAACTGAAGCAGGCCCTGGCCGCGTTGGTGGGCGAGCTGGCCGAGCAGTCGTCCGCGGGGCTGTTCCGCCTGCCGGTGGACCGGGTCTTCACCATGAAGGGCTTCGGCACCGTGATCACCGGCACCGCCATCGGCGGGGTGGTGCGGGTGGGCCAGGAGATCACGGTCTACCCCCGCGGCCTGGCGGCCAAGGTGCGCGGCCTGCAGGTGCACAACGCCGAGGTGAACGAGGCCCGCCGGGGCCAGCGCACGGCGGTGAACCTGCAGGGGGTGGAAAAGGCCCAGGTGGAGCGCGGCGACGTGCTGGCCACCTCGGGCGGGCTGCAGCCCTCGCTGTGGCTGGACCTGGAGGTGCAGACCCTGGCCAGCATGGCCCGGCCGCTCAAGCACCGGGCGCCCATCCGCCTGCACACCGGCGCCGCCGAGGTGCTGGGCCGGGTGCTGCTCTTAGACCGCGACGAGCTGGGGCCGGGCCAGGAGGCCCTGGCCCAGGTGCGCCTGGAGGCGCCGGTGGCGGTGATGGCCGGTGACCATTACGTGCTGCGCTCCTACTCGCCGGTGACCACCATCGCCGGCGGGGTGATCCTGCACCCCCACCCCGGCCGCCGCAGGCGGGGCCGGCCCGAGGTCATGGCCGACCTCAAGACCTTGCAGCGCGGCTCGCCCCGGGAGCGGGTGATGGTGCACGCCCGCCAGGCCGGGGCCGCGGGGCTCACCGCGGCCGAGCTGCCCCGGCTCATGGGCCTGGGGCCCAAGGAGCTGGAGGGCCTGGTGGCTGAGATGCTCTCGGCCCAGGAGCTGGTGCGCTATGACAAAGAGGGCGGCCGCATGGTCGCCGGGGCGGTGCAGGAGGAACTGGCCAGCCGCCTGCGCAAGATGCTGGCCGACTACCACCGCGCCAACCCTCTGAAGCCGGGCATGCCCCGCGAGGAGCTGAAGAACCGGCTGATCCCCGGCGGCGAGGCCAAGCTCTTCGCCCACCTGCTGCGCCGCCTGGAGGGCCAGGGCGCGGTGGTGTCGGACAAGGACCTGCTGCGCCTGGCCGAGCACCAGGTGAAGCTGGCCGGCCAGGACAAGGCCCTGCGCGAGAGCTGGGCCCGCATCTATCAGGAGGCCGGCCTGACCCCGCCCTACTTCAAGGAGCTGACCGGGGACGTGGACCCGGCCCAGGCCCGCCAGGTGCTGGGGGTGCTGGTCAACGACGGGGTGCTGGTCAAGATCAAGGAGGACCTCTACTACCACGCCCAGGCCCTGGCCGAGATAAAAAAGCGCCTGGTGGAGCACCTGCAGGAGCACGGCCGCATAAACGCGGCCCAGTTCAAGGAGCTGACCGGACTGAGCCGCAAGTACCTCATCCCGCTCTTGGAGCACTTCGACACCAGCCAGCTGACCATGCGGGTGGGGGACGAGCGGGTGCTGCGCAAGGCCTGAGGCGGCGGCGCGGCCCAAGGAGCGACCGGTGGAAACATCGTGCACCGTAGGTCTGAAGGGCAGGGGCTTCTCCAGCCTGCGCCTGCGCCTGATCTTCTACCTGCTGCTGCCGGTGACGCTGCTGCTGGTGGCCCTGGGCGTGGCCGGCTTCTTCTACGCCCGCGGCTACCTGATGGACCAGCTGCGGCAGACCTCCCTGTTGGGCCTGCAGCGGGCGGCCCACTCCATCGACATGCGCCTGGCCCAGCCCGGCGAGGCCTCGGAGCTGCTCAACACCCTGGAGGGGCTGTCCCAGAACACCATCAGCGAGTGGGAGAGCCACCTGGGCAGCCTGCCCGGCGTGGCCAGGGTCAAGCTGACCTGGCTGGGCCCCGCGGAGAGCCCGCGGCCCATGATGGGCGGCCGCGGCGGCAGCATGGGCGGCTGGGCCGCCCGGGGCATGCACCGGGTGACCCTGAGCAAGGTGAGCAACCCCCGCTACGACACCAACTCCGGCCAGCAGACGGTGTCCCTGGTCTTCGACCTCATGGACCCCGAGAACCAGATCACCGGGCGGCTGGAGGTGGTGATGCGCTTCAGCTACCTGCTGGAGGGGCTCCGGGTCTTCGAGCAGTGGAAGAGCGAGCGCGCCTTTTTGGTGGACGGCACCGGCCGGGTGCTGGCCCAGGGCGGCAGCGGCCCCCGCCTGGAGCGCCTGGGCGAAAAGGGCGACCCCTTCGAGCTGAAGGTGCTGGAGGGCCTACTCACCAAGCCGGCCGGCACCCTCTACGGACCCGGCCACCCGGCCCACGAGGTGGCCGGCTTCTTTCGCCTCAAGGAGGCGCCCTGGACCCTGGTGCTCTTCGCCCGTGGCGAGAAGGTGCTGGCGCCCATCATCCGCTTCATGACCCACTACATCGTGGCCGGCACCGTGGTGCTGGTGCTGGTGGTGCTGATCATTTTGGTGGTCACGGGCCGGATGGCCGGCTCGGTGCGCACGGTCTGCCAGGCGGCCCGGCGGGTGGCCCAGGGCGACTACGTGGAGGTGCCCACGCCCCAGAGCCGCGACGAGTTCCGCCGCCTGGCCGACAGCTTCAACACCATGGTGGAGGGGCTCAAGCAGAAGGATTACCTGCGCGACACCTTCAGCCGCTACGTGGACCCCCACGTGGCCAGCCGCCTGATGAGCCGCCCCGAGGCCACGGCCCTGGGCGGGGACAAGCGCCTGGTGGCCATCATGATGACCGACGTGCGCGGCTTCACGCCCCTGGCCGAGCGCCTGAGCCCGGAGCAGACCATCACCATCATCAACCGCTATTTGTCGGTGCTCATCGAGGTCATCTCCGCCGGGCAGGGCATCATCGTGGACTTCCTGGGCGATGCTCTCTTGGCCTTCTTCGACAGCCTGGAGAGCGGGCCCCGCCAGGCGGCCGAGCAGGCGGTCTGCTGCGCCCTGGAGCTGCGGCGGGCCACCGAGGAGTTCAACCAGCAGATGCGGGCCGAGGGCCTGCCCGACCTGGCCACCGGCATCGGCCTGCACGCCGGCGAGGTGGTGGTGGGCAACATCGGCTCCTTCACCCGCACCAAGTACGGCATCGTGGGCGGGCCGGTGAACCTGACCAACCGCATCCAGGCCCAGGCCGAGGGCGGCGAGATCATCGCCTCCCAGGCGGTGGTGGACCTGATCGGCCCGGAGCTGAAGGTCAGCCGCGGCTTCGAGGCCCTGCTCAAGGGCGTGGAGGGCCAGGTGCAGCTCTACGCCCTCAAGGACCTGCCCTCCTGCCAGCCCGAGCACCAGGCATGAGCCGGCCGGCGGATGCGGCTCTGCCCGAAGAAGTGCGGGCCTGGCTGGCCCAGCACCCGCCCCAGGCCCTGACCGCCCCGCCCGGGGCCGACGAGCTGGGCCGCTGGTACGATGCCGCCTGGGACTGGCGCCAGTGCCTGACCCAGGCCATGTGCCTGCCAGTGTTGTTGGCGGGGGAAAATCGCGGGTAAGAAGCAGAGGCGCAAAACAGAGATCGCGGAGGTTGGGTTGAGGGGCCTGCCCCGAAGCCCAACAATCATTTCAGGCAAAGAGCGGGTAATAAAAAATCTAGGCCACCCTTACAGCATAGTTGTCATCGCGAGGAGCGGCGCTGAAAGAGGTTGTTAAGGCAGGGGGGCCTCTCGCGCCGCGACGTGGTGATCTAGTATGTTTCTAACCAGGGTATGGCAGACTGCCACGATCTCGGGACCAATGAAACCCGTAGGGAAGTCTTAGTCGTCATACCCTTGCTTCCTTTAAACCCGGACAGTTGCAAGGGACGTTTG
>JBFMFU010000026.1:0-9359 GCA_040751985.1 Thermodesulfobacteriota bacterium | reverse complement strand
AAAACAAGAAATTCAAAGTCGCCATGGTCGCATGCATGCGAAAGCTGTTGGTCATACTCAACGCCATGGTGCGCGACAATAAACCCTGGCAGCCGTTTCCCGCTTGACAAGGAACACAGTTGCTTCCATTTACTTCTTGTAGGGCGGAGGCAAGGGGAGAAACGAGGAGCCACACCCTTTAATTTTCGGCAGTTGCATCGTCCAGATAGTAGTACAATTGCGGAGAATACCAGTTACTATTTAAAATCAATTCAACAATCAAAAACTATCGGGATGCAAATGTCTCATAATTTTTCAAGGATTACATTCTCTGAACAGCTAGAGAAACTTAAAGAGACAGAGAAGTGGCTCCAAGGCATAGGTATAGTAACTTCAGGGTCTCGATTTCAGGAAATTCTTAAAATCGTCGAGGCGGTGGTTGAGCACTACAACAGAGGTAGGATTGCCGATTTAGAAACCAAATATGGAAGCCAAACAGTTTGGGCCGCGTTATTGGATTCACTAGCTTTCATAGACATTCATGAGGAATTTAGGTATCTGAAAAGTCATGAACGCCCAATAAGCAAGTTGAGGTCTATTCTAGAAGGCCCCCTTCATTCCTGGGAGGAAAGCCCCGACAAGAATAATATCCAACCTAGAAACACCCTTTTTGAGCTAGAAGTAGCCGCAAGACTTAAAAAAAGCGGACTGCAAATTACGGGGTTCGACGATGTTGATTTCATATTTCAACATGCAACTATCAATGTTCAATGTAAAAGGGTCCACAGCCCAAAACAAGTAAAAGCCAATATAGACAAGGCATCGGAGCAATTTCGCAAAAGGATGGATCCTGAGGGGAAGATAAGAGGCATCATATGCCTAGCAATAGATAAGTTGACCGGAACAGAGGATAAAATAATAAAAGTCAATAACGAAGGAGAAATTGGGCTGCGGTTAAACCAAGTGATAAACACTTTCAGGGAACAATATAAGCACACATGGATTGGCTTACTTAACATAAATATTTTAGCTGTAATGATTTTTTTGCGTGCCATTATCGATATTAAAGATAACCCTTATGATCTTCGTACTTCTGCTTGTCAGGTTGCGGTGTGTGCTATCTCGGACGAACAATATTTACAATTTACAGACAAAAGGCTCATTAAAAATTTAAGCGAAAAATTGTAGCATCATTATTAATAGTTAATTATCGTTGATCTAATTTAAACGAGGTTCGTCTAATGTATAAACGGATTAAGTTATGAACCAACCGAGAGCACCTGGTTCCGCGTGGGGCTGTATTTTTTTTGTGCGTACCGACTTGTCAGCCAACTATTGCCATGCCATTAATATTAAACACGCGGTGGGAGTCAGTCCTTACCTAACCCCCCATCACCTGTGGTAAGCTTTAAGCGGCAAGCAAGGGAGCGCCATCGTGGACAGCCCGGCCCTCAAAGATCGGCCTGCCCTCAAGAAGCTGGCCCAGCGCATCGCGCCCATCCTGCGGCGCAACGCGGTGGTGCGTGCGGCGGTGTTCGGCTCAATGGCCCGGGGCGAGGCCGCGCCGGGCAGCGACCTCGACCTCTTGGTGGAGTTCGGCGAGGAAAAGAGTCTGCTGGCGCTGGCGCACCTCAAGCTGGAGCTGGAAAGTGAGCTGGGCCACCAGGTGGACGTGGTCACCTACCGCTCCCTTTACCACCGCCTGCGCGATCCTATTCTGCAAGAGCAGGTGCCTATCCTGTGAAAAAGGACCCCCTCATCTACCTGGCCCACATCTTGGAGAGCATCGAGGCCATTCAAGGCTTCATGGCCGGCGTGGATCGGGAGGCGTTCGAGCGTTCCGAGGAAAAACAATCTTCGGTATTGTGGAAGCTGGCCACCATCGGCGAAGCAACGGCCAAGCTGCCGTTCGAGTTCCGGGCCCAGCACCCGGAGGTGCCCTGGGCGGAGATCGTAGCCACCCGCAATGTCCTGATTCACGAGTACTTCGGCGTGGACTTAGGCGCGGTGTGGAAGATCGTCCGCGACGACCTGCCGGTCCTGGCTGAGAGGCTGCGAAAGCTACTGCCCTAATAAACCACCCTCCCCCCCCAAAAAAATCCCGCCTCGCCGGAGCGAAGCGGGACCTTTGGCTAGCTCTGGGCTAGCCGCGTGGGCTCGGGGCCTACCAGCGGCGCTGGCGGGGCTCCCTGGGCTCGCGAGGCTTGGCCTCGTTCACCTTCAGGGCGCGTCCCTCGAAGTCCTTGCCGTTGAGGGCCTGGATGGCTTGGTCGGCGCCATCGCTCATCTCCACGAAGCCGAAGCCGCGGGAACGGCCGGTGTCACGGTCGGTGACCACCTTGACCGTGTCCACGGTCCCGTACTGCGCAAACAGGCTGCGCAGGCCCTCTTCGTTGGTGTTAAAGGACAGATTGCCCACGTACACATTCTTTCCCATCGTCGAAAACTCCTCAAAAAGTATAAGCACGCCCCGCCAACCAGAGGCGGGACTTACGGAACCCAGTAGCCTAACTTTTGCCTTGGTGAGCCGGGGTCTGCCGGCAAGCTTAGCGAAGGGTTTGGGCTATGGTGGCCGTGTTGCTAGTGAATAATATGCCTAAATTCCGCGTTGTCAACTGGCTTTTTTAGGGGGCTAGGCCAGGGGCTCGCTGATGCGCTCTATGCGCGCGGCCCGGCCGGTGGCCTCGTCCACGGCCACCAGGGTGGCGCAGAGGGCCGCGGGGCCGCTGGCCACCTTGAAGGGCAGGGGCCGCAGGGAGCGCAGGCGCTGGGTGGCGGCGGCCGGGTCCATGCCGATCACTGACAGGGAGGGGCCGGTGTGGCCCACGTCGCACTGGAAGGCGGTGCCCTGGGGCAGGATGCGCTCATCGGCGGTGACCACGTGGGTGTGGGTGCCCAGCACCGCGCTGACCCGGCCGTCCAGGTGGAAGCCCAGGGCCAGCTTTTCGCTGCTGGCCTCGGCGTGCATGTCCACCAGCACGGCCTTGACCCGGCGCAGGGGCCCGGCCAGGATCTCGTCCGCGGTTCGGTACGGGTCCTCGAGCGGGTTCATAAACACCCGGCCTTCCAGGTTAATCACCCCCACGCGCCGGCCGTGGCGGGCCTCGGCCAGGCACCAGCCCCGGCCGGGGGCGTCCGGCGGGTAGTTGGCGGGGCGCAGCAGGCGCGGCTCGCTGCCCAATAGCGGCACCAGGTCGCGGTGCTTCCAGACGTGGTTGCCGGTGGTGATGACGTTCACCCCGCAGGCGAACAGGTCCTGGGCCAGGCGGGCGGTCAGGCCGATGCCGCCGGCGGCGTTCTCGGCGTTGGCCACCACCAGGTCCAGGTCCAGGCGCTCGCGCAGGCCGGGCAGCAGCCGCTCCACGCAGCGGCGGCCGGGCGCACCGAAGATGTCGCCTATCATGAGGAGGTTAAGCATGGGGAGCTTCTGCTTGGGCTTCCTGCCGGGTTGTTTCCCGCCATGCCTTTGGCGCGGCGGGAGGCAACCATGAAAGTCTTTTGAGGGGGTCTGGGGGAGCTTTTCTCCAGAAAAGCTCCCCCAGCCGACTTTAAATCTACTTGGCGTAGTCCACGGCCCGGGTCTCGCGGATCACGGTGACCTTGATCTGGCCGGGGTACATCAGCTCCTGCTCTATTTTGCGGGCCACGTCGTGGGAGAGCAAAAGGGCCTGCTCGTCGCTGGTCTTCTCGGCCTCCAGGACGATGCGCAGCTCGCGGCCGGCCTGGATGGCGTAGGCGTTGGCCACGCCCTGGTGTTCGGTGGCGATGCGCTCCAGGTCCTCCAGGCGCTTGACGTAGGACTCCAGCATCTCGCGGCGGGCGCCGGGGCGGGCGCCGGACAGGGCGTCGGCGGCCTGCACCAGGACGGCCAGCACCGACTCCGGGGCCACGTCCTCGTGGTGGGCAGCGATGGCGTGGATGATGTTGGGCTTCTCGCCGTGGCGCTTGGCCAGGTCCGCGCCGATCAGGGCGTGGGGCCCCTCTATCTCGTGGTCCACGGCCTTGCCGATGTCGTGCAGCAGGCCGGCGCGCTTGGCGTGCTTGGGGTTCAGGCCCAGCTCGCTGGCCATGATGCCGCAGAGGAAGGCCACCTCCAGGGAGTGCACCAGCACGTTCTGGGCGTAGGAGGAGCGGAACCTGAGCCGGCCCACCAGCTTGATGATCTCGGGGTGGATGCCGTGCACGCCCACGTCGAAGGTGGCCTGCTCGCCGGCCTCCTTGACGCTGGCCTCCACCTCGGCCTCCACCTTCTTGACGATCTCCTCGATGCGGGCCGGGTGGATGCGGCCGTCAGAAATCAGCCGCTCCAGGCTGCGGCGGGCCACCTCGCGGCGCAGGGGGTTGAAGCCGCTGACGATGACCGCCTCGGGGGTGTCGTCTATGATCAGGTCGATGCCGGTGGCGGCCTCGATGGCCCGGATGTTGCGGCCCTCGCGGCCGATGATGCGGCCCTTCATCTCCTCGTTGGGCAGAGCCACCACGCTCACGGTCTTTTCCACGGCGTAGTCGCCGGCGTAGCGCTTGCAGGCCAGGGCCAGTATCTCCTGGGCCTTTTTCTGGGCCTCCTCCTTGGTCTCGGCCTCGATGCGCATCAGGGTCTTGGCGCTCTCGTGGCGGGCCTGGGACTCCATGGAGGCCACCAGCTCGGCCTTGGCCTGGTCCTGGGTCATGCTGGCGATGCGCTCCAGGGTCTCTTTCTGCTCGGCCAGCAGGCGGTCGTACTCGCTCTTCTGCTGGTCCAACTGCTGGCGGCGGCCAGAGAGCTCGGACTCCCGGCGGGAATAGTCCTGCTCGCGGGTGTCCAGGTTGGCCGACTTGCGGTCCAGGGACTCTTCCTTCTTGTCCAGGCGCTTTTCCCACTGGGTCAGCTCCTGGCGGCGTTCCTTGCCCTCGGCCTCGGCCTCCAGCTTCATCTGCAGCAGCTGGTCCTTGGCCTGCAGCAGGGCCTCTTTTTTCAGGGTCTCGGCCTCGCGGCGGGCGTCGTCAACCATCTTCTGGCTGAGGGCCTCCACCGACTCCAGGCGGCGCTTGGCCTGCTGCCAGCGGAGGACGTAGCCCACCGCCGCTCCCAGCAAGAGGCCCAAGACAACGCCTACTATGGCCAGAGGAGTGGACATGCTTTCTCCTTGTTGTCTGCAACAAGGAGACGGGCTGGACCGACAGGCTGGGTCTCAGGCGCGCATGGGCGGCGGGGCCGCGGCCGGGCGCCGGGCCCCTTCACGAGGGAACTTGTCCTGACCTTTTTGCACCCTGTCTGGTTCGGGGCAGGGCGAGTTGGCCGGCGGGCGGCAAGGCATCTGGACAGCTCCCTCGGGGCCCCGCCTGGGGCGGGCGCCCCCACAAATATGCGCCGTATGCGCTGAGCGTCTACGTCTCCCCCCTTGTCAGCCGTAGACGGTCCCCCGCCACTGCCGTGGGACGGTCACGTTTTGAACCTGCCTTAACAGGTGGGCCGGGCGTGAACTCAGTTCGGGCCTCCGCAAATGGGCGCCTCCCCCGATGTTCAGTGGCGTTCGGCCCCTTCATTTGAGTGTTGGCTCAAAATGACTTTCCCGTCGCAGCACGCACAGGGCAGGGGCACCTAAGCCTTTTGCTCCTCGATCAGGCTGAGGAGTCTTTCGGTTTTAGCCTCGATCTCCTGTAGCAAGTTATCCTGCTGATCCTGGAGTTGCAGGAGCTCGTTGGTAATGTTAAGGGCAGCCAACACGGCCGTGGCCAGGGTGGAGGAGGTGTTGGTGGTGGCCAGGACCTCGTTGAGCTTGGCGTTTAGCACCTCGGCCACGCGGCGAATCCTCTCCGCGCCGGCCTCTGAGCGCAGCACGTATTCGTTGCCCAGAATCTCGACCCTTACCGCCTCCACCACCTTAGGCTGCCCTTTTTAGAGAGACTCCAGCTTGGCCAGCAGCCCCTCCACCCGCTCCCGCACCTGGTCGCGCTCGGCGTCCTGCACGGACAGCAGCTGAGTGAGCTCGGCCACCTCTCTTTCCTTTTCCTCCAGCCGGCCCCGGACCTCGTCGTTTTCCTGCTTCAGGGCCTTGAGCCGGTTGAGTAGCTCCTCGATCTTGGTTTCCAGGGTCTTGAAAGTGGACAGGTCCATGTCACCTATTATCCCTTATCCAAATTTAGGGTAATGGCCCCTTGGAGTCAAGTGGTTTCTAATACTTAGGCACTAGGGCCCGGTCTACTCCACGGTCACGCTCTTGGCCAGGTTGCGCGGCTGATCCACGTCCGTGCCCCGCAGCACGGCCACGTGGTAGGCCAAAAGCTGCAGGGGCACCGTCAAGAGCACCGGCGCCAAGAGCGGCGGGCAGGCCGGGACCGTGATGGCCGCGTCGGCCAGGGAGCGGGCGGCCGCGTTCTCGGCCTCGGTGACCGCGATCAGGCGGCCGCCCCGGGCCCGCACCTCTTCCATGTTGGAGAGCACCTTCTCCAACACATCGTTTTTGTTGGCTAAAACCACCACGGGCATGTGCTCGTCGATCAGGGCGATGGGCCCGTGCTTCATCTCGCCCGCGGGATAGCCCTCGGCGTGGATGTAGCTGATTTCCTTGAGCTTCAGCGCGCCTTCCAGGGCCACGGGATAGCAGATGCCCCGGCCCAGATACAGGAAGTCCCGCGCCTCCAGGTAGCGCTCGGCCACGGCCCGCACCTGGTCCTGGGCGTCCAGGGCCTGCTGCACCAGGCCGGGCAGGGCCACCAGGTCCTCGATCAGGGCCCGGGCGGCAGTGGGCTTGATCCTCCCGCGCACCCGGCCCAGGTGCACGGCCAGCATGTAGAGCACCACCAGCTGGGTGGTGAAGGCCTTGGTGGAGGCCACGCCGATCTCGGGCCCGGCGTGGGTGTAGATCACGCCCTCGCTCTCCCTGGTCAGGGTGGAGCCCACCACGTTGCACACGGCCAGGGCCTGGGCGCCCTTGGCCTTGGCCTCGCGCACCGCGGCCAGGGTGTCGGCGGTCTCCCCGGACTGGCTGATGGCCACCACCAGGTCCCCCGGCCCCACCAGGGGGTCGCGGTAGCGGAACTCGCTGCCCAGGTCCACCTCGGCCGGCACCCGGGCCAGGCCCTCGGCCAGGAACTTGCCCACCAGGGCCGCGTGATAGGAGGTGCCGCAGGCCAGGAGCACCAGGCGCTTGACCTGCTTAAGCTCCTTGGGGCCCAGGCCCAGCTCGGGCAGGAACACGTCCACCTCCCCCGGCTTGACCCGGCCGGTGAGGGTGTCCACCAGGGCCCGGGGCTGCTCGAAGATCTCCTTCTGCATGAAGTGCTTGTAGCCCGCCTTCTCGGCCATGGCCGGCGACCAGGAGATCACGTCCTCGGGCCGCTCCTGGGGGTTGCCCTCCAGGTCGCTGATCCAGTACCCGCCGCCCTTGATCACCACCAGGTCGCCGTCGTGCAGAAACACCACCCGGTTGCTGTGGGCCAGGAAGGCCGGCACGTCCGAGGCCAGAAAGAACTCCCCCTCCTGGCCCAGGCCCAGGATCAGGGGCGAGTCCTTGCGCGCGCCGATGAGCATGTCCGGCTGGCTGCTGTCCAGGATCACCAGGGCGAAGGAGCCCCGGATGCGCGCCAACGCCTGGCGCACCGCCTCCTCCAGGTCCGTGGCGCCGTTGGCCAGGGCATAGGCGATCAGATGGGCCACGATCTCGGTGTCGGTCTCCGAGGAAAACTCATGCCCGTGCGCGGCCAGCTCCTGCTTCAGCTCCAGGTAGTTTTCGATGATGCCGTTGTGCACCACCGCCACCCGGCCGGCCAGGTGCGGGTGGGCGTTGGTCTCGCTGGGCCGGCCGTGGGTGGCCCAGCGGGTGTGGCCCATGCCCAGGTGCCCGCTGACCGGGTCCGCGGCCAGCTTGGCCGCCAGGCGGCTGAGCTTGCCCTCGGCCCGGCGCACCACGAACTCCCCGCCCTGCACCAGGGCCAGGCCGGCGCTGTCATAGCCGCGGTACTCCAGCCGGGCCAGGCCGTCCATGATGACCTCCACCGCGTTGGACGGGCCGATGTAGCCGATGATTCCGCACATGGCGCTAACCCTCTTTTCCGCCGGCCCGCTGCCAGCGCCGGGCCAGGGCGGCCAGTTCGTCCAGGGAGTTGATGCCCTGCACCTCGTGCGGGTCTGGCGCCAGGGCATAGCCCACCTTCAGGCCCCGGCCCGCGAACACCGCGGCCAGGTCCGTTAGATAATACTCCTTCTGATCGTTGTCCGTGGTCAACAGGGGAAGACAAGCCAGCAGCGGCCCGGCCCGGAACACGAAGATGCCCGAGCTGACCAGGGTGATCTTCTTCTGTGCCTCCGTGGCGTCGCGCTCTTCCACGATGCGGGTCAGGCGGCCGGCCGCGTCCAGGATCAGGCGGCCATAGGGCGGCGGCGGGTCCATGACCATGGCCAGCACCGTCTGCTGGTTGCCCTGGTCAAGGTGCTGCCGCACCAAAGCCCTGGCCGTGGACAGGCGCAGGCCGGGCACGTCGCCGTAGAGGATGAGCACGTCGCCCGCGAAGCCCTTGAGCGCCGGCGTGGCGGCCATGACCGCGTGGCCGGTGCCCAACTGCGGCTCTTGCAGGGCAAAGTACAGGCCCGGCCGGCCGGCCAGGTGGGCCTGCACCTGGTCCGCCCCAAAACCCACCACCACCACGGTGCGCGCCGCGCCCATGGCCGAGGCCAGGTCCACCACCCAGTCAATCATGGGCCGGCCGGCCAGGGGGTGCAGCACCTTGGGCAGATCGGATTTCATGCGGGTGCCCTTGCCCGCGGCCAGAATGACCACGGCCAGCGCTGGCGGGGAGGCTTTCATAGCCTGCAATGATATGTGGTCGGGGGAGGGAAGGCAAGGGGAGGGGGGAGAGGGAGGACGGGTTATTCAGGGCGCTTGACGGAGTCGTGTGGTATTAGGTTCACTATAAATGCCTGCCTCGCTACCAAGGGGAGGGAAGGCAGGAAGCTGGGGACCTATCCGGGGGAACAAACATCACGTTAAACAACTGGCCCCCCCGGCGGGCGTCTGCAGTCAATTGTGGGATGTAAAACTATGAAGAAGATAATTGCTTATCTTGTATTCATCGGCCTTGTTGATATCGGACTACTGGTGGCAACGCGGACCGGCCATATGCCCGATTTGTGGTCTGCGCTTGGACTCGCGACAACTTGCGCACTCATTGGCGGCGCGGGTGGCGTAGTCTATTGTCTTCGCGGGGTCTACTTGAATGTCTGTGTACGCAACTCCTGGGATGATCGCTGGCAGCCTTGGTACTACATAAGACCACTAGGCCGTGTCGACATTTACAATAGCCAAAGGTATATGGCCGCTACAAGCACGAAGGCCAAGTATGAGGAGGCCAGCTTATCGTAGCGAGTAGCGACCCTCCGGAATTGTTTGAGCTTGCCGTAC
>JBFMFU010000025.1:0-38875 GCA_040751985.1 Thermodesulfobacteriota bacterium | reverse complement strand
GCCCAACAGGCCGCTGAGCAGCAGCCACAGGGCCAGGGAGGACACGCGGTCGGCGTCCAGGCCCGCCCGCCGAGCCAGGCGGCCCAGCAGCCACAGGCCCAGGGCCGCGCCCAGGGCCAGCATCACCCCGTAGGTGTGCACGGTGAACGGACCGATGGAAAACAGGATGGGATACATGGCTCCCTATTTTAGCAGACCCCGGCCGGGATGTAGTCAGGCCTTGCCCCTCAGCAGCAAAAACGCCACGTAAAGCCCGCCGATGGTGATGGCGGCGTCGGCCAGGTTGAAGGCCGGCCAGTGCCAGGCGCCCCAGTACAGGTCCACGAAATCCAGCACCCGGCCCAGGCGCACCCGGTCCACCAGGTTGCCCAGCCCGCCGCCGCAGATCAGGCCCAGGGACCAGAGCATGCCCCGGGCCGCGCCCAGGCGGCTGGCGGCCACCCAGACCGCCAGGCCCAGGGCCAGCAGGGTGGCCCCGCTGAGCAGCCAGGCCGAGCCCTTGAGGCCGGCCAGGCTGCCGAAGATGGCGCCGGTGTTGTAGACCAGGATCAGGCGGGCGCAGCCGGGGATGACCTGGATGGGTCCGGCGGCCAAGAGGTGGGTCATCCAGGCCTTGAGGGCCTGGTCCGCCGCGGCCAGGACCAGGGCGATGAGCGCCAGTCTGACCAGGCGGCGGGCCACCTCAGCCCTCATATTCCATGAAGGTTGTGCGTCCGGCTGCGCCAGCCACCGGCACACTGCGTTGCTGGCTGCGCTCGGGCCTCGACGTAGCTTTAACTACGCCTGCGGCCCTCGCTTGCCAGACGCCTTGTTTGCCGGCGGCTGGCTGTGCCGGCCCAGGGTGCAAACTGTGCCTTGATAACGCGGGTGCTTTTTTCATAACGGACCCATGGTTACAGGTTCGTTGTTTAATACCACCCAACCCTCATGAAATATGAGGGCTAGCTCAGCTCCTTCACCGCCTGGGCGCAGCGGCCGCAGAGCTCGGGGCGCTCAGGGTCGCTCCCCACGTCGGCCAGGTGCTGCCAGCAGCGGGGGCAGCGGGCGTGGGCCGTGGGCCGCACCAGGATGGACAGGCCAGGCAGCTCCTGGCTGACCAGGGTGGCGCTGTCCAGGGAGCCCACCAGCTCCAGGCCGCTGACCATGGTGATCTCGGCCAGGGCCTCGCGGTGGGCCTCTATGAAGGCGGCGGTGTCCGCGTCGCAGGCCAGGCTCAGGGAGGCCTGCAGGGAGTTGCCCACCAGCTTTTCCTTGCGCGCGATGTCCAGGGCCTTGTTCACCTCGCCGCGCAGGGCCAGCAGCCGCTCCCAGCGGCCGGCCAGCTCCGCGTCCAGGAGGGTCTGGTCCGGCGCGGGCAGGGCGGCCATGTGCACCGAGGCGTGGCGCTCGGTGGTGCCAGGCAGGTGCTGCCAGACCTCCTCGGCGGTGAAGGAGAGGATGGGCGCGGCCAGGCGCACCAGGGTGTCGGCCAGCTTGAACAGCACCGTCTGGGCGGCCCGGCGGCCGGGCCAGGCCGGGGCGCTGGTGTAGAGCCGGTCCTTGATCACGTCCAGGTAGAAGCCGGACAGGTCCACCACGCAGAAGTTGTGCAGGCCGTGGAACACGGGGTGGAAGTTGAACTCCTCGTAGCCCTTGACCAGGCGGGCGATCAGCTCCTGCAGCCGGTGCAGGATCAGGCGGTCCATCTCGCCCATCTCCGCGGGCGCCACCGCGTCCTGGGCCGGGTCGAAGTCGTAGAGGTTGCCCAGCATGAAGCGCAAGGTGTTGCGCAGGCGGCGGTAGGCCTCGGCCAGCTGCTTGAGGATGTCCGGGCTGATGCGGATGTCGTCGGTGTAGTCCTCGGCCGCCACCCACAGGCGCAGGATCTCGGCCCCGTACTGGTCGATGACCTCCTGGGGCGGGATCACGTTGCCCCGGCTCTTACTCATCTTGTGGCCCTCGCCGTCCACCACGAAGCCGTGGGTCAGCACCATGCGATACGGCGGGGCGCCCTTGGTGCCCATGGCGCACAAAAGCGAGGAGTGGAACCAGCCCCGGTGCTGGTCGCTGCCCTCCAGGTACAGGTCGGCGGGCCAGGTCAGCTCGGGGTTGGGCTCCAGCACCGCGGCCTGGCTGGTGCCGGAGTCGAACCACACGTCCAGGATGTCTTTCTCTTTGTTCAGCTCGGTGTGGCCGCAGATGGGGCACACGGCCAACTCGCCCAAGAGCTCCTGGGCGCTGTGGGCGAACCAGGCGTCGGCGCCCTCCACGCGGAAGGCCGCCACCACCTTGGCCGCCATCTCCGGGGTCAGGATGTGCTCGCCGCAGCCGGCGCACTGGAAGACGATGATGGGCACGCCCCAGGAGCGCTGGCGGCTGATGCACCAGTCCGGGCGGTTCTCGATCATGCCGTAGATGCGCTCCTGGCCCCAGCGGGGCACGAAGCGGATGTCGTGGCGGATGGCCTTGAGCGTGCGCTGGCGCAGATCGCCGGCCTCCATGGAGATGAACCACTGGGCCGTGGCCCGGAAGATCACCGGCCGCTTGCAGCGCCAGCAGTGGGGGTAGGAGTGGCTGATGTCCTCGGTGGCCAAGAGCGCCCCCACCTCCTTGAGCTTGGCCACCACGTTGTCATTGGCCGCGAACACCTCCTGGCCGGCGAAGAACTCCACCTCCGGGGTGAAGCGGCCCTGGTCGTCCACCGGCGAGTACACCTCCAGGCCGTACTTGAGGCCGGTCTCGTAGTCCTCGCGGCCGTGGCCGGGGGCGGTGTGCACCAGGCCGGTGCCGGCCTCTAGGGTCACGTAGTCGGCCAGCACGCCCACCGAGGGCCGGTCGTAGAGCGGGTGGCGGGCCTTGAGGCCCTCCAGGTCGTGCGGGTCGATGTGGGTGAGCACCTTCCAGCCGTCGAAGCCGAAGGAGTCCATGCAGATGGCGGCCAGGCGCTCGGCCAGGATGTAGGCCCGGCCCTGGTGCTCTACGGCCACGTAGTCCAGCTCCGGGTTGGCGGCCACGGCCAGGTTGGCCGGGATGGTCCAGGGGGTGGTGGTCCAGATCACCAGGTAGGTGTGGAGCCCCTTGAGCGCCGGGTACTTGGCGCTCAGGTCGTCAATGAGGGAAAAGGCCACGTAGATGGAGGGACTGGTGTGGTCGGCGTACTCCACCTCGGCCTCGGCCAGGGCGGTGCGGCAGGAGTTGCACCAGTAGATGGGCTTCTTGGAGTGGTACACGCTGCCCATCTCGTAGAACTTGGCGAACTCGGCGGCGGTGATGGCCTCGAAATCATAGGCCATGGTTAGGTAGGGGTCGAACCACTGGCCCAGCACCCCCAGGCGCATGAACTCCTGGCGCTGGATGCCGATGAACTTCTCGGCGTAGGCCCGGCAGGTCTTGCGCACCGTGAGCTGGTCCATGGCCGCCTTCTTGGCGCCCAGCTTCTTGTCCACCTCGTGCTCGATGGGCAGGCCGTGGCAGTCCCAGCCCGGCACGTACACGGCGTCGAAACCGCCCATCTGGCGGCTCTTGACGATGATGTCCTTGAGCACCTTGTTGAAGGCGGTGCCCATGTGGATGTGGCCGTTGGCGTAGGGCGGGCCGTCATGCAGGATGTACTTGACCCGCCCCTGGGACTGCTCGCGCAGGGCCTCGTAGAGCTTGGACTGCTGCCAGTGCTCCAGCATCTGGGGCTCGCGTTGGGGCAGGTTGGCCTTCATGGCGAATTCGGTGCGGGGCAGGTTGAGGGTGCTTTTGTAGTCCATGGCGGTTTTTCCCACTGGCTGGCGCGTTTACTACACCTTAAGAATTCAGCTTTCTACCATACCCCCCGGTCAAGTCAAGGCTGGCCAGGCGGCCGGGCGTGCAATTATCTTGACACCCGCAGGGGGGGCCGATAAATTTGACATCGGAAAAAGTCTTTGGAATAGGGAGCTTAAGTGGGGATAATCAAACGCCTTTTAAGCCGGGCCCATCCCGAGAACAAGCTCTTCGTGCTCAGCCTGGACGGCGTTTCCCACACCTTCGCCCGGCGCCTGGCGGCCAGCGGGGTCATGCCCAACCTGGGCCGTCTGCTCCCCCAGGGGGCCCTGGCGGCGGTGGACTCGGTGCTGCCCACGGTTTCCACCGTGGCCTGGGCTTCTTACATGACTGGGGTCAACCCGGGCAAGCACGGCATCTTCGGCCTGGTGGACCGCCACCCCAACCCCTTCTCCACCCTGATACCCACCTCGCGCGACATCAAGGCCCCCACCCTGTGGGAGATCCTGGGCCGGGCCGGCAAGCGGGTGGGGGTGATCAACGTGCCCCTGACCTACCCGCCGCGCAAGGTAAACGGCTTCATGGTGGCCGGCTTCCTGAGCCCGGACCTGGCCCAGGCCACCTTCCCGGTGGAGCTGGCCCCCCGGCTCATGGAGATGGACTACCGCATCGAGGTGGACATCAGCCTGGCCCACAGCGAGCCGGAGATGTTCCTCAGCGAGCTGGCCGAGACCATGACCCGGCGCTTCAAGGCCGCCTTCCAGCTCATGAGCGAGGAGCCCTGGGAGTTCTTCCAGCTCCACCTCACCGGCCCGGACCGCATCAACCATTTCTATTGGGCGGCCTGGGAGGACGGCGAGGAGGAGGCCGGCCGGCGCTTCGAGGAGTTCTACCGCCTGCTGGACTCCTACCTGGGCGAGCTGCTGGAGCAGCTGCCGGCCGGCTGCCCCCTGGTGCTGGTCTCCGACCACGGCTTCACCCGCACCCTGGGCGTGGTCTACATCAACCACTGGCTGGAGCAGAACGGCTACCTGCTCTTCGGCCGGGGCAAGAAGGAGCTGAAGAACCAGCACCCGGACAGCAAGGCCTACAGCCTGATACCGGGGCGCATCTACATCAACCTGCAGGGCCGCGAGCAGACCGGCAGCGTGGTGCAGGGCCGGCCCTACGAGGAGCTGCGCGAGGAGCTGATCCACCGCATCGGCGGCCTGAGCCACCCCGAGACCGGCCAGGCCCTGGTCAAGAAGGTGCACCGCCGCGAGGACATCTACCACGGGCCGCACGTAATCAAGGCCCCGGACCTGGTCATCGAGCCGGCGCCAGGCTTTGACTTCAAGGCCAACCTGGGGGTCAAGGGGCTCTTGGCCCCGCCCGAGACCAGCGGCATGCACACCTACGAGGACGCCCTGTTCTATCTGGGCGGCATGCGCGCCGAACTGCCCGGCCAGGGCCTGAAGCTGGAGGACGTGGCCTCGGTGCTGCTGTCGGTGATGAAGATCGCCACCCCGCCCAGCATGGACGGCCGGCCCCTGGCATGAGCCGCCCCGAAGACAAGACCCCGCCCCAGGACGCCACCGAGACCAAGGAAGAACAGGCGCCGGAGGCCGCCGGCCCCGCGTCCCCGCCCCCCAGCGCCTACACCCCCCAGGAAGAGGAGATCGTCCTGGCCCGGCTCAGGGCCCTGGGATACCTCTAGCCTTTTATTACCAGCAGCGTTGGTTCGGAGCCGTATGCGCTCAGGGGCGCTCTTTGCCCGCGGCCTGGGCAAAGCGTTTGAGCTGGGCCTGGTAGTAGTCCAGCTTGTCGGTGGGCCGGGCGGCCAGGGCGGCGCGGGCCGCGGCCAGGGCCCGGGCCGGCTGGCCGTTGACGAAGTAGCTCTCGGCCAGGGTGTCCCAGATGTGCGGCTTGGGCGAGATGGCCACCGCCTTGAGGGCCAGCTCCAGGGCCAGGCGCGGGTCGCGCAGGGAGCGGTCCTTGGCCGTGGCCAGCAGCCAGGACAGGCCGTTGAGCACCTCGGGGTCCTGGGGGGCCAGGCGCGCGGCCAGGCGCAGCTGCTCCAGGGCGCGGGCCTCCTGGCCCTGCTCGAACAAGAGCACCCCCAGGTTCAGGCGCAGGCGGGGGTCGTGGGGCCGGGCCTGCAGCTCCTTTTGCAGGACCCGCAGCACCGTGGCCCGGCGCACCTGCTGGTCCAGGTGCAGGGCCTGCACCCCGTAGCCCGCGGCCAGGATCAGGGCCAGGGCCGCCAGGTACACCATCAGGCCCTTCTTGAGCAGGCGGGCCTGTCCGGCCACCAGGCCGGGCTGGGCTTGGGCCCGCTCCAGGGCCTCTACCCGCTGGGCGATGGAGAAGTGGTGCCAGGAGGGCACCCGCCGGCTGTCGCCGGCGAGGCTGGCGATCTTCTCCAGGGCCGCCACCAGGGGCCCGGCCTCGCCCATGACCGTCAGGGCGAAGAAGTCGGCCTGACGCTCGAAATGGCGCATGAAAAAGCCCATGACGAAGCGCAGGTATAAGACCAGCAGCACCAGCAGGGGCAGGGCCATGAGCAGGCTCATTGCCCCGCGCAGGCCCTGGTCGGCCAGCAGGCGCAGGCCCCAGTCGCTGCCGGCCAGGCCGTACACCGCGCCGGCCAGGGCCAGGGCCAGGGGGTCGGCCAGGGCGTAGGCCAAGAGGAAGAAGCCCAGGAAGAAGGCCAGGTAGTACCAGAGATGGCGGTGGCGCACGTGGCCGGCCTCGTGGGCCACCACGCCGGCCAGCTCCTGGTTGTCCAAGGCCTGGGCCAGGGTCGGGGTGATGAGCAGATAGCGCAGCCGGGGCACCAGACCCAGGATGCCGGCGGTGAGCAGGCGCCCGCCCATGAGCGGCCAGCTCAGGATGCCGCCCACCCGCACCCGCACGTGCTCCAACACCGCCTCGGTCACCTGGCGCTCCCGGCCCGGCGGCAGGGGCCGGCAGCCCCACCAGGAGCGCACCAGGGGCGGGAAGAACAGGGCCAGCAGGGCCACGAACACCGCCAGGTAGACCAGGCCGCCCAGGCCGCTGTCCAGCCAGGCCGCGGCCGGCGGCCAGGCGTGCACCACCAGGTCGCGCAGCAAGGACACCGCGAACCAGGGGAACACCACCGGTGCCACCAGGCGGAGCTGGCCGCGCAGGTATTCCCGCCGGGACAACAGCGGCAGCCCCACCGCCTGCTCCACGCGGTGGGCCGAGGACCACACCACCCTGAGCAGCAGCAGGTACAGCCCCACCGCCACCAGCCCGCGCAGCGTCTCCCAGGCGGCCACGCCGGGGATGGCCAGCAGGTGCGCCTTGAGCTCCATGAAGGTGATCATGGCGAACAGGCAGACCAGGGCGGCCAGGTGCAGGTGCAGGCTCAGGCGGCGGGCAGCCCGGGCCGGGTCGGCCAGGGGCCGGGGCCCGGCCAGGCGGGAGAGGAACATGCTGACCCGCAGGCGCGCCGCCACCCATAAGAGGGCCAGCAGCACGGCGCTGCCCAGGTAGGCCTCGCCGGCGCTCATCTCCGGCGGGCCGGGCTGGTAGGCCTCGAAGACCACCATCACCAGGATGAAGGCTATGATCTGGGTGAAGAGCACCGCACCCTCCCTGGGGGGCCGGTGGGGCCGGATGACGAGGCCCGGGCGGCCACGGCCCAGGCCTGTCGGCAGATAAGGTTATGGCGGAGAGAGAGGGATTCGAACCCTCGGTGGAGCTTTATGGCCCCACACTCGCTTAGCAGGCGAGCACCTTCGGCCTCTCGGTCATCTCTCCGCGGCCGGCCCAAACGGGGCTTGGCTGGCTGTGGGCCCTGCCCGCGCAGGGCCAGGGGCAAAAATGTTTGGCGGAGGGAGTAGGATTCGAACCCACGGAGCTTTCGCTCAGCGGTTTTCAAGACCGCCGCCTTCGACCACTCGGCCATCCCTCCGCGAACGATCGCTTAGTTAACGATAGGTTCGCGCGGCCATGGGCGAAAGGCCCGCTCCCAGGCTTATGTACCACCCACCCCCCGGAGGCGTCAACCTATTACTGGCGTTTTGGGCGCGGTTTGGGCCGCGGTTGTCCTTTATTTAAGCGGGTTTGGCCGGGCCGGCCCCCTGTCGGGCGGCGCCAGCCCCCTGGACGGCGGCCGGCCTTTTGTTATATCTTATGTGAGAATGTGCTCGGGCGCCCGCGGCCTGAGCGCCTTGCGGTTGGAAAGCCATTCCTATCTTGTCGGTAGGGATGGCGTGGTGTATGGTTTAACCGTCAATATCATCTTTTAGCACCCTGGCCTCGGTTGCCCAGGCGGGCGGGCGCAGGCCGGCGAGCGCTGGCCCGGGCGCACGGATATTTCCCAGGCGTGGGCCCCAGTTGACAAGGAGCGATTGAGCATGGATTCCAACAAGGCGCCGAACGTAACTGGCGTGGACAGCCCCGGACGCCGCACGGTCCACAGCATCTGCGGGATGTGCGCGGTGCGCTGCCCCATCCAAGTGGAGGTGGAGGACGGTCGCGTAGTCTGGATTCAGGGCAACCCCCACGACAAGGCCATGGGCACCAGCCTGTGCGCCAAGGGCGCGGCGGGGCTGGTCTTCGAGTACGACGACGAGCGGCCGCAGTATCCCCTGATCCGCACCGGCCAGAGGGGCGGCGGCCAGTGGCGCCGGGCCTCCTGGGACGAGGCCCTGGACTACATCGCCGACAAGCTCAAGGGCATCATCAAGGAAAAGGGCGGCAAGGCCATCTGCCTGTCCGACCGCGGCGGGCCCTTCAACGACCTGACCAAGAGCTTCGTCAAGGCCCTGGGCTCGCCCAACTACTTCAACCACGACTGCACCTGCGGCCGCAACACCCACCACGCCACCCTGAGCCTGTTCGGCCTGGGCCGCACCGACCTGGGCATGGACATCAAGAACACCAAGTACCTGGTGCTCTACGGCCGCAACATCATCGAATCCTTGCAGGTCAAGGAGGCCAAGGACTTCATCGGCGCCCTGAGCAAGGGCGCCAAGTGCCTCTACATCGACGTGCGCGCCACCCTGACCGCCTCCAAGGCCACCCGCTTCTGGATGATCCGGCCCAA
Source organism: Thermodesulfobacteriota bacterium (assembly GCA_040751985.1). GTDB lineage: Bacteria > Desulfobacterota > Desulfarculia > Desulfarculales > Desulfarculaceae > Desulfoferula. The sequence goes on along the minus strand of JBFMFU010000025.1, from coordinate 30,087 downwards.
CACCGAGTACGCCCTGAACCTGGCCTTCATCAACGTGGTGCTGAACGAAGACCTCTACGACGCCGACTTCGTCAACAAATGGGTGACGGGCCTGGACCAGCTCAAGGCCTTCGTGCGCGAGTACACGCCCAAGTGGGCCGAGGGCGTCACCGGGGTGCCGGCCGAGGAGATCAAGGCCGCCATCCGCGAGATCGCCGCCGAGCGCCCCAAGGTGATCTTCCACGCCGGCTGGATGACCGCCCGCCACCACCAGTCCTTCTACACCAGCCGCACCGCCCACATCCTCAACGTGCTCATGGGCAACATCGAGACCAACGGCGGCCTGATCATCGCCAAGGGGCCGGGCGACTACGGGCTCAAGGGCATCAACAAGCTGGTAGACCGCATCCCCAAGGTCAAGGACAAGCGGGTGGACGGCGTGGGCTGGAAGTACAAGCACTGGGACGCCGGCCCGGGGCTGCTGCACCTCTTGTTCCCGGCCATCCTCTCCGGCGATCCCTACACCATGGCCGCCTACTTCGCCTACCGCCACGACCCCCTGAGCGCCCTGCCGGACCCGGAGGCCATCAAGGAAGCCCTGGACAAGCTGGAGCTGATCGTGGCCATCGACGTCAACTACTCGGAGTTTTCCTGGTACGCCGACGTGATCCTGCCCGAGGCCACCTACCTGGAGCGGGGCAACATCATCGCCGAGAAGAAGGGCCCCAAGCCCAGCCTGAACCTGCGCGACCAGTGCATCGCCCCGCGCTTCGACAGCCGGCCGGCCTGGTGGATTTTCCGCGAGATCCTGCGCCGCCTGGGCCTGGGCGAATACCTGGACTTCGAGAGCCTGGAGGAGATCTGGCGCTACCAGCTGGAGGGCACCGGCGTCAGCCTGAGCGAGCTGCGCGAAAAGGGCGTGCTGTCCAAGGTGGACAAGCCGGTGCTGCGGGACCGCAAGGACGGCCTGAAGTTCAAGACCCCCTCGGGCAAGATCGAGTTCGTCTCCAGCCTGCTCACCGAGGTCGGGCTGCCCTCCTTCGCGCCCTTTGACGAGCCGCCGGCCAAGGAACCGGGCACCTTCAACCTGGTCTTCGGCCGGGTGGGCTTCCTGGCCCACGCCCAGAGCACCAACAACCCCCTACTGCACGAGCTGATGCCCACCAACAGCCTGTGGATCAACAGCAAGGAGGCGGCCAAGCTGGGCATCAGCGACGGGGACACGGTGGAGGTGTCCTCCGACGGCTACAAGGCCAAGGGGCCGGCCAAGGTGACCGACTTCATCCACCCCGAGGCGGTGTTCATGGTGCACGGCTTCGGCCGCACGGTGCCCCTGCAGACCCGGGCCTACAAGAAGGGCATGGCCGACCAGCGGCTGATGAAGGGCAAGCTCACCGACTATGACAAGGCCGGGGGCGGCAACAACCTGACCGAGACCGTGGTCCGGGTGCGCAAGGCCTAGGCGCAGACCTTTGGCGAGGGGATGGAATAGAAAATGAGCAAATACTACCTGCTGCAAGACTCCGAGCGCTGCATAGGCTGCCTGGCCTGCGAGCTGCACTGCAAGACCAACAAGAACCTGCCGGTGGGGCCGGCCCTGTGCAAGAACATGTCCGTGGGCCCGGTGGAGGTCAAGGCCATCCCCCGGGTGCGCTTCGTGTTCATGCCCTGCTTCCACTGCGAGGAGCCCTGGTGCCTCAACGTCTGCCCCTCGGGGGCCATCCAGCGGCGCGGCAGCGACGGCATCGTGTTCATCGAGCCCAGCCTGTGCATCGGCTGCAAGAGCTGCATCACGGCCTGCCCCTGGGGCGCCTGCCAGTGGAACCCCACCGCCAACAAGGCGGTGAAGTGCGACTACTGCAAGGACCGGGTGGATGCGGGGCTCAAGCCGGCCTGCGTGACCAAATGCCTCACCCAGTGCCTGGACTTCGGGGTGGCCGAGAAGCTGCCCGACCACCGGCGGCAGCGCTTCGCGGCCACGGTGGCCGCCGACGCCTTTAGTCCGGCGACCTAGCCTATGCAGACCTCGGCTACTGGACTGTCCCTGGTCCTGGGCCGCACCCTGCTGGCCTGGTGCGACCAGGTGGCCGCCGGCGGCCTGGAGCGCTACCAGGCCCTGGGCGGCTTCACCGGCCTAGAGCGGGCCCAGGCCACCAGCGCGGTGGAGGTGATCGCCGAGTTGCGCTCGGCCGGCCTGCGCGACCGCTCCGGCGACGCCGAGCCGGTGTACCTGAACTGGCAGCGCTTCCTGCGCCGCGAGGGCGCGGGCACCCTGGTGGTGGACGCCAGCGAGCTGGACCCCCGCCACCTGGCCGGCGAGGCCCTTCTGGGCAAGAACCCCTACGGCCTCCTGGAGGCGCTGTACGTGGCCGCCTGGGCCACCGGCGCACGCAAGGGCCTGGTGCTGCTGCCGCCGCAGCTCTCCGGCCAGGCGGCCGGGCTGCTCAACGCCGCCGAGCAGGTGGCGGCCCACCACGCAGCCGGCGAGCTGAAGCTGGAGCTGGAGCTGGCGGGCGACCACCAGCCCAGCATCCTGGCCCATCCCCAGCCGCCCGTGGGCGCCGGCGCCTGCCTGATGCACGACCTGGAGACCTGGTACCACATCACCCTGGTGATGTCCCTGGGCGCGGCCTGGCACGCGGCCCTGGGCATCGGCGGCCACACCGGCACTCGCCTGCTGACCCTGCAGGGGGCCCTGAACAAGCCCGGCCTGGTGGAGGCCCCCATGGGCAGCGACCTGTGGCAGGTGGTGCTGGCCCTGGGCGAGGGCGCCACTCCGGGCAAGCAGCCCCTGGCCCTGGCCCTGGACGGCGGCATGGGCGGCTACCTGACCCCATCGGCGGCCCAGATCGCCCTGGCCCCCGAGGAGCTGATGGCCGCAGGCGTGGACCCGGGCCTGGGCAGCCTGGAGCTCTTAACCAGCGGCCAGTGCCTGGTGGACCAGACCCGGCGGGTGCTGTACCGCTACTGGGTGCTGGCCGGCCAGGAGCCCAGCAAAAACCGCAACCTGATCACCCGCGCCCTGCGCATGGTCACCGAGATCTGCCGCGGCAAGGGCTTGGCCCGCCACCTGGAGGAGCTCTTGGCCCTGGGCCGGGAGATGGCCACCCGGGGCGTCAACGCGGCCTGGCCGCTCTTAAGCTCCTTGACCTACTTCCAGGAGCAGTGGCGCGAGCACCTGGACAAGCGCGGCTGCCCCCAGGGCATCTGCCTGGAGCGGCCCCTGGCCCCCTGCCACCGCACCTGCCCGGCCAACATAGACATCCCCACCTTCCTGGCCCTGGAGGGGCACCACCAGTACTACGAGGCCGCCGGCAGCATCTCCCTGGACAACCCGCTGCCCTATGTCTGCGGCCTGGTCTGCCCCGGCCCCTGCGAGGGCGTCTGCCTGCGCGGGGAGGTGGACCAGCCCATCAGCATCCGGGCCATGAAGGCCGTGGCCGCCCGCCACGCCCTGGCCGACCAGGGCCACTACCCGCCAGCCCCGGCGGCCGAGGCCACCGGCAAGCGGGTGGCCATCGTGGGCTCGGGGCCGGCCGGTCTCACCGCCGCCTACTTCCTGGCCCTCAGGGGGCACCGGGTGGTCATCTACGACGCCCAGGAGGAGGCCGGCGGCATGCTGCGCTACGGCATCCCGGCCTACCGCCTGCCCCACGAGGTGCTGGAGGCCGAGGTGGGCCGCGTCACCAGCCTGGGCGTGGAGATCAAGACCGGTGTCTCGGTGGAGAACCTGGAGCAGCTCAAGGGCCAGGGCTTTGACGCCATCTTCCTGGCCGTGGGCACCCAGGTCAGCCGCCTGGTGCCCATCGAGGGCGTGGACCAGCCCTTTGTGCTGGGCGGCCTGGACTTTCTCAAGGACGTGCGCGGCGGGGCCGACGTGCAGGTGGGGCCCCGGGTGGTGGTGGTGGGCGGCGGCAACGTGGCCATCGACGTGGCCCTGACTGCCGTGCGCCAGGGCGGCAAACGGGTGGACATGGTCTGCCTGGAGAAGCGCCGCGAGATGCCGGCCCACATTGACGAGATCGAGCAGGCGCTCCTGGAGGGGGTGGCCGTCCACAACTCCTGGGGCCCGCTGAAGATCGAGGCCGACCACACCGTCACCTTCCAGCGCTGCACCCGGGTGTTCGACGAGCGGGGCCGCTTCAGCCCGGAGTTCGACCGCGAGCGGCTGATGACCCTAGAGGCGGACCACGTGATCCTGGCCATCGGCCAGGCCACGGACCTGGCCTGCGTGGAGGCGGGCTCGGCGGTGGAGGTGCAGCGCGGGCTCATCTGCGCCGACCCGGACACCCTGGCCACCCGCGAGGAAGGGGTCTTCGCCGGCGGCGACGTGGTCACCGGCCCGCGCACCGTGGTGGAGGCGGTCAAGGCCGGCAAGCGGGCCGCGGCCTCCCTGGACGCCTACCTGCGCGGGGTGCCCTTTGACCCGGCCGAGGTGGCCCCCCATCGCCGGGGCGAGGTGGCCCCGCTGGGCGTGGGCGCCCAGGAGCGCACCAACCTCAAGCGGCCCGAGATGCCCATGCGCCAGGTGGCCGACCGGGCCGGCAACTACCACCAGATCGAGCTGGGCCTGGACGACGACGCGGCCCAGACCGCCGCCAGCCGCTGCCTGCGCTGCGACTTGTGCATCGGCTGCGGCCTGTGCCAGCTGGTCTGCAGCGAGATCGGGGCCGAGGCCCTGCGCCTGAAGGACACCGCCGCCGACCGCCTGGTCTTCACCCAGTTCACCCGGCCGGCCACCCGCTGCGTGGGCTGCGGGGCCTGCGCCTGCGTCTGCCCCACCGGCGCCATCCAGGTGGTGGACACTGACGACGGACATCGCCGCACCATCATCACCGGCACCATGGTCCGGGAGCACGAGCTGTTGATCTGCGCCGACTGCGGCCAGCGCTACGCCCCGCCGGCCTACCTGGACCACCTCAAGAAGCGGGTGGGACCGGCCGCGGTGCCCCACGTGGAGCGGGGCATCTGCCCGGCCTGCGCCCGCCGGCGCCGGGCCCAGGAGTTGGCCGGCCAGCCTTTCTACCGGGCCGTTCAGGCCTGATACCCCTTTATTTCCGCTGCTAAAAAAGCCCCCGGGCTGGTTGCCGGGGGCTTTCCTATTAAATTACTAGGAAAACAGGTTGGTTGCGTAATGCAATCTTTTGCCCCCTCGTGAAGAAGGGTATATAATCCCTTTGCCGGTTCCGCCCGGCCCAACCGCAGCCGGAAGAGACATGTCTGCCCAACGCAAGTCACAATCCAGCCAGCCCCTGCTGGAGCGCATCCTGCACCCGGAGCTGTCCTCCCTGGACAACTACCTGGCCGCCGGCGGCTTCGCCTGCGACCAACTTGACCCTCTTAAGGCGGTGGTGGCCCTGCGCGATTTCGGCCTGCGCCTGCGCACCCACTCGGCCGAGCCGGTGTTCATCCGCTGGTGGGGCTTCATCGAGCAGGGCGGCGAGGGCGAGCTGTTGGTGGACGGCCGCCTGCGCGACCCGCAGTCCCTGGCCGAGTCCAAGCTTTTGAGCTGCGACCCCTTCGGTCTGCTGGAGGCCCTGTACCTGGCCCACCTGGTCAGCGGGGCGCGGCGGGCCGTGGTGCTCCTGGACCCGCTCTTGGCCTCCCTGCGGCCGCGCCTGCTGGACGACATGGACCTGCTCAAGCAGCGGGGGCTGCCCGCGGGCCAGGCCCTGGAGCTGGAGGTGGTGGTGGGCAATGCCCGGCCCCAGCCCAGCGAGGGCCGGCCCCAGTTGGTGCACTTCCTGGAGAGCTGGTATCAGATCAAGCGCGTCCTGGCCGCGGTCGAGGCGGTGGGCGGCCCGGGCGGCCCCACCCCCACCCGCCTGATCACGGTGGGCGGCGCGGTGCAGCGGCCGGGCCTGGTGGAGGTGCCCCTGAGCGCGTCCCTGTCGCGCATCCTGGAGCTGGCCGACGGGCTCAAGGAGCCGGCCCGGGTCAAGGCCCTGGCCCTGGACTCGGGGGCGGGCGGCTTCCTGCCCCCGGAGCTGGCCGGGGTCCCCCTGGCCCCGGAGGAGATGATGAGCGCCGGGGTCAACCCCGGCCTGGGCACCCTCTGGGCAGTGGGGGAGGACCGCTGCCTGGTGGACCTGACCCGCCGGGCCCTGATCCGCCTGGCCCAGATGGGCGACCACCCCAGCGAGGCCTCGCGCACACTCACCTGGCACGCGGTGCGCCTGATCATCCAGCTCAGCCTGCGCAAGGGCGGCCCGGATCATCTGGTGCAGCTCCAGGCCATCGCCCGCCAGCTCAAGAAGATGGCCTCGCCGGCGGCCTGGCCCCTGGTCAGCAGCCTGCAGTACTTCCCGGATGAGTGGCGAGACCACGCCCAGGGCCTGTCCTGCGTGGCCTTCGACTGCCTCAAGCCCCTGGTGGCCCCCTGCCACGCCACCTGCCCGGCGGGCATCGACATCCCCTCCTTCCTGGCCCTGATCGGCCAGGGCCGCCACCGCGAGGCGGTGGAGGTGATCCGCCAGGACAACCCACTGCCCTACATCTGCGGCCTGGTCTGCCCGGCCCCCTGCGAGACCATCTGCCTGCGCGGCCAGCTGGACCAGCCCATCCAGATCCGGGCCATGAAGGCGGTGGCCGCCCGCCACGCCCTGGCCGAGGGCGGCTACCCCCTGCCGGCCAAGGCCGCGCCCAGCGGCCAGCGGGCGGCGGTGATCGGGGCTGGTCCGGCCGGGCTGACCGCGGCCTACTTCCTGGCCCTGGCCGGCCACCAGGTGACCATCTTCGAGGAGCAACCCCTGGCCGGCGGCACCACCCTCTTGGGCATACCGGCCTACCGCCTGCCCCGGGAGGTCATCGCCGCCGAGGTGCAGGCCATCCTGGAGTTGGGCGTGGAGCTGAAGACGGGCCTGGCCCTGGGCCGCGACTTCACTCTGCAGGAGCTCAAGGAGCAGAGCTACGAGGCCGTGTTCCTGGGCATCGGCGCCCACCAGGGCTTCTCCCTGGGCCTGCCGCACGAGAAGGACTATCCCCAGGTGCTGGACGCCATCACCTTCCTCAGGGGCGTGGCCCTGGGCAGCCAGGGCGCCCCGGCCCAGGAGGTGGTGGTGGTGGGCGGCGGCAACGCGGCCATGGACGCGGCCCGCACCTGCCGCCGCCTGGGTTCTCGGGTGACCATCGCCTACCGCCGCACCCGCGAGGAGATGCCGGCCCACGAGGAGGAGATCGAGGACGCCCTGGCCGAGGGCATCCACATCTCCTTCCTCACGGTGCCCAAGGAGATCGTGGGCCGCAAGGGCCAGGTGGAGGGGCTGCGCTGCCTGCGCGCCGAGCTGGGCCCGCCGGACGAGTCCGGCCGCCGCCGGCCCCTGCCGGTCAAGGGCAGCGAGTTCGTGCTGCCGGCCGGGGCCATCATCGCCGCCATCAGCCAGCGGCCGGAGCTGTCCTGCCTGGGGCCTTGGGCCGACGACGAGAAGGTCTGCGGCCGCACGGTGCTGGCCGACCCGGCCACCGGTCAGACCAGCCTGGGCTGGCTGTTCTCCGGCGGCGACGCGGTGACCGGCCCGGCCACGGTGGTGGAGGCGGTGGCCGCCGGCAAGCGGGCGGCCCAGGCCATGGACGCCTACCTCAAGGGCCAGATAGTGGAGCTAGCCCTGGAGTACCCGCGGCCGCGGGCCTTCGTGGAGCCCCTGCCGGTATCGGCCGAGGACAAGACCCGTCTGCACCGGGCCGACATACCCAAGCTGCCGCCGGCCCAGCGGGCCCAGAGCTTCGACCAGGTGGAGCTGGGTCTCAGCGACGACATGGCCCGGGACGAGGCCCGGCGCTGCCTGCGCTGCGACCTGTGCCTCGGCTGCGGCCTGTGCCAGAGCGCCTGCGCCGAGGTGGGGGTGGGGGCACTGCGCCTGAGCGAGACTCCGGCTGACCGCGGGGTGCTCCTGGACTTCCACCACGCGGCCACCACCTGCACCGGCTGCGGCTCCTGCGCCAACGCCTGCCCCACCGGCGCCATCCAGCTGTTGGACGACCAGCTCACCCGCAAGGTGGCCCTGGCCGGCACCGTGTTCAAGGAACTGCCCCTGATCCGCTGCTCCCGCTGCGGCCGACCCTACCTGCCCGAGCCCTACCTGAACCTGGTGGCCGGCCGCCTGGACCAGCGCCACGCCCCCACCCGCATACAGGAGGCCATCTGCCCGGAGTGCGCCCGGGCCTCGGGCGCGCGCAAGCGCTGGGCCGGCAAGTTCGCCAGCCTGCGCTAGCCGCAGCCTCCACCGCCCCGCAACAGAGGCTTGCGGCGCCGGCGGCGCCATTATAGGCTGGGGCCAAACCCGAGGAGGTTCCCATGAGCCCCACGCCCATTGGCCTTTACCGCGCCTTCCGGCCCGCCTGGCAGGCCTTCGGCGTGTACTACTTCGGCATCTTCCTCTTTCTGGTCGGCCCCCTGGCCAACCCCCACACCTTCATCAGCCCGGCCCTGGGCCAGCTCTTGGCCTCGCTCTTGGCCGCCTTCATCATCATCACCCGCTTCACCCGGGTCTACCGGGTCAGCGACCAGGAGCTGGAGGTGGAGAAGAGCTTCCCCAGCCACAGCCAGGAGGCGGTGGCCATCAAGGACATCCGGCGGGTGGACCTGCGCCGGGGCCTGACCCAGCGCCTGCTGGGCGTGGCGCACGTGTACATCTACCGGCAGGGCCGGCAGGCCCCGGCCCTGAAGCTGTTCGGGGTGCCGCGGCCGGATCAGTTCCGGCGGGTGCTCCTGGAGCGGGGCGCCGGCGATGAGCGGGTCTATGGGGCCTTCCGCACCTGAGCCGCGCGGCCCTTGGCGGCCGGCCCGGGCCCGCTTCCTGGCCGGCGGCCGGGCCGAGGAGACGCCCCTGGCCCTGGACCTGGGCGCGGGCTGGTTTCTGGTGCGGCTGCTGGCCGAGGAGTTGCGGGCTACGCCCCAGCGCGGCCGGCCGCCCCAGCGCCGCTGGCGCCTGGTCGACCAGGCCGGCCGGGTCTATGAGCTGGCCCCGGACCAGGCCGGCGGCTGGCGGGCGCGGGCCCTGGCTGCGGCTAAAAATTGACAGCCAGCGCAAAGCCATGTTACTGATGAAGCAGGCCGCTGGGGCGGGGCCAGGCCGCGCCCCCGGCCCGCAACCATAACGACGCCGGGCGCGCTAGATGGCCCGCGTTGCCAAGGAGGAATGACCATGGTGGCCCTGGTGGGTGGATTGATTGCCCTGCTGCTGGGCATCATTGGGCTGTTTTCTTGGTGGAAGGAGTTCCTCTGGCTGCTCAAGGGGGTGATCCCGCCCATCCTGATCCTGGGCGGGCTGCTGGCCACCTACCTGGGGGCCGAGGAGATGAAGGACAAACGCCGGGCCGAGGGCGAGGCCTCCCTGGCGCCGTTCTCCCCGGCCACCGACGACGCCGAGCGCTATAAGCAGGAGGTGGCCGACCTCAAGGCCAAACTGGCGGCCATGGAGCAGAACGACAAGAATAAGCCGGCCGGAGAGGCCTAGGCCGCCGCCCGCCCCCGCAAGCTTTCCCCAGGGTGCGCCATGGCGCACCCTTTTCTTGCGCCCCCCCAAAAAAACGGGCGCCCCGGCCGGGGCGCCCGTCTACTTGCCAGAGTCGGCGCTATTTGCCGAAGCGCTCCTTGAGGCCCTTCTTGTAGATCTTGCCGCTGCCGGTCTTGGGAATCTCGGCCACGAACACCACGCTCTTGGGCGCCTTGTAGTGGGCCAGGCGCTCTTTGACGAAGGCGATCAGATCGGCGGCCTGCAGCTCCTGGCCAGGCCGGGGCACCACCACCGCCTTGACCGCCTCGCCCCACTTGGCATCCGGCACCCCGATCACCGCGCACTCCAGCACGCCGGGGTGCTCGTAGAGCACGTACTCCACCTCGGTGGAGTAGACGTTCTCGCCGCCGGTGATGATCATGTCCTTCTTGCGGTCCACGATGTTCACGTAGCCCTCGGCGTCGATCACCGCCAGGTCGCCGGTGTGCAGCCAGCCGTCCACGATGGCCTCGGCGGTGGCCTCGGGCCGGTTCCAGTAGCCCGGGGTGACGATGGGCCCGCGCACGATGATCTCGCCCACCTCCTGGTCGTCGGGGGCGATCTGGCTGCCGTCCGAGCGCACCACCTTCAGCTCCACGCCGATGAAGGGCCGGCCGGTGCGGCTCTTGATCCTGAGCTGCTCCTGGGGGGGCAGGCTCTTGAGGTGCTCCTTGAGGATGCTCACGGTCAGGTAGGGGCTGGTCTCGGTCATGCCGTAGGTCTGGATGTAGTCGCAGCCCAGGGTGTCCACGATCTTCTTGACCGTCTCCGGGGCGATGGGCGCCCCGCCGGAGAGGATGCAGCGCAGACTGGAGTAGTCGAACTCACTGACCCGGGGGTGGTTGACCATCAGGTTGAGCATGGTGGGGATCATGTTGCTGATGGTGACGCGCTCGTTCTGCAGGGTGGCCAGCACCTGCTGGGCCTCGAAGTAGGGCAGGCACACGTGGCGGCCGCCCGCCCAGGTGATGGCGAAGGTGGCCCAGGCGTCGGCCAGGTGGAACAGGGGGGCCACGTGCAGCCAGGTGTCGGCGTCGGTCAGCTTCAGCTCGGCCACGGCGCTCAGGGCGTGGAAGGTCACGTTGCCCTGGGTGAGCATCACGCCCTTGGGTTTGCCGGTGGTGCCGGAGGTGTAATACAGGTGGGCCAGGTCGCCGCTGTCCAGGGGCGGGCTGGGGGGCATCTGGCCGGACTGGCCGGCCAGCAGCTCCTCGTAGGCGCAGGCCTCCCGCTCCACCGGCGGGCAGGGGCCCTCGCCGATCCAGATCAGGTGGCGCACCTGGGGGCATTCGGCCGCGGCCGCGGCCGCAGCCTCGGCGAAGTCGGTGTGGGCCAACACCACCGCGGCCCCGGAGTCGCCCAGGATGAAGGCCATCTCCCGGGGCGAGAGCCGGAAGTTCACCGGGTTGAGCACGATGCCCAACGCCGCGCAGGCGTAGTAGGCCTCCAGGTATTGGTGCACGTTGGGGGCGATGATGCCGACCACCTGGCCCTTGGCCAGGCCCAGGCCAATGAGGGCCTGGGCCAGGGCCGCGGTGCGCCGGCCGAACTGTTCGTAGGTCAGGCGCAGCTCGCCCGCCACCACCGCCTCCCGCTGGGGCCAGAGGGTGAGGGCCTTGTTCAGCGACAGCAGCAGATTCATGATTGCCAGACTCCGTTAGTGCCTCAAGCTGCGGCCGTGGCCGGCCGGCCGGGGTTGAGCACCTTTTGCATAAAGACCACCAGGGCCAGCAGCCCCAGCCCCACCGAGTCCACCGCCCAGGAGGGGATCACCATCTTGTTGGGCAGCGTGATGTCCGGCCAGAACAACAGGAAGGCGGCCAGCACCAGCAGGACCGTCTCCAGCCAGGTGGCCCGCCGGAACATGTAGCGGTCCAGGGCCGCGGCCGAGGCCACCAGGCCCAGGAAGGTGGTGACCCAGGCCAGGATCACCTCCCAGTGCCACAGCTCGTAGTTTTTGCCCATGCCCAAGAGCGGCCGGTAGGCCATGACCAGGGGGATGATGTAGAGCCCCTTGGCCAGCTTCCAACTGACGAAGGCGGTCTTCATGGGCTCGGCCCCGGCCACGCCGGCCCCGGCGAAGGCGGCCAGGGACACCGGCGGGGTGACGTTGGCGTCCTGGGAGTACCAGAACACGATGATGTGGGTCACTAACAGGGGCACCCCCAGGTCCAACAGGGCCGGGCCGGCCAGGGTGGCCAGCACGATGTAGGACGCGGTCACCGGCAGGCCCATGCCCAGGATCAGGGAGGCGAAGCCGATCAGGAGGATGGCCAGGGCCACGCTGCCGAAGCACAGGTCCAGCACCAGGCTGGAGAACTTCAGGCCCATGCCGGTGAGCTGCACCATGCCCACGATGATGCCGGCGGCCGCGCAGGCCACGCTGACCATGACGGCGTTCTTGGCCCCGCGCTCCAGACCGACGAGCACCTTCTTGCCCTCGGCCTTGGCCAGGCCGCCCAGGCTCAGGCGCTGATCGCTCAGTTCCGGCACTATGCCGCCCTTGGTGGACCAGCGCACCAGGTTGGCCAGCAGGCTGGCGGCCAGGGTGCTCATCACGGCCACGAAGCCGGCCATCATGGGCGAGTAATTCATCACCAGGATGTAGATCAGGATGGCCACCGGGATGATGAAGTGCAGGCCGCCCTTGATCACGCCCCAGGCCTTGGGCAGCCGCTCCTTGGGCTGGCCCATGATGCCTTCCTTCTGGGCCTCGAAGTGCACGAACAACAGCACCGTCAGGTAGTACATGATGGCCGGCACCATGGAGATCTTGATGATGGTCAGGTAGCTGGTGTTGGTGAACTCGGCCATGAGGAAGGCGCCGGCGCCCATGATGGGCGGCATGAGCTGGCCGCCGGTGGAGGCCGCCGCCTCGATGGCCCCGGCCACGTGGGGCCGGTAGCCCACCCGCTTCATCATGGGGATGGTGAAGGAGCCGGTGGCCACCACGTTGCCCACCGCCGAGCCGGAGACCGAGCCCATGAAGCCGCTGGCCACCACGGCGGTCTTGGCCGGGCCGCCGCTCATGCGGCCGGTGAGGGCGTAGGCCAGGTTGATGAAGAAGTTGCCGCCGCCGGTAACCTCCAGGAAGGCGCCGAAGAGTACGAAGACGAAGACGAAGGTGGCCGCCACCCCCAAGGGCAGGCCGTAGATGCCTTCGGTGGTCAGCCAGAGGGTGGTGGCGATGCGCTCCACGCTGTAGGCCTTGTGCAGGAACATTTCCAGTTGATAGGGGGTGTGGTAGTGGCTGTAGACCAGGTAGCCGGCGGTGGCCGCCACCACCAGCAGGGTCAGCCAGTGCAGGGGCCGGTCGCACAGGCGCGCCACCACCAGGCAGCCCAGCACGGCCAGGATGATGTCGCCCTGGGTGTAGGCGTAGATCAGGGCCGCCACGCAGATGCCGGCCATGACCCCGCCGATGACCCGGCGGCAGGCCTCCATCACCAGGATGCTGCCGGCGATGGACACGTACAGGTCCATGGTCTCCCAGTCGCCCTGGCGGGCGAAGATGGCGTCCAGGTTGACGCAGATGTAGTACACGCAGTACCAGGAGACCAGCACCAGGGCCCAGTCCAGGAACAGCCAGAAGGTGAAGCGGTCCTTGCGGGCGCCGGGGAAGGGCGGGCGCAGCAGGAAGGTCAGGCTGAGGATGGCCCCCAGGTGCAGCGAGCGCTGCACCAGGGCGGTCAGGGCGGTGATGCCGGCGGTGTAGAGCTGGTACAGGCTCAGGGCCACGGCCAGCACCATCACCACCTTGGCCATTGCCTTGGTCAGCTCCAGGTTGGCGCCGGAGGGCGGGCCCGCGGCAGGGGCGGTCACGGTGGTTTTCATAGCAGGCTTCGCGTCACTATCTGGTGCCATGTCGCACTCCCTATTACCGGGGGGTGGCCGCATGGGGCCACAGCCCGCGCCAGAGACGGTGGAGCAGGCTCACCGGGCGGGCGGCAAAGCGCACCGCCCGGTGAGGAGCGCGGGCCGAAAGGTTGAAGGCTCGGCCTCGCCAGAGAATGGTGTGGTCCACCCCCGGACTGCCGATCACCAGGACGAAGCGTCCCACCGGCCGGTGCAGGCCCACGATGGCCTCGTAGGGGGCCCGGCGGACGACGCGGCCCTGACCGGGGATATGGCCCATGCCCGCGCCTATCTTTTGATAGCGTTCCTCTTCCAGGTACAGCCGCCCGTCCGCGTCGGCCTGGTGCACCTCCCAGATGGGGGCGTTCTCCACCGAGTGGTAGTAGCGCAGGGTGAAGCGCTCGCCCACCTTGAGGGGCAGCACCAGCAGCGGCCGGCCGCCGGCGAGCGGGGCTATGCTCAGCTCCAGCCCGCCGGGCAAAAATGCCATTACGGTTATGGCCAGGGCCAGCCCGGCCGCCGCCAGGAGCAGCAGCCGGGCCGGCCGGGTCTTCGTTCTCACCCTAGGGCATCAGGGCGGCGGGCACCGCGATGCCTTTTTCCTTCAGGGCCTTGACGGTCCCCGGATGCAGCGGGATCGGCGAATACTTCACCGTGTTCTCCGGGGTGGTGTAGGCCGCCGAGGGGTGGATTTTCATCAGGTAGTCCTTGTGATTCCACAGGGCCTTGACCAGCTTGTACACCAAGTCGGTGCTCAGCGACTTCTGCACGATTATCAAGTTCCACACGCCGATGGTGGGCACCGCCTTGTCCTGGCCGCGGTAGGTGCCCGCGTTCAGCTCCACCGAGGAGTAGGTTTTGTCGTAGGCCAGGATCTTCTTCACCTGCTCAGGGGTGAAGGAGATGATGTGTATGTCGTGGGTGGTTGCCAGGTCCATGATGGAGCTGGTGGGCGGGCCCACGGACCAGACGCCCACGTCGATGGTGCCGTCGCGCAGGGCGTTGGCGGTCTCGGTGAAGGACAGGCGGGCGTCCTTGTAGGAGTTGAGCGGGATGCCCAGGGCCTTGAACACCGTCTCGGACATGAAGTTGGTGCCGCTGCCCGGGCTGCCGGAGCTGATGCGCTTGCCCTTGATCTGCTCGATGTTGGTGATGCCGCTCTTCTTGAGCACCACCACCTGCAGCAGGTTGGGGTACATGATGGCCATGGACAGGATGTTGTACTTCTTGCCCTTGAACTTGGACAGGCCCTTGTAGCCGGCCACGGCCACGTCGCCCATGACCTCGCCCACCACCGTCTCGCCCTTGTGGGCCAGCTTTACGTTCTCCACGCTGGCGCCGGTGACCTCGGCCACGGCCTTGACGCCGGGCACGTACTTGGACCAGATCTCGGCCAGGCCGCCGCCGTAGGGATAATAGACCCCGCCGGTGCCGCCGGTGCCGATGCCGATGAAGGTGGCGCCCAGGGCCAGGCCGGCGCCCAGGGCCAGCGCGGCCGCTACCGCGATAGCGATGCTAAGTCTTTTCATAACTCCTACCCTCCCTTGCTAGTCGCTCACGGGCTTGACGATGACCGTCATGCCGCCCGGGGCGGTTTCCTGGCCCTTGAAGAAATAGGTGAAGCTGGCCTTGGCGCCCGGCTTGACCAGCCCCTTCTTGGTGGTGCGGGGGATCAGCCCGCCCACGGCCTTGTCATTGTCCAGCCAGATGTGCACCCGGTAGCGCTGGGGCTTGTCGGTGACGTTCTGCAGGGTGATCTTCACGGCCAGGGACTTGGCGCGGTCGTACTTGGCGGGTTTGCACTCCAGGCCCAGCAGCTTGGCCTCGGGGGCCACCTCGGTTTTAAGTTTGGCCTGGGGAGCGCAGGGCAGCCCCTTCATCCCGGCGGCCGGGGCCATGGGCTTGTCCTGCGCGGCGCAGCCGCCCAGGGCCAGGGCGGCCACCGCTACGGCGGCCAGCAGCCAGATCATCCGCGATTTGCAAGACTTCATCATCTTCCTCCCCTAGGGTTTGTGTAGCCTTATCCGCACGGCCTTCAGCCGACTTTACGCCGCGCCGCCGCCCCGCTCACCTCGATGCCCATCTGCCGGTAGCGCTTCTTGAGCGTCTCCAGGTCCTCCATGGTCAGGCGGCGGGCCTGCTCGGCCTGCCCCTGCTTGACGGCCTGGGTGATCTTTTGATGATAGGCGTAAACGGCGCGGCTGGTCTCCAGGCTTGGTTTGCCCTCCAGGCTGGCCACCAGGATGTTGATCATGGTGTCGCAAAGAGACGCCAGCAGGGGGTTGTCGGCCAGGACTGCCAGGCGGCGGTGGAACTCCAGGTTCTGGGCCCGCAGCGCCCGGGCGTCGTCTTTGACCGCCTCGGCCTGGGCCAGGGCCTCCTCCAAAGAGCGCCGCCCGGCCGCGTCGGCCCGCCGGGCGGCCAGGGCCGCGGCCGGCGGCTCTAAGAGCAGGCGCATCTCGAACAGGTGCTCCAGGCTGATGGCCCCGCCGGACAAGAGATTCTGCACCGAGGTGCTCAGGGGTTTGTCAAAGCGGTGGCAGACGAAGGTGCCGCCGCCGGCGCCCTTCTGCACCCGCAGGATGCCGGCCAGCTCCAGGGTGCGGATGGCCTCCCGGAGCACCACCCGGCTGACCCCGAAGCGCTCGGCCAGTTCGCGCTCCGGGGGCAGGCGCTGGTCCACGCGCAGGCGCCCGGAGAAGACCTGGGCCCGGATGGCCTCGGCCACCTCCTCGTAGGCTTTCTTGCGCTTGGCCGCGCGCAGTCCTGTCCCCATAGTCGGCACGGTTCCCCTCTGCCTCGGTTGCGCTGGGTGAGATTCGCTGTGGGGGAAAGGTCTAACCTTAGACCAGGACCATATTGCCAAGCCGGGCCCGCGGCTGTCAAGGGGCAATTAGGGGGCGCGCGCGGCTTGACCGCCGCAGGGCAGGAGCGTACCCTGGGCCATGCCCGCGCCCCCCGCCATAGGCCAGGCGCTCCCGCCCTGGCGCCAGGCCCTGCAGGCCAGCTACGCCCGCGGGGGCCGCTTCCTGTGGTTTTTGGTCAAGATGGTGCTGCCCTGGTACCTGGCCAGCGAGCTCTTGCTGCGCTCCGGGGTGCTGGCCTACCTCAGCGGCTTCCTGGCGCCCTTGATGGGTCTGTGGGGCCTGCCCCCGGAGGCGGCGGCGGTGATGCTGGCGGGCATGCTGGTCAACCTCTACGCCGCGGCGGCGGTGGCCGCGCCCCTGGCCCTCAGTTGGCAGCAGGTGTCGGTGCTGGGCCTGATCCTGGGCATCTGCCACAGCCTGCTGGTGGAGGCGGTGGTGGTGCGCGAGCTGACCCCCCGCTACCGGGCCCTGACCCTGCTCCGGCTGGGGCTGGGCCTGGGCGCCGGCTGGCTGCTGGCCTTATTGCTGTGCTAGGGGAGCTCTTGGCGGCCCTGCCCGGCGCCCTGGGGCAGGGCCTGATCCTCTGCGCCGAGATCGCGGCGGTGGTGCTGCCGCTGTTGTTCGGCTACGAGCTGGCCAAGGCCTACGGCGTCTTCGCGCGGCCCTGGCCCTGGCTGCGGCCGGTCATGGCCTTCATGGGCCTGGGCACCGGCGCGGTGGTGCCGCTGTTGGCCGGGCTGTTCCTGGGCCTGGTCTACGGGGCGGGCATCATGATCTCCCTGAGCCGGGAGCAGGGCCTGGCCGCGGCCGAGCGCCTGGCCCTGGGCGTGTTCCTGGTCACCTGCCACGCGGTGGTGGAGGACACGGCCATCTTCGTGCTGCTGGGCGGCAGCGCCTTTTTCATGCTGGTCCCGCGCCTGATCCTGGCCGTGGGGCTCACGGCCTGGCTGGCCCGGCGGGGCCGGACTCGGCAGGGGGCCTGAGCTTAAGTTATACTTGGTGAGGAAAAATGCCTATGCCGCAGCATTCCCATAGCTTCGTGGAGGACTACACCGGCCTGGTGGGCTTCGGCCTGGACCGCGCCACCGACGAGGCCACGGTGCAGGTGTATCTGCAGAAGTTCGGCGACGACGACTGCATGCGCGCCATACTGCCCCGCCTGAGCCAGGAGGAGCTGGAGCAGGTCTTCGACCTGATCAGCGCCCTGCTGCGCCGGCACCTGAACGAAGAGGAGTATCATGCCAAGTTCCTCAAGGACCCCGAGCCGCACGGGCCCCAGCCCGATGGCGAGCTGCCATGAGCCAGAACGACCAGCTTTACCGTGAGCTGGCCCTGGTGCGGGGCATCGTGGAGGGGGCCTTCTTCTCCCCCCTGCGGGTGCTGGACTGGCCGGCCTTCTGCTTCAACCAGCCGGGGCTCTTGGGCCTGGAGGAGGAGGAGGTCTTCGACCTGTTCGTGCGCGGGGCCCTGGCCGCCGAGACCATCCACCCCCAGGCCGCCCAGGGCCGCACGCCCCTGGCCTGGCTGTGGGCCATGAGCGAACCGGAGCCGGTGCTGGCCCACGTGCTGGCCAGCATGCGCCAGGACCGGCCGCTGTTGTTCCACCGCCTGCTCTACTCCCTGGGCCCGGTGCGCGACGGCAGCCTGGACCCGGCTGAGTTCGAGCTGGTGGAGGACTACCTGGCCCAGGCCCTGGTGGGCGGGGCGGACATCCGGCGGGCGGCGGCCGGCGAGCTGAGCACCCTGACCAAGCGGGGCCTGACCGCGGCCGGCTGGGAATCGGGCCAGGCCGACCCCCGCCTGACCCAGGCCGCCCGCGGGGTGCTGGCCAAGCCGCAGCTGGGCAGCATGCACAACGACGCCGAGCTACTCACCTGGCTCACCCTGGGCGGCGGCCTGCGCCAGGTGCCCGAGGAGCTGGCCCCGGCGGTGCTGGTGATGGTCTGGGCGGCCTGGTGCGCGGCGGTGGTGGGCGCGCCAGCCAACCTGGAGATGCTCTGCCGCCTGCAGCCGGCCCTGGACCTGGCCGCGCCGGAGCTGGCTCTATTCGCGCCGCCGGACCGCCAGGGCGGCCAGGTGATAGGCGCCCTGTGCCCCTATTGCCAGGCCAACAACTCCCTGCGCCTGGGCCCCCAGGTGGAGGAGCTCAACCGCTGCCCGCACCTGATCTACGTGGGCACCAGCGACGAATCCCACCTGCTGCAGGTGCTGAGCTACTTCGAGCTGGGGGCGGACTTCAAGGCCCTGCTGGACAGCTACTACCGCTCGCCCTCGGACCTGGAGATGTTCGCCAGCATCGTGGACGACCTGTACGAGATGCTCTCCGCCCAGGGCCGCCTGGCCACCGCGCCGGTGCAGTGCGCGGCCAGCAAGGGCTTCTATTTCCTCAAGGCCTTCTTTGCCGGGCCGCCGGCTAAGGGAGGCCAGGTGCATTAGTCCGCGGCACCCGGCGCCGAACCACGCATTCAGGAGATGGTCATGGAGCTGGTCAAGCTGCTCAGCGACTTCTGCGCGCCCCTGGGCCCGCCCGGCCGCGAGGACGAGGCGCGCCAGGTGGTGCGGGAGGTGGTGGAGCCCCTGGCCCACCGGGTGGAGGTGGACCGCCTGGGCAACCTGCGCGCCTGGCTCAACCCCGAGCGCCGGCCCCTGGTGATGCTGGACGCCCACCTGGACGAGGTGGGGCTGGTGGTGCAGCACGTGGACGACCAGGGCTTTCTGCGCGTGGCGGCCCTGGGCGGGCTGGACGCGCGCCTCTTGCCCGGCTCGCGGGTGACCCTGCAGCCCCGGCCGGGGGTGCACCTGCCGGCGGTGGTGGGGCTCTTGCCCCCGCACGTGGAAAAGCCCGCGGACAAGGACAAGGCCCTGCCCTGGGAGGCGCTGTACCTGGACGCCGGCCTGGAAAGCGCCGCCGCGGCGGCCGCGGTCGGGGTGGAGGTGGGCACGCCGGGGGTGCTGGAGGCCGGCCAGGGGCCCCTGGGCGCGGGCTGCTTCTACGCCCGCAATCTGGACGACCGGGCCGGCTGCGCGGTGCTGGCCGCGGTCTTCATGGAGCTGGCCCGGGTAGGGGCGCCGGACTGCGGCCTGGTGTTCAACTTCGCGGTGGCCGAGGAGGTGGGCCTCCGGGGCGCGGCCACGGCCGCCTTTGACCTGGCCCCGGACCTGGCCCTGGCCGTGGACTGCACGGTGGGCGACACGCCGGGGCTGGACGAGGCCCGCCGGCCCAGCCGCCTGGGGGGAGGCCCGGCCATCACGGTCAGCGACGGCCGCATCGTGGTGCCCTGGCGCCTGGTGGAGTCCCTGGAGGGGGCGGCCAGCGCGGCGGGCGTGGCCTGCCAGCGCAAGAAGCCGCCCTACGGCGGCACCGACGCCGGGGCCATTCACACCAGCCGGGGCGGGGTGCCCACGGCGGTGGTGGCGGTGCCGGCCCGCTACATCCACAGCCCGGTCTCTCTGCTCAAGCTCACGGACCTGGAGGCCACCGCGGCCCTGGTCAAGGCCTGGCTGGTCCGGGCGCCGGAGCTGGCATGAACTGGAAATTTCCGGATTGGTACCACCTGGTGCCGGCCGAGGTGCTCTTGCCGCGGCTCAAGCGCATCGGTCAGATGTGCCTCCGCGAGGGCCTGGCCGGGGTGCTCCTCAGCGAGCACCACGACGTGTTCTACGCCTGCGGTAGCGCCCAGCAGGGCGTGGTGCTGGTGGATGAGGCGGGCGGGGCCGCGGTCTTGATGCGCCGCGACGCCGAGCGGGCGGCGGCCGAGAGCCCGCTGGCCGTCACGCCCATCAGCGGCCTGGCCCAGGCCGCGGGCCAGATATTGGAGCGGGTGCTGCCCGGCGGCCGCCTGGGCTTGCCCCTGGATGTGCTCAGTGCGCGGGACTACCTGGGCTGGCAGGGCCGCCTGCCGGGCGTGAGCCTGGTGGACGCCACCCGGCCCTGGCTGGAGCTGAAGGCGGTGAAGGACGCCTGGGAGCTGGAGCGCATATCCGCGGCCGCGGCCCTGGCGGTGAGCATCTACCGGGCCCTGCCCGGCATCCTGCGGCCGGGCATCACCGAGGCCCAGGCCGCCGGGCAGATGCAGGCCCTGGCCATCGCCGGCGGCTCCACGGACCTGCTACCGGCCCGGGGGGCTTACTTCGAGCCCTACTCCTGGCACATCTGCTCCGGGCCCGAGGGCGCCCTGCCCAGCGCCATGGACGCGCCCTGCAACGGCTATGGCCTGTCGCCGGCCTTCCCCCTGGGCTGCGGCCACAAGCCGCTCCGGGCCGGCGAGCCCATCAACGTGGACTTCGGGGTGAGCGTGGAGGGCTACCAGAGCGACCAGACCCGCACCTACACCCTGGGGCCGGCCCCGGCGGTCGTAAAGGCGGCGCACCGGTGCCTGCAGGAGATCGAGGCGGCTCTCCTGGACGGCCTGCGGCCGGGGGCGGTGAGCGGCGAGCTGTTCGCCCTGGCCGTGGGCATCGCCGAGAAGCGCGGCCTGGGCCAGGCCTTCCTGGGCCGGCCAGGGCGCAAGATACGCTTCGCGGCCCACGGCGTGGGCCAGGAGCTGGGCACCCCGCCCTACATCCTGGAGGGCAGCCCGGCCGAGGTGCGCGCTGGGGAGACCTACGCCCTGGAGCTGAAGATGGTGCTGGAGGAGGGCCCGGTGGGCCTGGAGAACACGGTGGTGGTGAACGAGGACGGGCCGGCCCGCTGCCTGGTGCCCCTGGCCAGCGAGCTGGTGGAGCTGCCCGTCCGGGGAGGTGGCGCAGCGTGAAGCACATCAACCCCGCGTGGTTCCAGCTGGTGCGCTCGGTGCGCCAGCACGACACTTACTTCCGGCACCTGGGCATGGAGATAGTGGACCTGGGCTGGGGCCGGGCCCGCCTGGAGATGGAGGTGGGGCCGCAGCACCTGCAGCCCTACGGCACCGTGCACGGCGGGGTGATCTCCAGCCTGGTGGACTCGGCCGGCTTCTGGGCGGTGTACACCATGGTGCCCGATGGCCAGGAGGCCGCCACCGTGGAGATGAAGCTCAACTACCTGGCGCCGGTGCGCTCGGGACGCCTCAGCGTGGATGGCCGCTGCCTGAAGCTGGGCCGCACCCTGGGCCTGGCCGAGGCCCAGGTGCATACCCAGGACGGCGAGATGGTGGCCCACGGCACGGTGACCATGATGATCCTGCCCGCGGCGGGCTGGTCGCGGCCTGCGGGCATGCCGCCCAAGCACCTGGAGGGCTGATCCCCTTGCCGGCCGTGGGCCGGGGCCGTCTATAATAAAAACATGCCCGCCGGCCTTGACAGGCGGCGGGCCGCCGGGCCACAATATTATGGAAAACGATTATCCGGTGATAGTAGTTTTCGGAAGGGCGGTCTGATGGCCAAGGACTTGGCGAGCCGCCGCCGGCAGGAGATGATCGAGGCCTTGCGCGCGGGGGGGCACCGCCTGACTCCCCAGCGCCTGGCGGTGGTGGACATCCTGGCCCAGAGCGAAAACCACCCCAGCGTGGAGGAGGTTTTCCGGCGGGTGCGGCGCGATTTCCCCACCACCAGCCTGGCCACCATCTACAAGACCGTGAGCCTGCTCAAGCAGATGGACCAGGTGTTGGAGCTGGGATTTGCCCACTGGGGCAGCCGCTACGACGGCAAGAAGCCCTTTGCCCACCCCCACGTGATATGCACCCGCTGCGGGGCCATCGCCGACCCGGAGTACCCGGGCATGCAGAAGCTGGCCCAGGAGATGGCCAAGAAATCGGGCTTTCGCATAAGCCACCACCGCCTCGACTTTTTCGGACTCTGCCCCCGCTGCCAGCGCCGATCCTGAGGCCAGGGCCGCTTTTGGGGCCGCGAAGATTTTGGCGCCGTTAACGGAAAAAGATTATCCGATACTAATCGTTATTTTATACGGGCGGAGCAGATAAGTAATCGCGCCTACGGGCGCGCCGGAAGCCAACAACCTCAAAAGGAGAGCTTGTGATGGCCACTAAAAAGAAGAGACTCACCGGCGCCTTCGGCGCGCCGGTGGGCGACGACCAGAACAGCCTCACCGCCGGAGCGCGGGGCCCGGTCCTGATGCAGGACGCGCACCTGCTGGAGAAGCTGGGGCACTTCGACCGCGAGCGCATCCCCGAGCGGGTGGTGCACGCCAAGGGGGCCGGGGCCCACGGCTACTTCGAGGTCACCGCGGACCTGACCCGCTGGACCAAGGCCAAGTTCCTGAACAAGGTGGGCAAGAAGACCGAGGTCTTCGTGCGCTTCTCCACCGTGGGCGGGGAGCGGGGCTCGGCCGACGCCGCCCGCGACCCCCGCGGGTTCGCCGTCAAGTTCTACACCGAGGAGGGCAACTACGACCTGGTGGGCAACAACACGCCGGTGTTCTTCATCCGCGACCCGTTGAAGTTCGCGGACTTCATCCACACCCAGAAGCGCAACCCGGCCACCAACTGCCCGGACCCGGACATGTTCTGGGACTTCCTCTCCCTGACCCCGGAGTCCATCCACCAGGTGACCATCCTTTTTTCCGACCGCGGCACCCCGGCCACCTACCGCAACATGAACGGCTACTCCAGCCACACCTACAAGTGGTACAACGCCCGCGGCGCGTACTTCTGGGTGCAGTACCATTTCAAGACCGACCAGGGCATCAAGAACCTCACCCGGCAGCAGGCCGAGGCGATGAAGGGCAAGGACCCGGACCACGCCACCCGCGACCTGTTCAACGCCATCGCCGCCGGCGGCTACCCCTCCTGGACCCTGGAGATGCAGATACTGACCCCGGAGCAGGCCCAGGACTTCCAGTGGGACATCTTCGACATCACCAAGGTCTGGCCCCACGGCGAGGTGCCGCCCATCAAGGTGGGCAAGCTGGTGCTCAACCGCAACCCGGTCAACTACTTCGCCGAGGTGGAGCAGGCGGCCTTCTGCCCCAGCAACCTGGTGCCCGGCATCGGCATCAGCCCGGACAAGATGCTGCAGGCGCGGGTGTTCTCCTACCACGACACACACCTGCACCGCCTGGGCCCCAACTACCACCTGATCCCGGTCAACGCCCCGCGCAACGCGCCGGAGATGAGCTACCAGCGCGACGGCTTCATGCGGGTGGATGGCGGCGGCGGCAGCGGGCCCAACTACTGGCCCAACAGCTTTGGCGGCCCGGCCCCGGATCCGGCGGCCCTGGAGCCGCGCTTCGCCCTGGAGGGCGAGGCCGGGCGCTACGCCTTCAGCTTCCCCAACGATGACTTCGTGCAGGCGGGCAACCTCTACCGCAAGGTCATGACCGCCCAAGACCGCAGCAACCTGGTGGGCAACATCGTGGACCACCTGGGCCAGGCCATCAAGCGCATCCAGCTACGGCAGACGGCCCTGTTCTACAAGGCCGACGCGGAGTACGGCAGCCGGGTGGCCAAGGGCCTGGGCCTGAGCCTGAATGAGGTCAAGAAGCTGGCCGCCATGAGCCACCAGGAGCGGGCCAAGGCCACGGCCGCCTAAGGGCCAGGCCCGCACATAGGCCTTAAAACCAAGGCCGGACGCCGAGGGATACCGGCGTCCGGCCCTATTTTTTTACGCGCGCTAGAGGCTGGGCTCATTCCCCGATCAGGGCGGCCCAGGCCTCCTCCAGGATGGGCAGCTCCAGGCCCTGGTCGCGGGCCAAGAGGCACACCGAGCGCAGATCGCCCAGGGCCCCGATCTCCTGGCCGTCCTCGCGCATCTGCTCGTAGAGGCGCTTGGCCGCGGCGGGCAGGTCGCGGCCGCGGCGGCTGGTGGCGCCCAGGCGGCGGCCGAAGTCCCGGGCCGGCCCGCCCAGGCCCCGGGCCGCGAAGGCGGTGGCCCAGGCCGGGCTGGCGGCGCTGAAGCTGTCGGCCGAGCCGCCCAGGGCCCGGCAGAGCTGGATGGCCTCGCCGGAGGCGTCGGCCAAATAGCAGCCGGCTGAGGCCGGGGTGACCAGGCGGCCCAGGCGGGTCAGGTAGCCGCCCCAGAGGCCGTAGACCCCGGCCATTACCCAGGCCAAGGCCACGCCCACCGGATCGTCGGAGACCACCACCTCCAGGGGCCGCATGGCAAACAGGGCCACCAGCTCGGCCCGGCCGGCCGGCGGGCCGGCCAGCACCGCCCGGGCCGGGCGGCCGGGCAGGAGGTCGGCGGCCTCCAGGGCCCCGCCCAGGGCGTAGACCGACACGTCGCCGCGGCCCATGTCCCGGGCCAGGTCGCGGGTGACCAACAGGGGCAGGCGGTGGCTGGCCGGCTCCATGCCCCGGGTGGCCACCACCAGCTTGAGCCCCTGCTCGGCGTGGGCCAGCAGCCGCTCCACCTGCTCGCGGAAGTAAGCGGCCGGACTGGCCAGGACCACCTCGCTGGCCTTCTTGAAGGCGCTGGTCAGGTCGCTGGTGACGAAGACGTTCTTGGGCAGCCGGTATTCGGCGAAGCGGCCCAAGGGGCTGCGGTCGAAGCCCAGGTGCTCCACCATCTCCCGGCGCGGGTCGTACATGGTCAGGCTGGCGTTGAGGTAGCGCTTGTCCTCCAGCATGCGGGTGCCCAGGTGGTGCACCAGGGCGAAGGCCCAGTCCCCAGCCCCCACCACCACGATGTTCTGGTCGGCGGTGGGCGAGTACAACCGGCGGTCGCCGTGGTTGGCGTAGAAGGCCAGGCCCTTGACCGAGCGCACCCGGGGCAGACCGGCGGGGTCCTTGAGCAGCGGCCAGAGCACGGCCCGGCGGCGCAGAGTGTTCAGCCCGTCGCCTATCACCTCGGGCAGGGGGCGTTCCTTGATCATGTCCTCCAGGTCCGGCTCCAGGCCGAAGGTCTCCTGGTGGTACTCGCGCAGGGCGGCCAGCTCGGCGGCGGTGGCCGCGGCCAGGTCCTGCTCGCCGCGGCGGCGGGCCCGCACCAGGCCCCGGGCCGTGAGCTGGCTGGCCATGACCTTCTTGGCCCGGGCGATGTCGGTGATGGCGGTCAGGGCCACGTACTCGTCCAGGTGGGCGCCCTTCTTGTCCGCGGCGCAGGCGGCCTTGAGGTCGCTGAGCAGCCGCGGCGGGGGCAGGGTCAGGTAGGCCCGGCCGTAGAGGTTCTGCACGCTGCGCCAGACCCAGGAGCGCGGGTGCAGCAGGATGCGCACCAGGGTGGAGGGCAGGCCCATGCCCCGCAGCCAGGTCCAGGCCCCCTGGCGGGCGGCCAGGGACAGGTCCTCGGGCACCACGGAGTAGGACATGGCCACCGGCTGGATCACCAGGTCGGTCTCGCCGGCCAGGGCGCCGCGGATGGCCACCAGGCGGCGGGGATAGCGCAGACTGCCGTCCCGGGTGCGGGCCCCGCCGGCCCAGGCCTCCAGGAAGATGCCCTGCTGCCCGCCCAGCTCGCTGATGGCCCGGCAGTAGTTGAACAGCGCCGCCAGATAGGCCCGCTCCGCCCCCCGCCGCTGCACCACGTAGGAGCTGATCCACAGCACCCGGGCGATGGAGCTGACCGCCATCATGTTGGCCCCGGCCGCGAACAGGGGCAGGCCCAGGCCGTGCTGGGCCATGACCACCGCCAGCACGAACTCGTCCAGGTGCGAGGAGTGGTTCATCAGGTACAAGACGCCCAGGCCGCGGCGGCGGTACTCCTGGAGCTGGTCCAGGTGGGCCAGCTCCCGCCGGTCGGCGGACAGGAAGCTGTGCCGGGGGTCGTGGTGGGTGAAGAAGCCGTTCAAGAGGGTGGTGACCGCGGTGGCGCCCCAGATGTGGATCTGGTGGTCGTAGCGCACCGCGATCTGGTCCAGGTAGCCGGCCACGGTGGGCGCGGTGACCGGCAGGCCCTCGCCCTCCATCTGGGCCAGGGTCAGCTCCAGGGCCCGCTCCTTGATGGCCGGGGCCTGCGCCCACTCCGGGGGCAGCTGGGAGAACTGCTCCAGCCAGGGCCGGCCGGAGTCGCTTTCGGAGATGCGGCGCAGCAGGTCCACGAAGTCGTAGCGGGAGGCCAGCCGCACCACGCCTTTCTTGAGGCTGCGCACCAGGCGGCGCTGCAGGGATGGCGCGGGCCTGCCGCCGGAGGGGCGGGATGACATGACGTGTCTCCTGGCCGGCGGCGCGGCGGCCGGCCGGCACTGAATACGGTTCAATGAGGGCTAATCGTAGCCATATGGGAGAGAATGTCAAGCCGGAGGCGAAAGGCCTTGCCCGGCCGGGGGACGGAGGGTAGAGTCAGCCCATGTCAACCTACGCCGACCCCCCCATTCTGAGCCCAGAAGAGGCCGTGCAGCGCCTTAAGGCCCTGCCCCGGCCCTGGGCCAGCGACTACCTGGCCATGTACTCCATCTGGCTGGGCGGCATCGTCACCGACCCCTGGCTGATGAGCGTGCCAATGGACGACCACCTGGTGCACCGGGGCGACGGGGTGTTCGAGGCCACCAAGTGCGTGCACGGGCGCATCTACCTGTTCGAGCGCCACCTGGAGCGCCTGCACCGCTCGGCGGCGGGCATCCACCTGACCCCGCCCCTGACCCGCACCGAGCTAACCGCCCTGGCCAAGGCCGTGGTGCGCGCCGGCGGCCAAAGGGACTGCATGCTGCGCATCTACCTCAGCCGGGGTCCGGGCGGCTTCACCACCAACCCCTTCGAGTGCCCCCAGCCCGGCCTGTACCTGGTGGCCGGGCGCGCCCACCCGCCCGCGCCTGGCGCCTATGAGCACGGCGTGCAGGTGGGGGTGAGCCAGATGCCCTCCAAGAGCGGCTTCTTCGCGTCGGTCAAGTCCTGCAACTACCTGCCCAACGTGCTGCTCAAGCGCGAGGCGGTTAACCGGGGCTGGGACTTCGCAGTGTGCCTGGACGCCGACGGCCACCTGGCCGAGGGCTCCACCGAGAACGTCGGCCTGGTGGACCCCCAGGGCCGGCTGCTGCTGCCCCTGCCCGAGAACATCCTGGAGGGCACCACCGTGGGCCGCTGCACGGAGCTGGCCCAGGACATGGGCCTGAGCGTAGAGCGCCGGGCGCTGACCGTGGAGGACCTGAAGCAGGCTTCCGAAGCCATGCTCTTCGGCACCACCCTGGACGTGCTGCCCATCACCCGTCTGGCCGGCCGGCCCCTGGCTGGCGGCAGGCCGGGGCCGGTGGCCCAGGAGCTGCTCAGGCGCCTGCGCCAGGACATCCTGCACAACCCGGCCATGTCCACGCCGGTGTGGGAGTAGGGGGCGGGCGGATCGTATAAGGCTACGGCTTTGCCTGTGGGGGCGGGGTTTACCCCCGCCTGTTTTTTTGCAGCCACAAAGATGGGAGGGGCTAAGCCACTCCCTTACGTTTTTTAAGCATGGCTGTCATCGCCAGGCGGGGCGGCCTAATCCCCCGGCATGGTGATGGAGAACAGCTTTATTTTCTTGTAAAGCAAGGGCCTGGAGATTCCCAAGAGCTGGGCCGCCTGGGCCTTGTTGCCGCCGGTCTTCTGCAGGGCCTCCACGATCAGGCCCTTTTCCACGCTGTGCAAGGTCTCCTTGCGGTCCAGGGTGGGCCGGACACGGGCGCGCCTGGCCAGCAGGTTTTTCAGGTGGCCGTGGAAGTCCTCCAGGACCAGCCGGTCGTGGCTGGCGAAGCTGCAGGCCCGGCCGATCTCGTTTTGCAGCTCCCGCACGTTGCCGGGCCAGGCGTAGGCCGTGAAGGCCTGGATCACCTCGTCGCTGACCCCCTGGATGTTGCGGTTGTACTTCTGGTTGAACTGCTCGATGAAGTGCTCGGCCAGCAGGGGGATGTCCTGGGGGCGGTCGCGCAGGGGGGGCACCTTGATGGTCAGGGCGTTGATGCGATAGAACAGGTCGCGGCGGAAGCGGTTGTTGTCCGGCAGGGTCTCGATGTCTTTGTTGGTGGCGGAGATGATGCGGAAGTCGGAGCGCAGCGGCTTCTGGGAGCCGATCTTCTCCACGTAGCCTTCCTGCAGGACCCGCAGCAGCTTGGATTGCACCTCGAAGGGCAGCTCGCCGATCTCGTCCAGGAAGATGCTGCTGCCGTGGGCCAGCTCGAACTTGCCTGCCTTGCCCTTGCTGGCCGCGCTGGTGAAGGCCCCGGGGGTGAAGCCGAACAACTCTGATTCGAAAAGCTCGGTGGGGATGGCGGCGCAGTTGATGGTTATCAGAGGGTTGCGCGAGCGCTGGCTCAGGTTGTGGATGGCGTGGGCCACCAGCTCCTTGCCGGTGCCGGTCTCCCCGATGATCAGCACCGAGATGTCCACCTGGGCCGCCTTGATTATCTCCCGCTTCATCTGCACGAAGGCCGGGGACTGGCCCACCAGGTGCTGCAGGGAGAAGGTGGCCTGGCGCAGGTTGACCAGCTCCTTCTTGTAGTAGTCCACCTCATTCTTGAGGGCGTTTATGCGCTGGCTGATGTCCTTCAGTTGATCCAGGTCGCGGAACATGACCTTGCCCAGGGCACCCACGATGCGGCCGTTCTTGCGGATGGGTATGCGGGCCACGATGCGCTCGGCGTTGCGCATCTCCTGGGTCTTGCCCACCTCGGCCTTGCCGGTCTTGGCCACGATATGCAGGCGGGTGTTCTCGATGACCTTGGTGACGTGGGTGCCGATGGCCTCCCCGCGCTTGAGGCCGAAGAACTCCTCGTGGGGCGGGGACATGTAGCGGATGATGCCCTCGCTGTCCACCACGTTGAGGCCCTCGTAGGGGTTCAGGAAGATGTACCTGAGTATCTCCTCGGCAAAGTCCACCGACACGAAGAACTGATCCAGATACTCCAGGGAGGTTATCTCCAGCAGGATGAGCAGGGTGAGGTTGTCTTTCTCGTAAACCACCCGCTTGTAGATGTGATGAGGGCTGTGGATGAACTCCTGGTTCTTGACCCGGCTCCAGTCCTGCATGAGCTTGCGGGCCCAGGCCTCTTCCTGGCGCACCTGCGGCAGGGACAGGCCGAAGATATGGCAGACGGTCCGGTTGCAATAGACCAGCTCGTCATTCCGGGTCACCAGGACGCCCAAGGGAATGGCGTCCAGGAGGTGATCCAGCCCCAGCGCAGTCCCAGCGCCACCGGCCGGCTCCAGCCCTGCCCGCACTTCCTGTTCTGACTTGGCCATGGCACACCTCGAGTCTGGTGGTCGCGCGGCCCGGCCACGGCTCCCGCCACCCGGCCGGCCGCCACCCGCGGCGCCAGGGCAGGCATGATCACCGCGTTGGTTACATGGTGTCACTATAGTTGACACAAAACAGACATGCAATACAGTTGGACGGCCCGCGCCAGGCCGGCCTGGTTAGGGCCTTCAAATATGCGCTGTAATTACAGTATGTTGTACTTGTGAGCTGGTGGCACGCAACCCGGCGGCAGGATGCGATAGGCCGAAAAATTTTCTCATGAATTTACTATCCTATTATTAGGCGGCAGTTCAGCCCGCGTGCGAGGTCATATTATTTAACTAATTGATTTTTAATAATATCAATTGAAGGGGCAGAGCGAAGTCTTACTAGGGATAAACGATTAGCTGGCCTGTTACACCAGGCCGATCCCCAAGCCGCGTCCACCGCCACCAATTGCCGTGCTCGTCAAGTCCAGCCTGGGCTCTGCTGCGCCTGTGCGGCGGCCGTGATCATCATCTCCATCCAAAATATCTTAGTAAAGTCCGGCCATCGGGCCGGGATTGATAGTCACCCGACTCGCCATCGCCGGTCCTGCCCTGAGAAAATATTCAGGGGTTTGGGGCGGGCAGGTGGAAACCAGTTGACAAAGGGAGTCCGAACCAACTATAAGATAATACATCATACATTAGTCCAAATGATTGGGGCGCTCATGACAAGATTTAAGTCACTGAAAAAACCACTCCTTTCTGACGAAGTCCAGCTCCAGCTCATCAGCGCAATAACCTCAGGTAAATACCCCCCCGGCACCAAGCTGCCCGCCGAACGCGAGCTTATAGAGACCTTCGAGGTCAGCCGGGTGACCGTGCGCGACGCCCTGG
>JBFMFU010000024.1:0-33014 GCA_040751985.1 Thermodesulfobacteriota bacterium | reverse complement strand
GCCGCTGTTGCCCGGCGAGCCGCCGCCCTGGCCCGGCGCATTGCCGCTGTTGCCTGGCGAGCCGCCGCCCTGACCCGGCGCGCTGCCGCTTTGACCAGGCGCGCCGCTGCTGCCCTGGGCCAGGGACGCGCCGCCGCCGGGGCCGCCGCCGGGCGAGTCGGACGGGCCCGCCCCGGCCCCGGTCACCGGGGCCTGCTGCAGAGGTCCGGCCTGCATTACGCCGGCGGCGGCGTCGCCGCCCGCGCTTTGGCCGGGGGCTTGGTCTCTACCCTGCCCCAGACCCTGGCGCTCACGCTCCCGGCGGCGGTCCAGGGACAGACCCCGCCCATCCTCGGGCAGTTCCCGGTCGCTCAGGGTCTGCAGGACCTTCTGCTTGGTGCGGTAGCGGTCCTGGGTCTTGTCCTGGGCGCTCAGGCCCAGTTCCTTCTTGATGAAGCCCCAGGCGCGGCTGAAATAGCCGCCGGAGGTCGCCTGCTGACTCTGCAGGCCCTTGCCCTTGCCTTGGCCCTGGCCCTTGCCCGCCTTGTCCTGCTGCTTGGCCACCCCCAAGGCCTTGCCCTGGCCCGGCGAGTCGCCGGAGTCGCCGCCCTGCTTGTCGTGGCCCAGGGCCTTGCCCTGGCTGAGGCCCTCGGCGTCGTCGCCCGGAGCGACGCTCACGCCCTGGGCCTGACCGGTGGTCAGGGGCGGGGTCTGGCCCTGGCCGGCCCCGGAGTGCCCGGAGCCGCCGGAGCCGCCCTGCTGGTCGCTCTCCTGCCGGCTGGCCTGCAGGCTCTTCTGCAGGCCCTCGAACTGCTGGATGGTAATGGGCTGGGGCGGCGTGGGCGGCTCGTTGTCCTGCACGGTGGTCATGTGCAGCTGGGAGACCACCACCTGCTTATCGGGCTTGGCCCGGTTGTACACCACCACTGGGTGGTCATAGCCCACCACCTGGGTCTCCTTAGCCGAGAGGGCCAGCACCATCAACAGGGTGCCCCGCACGCCGGCCACGGCGTTCTGGGTCTTGATCTCGAACTTGCGCTGGCCGCGCTTGAACAGGTCGTTGACCAGGGCCTGCAGCTTGCCCAGGGGCAGGCCCAGCTCGGCGTCGCGCGTCTTGTTCACCGTGTCCACCTGGAGCCGGGTCAGGTCCAGGGTGGTCTCGGCGCCGATCTGCAGCAGGGAGTCGTCGGCCAGGGCGATCTCCACCAGGGAGCGGGCCTGAGTGGTGATGCGGTCTCCCTGGAACAGGGGCATCTTCTGGACCACGGCCAGGTTGCGGCTCAGGGCCTGGTTGACCACCTGGGCCTTGCCCTGCACCCGCACCACATAGCCGGCCTGCTGAGGCTCCGCCGCCCCGGCCATGGCCGCCAGGCACAGGCCCAACAGGACCACCCCCTGGAGATAGGCTGCGGTTTTCCTCAACATGGCTGCGCTCCCTTGGCCCTGCGGCCTAGAAGTACTTGGTGACGGTGAACATCAAAACGTACTTGTGGTAGTCGTACGGACTGACGCTACCCTGCACGTTGGAGTCGTTGTTGATGTAGTAGGAGCTGAGCTTGAGGTTCCACCACTGGGGCAGGCTCCACTTCAGCTCCAGGTAGTAACGCATCTGGTCGTCCTGGCGGTCGAACTCCTGATAGTTCAGGGTCCACTCCTGGCGCCGGTCGTAGTTATAGCGGGCCCAGGTGAGGCCGGCCTCGGCGCTCACCGGCCCCCAGATACGCCGGCCGCCGGCCAGGGTGATTTCGTAGCCGGCGTAACCGCTGATCCCGTCGTCGGCGTCTTCCACGTCGTAGCGGTAGGAGAGCTTGAGGTAGCTGGTGGGTACGCTGAGGGTGTAGACGTGGTCGATAACCAGCCCATAGTGGTAGGCGGCCGAGCGGTCGTCATGATAGGTGCGGCGCAGCAGCACGGCGGTGAAGTAGGTCTTGAGCTTGGCGGTCATCTGCCAGTAGACCATGGGCGTGAAGCTGTGGATCTGGCTCCAGTCCGTCATGCGGCCGGTGTGGTAGTAGTAATAGAAACTGTAGGGTAGGCGGAAGCCCCAGCGGTACTTGCCCCAGGCCAGGTACACGCCCGGCGCCCAGAAGGAGTAGCTGGCCTCGGTCTCCTTGAAATAGTTCATGTACTGAACCTGGCCGGTGAAGCCCAGGCTGAGCCCGTTCCAGCGGGCCAGGCGCGCCCCGAACCAAACATCGGCCAGGGCCGCGGTGTCGGAGCGGCCGGAGGCGGCGGCGTGGGCCGGGTCCTGGTACAGGGGGTCCAGGAACACGTTGCTGTCGTAGATGTAGGAGACGCTGGCGCCGAACCACCAGGGCCGGTCCACCAGCTTGATCTCTTTTTCCAGGGCATTGATGGCCTTGATGGCCTCGCTGTTGGGCGCGGCGGCCTTGGCCTCGGCCAGGCTGTGCAGGGCCTTGTCGTATTCATAGTTGCGGTAGTAGGCCAGGGCCTGCTTGAGCAGCAGGTCTTGGCGCTCGCGGGGCTTCAGATCGCCGGCCCGCTTGGGCACGGTGGCGCTGGCCTCATACTCCCCGGCCTGCAGCAGCAGGTCCATCTGGGCCAGCAGGGCGTCGACCCGCTCCACGCTCTCGGCGTCGCGCAGGTGGCCCAGGGCCCGTTCGGCTTGGCCCTGGCCAAAGAGAATCTGGGCGGCCTCAAAGTGCAGGGGTCCGTACAGGCGCGGGTTCTGCTCCAGCAGGGACTCGCTGAGGGCCAGGGCCTCCTTCTCCCGCCCCAGGGCCCGCAGCACCTTGACCTTCCAGACGGTCAGGCGCTTGTCCTCCGGGGCCAGCCTGCGGGCCTGGTCCAGCTTATCCAGGGCCTGCTGATAATGGCCGTTCATCAGGTCGAAGCGGGCCTGGTTGAACAGCACGTCGGCCTGGCTGGCCGGCTCCGCGGCCCGGGCCGCGGCGGCCAAGAGCGCCAGCGCCAGTATGGCCAACAGGGCCGTGCCCAGACAGAGGCGGCCCTTTTTGCATCGACAACTATTATGGACCCGGCTATTTGCAATCATCGCAACCAATCCATTCCCGCCTAAAAAAGCGGCTGCCAAAATATTGCGCCGAGCAACCATTGCCGACGGATCACAATTTAATTGCGCCTTATTAATAAAAGTTAGCATTACTTAATCAACCAGTCAATCATTCGGTCCGCTCGCTGCGCACCCAAAGCCAAGGCTCTGAATGCGCACGCCAAAGCTCAGCCAGCCGGTCGAGGGTCGCGGCGCGATTACCGCGCCCCCGCCAACTAAACCGGCTGCCACTTCAGCGGACCTGTGTGGCTAAACGGTTCCTGAAACCTTCTGGGGCCTCAGCAGGACAATGCATGCGCTTATTAGCATCGTCCATCACCCAGAGGGCGGGGGCGTTTTCCGGCCCCTCATTCACCTTAATTCGGGTTCTGCAGCTAACAGTAATAGCAAAATGCCTGCCACGCGGGCCTCACGCGCAAATCAAACTATAAAATTAATCATTCTAGCTAATTACTGGTAAGACCGGGCCAGTACCGCCCGGCGATACTGGTGTTTAAATTTGCCAACATTGGCGATATACCACCAGAGTGCTGAATTATGAGCACCGGTGACGGCCATCCGGGCCGGCCTAGAGCTGGCTCCGCGCCCACTGCACGATGGACTCTGCGGGCATGGCCCCGGAGGTCCGGGCCTTCTCGCGGCCGCCGGAAAACAGGACCATGGTGGGGATGGAGCGGATGCCGTAGTTGGCGGCCAAGGCCTGCTCCTGCTCGGTGTTGATCTTGAGCAGGCGCACCAGGGGGTGCAGGCTCTGGGCGGCCTGGGTAAAGGCCGGGGCCATCATTTTGCAGGGCCCGCACCAGGAGGCCCAGAAGTCCACCAGCAGGGGCAGGTCGTCCTGGGCCAGCATCTTGGCGAAGGTCTGGCCGTCCACCTCTTGGGGCCGAGGGGCCAGCAGGGGCATGCGGCACTTGCCGCAGACCGGGTCCTGGCCGGCTCTGGCCACGGGCACCCGGTTCACCGCCCCGCACTGGGGGCAAACCACATGTATCGTATCGGGCATGCGCTCCCCCCTGTATTCCAGGGCCCGCATCAACGGCTTCAGCTACGTTCTATGATAAGTCCTGTGGCGCCGGACGCCAAGCTCTGGCCCGCCGTGGTAAGCTTGGCGCAACCCCAGACACGGAGTTCGGCGCAAGGCGTGAGCCCTAACCATCCCAGCAACCCAGCCCCCGCACCGGAGGTGGCGGCCATCGTCCTGGCTGCGGGCCGCTCCGGCCGCATGGGCCGGCTGAAGCCCTTGCTGCCCCTGGGCCCGCAGACGGTGCTGGCCCGGGTGGTGGATACCTGCCGGCAGGCGGGGTTGGGCACGGTGCTGGTGGTGCTGGGGCACCACGCCGCGGAGCTGGCGCCGGCGGTGGCGGCCCTGGGCCTGCAGCCGGTGTACAACCCCCAGCCCGAGCGGGGCATGTTTTCCTCGCTGCTGGCCGGGGTGGCGGCCCTGCCCCCGCAGGCGCGGGCCTTTCTGGTGCTGCCGGTGGACCTGCCCCTGGTGCGGGTGCACACCCTGCGCCGCCTGTTGGAGGCCTGGCAAGAGGGCCGCGGCCCAATGCTGGTGCCCACCTTCCTGGGCCGCCGCGGCCACCCTCCCCTCCTGGACGCGGGTCTGGCCCCGGCCCTGGCCGCCTGGTCCGGACCTAATGGCCTGCGCGGCTTCCTGGAGCAGCGCGCTGAGGTGGTGGAGGTGCCGGCCGCCGACCGCTTCCTGCGCCTGGACCTGGACACGCCCCAGGACTACCAGCGCCTGCTGCGGGCGGCGGGCCGCTACGACCTGCCCAGCACGGCCGAGTGCCTGGCCTTGGTGCAGGAGGTTCAAGGCCTGGGCCCGGAGCTGTGGGCCCACTGCCATTTGGTGGCCCGCATTGCCCTGGCCCTGGGCCGGGGCCTGCGCGACCGGGGCGGCCGCAAGCTGGAGATGCGCCTGATCGCGGCCGGCGGCCTGCTGCACGACGTGGGCAAAGGCCAGCCCGACCACGCGGCGGCCGGCGCGGCCCTGCTGCGGGCCATGGATTGGGAGCGCGTGGCCCGGGTGGTGGCCGCGCACGTGGACCTGGCCGGCGACGGCCAAGGGCCCCTGGACGAGGCCGCCCTGGTGTACCTGGCCGACAAGCTGGTACAGGCGGACCGACCCGTGACTCTGGAGGAGCGCTTCGCCGCCAGCCTGGCCCGGCACGGCCGCGACCCCCAGGCCCGCCAGAACGTAGAGCGGCGCCGGCAGCAGGCCCGGCGGCTGCAAGAGCGGGTGGAGGCGGCCCTGGGCCAGGACCTGGCCGGGTTCCTGGCCGCCGCTGGTCCGGCCCTGCGGGAGGCGCGGCCGTGATCTACCTCCTGCGCCACGGTGAGATCGCCCAAAGCCAGCCCCGGCGCTTCGTGGGCCAGCAGGACAAGCCCCTGACCGAGCGCGGCCAGGCCCAGGCCGCTTGGTGGGCGCGCCGCCTGACCGGGGTGGATTTCCGCGGCGTGTACAGCAGCGACCTGACCCGCTGCCGCCAGACCGCCGCGGCCGTGGCCGGCGGCGCCTGCCAGGTGGTGCCGGCCCTGCGCGAGTTGAGCCTGGGAGAATGGGAGGGGCTGACCGTGGCCCAGGTGCAGGAGCGTTTTCCGGGCCAGTACGAGCGGCGCGGCGCGGACATCCTCCACCAGCGGCCCCAGGGCGGCGAGAGCTTCGCAGAGCTGGCCGGGCGGGTGCTGCCGGCCTTCGCGGAGCTGGCGGACGGCGCCGAGGGCGACCTGTTGGTGGTGGCCCACGCCGGGGTGAACCGGGTGATCCTCTGCCACGCCCTGGGCCTGGACCTGGTCCACCTGTTCCGCCTGGAGCTGGACTACGGCGCCCTGTGCCTGCTGGAGCGCCGCGGCCCGGCCTGGGTGGTGCACGGGATCAACCTGCGGCCCCAGGTGGATTGAGGCCATCGTCTGTAGATCAGAAAAGAGGTAGGGAAAGGTAAAGAGGTTCGCAGGCGGTCCGGCGTCTGCCTGGCGGTGTGCCGGCCTCGGACCCGCAGGGTGGGCGCTTGACGCAAGGCCGTCTGCCGGCGACTCGCAGCGCCCCTGTGGCAAGGCGCTGGCCCAACCCTACGCGGACTCCTTTTTTACTTACCTGCCTTTTCTCGGCCTTGCCACGCCGTCGAGGCGGGGCGCTAGACTGATCCCGGTCGCCACCTTTTTACTTACCTGCCTCTTATTCTTCTCGCGGCAGCCGGACCATGCCTCTCCCTCTACACCAGCCGGCGGGCGATGGTGATCTTCTCGGCCTCCTTGGCCCCTTCGTATATCTCCAGAATCTTGGCGTGGCGGTAGAAGCGCTGGATGTCGTACTCGTCTATGTAGCCGTAGCCGCCGTGCATCTGCAGGGCCTTGTCCGCCACCCACACCGCGGTCTCGGCCGCGTAGTACTTGGCCATAGCGTTGAACTTGGGGTCGGGCTGACCCTGGTCCACCAGCCAGGCCGCCTTGTAGCAGGCCAGGCGCGACAGCTCGATGCGGGTGGCCATCTCGGCCAGCTGGAATTGCAGGCCTTGGTTGGTGATCAGGGGCTGGCCGAAGACAATGCGCTCCTGGGTGTACTTGAGGGCCAGGTCCAGGGCGCCCTGGGCCAGGCCCACGCCTTCGGCGGCCACGCAGGTGCGGGTCACGTCGAAGAAGTGCATGAGATGGTGGAAGCCGCGGCCGGGCTGGCCCACCAGGTTGGCGGCGGGCACCCGCACCTGCTCGAAGCTCACCTCGGCGGTGTCGCTGGCCCGGATGCCCATTTTGCCGTGTATCTTGCTGGCGCTTACGCCGGGGCGGTCGGCCTCCACCAGGATTATGCTGTGGCGGGCGTGGCGGCTGGCGGCCTCGGGCTCGGTGACGGCCAGCACCAGGTAATAGTCGCAGACCGTGCCGTTGGTGATGAACATCTTGTTGCCGGTGACCACGAACTCGTCGCCCTGGCGCACCGCCTTGGTGCGGGCGGCGGCCACGTCGGTGCCGGCGTCGGGCTCGGTGAAGGCCCCGGCCGAGACCATCTCGCCGCTGACCAGGGGCGGCAAGTGCTTGGCCTTCTGCTCCTCAGTGCCGTGGAAGAGGATGAGCTGGGAGCCGAAGGCGCGGGACTCGATGCACTGGCCGATGCCCAGGTCCACCCGGCACAACTCCTCGATGATCAGGGCCTGCTCCAGAAAGCCGTAGCCCGGCCCGCCGTAGGCCTCGGGGATGATGGGGGCCAGCAGGCCCACCTCGGCCGCTTTGCGGCAGACCTCGGCCGGGTACTCTTCCTGGCGGTCGTACTCAGCGGCCACGGGCGCGATCTCCTTGAGGGCGAAACGCCGCGCGGTTTCCTGGATAAGACGGTGCTCCTCGCTCAGTTGGAAGTCCATGGCAGGTCTTTCTCCTTTGGTCGGCGGGTCAGGGTCGCCGGGGGGCCGGGGGAGACGTTGGCCAGCCGGGGAAGCGGGCGGCCAGGGCGGGCAGGCTCCGGCGGTAGTGATGGGCCAGCTCGGCCCAGCGGGTCTCGGGGAAGCGCCGCTCCACGGCCTGGTAGGCCGCGTCGGCTTCCTTGAGGCGCAGCATCAGGTGATCCACCCGAGCCAGCAGGTAGGCCCGCTGGCCGGGCTCCAGGCCCTGCACCCGGCGCAGACCCAGGCGCAGCAGCTCGGCCTCCCAGACCGGCGGCAGCAGGCGCCAGGCCCGCCACAGCCCGCGCTCCCAGATCGACCAGAGCTGGCGGGGCTGGTTGGCCAGTTGAATCTTGGGCTCCCGGCAGAACCACTGCGGCCGCACCTGGGGCGGGCGGGGACGGGCGCGGCCGGCGCAGATATCGGCCGGCGCGGCCGGGCCGCCGTCGGCCAGGCGATAGGTGACGCCGTAGTAGGGGTCCACCACCATGGCCCGGCGCTGCAGATAGGACCAATCCATCAGCTCGGGCAGGCCGGGGGTGAGCAGGGCCACGCTGTGCGGGCTGGGGCCCGGCCGCGCTTGCAAAAAGACCAGGTAGCCGCGCACCTGCAGGGGCTCGATCAGGCGCAGGTAGATGTCGTTGATCTGGTCGCACCAGCCCTGGCCATTGAGCAGCACCTGGGCCGGGCCCAGGTCGGCCTCGCGGCCCACCGGCTGCACGCACAGGTGCAGGTAGTCGCGCAGGGCCTCCAGGGAGGCCGCCCGGCTGGCCCGAACCGGCAGCCGGGCCAGCACCGCGCGGTGGGCGGCGTGATAGATCAGGCCCAGTTCGTGGGACAGCAGCACCCGGCCGGCCAGGCCGGAGAGGACCACCTCCGCCCCCAGGGCCAGCAGCAGAAACAGCAGCAGGGTCTGGCCCAGCTTGGCCAGCCAGCGCCGCAGGCGTTTTGGTTTGTCCATGCGCATATCTGAGTTGACTATGCCTGGCCCGGGGCCCTCTGACAAGCCGGAAGTCGGGGCAAGAACGCCCTGGCACCGCCGGTCTAGACCTTTTCCGCGGCCTGGTCCAGGACCCGGCGTCGCAGCTCGCGCTTGAGCACCTTGCCCGCCCCGCTCAGGGGCAGCTCATCCACCACCGTGAACTCCTTGGGCACCTTGTAGCCGGACAGACGCGCCTTGAGGAACTGGCGCAGCTCTATTGGCTCCACGCTGCGGCCCGGCTGGGGCACGATGAAGGCGGTCACCCGCTCGCCGTACTCGGGGTCGGGCAGGCCGATCACCGCCGCCTGGGCCACCTCGGGCCGCTGGTGCAGCAGTTCCTCGACCTCCCGGGGGTACACATTCTCCCCGCCGGTGATGATCAGGTCCTTGATGCGGTCCACCAAGAACAGGTAGCCCTCCTCGTCCAGGTAGCCGATGTCCCCCGAGCGCAGCCAGGGGTCCCGGAAGGCGGCCGCGGTCTCCTGGGGCCGGCCCAGGTAGCCGGCCATGACGCCCGGCCCCAGGATACAGACCTCGCCGGGAGCGCCGGCGGGCAGGGGCCGTCCCTCATGGTCCTGGATGCTCACCGCCACCTGGGCAACCGGCGTGCCCACCGAGCCCACCTTGTGGCGGGTGAAGTGGTTGTAGGTGACCATGGCCGCGGTCTCGGTCATGCCGTAGGCCTCGTGGATGGCCAGACCGGTGCGGGCCTGCCACTGGCGCACCACCTCGCCGGCCATGGAGGCCGCGGCGCTGAAGCAGTAGCGCACCGCGCCCAGGCGGGCCTTGAGGTCAGGCATCTGCAGCAGGCGCACGTATACCGTGGGCACGGCGTAGAGCTTGCTCACGCCGCCCTGGGCCAGGGCCCGCAGCATCGCCTCCAGGTCAAAGGCCGGCAGCATCACCAGGCAGCCGGCGCTGTAGATGGTGGACAGGGTGATGTGCACCTGGCCGAAGACGTGGTTCAGGGGCAGAAAGCACAGGGCGCGGTCCTGGGGGCCGGAGCGCTCCTGGCCGGCGATGGTGCGGGCGGCGAAGTTGAGGTTGGCGTGGCTGAGCAGCACGCCCTTGGGCCGGCCGGTGGTGCCGCCGGTGTAGAGCACGGCCGCGGTCTGCTTGGCCGGGCAGTCGGCCGGCTGCAAGGGTTCGTCCCTGCCCAGCTCGTCCGGGCCGATGACTGCCTCTAGGAAAGGCAGGCTACGGCCGGCCAGGCGCGCGGCCTGGTCCGGGCCGCAGAACAGAAAGCGCGGCCGGCTGTCGGCCAGCAGGTGGCTCAGCTCCTCGGCGGTGGCGCCGTGGAACAGGGTCACGGCCACGCCGCCGGCGGCCAGGATGCCGAAGTAGACGGCCAGCCAGGCCGCCCCGCCGGTCTGGCAGATGGCCACGTGGTCACCGGGGCGCAGGCCGCGGGCCTTGAGCATCGCGGCCACCCCGCCGGCCTGGGCGGCTAATTGCGCATAGCTGGTAACGACTCCGGCCTCGCTGACGGCGGGCTGGTGGGGGTGGCGGCGGGCGGCGTGGCCGAGGATGGAGGCCAGGTTCAAGCTCAGCGCTCCCAGGCTGGGTCCGGCGGGCTACTGCTCCAGGCGCTTCTGCTCCTCGCCGCGCACCTCGCGGC
Source organism: Thermodesulfobacteriota bacterium (assembly GCA_040751985.1). Classification (GTDB taxonomy): domain Bacteria; phylum Desulfobacterota; class Desulfarculia; order Desulfarculales; family Desulfarculaceae; genus Desulfoferula. Next base: position 23,028 of record JBFMFU010000024.1, on the reverse strand, counting down.
GCAGGAGCTTGCCCACCTTGGATTTGGGCAGCATGTCCCGGAACTCGATGTACTGCGGCAGCTTGTAGGCGGCCAGGCGCTCGCGGCAGAAGGCGATCAGGTCATAGCCGGTCACGCCCTTGATGTCCTTCTTGAGCACCACGAAGGCCTTGATGCGCTCGCCCACCTTGGCGTCGGGCACCCCCACCACGCAGGCGGCCACCACCGCCGCGTGCTCCTGCAGCACGCACTCCACCTCCGAGGCCGATACCCGGTAGCCCTTGTGCTTGATGGTGTCCACGGTGCGGTCCACGAAGTACAGGAAGCCGCGGTCATCCTGGCGCACTACGTCGGCGGTGCGGTAGTAGAGACGGCCGTCGATGTTCACGAAGGCCTCGGCGGTCTCGGCCGGCTTGTTCCAGTAGGCCTCCACCATGGGCTCGGAGTGCACCAATAGCTCGCCGGCCTCTCCCGGCGGCACCGGCTGCAGGGTCAGGGGGTCCACGATCAGCACCTGCTTGCTGTCCTGCACCAGGCCCATGCTGCCGGCCGGGGTGTCCACCCCCGGCGGGCTCATGCACACCCCGCCCACGGTCTCGCTGGCCCCATAGCCGATGTACACCGGCCGGCCGAAGCGCACCCGCCAGCGCTGCTGCAGCTCCAGAGGCATCACGTCGCCGCCGCAGAAGCAGTAGCTCAGGGAACTGAGGTCGTAGAGGTTCAGGCGGTCGTGCTCCAGGATCATGCGGTACAAGGCGGGCACCCCGATGAGGGTGGTGGCCCGGTAGCGGCCCACCGCGTCCATGAGGGCGTCCAGGTTCACCTTGGGCTGCAGCACGATGCTGCCGCCGTGGGCCAGCACGGTGCCCAGGGCCGTGGTCTGGCCCAGGATGTGGAACAGCGGCGCCGAGCCCATGACCACGTTGTCCGGCAGCCTGGTCAGGGCGGAGCTCACCGCTATCTGCTCGTGGGCGCAGCCCAGCAGCAGGCGGTGGGTGATGGGCACGCCCTTGGGGTGCTTGGTGGTGCCGCCGGTGTAGATGATCTCGGCCATGGCGTCCGGGTCCAGCTCCGGGGCGCCGAAGTCGCCGCCCTGACCGATGAGGTCGCGCAGCCAGACGGTGTGGGGCTCCTTGCCCACCTTGCCGTTGGGCACCTTGTCGAAGGCCCAGCCGAAGAAGCGCTTGTAGCCGGGCAGCAGGTCGGCCATGTTGCTGACCACCACGGTGGCGATCTGGGTATCGGGCACCACCTGCAGCACATAGCCGTAGTTGCGGTCCGTGCAGACGATGGCCTGGGCCTGGGTGTCGCCGGCGATGTAGCTCACGTCGTAGGGCGTGTAGATGGGCGTGATGGGCACCGCCACCGCGCCGGCCTTCATGACCCCCAGCCAGGCCACCAGCCACTGCAGGCTGTTGGGCAGGTAGATGATCACCCGGGAGCCCGGCTCCACCCCCCGCCGGCGCAGCCCGGCGGCGAAGCGGCTGCTCATCTCCTCCAGGCGGGCGTAGGAATAGGCGGTGCCCAGGTACCAGGCCGCGGTTTTGGCCGGGTTCTGGGCCACCACCCGGCTGAAGGTCTGGGGTATGCTGGTCAGCTCCACCACTGGTTCCTGGCGCGGCAACATGGCGGCTTAAACTCCGAAGTAGGCGGACTTGATCTCGGGATTGTTCATCAACTCCGGTCCAGGGCCGGTGAGGGTGAGCATCCCGTTCTCGATGACGTAGGCGAAGTCCAGCCAGGGCAAGAGCGGTCGGGCGAACTGCTCGGCGATGACCAGCGTCACCCCGGTCTGGCGGCTCACCGCCTTGATGGCCTCCACCAACTGGTTCTGCATGGCCGGGCTCAGACCCAACAGGGGCTCGTCCAACAGGAGCAGCTTGGGCCCCACCATCAGGGCCATGCCGATGGCCAGCATCTGCTGCTCGCCGCCGGAGAGGAAGCCGGCCTTGCGCCGCCGCCAGCGGGCCAGGTTGGGGAACAGGGCAAAGGCCTGCTCCAGGCCCTGTTTGATCTGGGCCCGGCTGCGCAGGTAGCCCGCAATCTTGAGGTTCTCCGCCACCGAGGAGTCCGGGAAGATGGGGTGGCGCTCGCGGCAGAGCACGATGCCGGACCGGGCCCGCTCATAGGCCGGGGTCTGGCTGATGTCGCTCCCTTCGAAGAGCACCTGGCCCATCACCGTGATGCGCTCGCCGCCCTTGCGCTTCTCCTTGAGGCGCATGTCCAGGATCAGGCCGCTGATGGTGTTCATCAGGGTGGTCTTGCCGGCGCTGTTGGAGCCGATGACCCCCACGATCTGGCCCTCACGCACCTGCAGGGACAGGTCGTTGACCGCGATGGCGTTCTCGTAGAAAACGATGAGGTCCTTTACCACCAGCACGGCTCAGCCCTCCGCCTCGGTGCCCAGGTAGGCGCCCTTGACCTGGGGGTCTTCCATCACCACCGCCGGCTCCCCCTCGGCTATCTTGCGGCCGAAGTTGAGCACGATCACCCGGTCGGCGATGCGGAACAGCTCCTTGAGCCGGTGCTCGATCATCAGCAGGGTCTTGCCCTGGGCCACCAGCTTTTCGATCACCGGCACCAGGGAGGCCACCTCGGCCAGGCTCAGACCGCTGAACAGCTCGTCCAGCACCAGCACCTCGGGCCGGAGGGCCATGCACTTGGCCAGCTCCAGGCGCTTGAGGTAGCCGTGGGGCAAGGACGCCGCCTGCTGGTTGATGACCCAGGAGTCGCGCTCGAAGCCCACCTCCTCCAAGAGGTCCTTGGCCACCGCGTCGCGGTCGCCGTAGCCGCCGCCGGTCAGGCCGCGCACCCGCGGCGAGTACAGGGCCACGTTGAGGTTCTTGAAGGCCGGCAGCTGGTAGAAGGGCTTGACCATCTGGAAGGAGCGGGCGATGCCCAACTGGGCCACCTTGTAGGGCGGCCAGCCGGTGATGTCCCGGCCCTGGTAGAGCACCTGGCCCCGGCTGGGCTTGACGAAGCCGGTGAGCAGGTTGACCAGGGTGGTCTTGCCGCTGCCGTTGGGGCCGATCACCCCCAGCACCTCGTTCTTGTGCAGGGTGAAGCTCACGTCGTCCACAGCCTTGACCCCGCCGAAGGAGCGCGAAAGGCCCAGGGCCTCCAGGATCACCTCGCTGCTCATTTGTCCACCTCGGCCCAGCGCTCGAATTGGGTGTATTTGCGGGCCAGGTAATGGAACACGCCCTCGGGCAGGCCCACGGTGCAGGCCACCAGGATCACCGCGTAGATCACGGTGCGCAGGCCGCCCAGCCCGCGCAAGAGCTCCGACAGCGGCACCAGGATGAAGCTGCCCAGCATGGGCCCGGCCAGGGTGCCCATGCCGCCCACGGCCACCGAGGCGATGGGCATGATGGAGTAGTCCAGGGCGAACACCGGCATGCCCACGAACTGATAAGCGTGGGTCATGAAGGCGCCGGCGAAGGCCCCCACCGCTGAGGCCAGGAACAGGGCCTGGGCCTTGTACCAGTAGATGTTGATGCCCGCGCTCATCACCGCCCGGTCGTTGTCCTTGATGCCCTTTAAGAGCAGGCCGTAGTCGGTGCCCATCATGCGGCGGAAGCCGTAGAGGACCACCCACACCGCCACCATGGCCACCAGGAACTGCCAGTGCTCGTGGCCCAGGGGCGTGAGGCCCGACAGCCCCTCGGTGCCGCCGAAGATCTTGGTGGCCTCGATGACGCGCTCGATCATCAGGGGCAGGATCAGGGTGACCATGGCGAAGTAGATGCCCCGCAGCCTGAGCACCGGCAAGAGGGCCAGGGTGCAGATCAGCCCGCCGCCCAGGGTGGCCGCCGGCAGGGTCAGCCAGGGGCCCAGGCCCAGGTAGTGGTTCAGGGTGCCGGCGATGTAGGCCCCCATGCCGAAGAACAAAGCCTGGCCCAGGGAGACCATGCCCGCGGAGTTGAGTACGTCCCAGGAAATGGCCAGCAGAGCGAACATGCAGGTGGCCACCAGCACCCGCTCCCAGTACACGCTGGCCGCCATGCCCAGCACGAACAGGGCCACCACCGGCAGCACCCGGGGCGCGGCCAGGTAAAGCATCTCCCGCCAGGAGGTGAGGGCGTACACGTCCTCGCTACGGACCTTGATGCCCCGATCCACGCGCTCGCGTCGTCTGGCCATCAGATGCGCTCCTCCAGCTCCTTGTGCACCCCGAACAGGCCGGAGGGCTTGATCACCAGGATCAAGAGGATGGCTACCAGGCTGACGATCATCATCCAGTGGGTCTCCAGGTAGGTGGCGGTGAGTATCTGGGCGTAGCCGATGAGCAGGCTGGCCACGATGATGCCCACGGTGCTGCCCAGGCCGCCCACGATGCACACCGCCAGGGCGTTGACCAGTACGTTGTAGCCCTCGTTGACCGCGATGGTGCCCAGGGGCAGGATGACCAGGGCGGCCAGGGCCGCGTAGCCGGCGCCGAAGGCCACCGAGAAGGCGGCGATCTTGTCGGTGTTGATGCCCAGGGTCAGGGAGGTGCGCTCGTCTTGGGCGATGCCCCGGAAGGCCAGGCCCATCTTGGTGTGGTGGGTGAACAGCCACAGGAAGCCGGCCAGGGCCAGGCCGGCGGCTACGATCAAAAGGCGCTGGGCGTCCACCACCGTCTCGCCGATGCTCAAGGAGGCGTCCACCTGGGGCAGGGTGTACTCGAAGCCGATGAAGCCCAGGTAGCGGAACAGCTCCAGGATGGCCAGGCCCACACCGAAGGTAGCGATGACCTCGCTGACCACCAACCCGCGCACCCGCAGCAGGATGAACCAGTACATCAGGGCGGCCAGACCGGCGGTGATCAGTACCGCGGCGGGCGCGGCCAGCCAATAGGGCAGGTGCAGGGCGTGCAGGCCCAGCCAGGCCAGGTAGCCGGCCATGATGTACAGGGCCCCGTAGGCGAAGTTGGCCACTCCGCTTATGCCGAAGGTGACCGAAAAGCCCAGGGCCACCAGCATCAGGACGACGCTGTTAATCAAGCCGTAGATGAGGGTGCCTTGCAGCATGGGCTCGCGCTACTCTCCGGCGGCCGCGGCCGGCCACCGTGGCAGGGTTTGCATAGAGCTCCGGGCGGGCAAGGGGAGGCCCCGACCGGGGCCTCCCCCCTCTTATGCGTCCGCGTCTACTTCTTCTTGACGGCCGGCTTGACCCAGGTGGGCAGCCAGATCTTGCCTTCGGCCACCGCCGGCGGATAGACGATGATGCGCTCGCCCTTGGGCGACCACTGGAAGAAGCAGCCCAGGGCCTGCTGGCTGGGGTCGTTGCCGTAGATCACCTGATGGCCCTTGCTGAACTTGATGCGCCCCATCACGCCCTTGACATCGGTCTTCTCCAGGGCGGCGACGATGGCGTCGGGGTCCAGGCTACCGGCCTTCTCGATGGCGGCCTTGAGCAAGTACACCGACTGATAGGAGGGCGCCGGGCCGTGGCCGGCCTCGATGTCCTTGCCGAATTTCTTACTGTAGGCCCGGAAGAAGGTGCGGGCCGGGGGATACTTGACCGCGGCGATGTTGCCCAGCTCAAACACGGCGTTCAATATGCCGTCGATCTTGCCGCCGAAGGTCTTCCAGGCGGCCTGGCCGGCCAGGGGCGAGATGAAGCCCGCCATCAAGGCCGGCACCTTCATGGACTTCCACTGCTTGATCAGGATGCCGCTCTCGGGCATGTCGAACACGGGCATGATCACCTGGGCGCCCTTCATCTTGGCCTTCATCAGGGCCGGGGCGAAGTCCTTGGCGCCGGTGGGGAAGGTCTCGTGCCCTACCACCTGCCACTTCAGCTTGCCGGCGAATATCTTGCTCATGATGTCGGCGGTGGCGCGGGCCCAGGCCACGTCCTGGTTCATGATGTAAACCTTGTTGTAGCCGAACTCCTTGCCCAGGAAGCCCATGACGCCGGCGATGTAACCCACGAAGAACTTGGCGTCCAACGACACCCGGAACACGTACTTATACTTGGGGTCCTTGGCCACCATGGCCTCGCTCTTGGGGCTCATGGCGATGGTGCCCAGCAGGGGCACCTTGTGCTTGGCCAGCATGTCCATGCCCGCCAGCAGGGCCTCGGAGCGGAAGGGGCCCACCACCAGGGCGTGGGGTTTTTTCTCCAGGATCAGCTTCTCCATGCCCAGCAGGGCCTCGGGCACCGGCACGCCCGGGGCCGCGTCGCGGATGTCGATGGCCTCGATGGCCATGGGCAGCTTCTTTTTGCCCACCTTCACGCCGCCCGTGGCGTTGATCTCGGTCACGGCCAGCTGCACCGCGTTGTAGCTCTCCTTGCCCTCCAGGAAGTTCAGGGAGGTGGAGACGCCGATGACGATCTTATCTACGGCCGGCGCGGCAGTGGGCGCCAGGAGCAGACCGACCGCCAGCAGGGCGGCCGCCAACAGGCAAGTCACTTTTTTCATCTGAGCTCCTCCTTGCTTGACTAGATATATTCCTAAGTAAGGTGAACCCTGGACTTAACGCCTGACGCGGCCACACTTATGCCTTGGCCTGGTGCTGATGAACTGGAGGCACGCGCCGCTGAATAATGCAAAGACCGCTCCAAAAAGCCGCGGAGAGACAATTGGCTGATAAACCTAGAAAATTTATACCCGGCCCTTTCTGCGGCGTCGGGCTGTTGTTACCGTAGGTTACAGCCAGACTCATCCATTAGTCTATTCCCGGGTTTTAAATCAGTTTATTGCCAAAATTACAGTTAGTTAGCCATCAGTGACACTTATTGTAACACACCAGAGGCCGGTTTGTGTGCATCTGTAACGGACTCAGGGCGAGGGGCGCACAAAGGACGGCAGCTCCACCTTGCCGTCGGCCACGGCGCTGGGGTAGACGATGCGGCGTTGGCCGTCGGCGGTCCACTGGATCACCGCGGCCAGGGCCTCCTGGGCCGGGTCGTCGCCGAAAAAGGCCTGGTGCCCCTTATGAAAGCGGATGCGGCCCATGCAGCCGCGGCGGTCGGTCTGCTCCAGGGCGGCCACCAGGGCATCGGGGTCCAGGCTGCCCGCCCGCTCGATGGCCTGGGCCAGGATGTACACCGCCTCGTAGGAGGGGGCCGGGCCGTGGCCGGACTGGATGGGCCGGCCGTAGCGGGCCTGGTAGGCGCGGTTGAAGGCCGCGGCCGGGGGGTAGCGCCGGGCGGGCAGGTTGCCCAGCTCGAAGATTACGTTGAGCGAGCCGGCGATCTGCCCCCCGAAGCTGCGCCCGGCGTCCGGGCCCACCATGGGCGAGATGAAGCCGCAGAGCAGGGCCGGCACCTTGAGGGCGCGCCACTGCTGGGCCAGGGTCACGCTCTGGGGCGAGTCGAACAGGCACAGCAGGGCCTGGGCGCCCTGAGCCCGGGCGTCCTCCAGGCCGGCGGCGAAGTCTCGGGCGTCGCTGGGGAAGTTGCGCTGGCCCAGCACCCGCCAGCCCGAGCGCTGGAAGAACAGGCGCACCATCATGGAGGCGGTGGAGCGGGTCCAGGCCACGTCCTGGTTGAGGATGTACACCCGCGAGAAGCCGAAGCGCTCGCCTAATAGATGCATGCTCTTGATCAGATAGCCCACCAGGTACTTGGCGTTCAGGCCCACCCGGAAGATGTACTTGTACTTGGGGTCTCTGAGCAGCATGGCCTCGGACACCGGCGACATGGCGATGGTGCCCAGCAGGGGCACCCGCTTATCAGCGATGAGGTCCATGGCCGACAGCAGCACCTCGGAGCGAAAGGGCCCCACCACGATGGCGTGGACCTGGTGCTGGTCCAAAAAGCGGCGCAGGGTCTGCACGGCCTGGGACACCGCCACCCCGGGCACCGCCCCGCGCAGGTCCACCGCCTCCACCTTTAGGGGCAGGCGGCGGTCGCCCAGGCGCACCCCGCCGGCGGCATTGATCTCGGACACGGCCAGCTTCACCGCCAGCAGGCTCTCCTGGCCCTCCAGCAGGGTCAGGGAGGTGGGCACCCCCAGCACCACGGCCTCTGGCCCGGCCAGCGCCGGCCCTGCCGCGGCCAGGGCCAGGGCCAGCCCCAGGGCCAGGAGCAGGCGGGCGGGGCGCGCCCTAGCCTTTTTCCGGAGGCCGCGCATTGTTGCCCGCGGGCAGGCCATGGCGTTGCAGCTTTTCGTACAGGCCCTTGCGAGAGATGCCCAGCCGCTTGGCGGCCAGGCTCTTGTTGCCCTGACAGACCTCCAGGGTCTTTTGGATCAGCTCCCGCTCCATGTCCTTGAGGGTGACGCCCTGCTGGGGCAGCCCGGCGATTAGCTCCTCGCCGGCCGGGACCGGCCCGGCGCCGGTCAGCTCCGCGAAGTCCTCGGGACCCAGCCGCTCGCCCTTGGCCAGGATCACCGCCCGGGCCACGGCGTTCTCCAGCTGGCGCACATTGCCCGGCCAGGCGTAGTCCACCAACCGCTGCATGGCCTGGGGGGCTACCCCCACCGCCACCTTGTTGTAGCGGCTGGCGAACAGGTGGCGGAAGTGCTCCACCAAGAGGGGGATGTCCTCCACCCGCTCGCGCAGGGGCGGCAGGCGCAGGGAGATCACCTCGATGCGGTAAAGCAGGTCCTCCATGAAGCGGCCGGCGGCTATCTCGTCGCTGAGGTCCAGGTTGCTGGCCGCCACCACTCGCACATCCACGGCGCGGGTGGCGTTGCCGCCCACCGGCTCGAAGGTGCGCTCCTGCAGGAAGCGCAGCAGCTTGGCCTGCATGGCCGGGCCCATGTGGCCTATCTCGTCCAGGAACAGGGTGCCGCCCTGGGCCAGCTCCAGGCGGCCCTTCTTGTCGCTCAGGGCCCCGGTGAAGGCGCCCTTGACGTAGCCGAACAGCTCGGCCTCCAGCAGGCTCTCGGTCAGGGCCGCGCAGTTGATGCACACCAGGGGCCGCTCCCGGCGGGGGCTCTCGGCGTGCAGGGCCCGGGCCAAGAGCTCCTTGCCGGTGCCGGTCTCGCCCTGGATCAGCACCGAGGCGTCGGTGGGGCCCACCTTGCGCACCAGGTCGAAGACCTCGGCCATCTTGGGGCTGACCCCGATGATGCCCTGGAAGGAGTTCTCCTCGCGCACCTGGCGGCGCAGGGTCACCAGCTCCCGGGACATCTGGCGCTGGCGGATGGCCTTGTCCAGCACGATGGCCAGCTCTTCGTAGTTGAGCGGCTTGAACAGGTAGTCGGCCACGCCCTCCTTGAGGGCCTGCACCGCCGAGGGGGCGGTGGCATGGGCGGTCATGATGATGAAGGGCGGCGAGTCGCCCATCTGGCTAAGACGGCGGTAGAGGTCCAGGCCGTTCATGCCCGGCATCTTCAGGTCGGCCAGCACCGCCTCCAGGTCCCGGTGCTGGCCGTAGAGGCCCAGGGCCTCCTCGCCGCTGCTGGCCTGCAGCACCTGGTAGCCCTCGTCGCGCAGGATGGCCACCAGGACCTTGAGGGTGTTGATGCGGTCGTCCACCACCAGGATTTTTCTAGGCTGCATCCTGGGTCTCCCGCGGCTGGCCGGCCCGGTAGGGCAGGCGGATGGTCATGCGGGTCCCCTGCCCCGGCCGGCTGTGCGCCTCCAGGGTCCCGCCGTGGCTTTCCACGATGCCCAGGCTCAGGGTGAGGCCCAGGCCGGTGCCGCTGTCCTTGCTGGTGAAGAAGGGGTCGAAGATGGCGTCCAGGTTCTGGGGGTGGATGCCCACCCCGTTGTCCTCCACGCTCAGGCGCACCTCGCCGGCCTGGCCCGGCTTCGGGCCCTGGGCCTGCCAGGCGGTGGTGAAGGTCACCTCGCCGCCCTGGGGCAGGGCGTCCATGGCGTTGACCACCAGGTTGACCAGCACCTGCTCCATCTGGTGCGGGTCCACCTCCAGGGCGGGCAGCTTGTGGTCCAGCAAGCTGTGGAAGCGGATGCCCTGGCGCTGGGCCTGGGCCCGGAAGAGGTTCTGCACCGAGACCACCAGGTCGTTGAGATTGGTGGGCACCAGCCGGGGCGGGGCCTGGCGGGCGAAGTAGAGGAAGTCGGTGACGAAATGGGCCAGGCGGTCTATCTCCTCGGCCACCAGCTTGGTGTACTCGGCGATCAGGGGGTCGTCGGGCCGGCGGCGCTGCAGGTGCACGATGGCCCCGGCCATGGCGTTGAGGGGGTTACGGATCTCGTGAGCCACGCCGGCCGAGAGCCGGCCCAGGGAGACCAGCTTTTCCGAGCGCACCAGCTCGTTCTGGATGCGGGCCAGGTTGCGCACCATGTGGTTGAAGGACTGGGTCAGCTCGCCCAGCTCGTCGCGCGAGCGCACCGGAATCTCCTGGGCCAGGTCGCCGCGGGCCATGCGGTTGGTGGCGGCCACCAGGCTGCGCACCGGCTTGAGCAGGTTGTAGGACAGGATGCTCACCCCGCCCACGGCCAGGATCAGGGCCACCACCACCACCTGCAGCACCCGCCGCTGGATGGCGTCGGCCTCCTGGCGAAACTCGGCCACCGGGATGGTGGCGGCCAGGGACCAGTTCAGCACCGGGATGGGGGCGTAGGCCGCCACCTTGTCCTGGTCCTGAAAGCTGTAGCGCCGCCAGCCGGTGCCACCGGAGGTCATGTCCGCCAGCAGGCTGCGCAGGCTGGCCTCGCCGCTCTCGGGCCCGTAGGTGTAGGGCGGCGCATGGGGGTGGACGATGTTGCGGCCCTGCTGGTCCACCAGGAAGGCGTAGCCCTGCTGGCCGGCGCGGATGGAGCGCACGATCTGGATGATCTTCTCGAAGTCCAGGTCGATGACCACCAGGCCGGTGCCCTTGCCGTAGGCGTCGCGCGAGGCCAGGGCGGCGTGCACCAGGTAGCCCCGGCGGTCCGGGGAGTTGACCAGGGGCGAAAAATAGGTCTGGCCGGCGGCCAGCGCCGCGGCCTGGCGGAAGAAGGCTTGGCCGCCCTGGTTGACCAGGGGCGGGAAGACCCCGCCCCGGCGCACCTTGATCAGCTCGCGGCCCTGCAGGTCCAGGTAGCGCAGCTGCCAATAAAACGGCGCCCGGTCCAGGAAGTCCAGGAACAGGCGCTGGATGTTGTCCTGGTTGAAGCGGGCCTCGGCCTCCAGGCGGAAGGCCCGGGCCAGGTTGAAGTCCTCCAGCAGGGGCAGGCCGGTGATGGTGCCCAGGTCCGTGCGGCAGTTGTGGAACACGTCGTTGATCTTCTGGGCCGCGGCCTCCACCTGCACCATCTGCTCCTGGCGCACCAGGTGGTTGACCCGCTCCACCGAGGCCTGGATGGCCAGATAGCCCACGATGGCGATGGGCAGGCAGACCATGGGCAGGATGAACAAGAGCAGCTTGAAGAATATCGAGGGCTTGAATCTCATGCCGGCCAAACGGCTCCCCACCAAGGCCCCGGCCGGGGCTGGCGTGACAGGGGGTGAAGCAGGGGCTGAGCCCTCATGTCTAACTCATCAATAATATTGGCTGCTAAGGATTGGCTGCCGCAACAGTAGCTACATTGTAACACAGTGCGCTGCTGTGGGTTGTGCAAAATCTACACGATCAGGACCAGGGCCGCCGGCGGCCCAGCCAGTGGTTCAGCCACATGGCCAGGACCAGCAGGGGCCCGAAGATGAGCGTCTCCAAGAGCATGGTGTGCTGGGTGGGGCCGTGGTCGAGCAGGGAGACCAGGCCCTGCAGGGAGCGGGCGTAGTAGGAGCCGGGCAGCACCTCCATTGGTGAGAGGAAGCCGGTGTGATCCCAGGGCCAGAGCCAGGGCACCCCCGGACCGCGGCCCACCAGGTAGTCCAAAAGCAGGTGCACCAGGGCCACGGCAAAGAGCCCGGCCCACAGCCGCAACAGCCGGCGCCAGCGGCCCCGGCTCAGGGCCAGGGCCAGCGCGGCGGCCACCCCTGCCAAGAACAAGGGGCTGTGGCTGAAGCCGCGGTGGTGGATCAGCCCCGGCCAGGCCATCAGGCCCAGCACGTCCAGGTCTGGCAGGAGCGACAGGCCCAGGGCCAGGGCCACGCCGCCCAACCCGCCGGGCAGCCGGGCCGGGCGCTGCAGGGCCTGGTAGGCGGCCAGTCCGGCCAGGCCATGGCCCAGAACGCTGCTCATGCTCCGGAGACCAAGCCGGGCGCCGGGGGCGCTGGCTGTGGGTTAGGCGCCGTAGCGGTCCGTGAAAACCTTGGGGGTCTTGCGCGGCGGGGCCTTCATCTCCCCGGCCGGCACGCCCAGGGGCACCACGGCCGCTATCTCCAGCTCCGCGGGCAGGCCCAGGGCCTCTTTCATGGCCCCGGGCTCGAAGAAGGTGAACCACAGGCTGCCCAGGCCCATCTCGGCCGCGGCCAACATGAGGTTCTGCACGCCGGCGCTGGCCGCCTGCAGGGCGCCCTGGCCCTGGCCGAAGGCCGCGCCCAGGCCGCCCTTCCGGGGGTCGTAGCAGACCACGATGTACAGCGGGGCCTGGTCCAGGAAGTCGAAGCTGTACTTCTTGACCCACTCCGGCCCGCCGCCGGCGATCACCGCCTGCTTGGCCGCCTCGGCCACGGCCTTGATCGCGGCCTTGACGCGCGCGTCGCGCACCACCAGGAAGGACCAGGGCTGCTGGTGCAGGGGGCTGGGGGCCCAGGTGGCGGCCTCGATGAGACGGTTGACCTGCTCGTCGCTGACGGCGTCGGGCTTGTAGGCCCGGCAGCTGCGGCGCAGCTTGAGCACCTGCTGAAACTCCATGTCGGCACTCCCTTCCCCTGAGGGGGCCGGGCCGGACGCGGGCGAGCCGGGGCCCCGTTTTTCCTTTTCCAGGCGGCGCTTCTCCTCGTCGCGGATCTCGCGCCGTAAGAGCTTGCCCACCTTGGACTTGGGCAGCATGTCGCGGAACTCGATGTAGGAAGGCACCTTGTAGGGCGCCAGGCGCTCGCGGCAGAAGCGCAGCAGCTCCGTGGCCCCCACGCCCTTGGCGTCGTCCTTGAGCACCACGATGGCCTTGATGCGCTCGCCCACCTTGGGGTCGGGCACCCCCACCACGCAGGCCCCCACCACCGTGGCGTGGTCCTGCAGCACGGCCTCGATCTCCGAGGCGCTGACCCGGTAGCCCTTGTGCTTGAGGATGTCGGCCGAGCGCTCCACGTAGTAGAGCTGGCCGTCCTCGCCCAGGCGCAGGTAGTCGCGGGTGCGGTAGTAGACCTGGCCCTCCAGCTCCACGAAGGCCTGGGCCGTCTCCTCGGGCTTGTTCAGGTAGTATTTGACCGCGTGGTCGCTGGTGACCAGCAGCTCGCCCAGCTCGCCCACCGGCAGGGGCTCCAGGGTCTCCGGGTCCACCAGCAGGCAGCGGCGGCTGGCCAGGGGCCGGCCCACGCTCATGGCCGGCGGCTCGCCCTCGGACAGGCGGGAGTAGGTCACGTGGCCGGCCTCGGTGGAGCCGTAGACCTGGTAGATGGGCACCCCCACCCGCTCCTGCCAGCGGGCCAGCACCTCCCGGGGCAGCACGTCGCCGCCGCAGTAGCAGTAGCGGATGGAGGAGAGGTCGTAGGAGTCCAGGCGGTCGTTCTCCAGGATCATGCGGTACAGGGCCGGCACCCCCAGCATCCAGCGCACATGGTAGCGCTGCATGGCGTCCAGGATGGCGTCCACATGCGGCTGGGGCATCAGGACCGTGGTGTTGCCCTGGTTCAGGCCCAGGGCCATGACCAGGCCCAGGGCCATGATGTGGAACAGGGGGTTGACCGCGATGTAGGTGTCCTGGCCCGGCCGCACGTGGCCGGCCAAGACCTGGTCCATGATGTCGGCCACGTAGGAGCAGTGGCCCCAGTGGTTGCCGGGCACGCCCTTGGGGAAGCCGGTGGTGCCGCCGGTATAGAGGATGTAGGACAGGTCGGCCACCGGGTCCAGCTCCACCTGGGGCGGGTGGGGCGGGCTGGCCAGCACCTTGCGGTACCAGATGGTCTCGGCCCCGCCCCGCACCTTGCCCGTGGGGGCCTTGTCGAACATCGAGGCCACCGCCCGCTTGAGCGGAGACACCAGGTCCAGCAGGCGGGTGACGATGATGTGCTCCAGGCCGCTGCCCTCCATGATCTCGCGCACGTAGCCGTAGTTGGTGTCGTGGCAGATGATGACCCGGGCTCCCGAGTCTTTAATCATGTAGGCCACCTCGTGGGAGGTGTAGATGGGCGAGACCAGCACCACCACCGCCCCGATCTTCTGGCTGGCCAGCCAGGCGATGACGAACTGGGGGCAGTTGGCCAGGTACAGGAGCACCCGGTCGCCCTTCTTCACGCCCAGGCGGTCCAGGCCGGTGGCGAAGCGGTCGGCCAGCTCGGCTAGGCGGCGGTAGCTGAAGCACTGGCCCAGGAAGATGAGGGCCGCGTTGTCCGGATACTGGCGCGCCGCCTGCTCGAAGCGGGTGTAGGTGTATTCGCGCTCTAAATCGCCCATCGCTCAAGCCCCGAAGTAGGCCGACTTCACGTCGGGGTTGTCCATCAACTGGTCCTTGTCGCCTTCGATCACCGCCGAGCCGTTCTCCAGGATATAGCCGTAGTCGATGATGGGCATGATGGGCCGGGCGTACTGCTCGGCCACGATGATGGCCGTGCCCCGCTCTTCGGCGATCTCCTTGATGGCCTTGGCCAGCCAGTACTGGATGGCCGGCGACAGCCCCAGCAGGGGCTCGTCCAACAGGAGCAGCTTGGGCTGGGCCATCAGGGTGCGGCCGATGGCCAGCATCTGCTGTTCGCCGCCGGAGAGGAAGCCGCCCAGGCGCTTGGTGATCTTGGTCAGGGGCGGGAACAGGCTGAAGACGAAGTCCAGGGTCTCGGCCGCCTGCTTGGGCGTGGCCAGGTAGGAGGCGATCCTGAGGTTCTCCAGCACGCTGGACTCGGGGAAGATGCGCCGGCGCTCCGGGCAGAGGATGATGCCGGCCCGGGCCCGCTGCGGGGGGCTCAGGCTCATGATGTCCTGGCCGCGGTAGTTGATCTGCCCGCGGATGGTGATGCGCTCGCCGCCGGCGCGCTGCTCCTTCTTGGCGATGTCCAGCATCAGCCCGCTCAGGGCGTACATCAGGGTGGACTTGCCGGCGCTGTTGGCCCCGAACACCCCGATGATCTGGTGCTCGCCGCAAGTCAGGCTGACGTTGTTTAAGGCCAGCATGTTCTCATAGAACACCATCAGCCCCAAGGCCTCAAACATAGCTGTAGACCTCCTCGGAGCCGAAGTAGGCCTCCTTGACCTGCTCGTTGGCCATCACCTCCTCGGCGGTGCCCTCGGCGATCTTGGCGCCAAAGTTCATCACCAGCACCCGGTTGGCCAGGCGGAACAGCTCGCGCAGGCGGTGCTCCACCATGATCAGGGTGATGCCCTCCAGGTGCAGCTTCTCCATCAGGGGCACCATGGAGGCCATCTCGCTCATGGACAGGCCGCTGAACACCTCGTCGCAGATGATCAGCTCGGGCCGCAGCGCCAGGCAGCGGGCCAGCTCCAGGCGCTTGAGATAGCCGGTGGGCAGCGAGGAGGCCACCTTGTAGGGCACGTAGGACTCGCGCTCGAAGCCGATCTCCTCCAGGATGTCCACGGCCACCGTGTCCCGGCTGCCCAGGCGCCCGCCGCCCCGCCAGCCGCCGGTGCGCCGGGCCCGGCCGGAGAACAGCGGCACGATCAGGTTCTTGAAGGCGGGCAGCGTGTAGTAGGGGCGCATCACCTGGAAGGTGCGGGTCAGGCCGCGGTTGACGATCTTGTGCGGGGCCAGGCCGGTGATGTCCCGGCCCTTGAACAGCACCTGGCCCGAGTCCGGCTTGACGAAGCCGGTGATGGCGTTGACCAGGGTGGTCTTGCCGCTGCCGTTGGGGCCGATGACGCCCAGGATGTCGCCGGGGCGCACCTCGAAGCTCACCTCGGCCAGGGCCTGCACTCCGCCGAAGGTCTTGTTGATCTCGTGCACGCTGAGCAGGGGCGGCGCCTGACCGGCCGGGGGCTGGGCTTGAGCAACCATGATCTAGATCTCCACCCAGCGCTCGGTCTGGTTGTACTTGCGCGCGCCGAAGCTCGTCAGCCCCTCGCTCTTGAAGACGATGAAGGCCATCAGGATTATGGCGTAGACCGCGATCCGGAGGGTGCCGAAGTCCCGCAGCAGCTCGCTGATGGGCACCAGGAGCAGGCAGCCGATCACTGGCCCCACCAGGGTGCCGCCGCCGCCCACCACCGTGGCCGCGATGGGGATGATGGAGAAATCCAGGGCGAACTGGCTGATGCCGGCCCAGTTGTAGATGTGGGCCAGGATGGCCCCGCCCAGGCAGCCCAGGCTGGCGGCGATGAACACCCCCAGGGCCTTGAAGGTGGTGATGTTGATGCCGCTGGCCTTGACCGCCTGGTCGTTGTCCTTGACCCCCCGGAAAACCAGGCCCACGTCCTCATTGACTAGGCGGCGCAGGCCGAACAGGATCAAGAGCAGGCAGATCACCAGCAGGTACTGCTCCACCCACACGTTGGGGAAGCCGCCCACGCCGATGATGCCGTCGGTGCCGCCGAAGATGTCCAGGGCCTCGATGATGCGCGCGGCCAGCAGGGGAAACATCAGGCTCACGATGGCGAAGTACACGCCCCGCAGCGGCAGGCAGGGCCAGAGCAGTAGGGTGCAGATGGCCCCTCCCAGCACCGTGGCCAAGGGGATGGTGGCCCAGACCGGCAGGCCCAGCTCGGTGTTGAGAATCGCCGCCAGGTAGGCGCCCACGCCGATGTACAGGGCCCCGCCCAGGGAGACCAGCCCCACGAAGTGGGCCAGGAAATCGAAGCCGATGGCCAGCAGGGAGTAGATGCAGATGATGGAGAGCACCTTCTGCCAGTAGGGCGCCTGGACAAAGGCCAGGGGCAGGACTAATAGGCCCAGGATCAGCACCAGGCGCGGGGTCACCAGGAAGGCCATTTCCCGCCAGGAGGCCACGGCGTAGACGCCGTCGCTGCGCACCTTGATGCCCCGGTCCAGCCGCTCTTTGCGCATTCCTTCGTGATGACCGGCCATGGTTACACCCGCTCCTCCAGCTCCTTCTGCTTGCCGAACAGGCCGCTGGGCCTGAGCACCAGGGTGAGGATGATGGCCACCAGGGCCACCACCATCTGCCAGTGCGCCCCCAGATAGGACACGGTGAGTATCTGGGCGAAGCCGATGACGAAGGCGGCCAGCAGGGCCCCGGTCCAGGAGCCCAGGCCGCCCACGATGCACACCGCCACCGCCAGCACCAGCACCTGGTAGCCGGACTCCACGATGATGCTGCCCAGGGGCAGCAGCACCAGGGCCGCCACCCCGGCGCAGATGGAGCCCAGGGTCATGGCCACCACGGCCATGCGGTCGCTGTCTATGCCCAGGGTCATGGCCGCGCGTTCGTCCTGGGCCATGCCCTTGAGGGCCAGGCCCAGGCGGGTCTGGTTGACGAACAGCCACAGGAAGCCCACCAGGGCCGCGCCCAGCACTACGGCCAGGATGCGCTGGTAGTCCACCGACACGCCGGCCAGGTTGATGCTGCCCTCGATGAAGGGCTTGAGGATGAAGGTGCCGCCCTTGAGCCCGGCCCAGCGCAGGCCCTCCAGGATGGCCAGGCCGATGGCGTAGGAGGCGATGATCTCGCTGATGGCCATGCCCCGGATGCGCTCCAGGATGAAGTGATACATCAGGGCGCCCACGCCCCCCACCGCGGCCAGGGCCAGCACCCCGGAAAAGAAATAGGGCACGCCCAGGCTGTGCAAAAGCTGCCAGGCGATGTAGCCGGTCAGCACGTAGAGGGCGCCATGGGCGAAGTTGGGCAGGCGGCTGACGCCGTATACCAGGGTGAAGCCCAGGGCCATCAGGGCCAGGGTGACGCTGTTGACGATGCCGTAGATTATGATCTCCATGGCCAACCCTCAGCCAGGGTGGGGCCCGGCCGGGGGGAGGGGCGCGCCCTCCCCCCGGAGGCCGTCATGGGTTGCATCGCCCGAGCAGGGCTACTTCTTCATCCAGGGCGGCAGCAGAATCTGCCCGGTGGCGATGGAAGGCGGGAATACCACCACCCGCTTACCCTGCTGCCACTGGAAGATGGTGCCCACCGCGCCCTTCTTGGGATCAATGTCCGGGATGATCTGGTGGCTCTTGGGATCGAAGCGGATGCGGCCGTAGACGCCCATCATGTCCGTCTTCTCCAGGGCCGCCACCACCTTGTCCGAGTTCAGGCTGCCGGCGCGCTCGATGGCGTCCTTGAGCACGTAGACCGCCATGTAGCTGGAGGAGGTGCCGTAGCCCTCGGGCTCCAGGCCGTACTTCTTCTGGTAGGCGTTGACGAACTTCATGGTCCAGGGCGTGGCGTTGCTGGGGGTGTTGCCCGCGTTGACCACGCTGGCCAGGGTGTACTGGCCCTTGCCCTCGGTGGCCTTCCAGAAGCCAGGCTGCTCGGCGGCGGCCAGGATGGTGCCGAAGGGCAGGGCCGGCAGCTTCATGTCGTACCACTGCTTTAAGAGCACCGCGCTCTCGGGCATATCCATGGTGATCAACAGCACCTGGGCATTTTCCTTTTTGGCCTTGACCAGGCCCATGGAGAAATCGGTGGTGCCGGTGGGGTACACCGTGTTACCCACCACCTTCCAGCCCTTCTTAGCCATGGCATCGCCCATGATCTTGCCCACCGCCCGGGCGTGGGCTACGTCCTGGACCATGATGTACAGACGATCCAAGTTGAACTTCTTGCCCACGGCGGTGAGGGCCGGAATCAGCTCGCCCTTGAGCATCCAGACCACCTCGCCCGAGATGCGGAAGAGGTACTTGAACTTGGCGTAGTCCTTGGCCACCAGGGCGTGATACTTGGGAGTGAGCACCCCGGTGGAGAGGATGGAGATCATCTTGTGCTTGGACAGCAGGGCCATGGCCGCCAGGGCCGCCTCGGAGCGCACCGGGCCGCCCACGATGAAGTTGGCCTTTTTCTGCAGGATGAGCTTCTCCACCGCCAGCAGGGCCTCGCTCACCGGCACCCCGGCCTCCAGGTCGCGGGTGTCTATCACCTCCACCTGGAGGGGGCGTTTTTCCTTGCCCACCTTGACCCCGCCGGCCGCGTTGATCTCCTCCACGGCCAGCTTGATGCCCCGCTCAGCGTCCCAGCCGTACAGGAAGGCGGTGGACAGGGGGCAGCCCAGGATAATGGGTTTGGCCGCCAGGGCGCCGCCCGCCGGCAGGATCAAGGCCAACATGGACAGCGCCACCATCAGTAACCTAACTTTTCTCGTCATGCTCATACCCCTGTTTGAGGTTAGACTTAGGCTGGTTCTTTTCGGCCTGCTCTGAGGCAGGCTCTTCGCGCAGCAATCTGCGCAGGGTTTCCGGGGTTATGCCCAGGATGCGGGCCGCCTGCTCCAAATCGCCCTTGGTATGAGCCAACACCTTTCGGATGTATTCTCTGCGCGCTTGATGCAAAGTGCCGACTCGATCCATGTCTGCACACAGGCTCTCCTCAAAGGTGATAACTGGGCTTCTGCAAGCGCCGTACCATTGCCTTTCCGGGAAGGCCCGCGGACCTAACACACCAAGGCCATAGCAAAAAACCCGCGCGGGTTGCTTCAGAGGCGGTGGCAGGGCCTGGGCAGGCATAAAATTCTTTTCCAGACGTGTGCCAAGCTTCTTTCCAGATGGTCACACTGGGCGTTTGAAGCTGTAGCGGGCCATGCGCTTGCGCAGCGTGGGCCGCGACATCCCCAAGGCTCGGGCCGCCACCGAGATGTTCCAGTCGGTCTGGTTCAGGGTGGTGAGGATGTGCTCCTTTTCCATCTCGTCCAGGGTGCGCATGCCGGCGCTGGACGGGGCCGGCCCGGCGGCGTCCTCCAGGGCCGCCTCCACCGCCTCGGCCAAGAGGACCGCGCCCCGGGACTCCATGGCCGCCTTGGTCAGCACGTTGCGCAGCTCGCGCACGTTGCCCGGCCAGGGATGGGCCCGCAGGCGCTCCATGGCTGCTTCTTCCACCCGGGTGACGTTCAGGTTAAGGTCTTGGTTGATGGAGAACAAAAAGAACTGCACCAGGTGGGGCAGGTCGGCCAGGCGGTGGCGCAGAGGGGGCACGGCGATGCCCACCACCTTGAGGCGGAACAGCAGGTCCGCCCGGAAGCGCTTGGCCTGGGCCATGGCCTCCAAGTCCTGGTTGGTGGCCGCGATGATGCGGGCCTGGGAGCGGCGGGGGGTGGTGCCGCCCACCGGAGTGAACTCGCGGGACTCCAGGAACCTCAGTAGCTTGGCCTGCAGGGACAAGGGCAGGTCCCCGATCTCGTCGAAGAAGATGGTGCCCTGCCCGGCCAGCTCCAGGCGGCCGGTCTTGCGCTCCACCGCGCCGGTGAAGGCCCCCCGCTCGTGGCCGAAGAGCTCCGATTCCAGCAGGTTCTCCACCAGGGTGGTGCAGTCCACGGTGACGAAGGGCTGGTCCCGGTTGGGCGAGGAGTCGTGGATGACCCGGGCGATGAGCTCCTTGCCGCAGCCGGTCTCGCCCATGATCAGCACCGAGGCCTGGTTGCGCGACAAGAGGCCGATGGTCTTGAAGATGGCGTGCATCTGGGGGGTGTCGCCGATGATGCGGTTGCGCGGGTCGGGTTGGTGGTCCTGCTCCACCATCGGGCGATTCTGGCGGGTGGCGGCGGCGATGTGCAGGGCCTTGTCCACCGCCCGGCCCAGCTCGCCGGCCTTCAGGGGCTTGCGGATGTAGTCGTAGGCCCCCAGGCGCATGGCCTCGATGGTGGTCTCCATGTCATGGTAGGCGGTGACCACGATGACCTTGACCTCGGCGTCCTGACGGGTGATGCGGGGCAGCATCTCCAGGCCCGATATGTCGGGCAGGTTCACGTCCAGGATGATCACCTGGGGGTTCAGCTCCCGCCATAGGGCCAGGCCCTTGCCGCCGGTGGGCGCGCTGGCCACGGCCAGGCCCCGCTCCTGCAGGAACATCTCCAGGGATTCGCGCAGGGAGTCGTCGTCCTCGATGAGCAGGATGTCGGTCAGCGGCGGCATGGCAGCCTCAGGGCGAAGGTGGCCCCCAGGCCCGGCCGGCTCTTGACCAGCACCCGTCCCTGATGAGCCTCCATGATGCGCTTGACGTTGCTCAGGCCCAGGCCGGTGCCTTGGGCCTTGTTGGTGGCAAAGGGCGCGAAGAGCCCCGCCTTGAGCTCCGGGGCGATGCCCGGACCGTTGTCGTGCACCCCCAGCTCGGCCCACCAGAGGCCCTGGGCATCGCGGACTTCGCGGGTCCAGACCGTGACGCGCCCGCCGGGGTCCACCGACTCGATGGCGTTTAGCAATAGGTTGAGCAGGGCCTGCTCCACCTTGGCCGCGTCGGCAATGACCGGAGCCATCTCCGGCGCGTGGCGCTGCACCAGGCGGATGCGCTTCTCCGAGGTCTTGCCGGCCAAGAGGTCCAGGCAGTCCGCAGCCACTGCCCTCAGCTCCACGGCCTTGGTCTCCAGGGTCAGGGGCCGGGCCAGGTCCAGTAGCTGCTTGAGAATCTCCTCCAGGCGGGTTAGCTCGCGCACCGTGATCTCCAGACGGCGCAGGTCGAAGCCGTCCAGATTCAGCTTCTCGCTGAGGATCATCATGTTCAGGGTGCAGGAAGACAGGGGGTTACGGATCTCGTGGGACAGGGAGGCGGCCACGTGGCCCACGTAGGCCATGCGCTCGTGCTCCCGGATGGTGGCCTCCATGGCCACCCGCTGGCTGATGTCGCGGCAGATGCCGATGGTCACCGGCCCGTGCCCCAGGTCCACCACCTTGTAGCGGATCTCGGTGATGGCCTCCTCGGGGGGGCGGCCGGTCCGGGTGTATTCAAGCTGGCCTTCGGGGGCCCGCTTGGCCAAGGCCTCCCACAAGGCGTCCATGACCCGGCCGCGGCAGTCCGGGGCCACGAACTCGGAGAAGGGGCGGCCGGTCACCTCCTCCTCGTCGGCCCCGTGCATGGCGCAGAAGGCCCGGTTGGCGAAGACGATGCGCCCGCCCTGCACCATGAAATAGCCGTCGTTGATCTCGTTGACCAGGGTCTTGTAGCGCTTCTCGCTCTCGGCCAGCTCGGCGGTGCGGGTGCGCACCTTGCGCTCCAGGCTGGCCGCGTGGCGGCGCAGATAGCTCTCGTGCATCTTCTGGAAGTAGTCGGAGAAGCGGTGGATGGTGTAGGCCAGGCAGGCGTTAATCCGGGGCACGCTCTCGGCCAGCAGCTCGCTCAGGGAGGGATCGCAGAGCCGGGCCACCACGATATCCCGGAATAGCTCGAAGGCCCCCTGCACGTCCGACAGGGGAAAGCCGGCCAGCAGGCGCTTCTTGGTGATGAAGTCGATGAACTGCTCTATGCGGGCCAGGTCGCCGTTCTCCAGGGCCTGCAGGTTGGCCCGGAAGGCGTCGGTGACCGTGAGGTACAGCTCGCTGGTGGGCCGGCGGCGATAGGCCGGCGAGAGCTGGCTCAGGCGCACCACCCACTCGTCTATGATGTCGTCCTGGTTGTCGACCAGCCAGGTCAGGAAGCGGCCGAAGGGCGTGAAGGGGCGAGCCGCCGGCCAGAGGGACAGCTCCGGGGCGCGGGGCGCCAGGGTGGCGTCCAGCTCAGCCAAGGCAAGCCACTCCCACGGCGGGCCGGGCTTGCGCCGCGCCGGCCAGGGCGCACCCCAGGCTGCGGGCCGGAGTTGCCGACAATACCTTCATCTTGCTAGGCGTACCACCGCTCCGGTAAGGGTTTGGCTGCTTGCGGGCAGGGCCGCGGCCGCGGGCCGGGCCGCCCGGTGTGCGCACTAAACACCTCACGCACCGCGGGATTCAGGCAAAACGAGGGCCCAGAGATGTGCAGGTTCCCGCCGTGAGGGGCTGGCGGCGGAGAGCGGCTTGCTGGTTGTTTCATCCGGAATGTGCATGCCACCGCCAAATCACGTGATTTCTTGATAGCACAAACGATCAAGGCCAAACAAGGTGGTAGGCAATGCCCGCAAACCGACAGTGGAGTTCCGGCCGGAACCGCCAGCAGAACATGTTGTATTTACAATGCGAACAATTTACTTTATGCTAGGGTCTGTCGACATTAATAATGATTTGGAGTAAAGTTGCATAAAGGGAGGTCTTTATGCAGCGACGCCATGCACTGAGGGACGATCAGTGGGACAAGATCAGAGACGCCCTACCTGGGAAGGAA
>JBFMFU010000023.1:0-15908 GCA_040751985.1 Thermodesulfobacteriota bacterium | reverse complement strand
GTCCGGGTTTAAAGGAAGCAAGGGTATGACGACTAAGACTTCCCTACGGGTTTCATTGGTCCCGAGATCGTGGCAGTCTGCCATACCCTGGTTAGAAACATACTAGATCGCCACGTCGCGGCGCGAGAGGCCCCCCTGCCTTAACAACCTCTTTCAGCGCCGCTCCTCGCGATGACAACTATACTTGCTTGGGCGGTGTAGGAGCGCGGTTCATCCGCGCCCTTGCTTTTTGGCGCGGGCCATGCCAAGGCAAAGATTGCTCGGTCGAGGCTCACGCCGCGCCTGACAACGACACCTTTTTTGTGCGGGCGGCC
The DNA here is from genome assembly GCA_040751985.1 of Thermodesulfobacteriota bacterium. Classification (GTDB taxonomy): domain Bacteria; phylum Desulfobacterota; class Desulfarculia; order Desulfarculales; family Desulfarculaceae; genus Desulfoferula. The sequence continues at coordinate 15,594 of JBFMFU010000023.1, read as the reverse complement.
CGGTAATATGATTTTTCTTGGGTGGCCCGGACAATTCATTGTCCGGGTCGCCGCAGGCGACAAGCGGTTCCCGCGGGCCCCCGCGCCGGAAAATTTGCCGGTCTCATCGCATCGCAGGAAAAGGAGGCTCGTCACGGCGCGGCGCCGGGGGCGACCCTTCCTTAACAACCTCTTCCAGCGCCGCGCCTCGCGATGACCACTAGGCGTTATGTAATGCTGCTCTCTCTTGGGTGGCCTTGACAGCTAGTAGAGCGGGGGGACGTATGAGCCAAGCGTTGTGCAAGGCGCAGGGCCGCCTGCCAGACCTCTTGTGCCTGCGGCACCCAGACAGCGGAGCTGTCTGGGCCACCCTCGACTTCGAACCCCTGATCTAATGTAGCGGCGGGGTTTATCCCCGCCCCTTCAATTCTCCCCTCCGGGGGACCTATTCCGCCCCGCTGCCTCAATGACTCCCAGCCTTTACTATCCCATCGCGGTTCAGTATGCTTGAGCCCACGTAAGGCCAACACTGAGGAAGCGCATGCCCCGCAAGGTGGACGACATACTGCAACTGGTGGGCGACACGCCCCTGGTCAAGATCAACCGGCTCAACCACGCGCCGGGCGTGACGGTCTACGCCAAGCTGGAGTTCATGAACCCCGGCGGCTCGGTCAAGGACCGGCCGGCCCTGCGCATGATCGAGGAGGCCGAGCGTAGCGGCGAGCTGACCCGGGACAAGGTCGTCCTGGAGGCCACCAGCGGCAATACCGGCATCGGCCTGGCCATGGTCTGCGCGGTCAAGGGCTACCGCATGCTCTTCACCATGGCCGAGTCCGCCTCCCTGGAGCGGCGCAAGATCCTCAAGGCCTACGGCGCCGAGATAATGCTCACCCCGGCCCACCTGTCCACGGACGGGGCCATCGAGGAGGCCTACCGCCTGGCCCGGGAGGAGCCGGAGCGCTACTTCCTGGTGGACCAGTTCAACAACCCGGCCAACTGGCACGCGCACTCCTTTAACGGCACCGCCGACGAGATATTCGAGGCCACCGCGGGCAAGGTGAACCTGGTGGTCTGCACCATGGGCACCACCGGCACCCTCATGGGCACCACCCGCCGCCTGCACGCGCTGTGCGCGGGCTGCCGGGTGGTGGGCGTGGAGCCCTTCCAGGGCCACAAGATTCAGGGCCTGAAGAACATGAAGGAATCCTACCCGCCGGGGCTGTTCGCGCCGGCCGAGGTGGACGCCATCATCAACTGCGACGACGACAGCGCCTATGAGATGGCCCGCCGCCTGGCCCGGGAGGAGGGCATCTTCGTGGGCATGAGCTCCGGGGCGGCCATGAAGGTGGCCCTGGACCAGGCCGCCACCCTGCCCGAGGGCAGCGTGGTGGTGGCCGTGCTGCCCGACGGCGGCGAACGCTACCTGTCCACGCCCCTGTTCACCTCCGAGAAGGTGCCCATCCCGCTCAAGTTCTACAACACCCTCACCCGCCAGGTGGAGGACCTGGTGCCCGTGCAGGCGGGCAGGGTGGGCATCTACGCCTGCGGCCCCTCCCTGGACGGCCCGCCGGACCTGGGCCTGTGCCGGCGCATGGTCTTCGCCGACCTACTGCGGCGCTACCTGAGCTTCCGGGGTTTCGAGGTGAAGCTGGTGGTGAACATCGCCGACATCGACGACCGCACCATCAACCAGTGCCTGGCCGAGGGCGGCAAGCTGGCCCAGTTCACCGCTCGCTGGGAAGAGGCCTTCTTCGCCGACATGGCCCAGCTAAACGTGCTGCCGGCCAACCACTACCCCAAGGCCAGCGACCACGTGGGCCACATGATCGCGGCCACGCGCATCCTCTTGGACAAAGGCCTGGCCTACGAAAAGCTGCGCTCGGTGTACTTCAACATCAGCCGCTTCGAGAAGTACGGCCAGCTCTCGGGCGTGGACCTGAGCGCCATCCAGTGCGACAAGCACACGGACTACGACTACTACGAGAAGGAGAATCCGCGCGACTTCACCCTGTTCAAGCGCTCCTCCCTGGCCGAGCTCAAAGCCGGCATCTACTGGCCCACGCCCTGGGGCAACGTGCGGCCCGGCTGGCACGTGGAGTGCGCCACCATGAGCGCCCAGCACCTGGGCCAGCCCTTTGACCTGCACCTGGCCTCCACGGACCTGATCTTCCCCCACGGCGACAACGAGATCGCCGTGGCCCAGGGCCTCTCGGGCAAGCCCCTGGCCAACATGTGGCTGCATAGCGAGCCGGTGATGGTGGACGGCAAGAAGGCCAGCCGCCTGGCCGGCAACGACGTGACCCTGCGCGAGATACTGGCCCAGGGCCACAGCCCGGCCGCGGTGCGCTTCTGGCTGCTGGGCCAGCACTACCGCCGGCCCCTGAGCTACGAGCCCGGCCAGCTGCGCCTGGCCGCGCGCACCGTGGAGCGGCTCAACGACTTCGTGGCCCGCCTGCGCTTCATGTCCCCCTGCACCCATGCCCCGGACCTGGACCAGTACCTCTACGAGGTGCGCTCCAAGATTCAGCAGGCCATGGACAACGACCTCAACGTGCCCATGGCCATGGGCCACCTCTTCGCCTTCATCCGGCGCATCAACCGCCTGATGAACGCCCAGCAGATGGACGCCAGCCAGACCGAGAAGGTGCTGGGCTTCATGGAGAGCGTGGACCGGGTGCTGGGGGTGGTGGACTTCCAGCGCCAGGCCAGCGACCCGCAGGTCGAGGCGCTCCTGGCCCAGCGGGCCCAGGCCCGCGCCGCCGGCGACTACGCCGCCGCCGACCGCCTGCGCGAGGCCCTGGCCGCCAAGGGCATCCAGGTCATCGACTCGCCCCTGGGCACCCGCTGGTGCCGGCTGTAGGGCCAAGGCCGCACTGGCTAGTTAACGTATTCGCTTTAATACAGCGCAGCGCCTATGATCGGGCGCAATAAGGCTTGGTTGAACGCTGTAACCTTGGGTGAGCATTGATCATTCAGGCATGCGGGTGCGTGCAGCGCACGATGCGCACATCGGCGCGGCACGATGCGACCCCAAGCGATGATCCTAGCGCGGTTATGCCGCGTAACTGCGTGTGAGCATTAATTAAGCACGTGCGCATGGTGCGGGAAGGCACGCCGGGGCGCAAAACAAGGCCTGCGTGCAGCACATGGGCTAACCGGCGTGCGGCGCTGAAACAATGGCGCGTCATAACCAAGTATGAGCATTGACCATTCACGCATGCCACCTAAGCGCCCTGCGCGTGCGGGCGCGTGCAGGGGACATCGTGCACAACCAAGAGCCCAAAACCCGCGCTGCGGACATGAGGCGCTTACTTGAACGCGAGGGAGGCCATGGCGGCTAAGCTGAGCAGGCAGCAACTGGTGCGGGCCGTGGATAGCCTGCGGCCCTATCCAGCGGTGCTGCTGCCCCGCACCGAGGGCGGCTTCGAGGTGATCTTCCCCAACCTGCCCCGCGTGCGGTCCTATGGCATAAGCCGCGACGCAGCCGTGCAAAACGGCATCGAGACCCTGACCTTCGAGCTGGGCCAGATGGTGGTGGCCGGCGAGACCCCGCCGCCGCCCTCCCACCCAGAGCGCCTGATCCCGGACGCGGAGGAGCCGGCCGGCACCCAGCTCATGATGCTGGAGCCGGACAAGGCCGTGCTGCGCCGCCGCCTGGGTCTGGAGAAGCGCGAGAAGGGCCACGCCATGGCCGCCGCCCTGGGCCGCCTGGGCCGTAATTAGAGCAAACGCTGTAAGCTAATCCCGCCTCAGGGCCGGGGCCGACCGGGCCCGGACCACCGCCGCAGCAGCAGATACATGGCCCCCATGCCGCCGTCCACGCCGCGCGCCGTGCAAAAGGCCAGCACGTTGCGCTGAAAGCGACGCGTGGCCAGCCAGCCGGTCAGGGCCTTCTTGAGCACCGGCACCCCGCCCGGCGAGCCCTTGCCCTTGCCGTGCACGACGAGCACGTGCCTGAGCCCCCGCGTCACGCTGGCGGCGATGAAGCTCTCGGCCTCGGCCTGGGCCTGTTCCACGCTCAGGCCGTGCAGGTCCAGGTGGTCCTGGATGGGGAAGGCGCCGGCCGCCAGCCGCTCCAAGAGCTCCGGCCCCACGCCGGGCTGGGCCCCCTGCACGTACTCGTCCGAAAAACGCAGGTCGAACTCCCCCTCGCCCGAGACCAGGTCCGCCAGCCGCGCCATCACCTCCAGGTCCTCGGCCGGGGCCAGGGCCTCGGCTGGCGGCTGGGCCGCGCCCGCGGCCAGCGGCACCCGCCCGCGCCCGCCCGGCGGCAGCGGCTGAACTCCGCGCATGGCCGCGGCGAACAGGTCCTCCGCCGCCGGCTCGGGCGCTGGCGCGGGCTCTGGCTTGGGCGCAGGGGCCGGGGTCGGCGGCGTAGCTGGCTTCAGGTTCTTGCCCAGGGCCGCGAAGGGCGCGTGGAAGGGCTGCTCCTTGGCCGCCGGGGCAGGGGAGGCGCGCTTTTTCTTCTTGTGCTTGGCCATGGCACCAGTGTACCGCCCAGCCCAGCGGGTTTGCTACAATGGCCGGGCCAGCCAAAATCAGCGCGGGGGGAGCGCCGTGAGCGAAGACAAAGAAAAAAAAGACCTGCCGCCGGTGAGCACCGAGCCGTGGGTGCCGCTGCCCTCGCACCAGTGGACCGAGCCCGAGAGATGGGCGTGGGAACGGATAAGGACCGGGCAGCCCGCTGATTTCAACGAGCGGTACGGGAATGAACTGGACCCCAAGAACGAGGCGCTTTGGACCGAGGAAGAAAAAAAGCGCCGCGGGCTAAGAGCCGACTTTTTGTATACTGTGCTGCTCAACCATCCCTGGCAACTCATAATAAAAAATACACCGGTGATAATTATAGGTGCCTGGTTTGATGGCCAACTTAACATGCCTGCCGCAAGAGTGGAAAACTTCCTTGGTTTGGGTGTCTGTCGGATCGACCATGGAATTATATTTAACAGTGTGTTTTTCACTCATGGTCTCAAGATATTATCCTGTAGGGTTGGTGCGTTAGCGAATTTGGGTCGAATAAAAACGCCAGCTAATCTTTCTTTAAAAGGAAGCCTTATTCGCTCACTCAAGTTGATCGGGGCGGAGATAGGCGGTGAATTAAATATGGATAAAGTCACTTTTGAAAAAAACCTTGAAATGGACGGTGCTTTTATTGCGGGAGGACTGTTCTTAAAATGGGGTAACTTTAAGGTTGCTCGTTTGCACGGTATTCAAGTAAATGGGCAATTTACTATGAAGAAGGCGACTTTTGATGGGCCATTAATTATGGAGAAAATTAATGTAAAGGGTAGTCTCCATATGCGAAAAGCTATTTTTAAAAAAGAAGTAAACCTAGCGTTGGCCAATATCGAAGGCCACATTGCGTTTGAAGGCGCTAAATTTCAAATCTTGAATCTTGCTAGCACTAATGTGGAAGGTTTTGCAGATGGCATTACTAGAAATAATAGTCAAGGTGCATGGCCCGACAAACTGAACTTAGATCACTTTACCTACAAACATATTCGAGGCATACCGGGCCGTCATGATAGCCAAGACCTTACCGACCGCCCCGCCTCTTGGTTCGTCTCTTGGCTGGCCAAACACAAGCCCTATTCTCCTCAACCCTACCAACAATGCGCCAAGGTACTGCGCGAGGCGGGCCAGCCCTGGAAGGCCGCCGAGGTGCTTTTCGCGGGCAAGGAGCGGGAAAGAAAAAACTCGATCTGGTACCGCTGGCTCTGGCTCTGGTTCTTCAAGTGGTCGGTCGGCTACGGCCTGGGCATTCGGTTCAGAATACTGCCGGCCTTTTGGGCCCTGTGCTTGCTGGTAGCTGGTTACTTTGTCTTCTGGCACATCCCTGAAACATCAAAATACTCAGGTTGGTGGGCTTGGGGCTACAGTCTCAACCGTCTGTTGCCCATCGTCAACCTGCATCCCGGCTTCGCCGAGATAAAACATTTTGGCCTGTGGCCCGGCGCCTGGTTCGTTTTCCAGACTCTCTGCGGCTGGGTCCTTGCCGCCCTCATCGCCGCCGGCCTGGCTGGCGTGGGCAAGCCCGGCGGCCGCGACTAGGCAACCCTCGACACACCCCGGCTCCTCGGCTACATTGAAGGCCAGTCTTCAACGAGGAAAGAGGAGCGGACCGTGGCCCGGGTGGACGACTATCAGAAAAGCTTTGACCTCTCGGCCGAGGCCCTGGCCTCGCGCAACTGGCTTGACGTGGCCCGGCTGAGCGGGGCCCAGGCCGCAACCGACGCCAGCCACCTGACGCTCGCCTACTACGGCCGGCCGGTGAAGGTCTTGGCCGCGCCCATCAGCGTGGCGGCCCTGGACGACGGCCCGGATCTCCCCCTGGCTGAGCAGGCCCTGATCCTGCACTATCTGGAGCGCGCGGACGGCGCGCCGCTCAGCGGCCAGTGGATCACCTTCCGCGAGGTGGAGGCGGGCGAATTCTACTGGTCGGCCTTCGTGAAGCGAGCCAAGGCGCCGCTGGTAAGCTTCTTTGGCGCGCGGCCGGAGCTGCTGGCCGAGCTGGCGCCGCTGGTGGGCGGCGAGGGCCCGGCCTCGGCCGGCGACGCCGGGGTGATCCTGCGCGCCCTGCCCATGGTGCCCATGCAACTGGTGCTCTGGGCCGGCGACGAGGAGTTCCCGCCCGAGGGCAACCTGCTGTTCGACGCCAGCATCGGGCATTATCTCTCCACCGAGGACATTGCCCTGGCCGCGGGCCTGCCCATCTACAAGATGATGGCCCTGTCCAAGGCGCGCTGAGCCGGGCTTGCAATCGGCCGGCGGGTCTTTATCTTAAGTGGTAGCGCCGCCACCACGGCGGCGGGATGAGCGAGGACGTTTTTGGGCGAGGCGCAGGATAGCTGCGGGTGCGGCTGCGGGTGTGAGGAGACCACGGGCCGCAGCGACCCGGCGCTCAAGGATTACTGGCAGCGGGCGGCCGACGATGAGCTGGTCTGCTACTGCGGCCAGGTGACCAAGGCCGCCATCGTGCGGGCCATCATGCTGGGGGCCTACACCATCCCGGTCATCAAGGTCATGACCGGCGCCTGCTCGGGCCGCGACTGCAAGACGCTGAACCCCCGCGGCCGCTGCTGCGCCGAAGACATAAAGTGTTTGATCGAACTTCACGCCTCGCGGCCCAGCTTCAGCTTCGCCTGAGGCGCGGCGTAATTAAAGTATTTGCTGCAATCAATTGCCGGGGCTGGGCCCGCGCGGATATGGAGTAGGTAAATCATGAAGTTAGCCATCAGCGGCAAGGGCGGGGTGGGCAAGACCACCTTTGCGGCCATGCTGGCGCGGGCCTTTGCCGAGCGGGGCCTCCAGGTGCTGGCCGTGGACGCGGACCCTGACGCCAACCTTGGGCAAGCATTGGGCATTCCCGGATATGACAAGCTGGTGCCCGTGAGCGACATGAAGCAGCTCATTGCCGAGCGCACCGAGAGCGACGGCGAGAATTGGGGCACTTACTTTAAGCTCAACCCCACCGTCAACGACCTGCCCGAGAAGCTTTCGGTGGAGGACCACGGCGTGCGCCTGATGGTCATGGGCACGGTGAAGAAGGGCGGCGGCGGCTGCATCTGCCCGGCCTCCACCATGCTCAAGGCCCTGATGACCCACATGGTCCTGCAGCGCCAGGAGGTGCTGATCCTGGACATGGAGGCCGGCCTGGAGCACCTGGGCCGGGGCACCTCCCGTGGCGTGGACTTCCTGATCGTGGTGGTGGAGCCGGGCCGGCGCTCGGTGGACACCGCCAACCACATCCGTGAGTTGGCCGGCGACCTGGGTCTGACCCGCATCCTGATCGTGGGCAACAAGATCCGCGGGCCCCAGGACCGGGAGTACCTGGAGAAGACCCTTAGCGGCTACCAGTTCCTGGGCTTCATGGACTACGACCCGGACATCATCGCCGCGGACATGGAGGCCAAGTGCCCCACGCACGTGGCCGAGAAGGCCCGCATGGCCGTCACTCAGATGGCCCAGCGCCTGGTGGAGATGGCCGAAAAGGGTTAGGTCTCATGCCCGGGCCCGACCACGTCTTCTTCTACGGCACCCTGATGCGGCCCTTCGCCACCCAGGCCCGCCTGGGCGTGGAAGCGTGGCTGAGCTACGTGGCCGACGCACGGGTGCGCGGCGCGCTGTATGACCTGGGCCGCTATCCGGGGCTGGTGGCCGGCTCGCGCCTGGTGCGCGGCCAGCTCTTCCGGGTGCTGGACCAGCGCGCCCTGGCCGTGCTGGACCGCTTCGAGGCCTATGACCCGGCCGACCCGGAGGGCTCGGAGTATCTGCGCCGGCCCATGGCCCTGGCCGACCGGCCCGAGACGGCCTGGGTGTATCTGTTCAACCGCCCGGTAGCGGACCGGCCCCTGATCTCCTGCGACGACTGGGCAGGGCACGTGGCCAGCCGTCCGCACGACTTCGAGGGCTTCTTCGCCGGCCGCTGGCCGAGCTGAGCCGCGGCCGGGATTATTTGCGCACCTGCCCCCGCGGACCTCGAAATCTAATAGGTAGCCGCCAGCGGCCGGGTATATAATCTAGGTGTGTCCGGGCTCCGGTCGCCGGGCCCCGAGTCCGGTTGCCGGTTGGTATGGGTGGGTGCGTCTCCGCTCGATACCAACCCTAGAGAGAGGTTGAACATGCTTACCATGAAACGAACCAGATTCTTGCGCTGGGCGGGACGCCTGGGCTGCCTGGTTTTGGCCGGCGCCCTGATGGTTCCCCAGGTGGCCCTGGCCCGCAACGGCCCTCCCGGCCGAGGGCGCAACCCGCAGGTGGTCCCTAATCTGCCCCGGAACCACCAAGTATACAACTACCGGGGCGCACGCTGGTACGGTTACGGCGGCGTGTATTACCGGCCCTACGGCCGCGGCTACGTGGTGACCCATCCGCCGCGGGGATTCTTCCTGCGGGCCCTGCCCATCGGCTTCGCCACTCTGGTGCTGGCGGGCCTGACCTACTACACCTTCGCCGGCATCTACTACCGCGCGGCGCCCGGCGGCTACGTAGTGGTGGATGCGCCGGCCGGCGCGGTGGTGACCGCCTCTCCGCCGCCGCCGGTGGTGGTTCCCTCGGGTCCGGCCATGGGCACGGCCATAGTCACCGCCGTGGTGCTCAACGTGCGCTCCGGACCGGGCTACAACTACCCGGTAACCGGCACCGTGCCCCAGGGCTACAGCCTGAACATCTACGGCCAGCAGCCCGGCTGGCTCTACGTGCAGACCCCCAGCGGCCTGTTCGGCTGGGTGGCGCAGCGCTTCACCAACCTGCCCGCCACCGTGACCCCCAGCGGCTAGGCTGCCGCGGCCTGACCACAGGCTCCTAACCAACCTTGGCCCCGGCGCGCGCCGGGGCCGTTTTTTTGGCCACGCCCGCCGGGCCCACCTGTTGCCTGCACCCCCGCCTAAAAGCCAATCCCGGCCGCCTCGGGACGATTAAGGATCGACGCCTCGGCGCCTGACAGGGCAAACAGGCTAAGTGCCGGGTCCCCTTGGTGTTTACAACTCGATATGGGAGGAGGAGAGGTGGCCGTCTGCAAGAACGTCCGGCAGTACAAGGCGGTGCGCAGGGTAGCGCGCGTCTGCAAGACGGTGCGCGTCTGCCGCAACGCGCCCTGAGGCGCCCCCCTACCAAAAGTCGGCGGCCCGGACGCGCGTCCAGGCCGCCGCGCAAAGGCCCTAAGGCCTTGGCCCCCGGCTATTGGCCGCCCAGGGGCACCTTGTTCTTCAGCTCGTTGTAGTAGTCCTTCCACACCGAGACCATGCGGGTGAGCTGGTCCCAGACCATCTCCGGGTGCACCGGCGTGGTGGGGCCCGGTATGTTGATGCTGGTCTCGAAGCCTATGTTGCCGCTGCGGGTGATCTTGATCCGGTTGGGCACCCAGTAGCGGTTAATGAAGTCGTTGTTCAGCTCCAGCAGCGCGGCGCGGTACTGGGGGTTGTTCTTCACCGCGTCCGGCATCATGTAATAGGCGGATATCTTCACCCGCCGCTCCAGCACCTCGCCGGTCCTCTTGTCCCGGGCCGAAATGGCGGTGTCGATTATGACCCGCATCTTGGGCGCACCCGCGGGGGCCAGGGTGTAGGAGATCCAGACGTCCTTGGGGTCGGTCTTGTTTTGATAGAACGAGGTGGTCTTGCGATAGACCTTTTCAAAGTAGGCGGCGATCAGCTTTTCGGTGGCCGCTTCGTCTGCGGTGACGAACAACAGCCACTTGGGATCGGCCTTTTCCTGCTCGGCCGAGGTCTCGGCCGGGGGCGTGGACGGGGGCGCGGCGGCCGGTGCGGCCGGAGGCGTGGCCTCCGCGGCCATGGCCAGGCCCAGGCCAAAGACAAAGAGGAAAACAAACGCGCCCAGGACCACCCTGCCTCTCATCGTTTGGCTGCTCATGATCTCCCCTGCCTTTTCATAGCCTTAACCATGGAGCCGGCGCGGCCCGGCTGACGCCGGCTCCAGCCCCGCCTGCCGGCAGCGGCTGGGGGGCGTCCCCGGATGAATGTCGAGGGCGCCCCGGCTCGCGGCCCCGGCGCAGCGGGCGCAAAAAAAATAAAGCACAACCCCCCAGGCAAAGCAACTCCTGTTTGCGCGCCAAGACGCCGTTTTAGTAGGCGGGCGGGCGGGGCGGGGCGGCGGCTTGTGATATGGCGGGGCCACGCGCCCGCCACACAAGGCTCAAGCATTGTGCTCTTTGCGAGGCCAGGCAGCCAAAGCGCCCGCCGCGGCAGGGGCGCTGCTCCTGCCTGGCCGTGGCAATCTTCCCTTTCCTGTTGCGGCCGGGCGGGAGACGATCTCAAGGGAGGATCGCCACGGAGCGGCGGGAGGGGCTTGTCATTCTGCAAGCGCCCGTGACCGCCGCTCCTCGCGATGACTCACTAATCTTGATGGCTGGCAAGCAAGGGCCCGGCCATCACCGGCCCCTCGCCTGTGCTGAATCAAGCATAGTGGTCTTTGCGAGGCCAGGCAGCCACAGCGCCTGGTGCGGCAGAGGTGCGGCTCCTGCCTGGCCGTGGCAGTCTTCGATTTCCCGCGATGGTCGGATGGGAGAGGATTTAAATGATTTGTTGGGTTGCGGGGCTAAAGCCCCTAATCCAACCTACGCGACTTCCTGCGGTGGGCGGGGGGAGAGGATTTAAAGGGGTTGTTGGGCTACGGGGCTACGCTACTAGAACAATCCGCGCAATTAGGGCAGATGCTTTTTCAGGGCAGCCAAGATTTCCGCGAGTTCCTCATGGCGGCGTTTCTCCTCCCAGCGCAAGCTCATGATGTCCATAAGGGCATTCTGGTCTTTTGTCCAAACGTTCTCCGGGCTCGTGTCGCGCAGGAGATCGCCAAACACCCGCTCCCATTCACCCTGGCCCAGACGCACGCTCAACACTTCGGCGGCAGCGTCCCTTATGGACTGCTCTTTAGCGCGAATCTTTCTTTTCAGCACGGATACTACTCCCTTGTCGTCTGGCACCAGTGGTTCTAAGGCTCGGATCGCTTCGGCCTTGACCATTGTCGGGTATTCTTCTCCTCTGGGGTTCACTATAAAAAATAGATATTCGCGCACCCTTGTGTCTTTTAGATGCTCACCCATCAGGCGCACCGCCTTAACGCGGAGGCTGATCTCCGTCTCCTTGTTTTTGATGATGTTTTGATAAGCTTCTCCCAAAATCGATTCTATCCGGTAATCCACAGCTATCTCCTTTATTTTTTTACGGCTCTTATCTCCCCGTTCTTTCTTCTCTTCGCCCTACCTCTTGCTGAACACCACCTTGTCCTTTTTCACGTCGGCCACGATGGTGTCGCCCTCGGCGAAGCTGCCGTCCAAGAGCTTCACGGCCAGCGGGTCCATGACCTCGGTCTGGATGGCCCGCTTGAGCGGCCGGGCGCCGTACACCGGGTCGAAGCCCACCTTGGCCAGGTGCTCCTGGGCGGCCCTGCCGATCTCCAGCTTGAGCCCGCGCTGGGCCAGCAGCTTGTTGATGCGGCCCATCTGGATGCCCACGATCTGTTTGATCTGCTCCAGGGTCAGGGCCTGGAAGATGACCACGTTGTCCACGCGGTTGAGGAACTCGGGCTTGAACTGGGCGCGCAGGGCGGTCATGACCGCCTCTTCCATCTGCGCGCGCTGGCGCTCGCCGGTCAGGTCCTGGATGAACTGGCTGCCGATGTTGGAGGTCATGATGATGATGGTGTTGGTGAAGTCCACGGTGCGGCCCTGGCCGTCGGTGAGGCGCCCGTCGTCCAGTATCTGCAAGAGGGCGTTGAACACGTCCGGGTGGGCCTTCTCGATCTCGTCGAAGAGCACCACGGAGTAGGGCCGGCGGCGCACCGCCTCGGTGAGGTAGCCGCCCTCCTCATAGCCCACGTACCCCGGCGGCGCGCCGATCAGCCTAGCCACCGAGTGCTTTTCCATGAACTCGCTCATGTCCAGGCGCACCATGGCCTGCTCGTCGTCGAACAGGAACTCGGCCAGGGCCCGGGCCAGCTCGGTCTTGCCCACGCCGGTGGGGCCCATGAAGATGAAACTGCCCACCGGGCGGTGAGGGTCTTGCAGGCCGGAGCGGGCGCGGCGCACGGCGTTGGCCACGGCCACGATGGCCTCGGCCTGGCCCACCACCCGCTGCGCGATGCGGTCCTCCATCTGCAGGAGCTTCTCGCGCTCGCCCTCCATGAGCTTGGCCACCGGGATATTGGTCCAGCGGGCCACCACCTCGGCCACGTCCTCGGGGTCCACCTCCTCCTTGACCATGGTGCCCTGGGCGCTCAGGCGCTCCTGGCGGGCGGCCAGGTCCTTTTCCAGCTCCGGTATCTTGCCGTAGCGCAGCTCGGCCACGTGGTTGTAGTCGCCCTCGCGCTCGGCCCGGACCATCTCGGCCGTGAGCTGCTCCAGCTTGCTCTTGAGCTGGCGCACGTTCTCGATGGCGCCCTTTTCCTCCTGCCACTGCTTGCGCAGCTTGTCGCGCTCAGCGCTCAGCTCCTTGATCTCCTCCTGCACGCTGGCCAGGCGCTTCTTGGAGGCGTCGTCTTTCTCTTTCTTGAGGGCCTCGGCCTCCACCGTGAGCTGGGTGATGCGCCGCTCCAGGGTGTCCAGCTCCTCGGGCAGGGAGTCGATGTTGATGCGCAGCTTGGATGCCGCCTCGTCGATGAGGTCGATGGCCTTGTCGGGCAGGAAGCGGTCGGTAATGTAGCGGTCGCTCAGGGTGGCCGCGGCCACCAGGGCGCTGTCGGTGATGCGCACGCCGTGGTGCACCTCGTACTTTTCCTTGAGCCCGCGCAGGATGGCGATAGTGTCCTCCACGCTGGGCTCGCCCACCATCACCGGCGCGAAGCGCCGCTCCAGGGCCGCGTCCTTCTCGATGTTCTGGCGGTACTCCTTAATGGTGGTGGCGCCCACGCAGCGCAGCTCGCCCCGGGCCAGGGGCGGCTTGAGCATATTGCCCGCGTCCATGGAGCCCTCGGCCTTGCCCGCGCCCACCAGGGTGTGCATCTCGTCAATGAACATGATGATGGTGCCCGCGGCCTCTTCCACGGCCTTGAGCACGGCCTTGAGCCGGTCCTCGAACTCGCCGCGGTACTTGGCCCCGGCGATCAGGGAGCCCATGTCCAGGCTGACGATCTTCTTGTCCTTGAGCCCCTCGGGCACGTCGCCGGCCACAATGCGCTGGGCCAGGCCCTCCACGATGGCGGTCTTGCCCACGCCCGGCTCGCCTATGAGCACCGGGTTGTTTTTGGTGCGGCGGGAGAGGATCTGGATCACGCGGCGGATCTCCTCGTCGCGGCCGATCACCGGGTCCAGCTTGCCCTTGGCCGCCAGCTCGGTCAGGTCACGGGCAAAGCGCTTGAGCGCCTCGTACTTGTCCTCGGGGTTCTGGTCGGTCACGGTCTGGCTGCCGCGGATGTCCTTGAGCACCTTGAGCACGTTGTCCTGGGTCACCCCAAAGCGCCGCAGCACGTCCCCGGCCGGGGTCTTGGACTGGGCCAGGGCCATGAGGATGTGCTCCACGGACACGTACTCGTCGGCCATGGACTCGGCCGCCTGCTGGGCCGCCTCCAGCACCTCCGTGGCCTGGGCCGACAGGTGCGCCTGGGCCGTGGCGCCGCTGGCCTGGGGCAGCTTGTTGATCTGCTGATTGACCTCGGCCAGGATGGCGTTGACGTTGGCGCCCAGCTTGGCCAGCACCGGACGGGCGATCTCCTCGCTCACCTCCAGCATGGTGGCTAGCAGATGCATTGGCTCGATCTGGGGGTTGCCGCGCTTGTCGGCCAGGGCCATGGCCTGCTGCACGATTTCCTGGCTCTTGAGGGTGAACTTGTCGAACCGCATATATTTAAGTCCTCGCTTTACGTAAGGGATTCGGCAAAAACCTACCTTAAGGTAAGCATTGGCCAGGCGTTGTCAACCATGCGGGCAGGCTTACGAAAGCATTTTTTGGGGGCAGGGGGTAAAGGGGAAAGAGGGGCGCTTGCCTTGGGAAGGAGGTTTGTGGTTCAGTCTTAGGGGGCCTGCGGCCAATGGACGGCCGAATTGCCACGGCCGACCGCGACGGCGAAGGGAGTTTCGGGGGGATGGATTTTCTTAACAGCCTAATCGAATTTCTTAAAACGATATGGGCCTTCCTTGTAAACCATGTCCTGGTTATAGGCCTGATCGCCGCAATTTTAACGATCCTAGAAATCATCTTTAAGCCCTTTGCTTTGTTGTACAAAAAAATATTTAAAAAGCCCGCCGCTCCTGGCCACCAAGTAGTTGCTGAACTAAAAGAACTTGTTGTTGAGACCTCCAAAAAGCTGGGGGTTGCCGAGCAGGTCATTATTGCCTTCATGAACAAAATGGGTATCGAGGATGCCCCGTTAGAGAAGTGGACGGAGATTCTTGAGGGCATTGCTAAAGACTATAAGCGCTTTCAAGAAGAAGCCACTCTGCTGAACCCCAGCGACCCGGAAACCAAAAAATTGATCCAACAGGCCACGGAGCTAGCCGAACAAGGCAGCCTGGACCGGGCGCGCGAAAACCTGCAAGCGGCCCGGGAGCGGGAGCTGGCCGCCGCAAAATGCTTGACCGAAAAGGCCCAAGAACGCACTGCCACCGCCGCCAAGACAATTGCCCTGGAGGCCCGCTTCCTCAGCACCGCCGGCCAGTATGCGGACGCCGCCCGGCTTTACGAAGAGGCAGCGGAAATATATAAACCTTTAGATGCCCAGGTCCGGTGGGCATATCTGCATCTTGCCGCTGTAGCCCATTCTCAGGACGGCGAGATAAAGGGCGACAATCAGGCTCTGTTACAAGCCATTGCCTTATTCCAAGGTTTGCTACAAGAGGTGCACCGCCAGCAAGCCCCCCGGCAATGGGCCTCCATCCAGAACAACTTAGGAAATGCGCTTAACGTCCTGGGAGCGCGGGAGGGTAGCATTGAAAGGCTGGAGCAGGCCGTACAGGCATACTGTGACGCCCTACAGGAAATAAACCGCCAGCAAGAATCCTTTGAGTGGGCTGCTATCCAGAACAACCTAGGCAATGCCTGATCTTCCCCCGATTTTGTGGACACGCAGTTAAGCGGCCATCTTCATCCTCTCAAAATCCGCCGGGGTGATGAGGCCCAGGGCGGAGTGTCTCCGATTGCGGTTGTAGAAGACTTCGATGTACTC
>JBFMFU010000022.1:0-15513 GCA_040751985.1 Thermodesulfobacteriota bacterium | reverse complement strand
AAGCCGAGGCCCAGGGCCAAAAGATCGCCGGCATCCATGATGATCAACTCCCGCAACAGGCTCAAATGGATCGGCCAATCATGGCATCACAACTACACCAATTCCACTCGTAACGACGAAGAGGCAGTTTTTTGATCTCTGTACAAGCGGTAGCTCCTCCCCTTGATGGTGATGATGTGGGCGTGGTGGAGGAAACGGTCCAGGATGGCGGTGGCGGCCACGGTGTCACCGATCATCTTTCCCCAGTCCTCCAGGGGCCGGTTGGTGGTGACGACAGTGGCGGCGGTTTCGTACCTGCGCATAAACAGCTCCAGCAGGTTTTCCGCCGCTCCCGGCGGGGTTCGATTCAGGCCCAGGTCATCGATGACGAGCAGGGGCACCTTGACCAGGTCCCTCATCAATGCCTTGCGCTCATCCAGCGCTTGGGCCTCGGCCAGGTCCTCGAGCAGGTCCATGGCCGAGCGGTAGGTAACCGGGTAGCCGGCGTGGATGGCCCGGAGGGCTATGGCCATTGCCAGGTGAGATTTGCCGGTACCCGGAGGCCCCTGTAGCAGGATGCCCTGGGCCTGGCCCACAAAGCGGGCGGTGGCCAGATCAAAGATCTGGCGCTTGTTGATGGAGGGATTGTAGGCCCAGTCGAAGCCCTCCAGGGTTTTGAGCGACGGGAAGCCGGCCTTCTTGATGCGCCGGTTTAGCAGACGGTCCCGCCTGACATTGAGCTCGTCCTCCACCAGCAGTTCCAGGAATTCGATGTAGGACAGGCCGGCGGCCACGGCCTCCTGGTTGCGCACCTCCAGAGTGGAGGCCATGCCCGACAGCCGCAGGCTCTTCATCCTCTGCTCCAGCTGGACGTTCATGACAGTGCCTGCCGGCCGCAGACAATGCTGCTGTAATCGGCCAGGGGCCGGATGATATCGTGCTCCTGCAATAGCCCCTCACTGGCCTCTACATCTTGGAGCGCCTTGTCGAGCAGGCCGGTGACCGCGCGGTAGCGGTAAGAGCCGCTGGCCGCGGCCCGTCCGCAGGCCCAGTCCACTCGCTCCTTGGGATGCTTGCGGCAAAGCCCCAGCACCCCCTGGATCAGCCGCAAGGCCAGCAGGCCCCGGGTCTCCAGGGCGCCTTGCGCAAAGGCCAGCACCCCGGGGCCAAGGAGCTCCGCCTTGGCCAGCAGCTTGGCCTGGTACGCCTCCTGGCTGTAGGACTTGTGCGCGGGCAGATGCTCCCGCCGGGTATGGAAGACGCCTTGATCGTCGCTCTTGCGGTGGACAGCCACCACCTGGTCATCCACCAGTATGCGCACCAGCTTCTGGTCCCAGCGCACCTCCACCTGGCGGCCCACGTATTGGTGCGGCACCGAGTAGTAGGTCCGCTCAAGCTCGATGTGACCGTCCTGATGCACCTTGCGGGTGCCGATATTGAAAAAGGCGAAGGGCTCGGCAGGCAGTGGCAGCAAAGCCGGCTTCTCCAGCTCCAAAAAGCGCGACCACACCTGCTGCTTGGTGGTGCCGTGGATGCGCAGGCGGGCCACCGTGCGATTCCAGTCGCGCAGAAACCGGTTTTGCTCCTCGAGGCTGTCGAAGCGGCGACCCTTCAGAGCTCGCTTGGTATAGCCCACCCCACGCTCCACCTTGCCGTCGTGGCGCGATGTGTAGGGCCGGATGGGCAGTGGCACAAACCCGTAATGGTTGGCCAGGGCCATGTACTGCTTGTTGATCTCCGGATCAAAGAAACAGGCCCGGGTCACACCGGCCTTGAGATTATCCAGGCGCACCACCTCCGGCACACCGCCGAAAAACCGGAAGGCGTTCTCGTGGCAGCGGATGAAGCTCTGCAGGTCCTGCCGCCACACCACCTCCTCGTAGCTGTGCCGAGAGCAGGACAGGGTCATCTTGAAAAAGTAGGGGCGCCGATAGCGGCCGCTCACAGGATGAAGTGTGGGGGCGCCGTTGCCAAAGTCCACCTGGGCTTCCTGGCCGGGCATCACCTCCATGCGCGCGTAGACTTCAGGAGCCGACCGGCGCATTCGGCGCACGAAACGCTTCACCGAATCGTAGCCCCCGGCGAAGCCGTGCTCACGGCAAAGGTCCTGGTGGATACGCTTGGCATCCAGGCCCTGCTTTAGCTTCTCCTCCACGATGCCCTGATAGGGAGCCACCGTGCTGCGGGGACGCGGTGGGCGGGTTTGGCCGGTTATGCCCGAGCCGGTGGGCGGGTTGGACGGTTTTGAATCGGCACTGCGAACGCAACGAGACACCGCCGTGCGATCCACACCAAGCTCACGGCTGATACGGCGGAACGACCAGCCATGGCCTGCCAACTGCAATATCGTAATCTTCACAGCCACATCCAGACTCCGTGCCATCTCTGCCTCCTTGCTGGATGCAAAGATGAGCACGGCATTACAATGTCTCAATGTGGCCGGTTATAACCCGCCCATGGGTGGCCGGCTTTACCCGCCCCCCGACAGTGGTGATGGGGTGGTTGAAATAAGCCATGAGTCTCTGGCGATGGCTGTCCAGGGTATCGGCCAGCGTGGCGAAGTGCTTGTTGGCCAGGCTTCTGGCCTGGTGGATCCAGGAGTTAAACCGAGATTCCCACACCTAAACGGCAAGGTAGAAAGGGTCCAAAAGAAGATTCTCTATGAATCATACAGATAAGCTCTCATGCCAAGCGGCGCATGGTGCTCATTCTCTACAATGTCCGCTACCATCATGCTTTCCTGCACACAACCTGGCGCCGGTAATGCAGCCATAAATTCGCCCTGGAGGTCATACCGCTCGGACGTTATGTATAGATAACACGTTCAATTAGGCTTTCCAGGATCCAGTGCGAATGGCGTAGTCGGCGGCTCAGGGAGTGAATAGCCCTGCCGCCAATATCTCAGACTTAACATAGTTGACCACTTCCCGCGCCCGCTCCAGGTCTAATCTCTGGGCCACGGCAGCCACGGTGATGGCCGCGTGCAGATCCTCCTTGAGGTCGGTCACTGGCACGCCCACGCTGTTGGCGCCGGAGTAGAGGTTGCCCTGAGTGTAAGCATAACCGCGCATCCGGGTCTCCTTTACCGCCATGCGCACCCGTTCGGCGCTCATGTTGTTGAATCGCGGGTAAATGGGCTCGTTGACTTTGATCATGGCCTCCTGATCCTTCTCGGGCAGAAAGGAGAGAATGGCCAGGGCGCCGCCACCAACGCCCAGCAGCCTGCGGGAGCCGATGTCAAAGGTCCGGGTGCTGATAGGGTATTTTCCTTCTAGGCGGTCCACACAAACGGCCTCGTTGTAGGCGCGGATGAGCAGAAAGGCCGTGTCCTCGCTGAACTCTGCCGCCTTTTCGATGAGGCTACGGAAACGTTCTCGGAGCGCGTTGCTGTACGTCGAACGGCCGAGGCGATGGAATTCGATGCCAAGGTGGTATTGTTTGGTTTCAGGGTTGTAGACGACAAAGTTTTCCGCCAACAGGAGCTGCAGGATGCGGTAAGTGGTGGAGGGGTGCAGATCCACCGCGCTAGCCAGCCGGGAGAGGTTGACCCCATTCTCATCCATCTCTGCTACCTTACGAATCAAGGAGATGGCCCGCTGAATGCTTTGGGTGCCCCGGAGCTTGATTTTCTTGTCTCTTTCGGTGTTTTTCATATCATGCCACTTGGGTTACAAGAGGATTTTGTTTTCCATATAATAAAAATATATCAATTTTTACTGTATCTGTCAACACAGATGTCTGACTCCACTAAATACGAATCCAGAGGAGAGGTGCAATCCAAACCCACGGCTGTTTCCTGGCTACTTCCCTTGTCATCATATGATTTAACACACTATTTTAAAAGATAAAAATTAGTTAGCTTGCAAGTGGGCCTCTCGCCAGCACTAGTTCTGAGAGGGGGGAGAAAACATCCGCGCAACGTTCTACGCCTAGGCTTACAGGCTGGCGACGCCACAGTTTTATTAATCCATTCTGCTTGCCAACATATGGCAATTAACAAGAATATTATTGAATTTGGATTTGGTATTTGGAGTGGATAATTATTTTTTAAGATACTTAATTAATTAATATTATAAAAATTGAGGCTCAGTTTAATCGTCAATCTAGGGTTTTGTATGATATTTTGATATGTGAAATATATATCGCTAAAAATCTAAAAAAATTATATAGTAAAAATAAAAAACCACCATGTAAAATATTATTGACACTGAATCTGCCTCAGTGATAGCGTGATTTCATCCTTCACAGTAACCGGAGATTCAAAGCCCATTAACCGTCGTTAGGTCATAAGGTGCTTTAGACCGATGCCCCTCTTCGATTTTGAATGCAAATCCTGCGGCCACGTATTTGAGCACTTGGAGTTGAGGCCCCAGGACAAGGTGGCCTGCCTCCGCTGCGGGGGAGACCAAGTGCAGAAACTGGTGTCTTTGTTCAACTGCACCGGAGTTCAGCTCACCAAGCGCCTGACTCTGCAGGCCAAAGAGGACATGCGAGCGGGCCAAAAAATGCTCCGGGGCCAGAGACTGCGCAAGAAAAGAATCAAGATCACCTAACCACGAAGGGACGGCCGCGCGGCTGGTGCTGCTAATCAGGAGGTGCGCATGTGTCACTGGTGTAATCAACACGGGGACCGGGATCACAAGTGGTACGAGAAACAGGAAAACTATCTTTTCGAAAAGGTGTTCCCCGACGAGACCTCCCAGGACAAAGCCAAGGAGGAGATCAAGAGCACCTTCAGCCAGACCGAGTGGCGATACTCCGATCCTGAGTTCATCCGCAACAAGCAGTTCCTGCAGGACCGGGCCGACGCCGGCTTCGGCTCCCAGATCATCACCAAGGAAGAGATGCTCAAGATCCTGCACCTGGCCGACGAGGCGGTGAAGCGCGAGGACTCCATCATGGTGGTGGGCCACTGCCCCTGCCGCCTGGTCTATGAGGGGGTGCGCGACTACGTGTGCATCGGCTTCGGCATGCCGGTGGCCATGTCCATGGAGGTGGGCTACGGCCGTCTGCCCAAGGAAGGGCTCACCGAATATGGCGGGGCCGAGTGGAGCCAACTGCGCCAGGACCTGCGCAAGGGCGTCAAGGTGCCCCTGATGATGTCCGAGGCCGAGCAACTCATCGACGAGTGGGAGGAGCGGGGCCTGTGGCACATCGTGATGAGCCGCGGCCGCCTGCCCCTCATCGAGGCCATCTGCAACTGCGAAAGACGCTACTGCACCTACTGGATGAATCGCTTCCGCAGCGGGGTGCCGGAGTACGTGCTCAAGGGCCACTTCGTAGCCCGGCTGGACCCGCAGACCTGCGCCAGCTGCGGGGAGTGCTGGGACAAGTGCCACTTCGGGGCCATCCACCACTCGCCCACCTCCGAGACCGTGGACATCGACCCCACCCTGTGCATGGGTTGCGGACTCTGCGCCGGCGCCTGCCCCAATATGGCCATCGCCATGGTCCCACGCGAAGAGATCCCCGCAGCCCGCGACCGTTGGTAGGAAGGTGTAGCATGCTGCAGACATCCAAGTCCGACAAGGTTGAGATCACCCTGGATGACCATCAGTCCCGCGCGGTGGCCCACAACGGGGTCACCGTCACTATCGACCGCGAAAAGTGCACCTATTCTATGTACGACCCCAAGGGATGCCGCAGGTGCCTACAGCTCTGCCCGGTGCGGGTTTTCGGCACCCGTCCCCTGGAGAAGCGGGACTTCTCCATTCCTCCCAAGCAACGCATAGACCCCACCAAGTGGGTATTGCTGGCCACCTGGGCCGACTGGTGCAACGGCTGTGCTGCCTGCGTGCAACAGTGTCCCCACCAGGCCATCACCATTGAGTTCGACGGCAAGCGGTTGTAGGAGGACGGCGACCGCTACTTGATGGGCAGTTCTGTTCGGTAGTTAGGCAGAGGAGTTGACCATGGACTTTTCACTTTCCGAGGATCACCGCGCCATCCAAGATGCGGTGCGTCGTTTCGCCCATAACGAGATCGCGCCTCACGTCCAGCAATGGGAGGAGCAGGGTATGCTGCCCCGCGAAGTGCTTGGGCAGATGGCCGAGATGGGCCTGTTCGGCTGCCTATTACCCGAGCGCTACGGTGGCACCGATTACGGCTTTCTAGCCATGGCCCTCATCACTGAAGAGCTATCCAAGGCCTCCAGCTCCCTGCGCGGGGCCATGAACATGCAGTGCAACGGCACGGCCTACAACATCTACAAGCATGGTAGCGAGGAGCTGAAGCAGAAGCACATCCCAGCCCTGATCAACGCCGAAAAGCTGGGGTGCTTCGCTATCACCGAGCCGGACGTGGGCTCGGACGTGATGGCCATCAGCACCCGGGCAACTGCCCAGGGCGACCACTACCTGTTGTCCGGCACCAAGACCTGGATCTCCTTCGCGCCCGTAGCCGACCTGGCCGTGGTCTATGCCTGCACCAACCCCGAGGCCCGCCGCGAGCGGCTCTCCGCCTTCCTGGTGGACATGCATAGCCCTGGCATCACCACCAGCACCATCCCCAAGATGGGCTCCCATGCCTTTCCCACCGGGGAGATCGTGTTCGACGAGGTGCTGGTGCCGCGGGAAAACCTGCTTGGCCAGGAAGGCCAGGGCGCGGAGATACTTTTCGGCTCCCTGCCCGTGACCCGCATCGGGGTTGCGGCCGGCGCGGTGGGCCTGGCCCAGGCCTGCCTGGAGGAGGCAGTCAAGTACTGCCAACAGAGAAAGCAGTTCGGCCAAGCCATCGCCAATTTCCAAATGAACCAGAGCGCCGTGGCCGAGATAGCCACCGCCATCGAGGCGGCCCGCTTGCTGGCCTACCGGGCGGCCTGGCAGCGGGACCATGGCGTGAACAACAACGTGCTGGAGATCTCCTACGCCAAGATGTTTGCGGCCAACGTGGCCATGCAGGCGGCCAACACCGCCCTGGACCTGCACGGAGCCTATGGCTACGCGGCCGAGTACCCGGTTTCGCGTTTTTTCCGCGAGGCCAAGTTCTATCAGATTGTGGAGGGCACACCCAACATACATCGCTTGATCATCGGACAGGACTGGTTGGGCCTGCGCAAGGCCAACCGCTGACACCCAACGGGATCGCTTGAGTCCGCAACCAGGAAAAGACAGCCACCCGGAGAGTATCCATCTGAGACGTCGACTCCCTTTGGTTTTCAATAAACGGCTTTAAGCATGAACCATATAAGGAGGATGTCATGAAGAGGAGAACTTTGGCCACTAAAGCGGCGGTCTTGGCCTGCGGGCTGCTCCTGGTCCTGGGCGGTGTGTTCTGGACATCGTCGGCCTCGGCCGAAACCTATCCCGACAAGCCCATCAAGCTTATCTGCCCCTACGGGGCCGGTGGCACCACAGACCTGGCCGCGCGCACCTTGAGCGCCGCCATTCCGGAGTTCCTGGGCCAGCCGGTAGTGGTGATCAACAGGCCCGGCGCCAGCGGCTCCATCGCCTTCGACTTCATGACCAAGCAGAAGCCCACCGGCTATACCATGTTCATGGCTGCTATCGGCACTAACGCCATGTACACGGCCATGAACCCCAACCTGCCATTCAAGTGGTCGGACTTGGTCTACGTGGCCCGCACCCAGATCAACCCCAACATGCTGGTAGTGAGCGCCAAAAGCCCCTGGAAAACCTTCCAGGACTTCGCCAAGGACCTTAAGGCTCACCCGGGCAAGTACAAATACAGCACCGCTGGACCCGGTGTCACCAGTCACCTAGGCGCCGTGCTCATCCTGGAGGCCCTGGGCCTGCCTCTGAACGCAGCCCATGCCGTGCACTACAACTCAGACGGCCAGGCGGTGCTGGCGGTGATCCAGGGAGAGGTGGATTTCTTCCAGGCCAACCTGGCGCCCATGGATGGCCATGTCAAGAGCGGCCTGGTGCGCGGCCTGGCCGTGACCACCAAAGAGCGGCTGCCTGACCACAAGGGCGTGCCCACCTACACCGAACTGGGCTACCCCTCCGTGAACGTCATCGGCTGGCGCGGGGTCTGCGGCCCTCCGGGGACGCCGCCGGCGGTGATCAAGGCCTGGGAGGCGGCGGTCAAGAAGACCGTGGCCTCCAAGTACTGGCGAACCGTGGTCACCAAGTTCGGCGATGTGCCCGGCTACATGGACTCCAAGGAGTTCACCAAGTACGCCGGCGAGGAGTTCAAGCGCTACCGCGCCCTGTTCGCCAAGCTGGGATTGCTGATGAAGAAGAAGTAGCAGCCGGCACCGCTGAGAGTTCCCGTGGCCCCTCTGCGAAGGTGAGTAACCATGAAACTAAATTGGGCAAAAATTATGGAGCGCCTCTTTCGATTGCCTGACGGCAAGGGACTCAATAGGGACGTGATCCTGGGCCTGGGGTTGCTGGCCTTCTCCCTGCTGATCCTGCTTTGGCTCATCCCCAGCGGTGTGGAAGTGCAACAGGCCGGCGGGATGGCGGTGACGCCCACCTTTTTCCCTTACGGCGTCACCGCCGTCCTGGCGGTGCTGAGCCTGGCCCTTGTCGTCAAGGGGTTCGCGGCCCCGTCCTCTGCTGAGAGCGCTGGGGAGAAAAAATTTAGTCTCGCGGTGGTGATCATCATTTTGCTGTTGTTGGCCAGCTTCTACGGCCTCGAGTACCTGGGCATGGTCCCCACTGGCATTCTGGCCGTGATCCTGCTGGTGCGCCTGTTCAACTACCGCAATTGGCCACGCACCATCATCTTCGCGGTGGTGTTCGTGTTGCTGCTTTTCTTCTTCTTCGAACAGGTGGCCCAGGTGGATATACCCCGCGGGGTTTGGTTCGATGACCTCTACTGAGGCTTGAGTAATCCGTAAGCCCAAGGGTGGAAAACGTGGACACTCTGTTGAGCGCATGGCACGCGGTGGCCGACTACGTCGTCACCTACGGAGCCAACTTCCAAAAAGGGGCCCTGTACTTCTTCACCTTTAAGAACATCCTGGCCATCTTCGGCGGGGTGACCATAGGCACCTTCTGCGGGGCGGTGCCAGGCATGACCATCACCATGGCCGTGGCCCTGACCCTGCCCTTCACCTTCACCATGGAGCCCCTGACCGCCCTGTCACTGCTGTCGGCGGTGTACGTGGGGGCCATCTACGGCGGCTCTATATCGGCCATCCTGCTCAACACACCGGGCACCCCGGCCGCGGCCTGCACCTGCATGGACGGCTTCGCCCTGGCCCAAAAAGGCCAGGCCGGTAAGGCCTTGTGGATGGCCAACTACGCCTCCTGCGTGGGCGACTTGACCAGCACCATAATCGTGATAGCCATCTGCCCCCTGCTGGGCGGCATCGCCCTGTACTTCAAGTCCCCCGACTTCTTCGCGCTGATCCTGTTCTCCATCACCATCATTGGGAGCCTGTGCGGTAACTCCATGATCAAGGGCCTCATCGCCGGGGTGCTGGGCTTTTTGGCCGCCACCGTGGGCATGGATCCCTTTGCGGGCTCCGAGCGCTTCACCTTCGGCTCCCTGGAGCTGACCAAGGGCCTGAGCTTCGTGCCACTGCTCATCGGTCTGTTCGCCATCCCAGAGGTGATCCTGCAGCTCAACCGCTCGCGCAAGATGGGCGGCCGGGCCCTTATTTGCAAGGTGAATAACGTCTCGCCCGAGGACAGCAAGCTAAGCTGGGCCGAGTTCAAGGGCTCCTTCCGCCACATGCTGCGCGGCGGCATCGTGGGCCTGATCCTGGGCATAATCCCAGGCCTGGGGGCCACACCCTCGGCCTTCCTCAGCTACGAGCGGGCTAAGCGTGCCTCCAAGCATCCGGAGCTGTTCGGCAAGGGCTCCCTGGAGGGCGTGGCCGCGGCCGAGTCGGGCAACAACGCGGTCAACGGTGCCACCCTGGTGCCGCTACTGACCCTCGGCATTCCGGGTGATATCATCACGGCGGTCATGCTGGGCGCCTTCGTGATCTTCGATCTCAAGCCCGGGCCGTTGCTGTTTTTGCAGCACTCGGACCTGATCTTCGGCCTGTTCTGCGCCCTGATCATGTGCGACATAGCCTTGCGTTTGGTGGGGGGGCTTTTCATTCGCTACGCCGCGAAGCTCACCACTCGTATGCCCACCTCCCTCATCTTCCCCACCATCCTGGTGCTGTGCATGTTCGGCAGCTATGCTATCAACACCAACCTGTTCGACGTGGGCATCATGCTGGTCTTCGGCCTGGTGGGCTATTTCATGGCCCTGCTAGAGATACCGGCCATCCCCTTCCTCATCGCCTTTGTGCTGGCGCCCATGCTGGAGAACGGCCTGCGCCGCTCCCTGGCGGTGTCCAATGGCGATCCCATGATCCTGCTGCAGAGCCCCATAGCCTGGGTCTTCTACGCCATGACCATTCTGGCGGTGGTATCCATCATCCGCATGAACCTCAAGCGGAAAGCCTGTAAATCGGAAGAAGCCCCGAGAGGAAAAGCCGACGATGATCCTATCCGACACTCTGTATAACACCGTGAAACTCTACCCGCGGAAAGAGGCCATAATCTGCGGCGACCAGCGTTTCACCTATCTGCATTTCTACGAGCGGGTGGCCAGGCTGGCTGGGGCCCTGCGCAACCTGGGCCTGGGCAAGGGCCAGCGGGTGGCCGCGCTGCACTGGAACTGCCACATCTACATGGAGCTCCTGTATGCCGCCGCCCAGGTGGGGGCCATCCTGGTGCCCCTGAACACCAGGCTGGCGCCGGCCGAGTTGGCCTTCATGCTTGAAGACTCGGGCAGCGCCGTCCTTTTTGCCAACGTAGGCTTAGCCGACAAGGTGCAGAAGATCAGGGCGGCCCTGGCCCAGCCCCTGGACGTGGTGTGGACCCGCGGCCAGCCGCCGGTGCCCCGGGACGCTGCCAACAAGGATCACGAAGAGCTGCTGGCCGCCGCGCCGGCCGACTACCGGGTGGAGGAGGAGCTGGCGCCCGATGACGTGGCCCAGATATTCTACACCTCCGGCTCCACCGGCCGGCCCAAGGGCGTGCTCATGACCCACAACAACATGACCTGGCACGCCATGGGCACCCTCTGGGAGTACCAGATCAGTGACCAAGATGTGTGGGGCCACTTGGCTCCTCTGTTCCATATGTCCGATGTGTGCAACACTTGGTCCATCACTTGGGCCGGCGCCACCCACGTGCTGGTGGACCGCTTCGACATCCCCAAGGTGGTGGAGATCATCAGCCGCCACCGACTGACCATGCTCAAGCTGGTGCCCACCATGTGGACCATGCTGCTCAACCATCCCGCCGTGGCCCAGTGCGACTTCAGCTCCCTGCGCCTGGCCATCAGCGGCGGTGCCCCCATCTCGCCCACCCTGATCCAGCAGATCATCGGGACCTGTGGCTGCGAGTACGTACAGAGCTATGGCATGACCGAGAGCACCCATTTCTTGACCATCAGCCGGCTCAAGGAGAACCTGCTTTGCCTGCCCCCAAGCGAGCAGTTGCGCTACCGCTCCAAGACCGGCCGGCCCTTCATCGGCATCAAACTGCGAGTGGTGGATGACCAGGACCAAGACGTGGCCCCGGACGGGGTGCAGGTGGGGGAGGTGCTGGTGCGGGGGGACACCATCACCCCCGGCTACTGGAACCTGCCCGAGGAGAACCAGCGGGCCTTCGAGAACGGCTGGCTGCGCACCGGTGATCTGGCCACCATCGATCAAGAGGGCTACATCCAGATCGTGGACCGCAAGAAGGACATGATCATCTCCGGCGGCGAGAACATCTACTCGGTAGAGGTGGAGAATGTCCTCTGCCGTCACCCGGACGTGGTAGAGGCTGCGGTGGTGGGGGTGCCCGACCAGAAGTGGGGCGAAACGGTCAAGGCCATATGCGTGCTCAGACCGGACTGCTCCCTGGACGAACAGGATATCATTGCGGTCTGCAAGGAACAGTTGGCGCACTACAAGGCCCCCCGGTCCGTTGACTTCGTCACCGAGCTGCCCAAGACCGGTTCGGGCAAAATAGACAAAAAGGTCCTTCGCCAGCGCTACGTGCCGATCTTGGCTAAGGACCCCGCTGGCCAGAACGGCCAGCGTCCCTAAAAGGAGCGGTTGCCTATGCCGACCTATTACGACGATTCCCAGGGGGTTTTCTTCGAGGACCTGGAGGTGGGCGATAGCTTCAAGAGCGTGGCGCGCACTATCACCGAGGCGGACCTGGTCAATTTCGCGGCCCTGATCGGGTGGTACGACCCTCTGCACTGCGACGAGGTCTACGCCGGCCAGACGCCCTTTGGCAAGCGCATCGCCCCGGGCCTGCTGGGCCTGGCCCTTTCCAATGGCCTCTGCCGGGGCTGCTTCTCCACTAGGGTGGGCCGTGCGGCCAACCTGGCCTTTGTCAGCGTCAACTGGAGCTTCAAGAAGCCCATCTTCATCGGCGACACCATCCACGTAGAGCAGGTGATAAGCGAAAAGCGGGAGACCAAGAGCCCGGAGCGGGGGTTGGTGACCATCAAGGTGGCGGTGCTCAACCAGGACGGTCAGGAGGCGCAGGGCGGCGACAAGCTGTTCATGCTGGCACGGCGCCCCCGCTGAGCCATCTCTGCTGCGCGCCTGCAGAGGGTTCGGCTTATGAGCGTGCTACTAGAGATCAAGGGCCACCTGATCTACGTCAAGTACAACCTGTATTTGGTGTGATGAAGACTGATCGCCGATTTTTTTATAGACAGGGAGTTTGATCAATGTCTGAGCTAATTATCTTGGAAATCAAAGACAACATCGCAAAAATTACTCTAAACAGGCCGCAGTTTGGAAATGCTCTTACTCCTGAGCTATCGAATGAACTTTTAAGCGCTATAGATAAAGTTGAAGCTAATGATTCAGTGAAAGCTGTGATTATTACTGGGGCGGGCAAGGTGTTTTGCGCTGGAGGTGATCTGAGATATCTTTTAGAGGTTGTGTCTAGTCTAAGGCCTCATGAAATAAGAGAGTTTCTTGTTAAATTAGGCGCACCAATTCTAAAGCTTCGAACACTTAAGCAGCCAGTCATTGCGAGCATCAACGGTGCTGCTGTGGGGGTTGGATTCGATTTTCTGTTGCATTGTGATATCCGCATTGCCGCTGAAGACGCTGTCATGGGACCCACTTGGGTGAAAAACAATATAATCCCAGTGATGGGATCCATGTCTTTACTGTCTAAGTTTATTGGGATAAGCAAAGCTACCGAGATGATATTGTGTGGGGACACTATTTCAGGAAAAGAAGCGGAAAGAATTAACCTGATAAATAAATCTGTCCCCAAAGAAAATCTTGCTACTGAATCAATAGCATGGGCAAAAAAAATACTTCGAAATGGGCCCATCGCTGTGACTATGGCAAAGCATGGGCTTCATGAGTGTAATGGATCGCATTTACAGTTTGAATTGGAAAAGGCAGTTTATCAGCAAAGCGCATGCATGAAAACGGAGGATTTTAAGGAAGGCTTGAAGGCAACAATAGAAAAAAGGCCTCCAAATTTTTTAGGGAAATAAACGAAACCACTTCAAGGGCGGGGTATTTACCCCGCCCTTGACCAAGGGGCTGCTAAGCGCCCCCCTGAAACCCCAGCAAATGGTCCCTGGGGCAAGCCCCAGGGAATATCAAGTTAAATCGAATAGGTGGGGTCTAATGGCATTGAGTCTTCTGGAGGGCAACGAGGCAATGGCCTGGGGGGCCTTTGATGCGGGCTGCCGCTTTTTTGCCGGTTACCCCATCACCCCGGCCACCACCATCTACAACACCATGCTGGCCCTGCTGCCGCCGGCCGGCGGCATCGTGCTGCAGGGCGAGGACGAGATCGCCTCCCTGGGCTACTGCCTGGGCGCCTCCATGGCCGGCTACAAGGTCATGACCGCCACCTCGGGGCCGGGCATCAGCCTCTACAGCGAACACATCTCCTTCGCCATCGCCTCGGAGATTCCGGTGGTGATCGTGGACGTGCAGCGCCTGGGGCCCAGCTCCGGCTACGCCACCAAGGGGGCCGACGGCGACGTGCAGTTCCTGCGCTGGGGCAACTCCGGCGGCGCGCCGGCCATCGTGCTGGCCCCGGTGGACGTGGCCGATTGCTACACCCTGACCATGCAGGCCTTCAACTTGGCCGAGACCTACCGCTGTCCGGTGTTCCTGGCCTCCAGCAAGGAGATCGGCCAGAGCCGGGAGTCGGTAGACCTGGCCTCCCTGGAGCGCCCGGCCCTGCAGGAGCGCCTGCTGCAGCCAGCCGAGAGCGCCTACCTGCCCTTCCGTCCGGCTACGGGCCACCAGGTGCCCTACTTCGCGCCCATCGGCGGCCGGGTGCTCTCGCGCCAGACCTCCTCCACCCACGGCGAGGGCGGCTACATCACCGCCGACCCCAAGGAGATACAGGCCCTAGTGGAGCGCCTGGACCGAAAGCTGACCAGCACCGTGGAGCGCTTCAGCTACTACCGGCTCTGGCCAGCCGAGGGCAGCGATACCCTGCTGATCACCTACGGCGTCACCAGCCGGGCCGCGCGCCAGGCCTGCCAGGAGCTGGCCGCCGCGGGCCGGCCTCTGGCCCACCTGGTGCTCAAGACCCTGTGGCCGGTGCCCGCGGAGCTATTGCGGGCCACGGCCGCGGACTACAGCCGGGTGGTGGTGGTAGAGGCCAACCTGGGCCAGTACGTGGGCGAGGTGCAGCGGGTGCTGCGCCAGAAAAAGGTAGAGTTCTTCGGCAAGATGGACGGCAAGCTCATATCGCCGGCCGAGATCAAGGAGGCGGTCCATGCCTGAGAAGACCCTGCTCAACCACAGCCGCCCGCCCATCTTTTGCCCTGGCTGCTCCCACGACCAGGTGCTGCGCTCTCTGGACAAGGCCTTTCTGAACCTGGGCCTGGCCGCCCACCAGATCTGCATGGTCAGCGACATCGGCTGCTCGGGCTACTTCGACGTATTCTTCAATACCCACGCCATGCACGGGTTGCACGGCCGGGCCCTGACCTACGCCGCGGGCATCAAGCTCTGTCAGCCCGAGCTTAACGTGGTGGTGACCATGGGCGACGGCGGCCTGGGCATTGGCGCGGCCCACGTCATCGCGGCCTGCCGTCGCAACCTGGACCTGACTCTGCTGGTTTTGAACAACTACAACTTCGGCATGACCGGCGGGCAGTACTCGGCCACCACGCCCAACCAGGCCGTGGTGGGCTCGGGATTCCTGAACAAGCTAGACAAGCCCCTGGACCTGCCCGCCCTGGCTGTGGCCGCCGGCGCACCTTTCGTCTGCCGCTGCTCCACCTACCAAAAGGACCTGACCGAGACCCTGGAGCGGGCCATCACTTACCAGGGCTTCTCGGTAGTGGAGATACACGGCATCTGTCCGGGGCGCTTCACCAAGCGCAACAAGATCACCCCCCAGAGCATCGCCCAGGACCTGGCTGCCAAGGACCGTATCTGCGGCGAAGTGGCCGCCAACCAGCGTATGGAGTACAGCCAGGCCTACCGCCGGGAGGCCGCGGCCCAGCCCGCCCCGCCCCGGCCCCCGGAGGTACAGCCTTGCTGCCAGGCCCTGCAGCAGACCCGCCAGGAGGTGGTCATCCTGGGCGCGGCCGGCCAGCGCATCATCACCGCCGGCG
>JBFMFU010000021.1:0-15642 GCA_040751985.1 Thermodesulfobacteriota bacterium | reverse complement strand
TCCCTTGCAACTGTCCGGGTTTAAAGGAAGCAAGGGTATGACGACTAAGACTTCCCTACGGGTTTCATTGGTCCCGAGATCGTGGCAGTCTGCCATACCCTGGTTAGAAACATACTAGATCGCCACGGCGCGGCGGGAGAGCATCAGTTCCCTTACAAACTACGTGGCCGCCTCGCCTCGCAATGACCACTATGCTTGATTGGCGAGAGCCCGAGCGAAGCGGTAACGCCGGGGCCGCGTTTGCCACCCGTCAAGATTCGTGAGTCATCGCGAGGCGAGGCGCGGAGAGAGATGGCGAAGGAAAGATGGCCCCTTGCGCCGCGACGTGGCGATCCTCCCTTTCCTGCGATGCCCTGGGCGGGGAAATTCTTAAGCCCGATACGCTGTGGCGAACCTCTTGTCGCTTCGCTTCGCTCGCTCCGCCTGACAGGCAATCTGTCGGGGCCACCCAAGAGAGCCGTCACTGTCGGCCTGGCACGGCGCCCACGGCGGCCTAGTGCGTCGGCGAGGCGCGATGTTGCAGCGATTTGACGACCGAGGCGTATGGGTTCATACGTCGAGGGAGGCAAATCGCGAAACGCGCGCCGCAGCCAGCAATGGGCCGCTGCGTTTATCAATCTCCGTTGCCGGCCTTGATCCCTAGCTGCTTCAATTTTTTATGCAGGTGGCTGCGCTCCAGCCCCACGGCCTCGGCGGTGCGGCTGACGTTGCCGTTGTACTCGTCCAGCTTGCGCTCCAGGTAGGTCTTTTCAAAGGCGGCCCGGGCGCTCTTGAAGTCCCCGGCCAGCATTTGCTGGTCCAGGCCGGGGGCGCCGGCGCTGCCGCCCAGGGAGGCGGGCAGGTCCTCGGGGCCGATGCGCTGGCTGGGGCTCTGGATCACCAGCCGCTCCACCAGGTTCTTCAGCTCGCGCACGTTGCCCGGCCAGGGCTGGCGCAGGAGCACCTCCAGGGCCTCGGGGCTGATGGTCTTGCGGGCCCGGTGGTACTTGGCGGCCAGCTCGTTCAGGAACTCCTCCACCAGCTCGGCGATGTCCTGGGGCCGCTGGGCCAGGCGGGGCAGGTGGATGGGGATCACGTTGAGGCGGTAGAACAGGTCCTCGCGGAAGCGGCCGGCCTTTATCTCCTGGGACAGGTCCTTGTTGGTGGCCGCCAATACCCGCACGTCCACGACGATGGTGCGGGTGCCGCCCACGCGCTCGAAGCGCTGCTCCTGCAGGATACGCAGAATCTTGGCCTGGGTCTTCAGGCTCATGTCCGCGATCTCGTCCAGGAACAGGGTGCCCTTGTGGGCCAGGTCGAACTTGCCCCGCTTGCGGCCGCTGGCGCCGGTGAAGGCCCCCTTCTCGTGGCCGAACAGCTCGCTCTCGATCAGCTCGTCGGGGATGGCCGCGCAGTTCACGTCCACGAAGGGGTAGCCGGCGCGGGGGCTGAGGCGGTGGATGGCGTGGGCCACCAGCTCCTTGCCGGTGCCGTTGTCGCCGGTGATCAGCACCCAGGAGTCGGCGGGGGCCACCTGCGCGATGGCCTGGCGCACGGCCTCGATGGCCGGGCTGGAGCCGGAGAGCTGGGGCGGCTCGGCCTTGGCCCTGAGCAGCAGGTTCTCCTCGGCCAGGCGGCTCAGGGTCAGGGCGTTGCGCACCGCCACCAAGATCTTTTCCATGTCCAGGGGCTTTTCGATGAAGTCGAAGGCGCCCAGGCGGGTGGCCTTGACCGCGGTCTCCACGCTGCCGTGGCCGGAGATCATCACCACCGGCAGCTCGGCGTGGCGCTTCTTCAGGCGCTCCAGCACGCTCAGGCCGTCCAGGCCCGGCAGCCAGATGTCCAAGAGCACCAGGTCTGGGGTCTCCTCCTCCACCATCTGCAGGGCGCTCTCGCCGTCGGCGGCGGCCTGGGTCTCGTAGCCCTCGTCGGCCAGGATACCCGACAGGGAGCTGCGGATGGAGGCCTCGTCGTCGACTATGAGCACTTGCCCGGCCATGAATCTCCTCAGGCCACCTTGGCCCCGCGGGCCGGCAGCTCGATGATGATGCGGGTGCCGGTGGGCTGGTTGTCCTGCACGCGCACGTAGCCGTTGTGGTCGGCCACGATGGTGCTGACGATGGTCAGGCCCAGGCCGGTGCCGCCGCGCTTGGTGGAAAAGTAGGGCTCGAAGAGCCGTATCTTGTCCTCGGGCGGCACGCCCGGCCCGCTGTCCTCCACCTCCAGGCGCACGGTGTTGAGGAACTCGTCGTAGCTCAGGCGCAGCACCACCTGCCGGGGCGGGGCGGCCTGCTCCACGGCGGCCACGGCGTTGTCTAAGAGGTTGATCAGCACCCGCGACATCTGCTCGCGGTCCAGCTCGAACACCGGCACCTGGTTCTCCAACTCCAGCTCGAAGCTGATCTCGGGGTGGGCGCTTTTGTACAGGGCCAGGGTGTCGGCGGCGATGGTCTTCAGATCGCCGGGGGTGGGCCGGGCCGAGGGCAGGCGGGCGAAGGTGGAGAACTCGTTGACCAGCCGGCGCAGCTCCTCCACCTGCTGCACGATGGTGCGGGTGCACTCGTCGAACACCGCGTCGCCGGGCTCCACCTTTTCGCCGTAGCGGCGGATCAGGCGCTGGGCCGAGAGCTTGATGGGGGTGAGCGGGTTCTTGACCTCGTGGGCGATGCGCCGGGCCACCTCGCGCCAGGCGGCCATGCGCTGGGCCTTCTCCAGCTCGCTGAGGTCCTCGAACACCACCACCATGCCCAGGTCCCGCTGGGCTTCATCGCGCAGAAAGGCCAGATGCACCATTAAGGAGAGCGTCTCGCCGCCTATGGTCAGGCGCACCTGGCGGTCCACGGCGCCCTTGCCGCCGGAGGTCAGGCCCTTGAGCAGCCGCTCTATCATCTCGCGGCTCTCGCGGTCCACCAGTTCCGGCCAGGGCCGGCCCAGGGCCTTGCCGGCCTGCACCTTCAAGAGGCGCTCGGCCGAGGGATTGATGGTGGTCACCACCCCGCCCGCGTCCACGGCGATGACCCCGGCCGCCACGCTTTTTAAGACGATCTCCATGTGCCGGCGCCGCCGGTCCAGCTCCAGGTTGGTGCGGCGCATCTCGGCCTGGGCCTCGTCCAGGCGGGCCTTGCTGGTCTTGAGGTCCGCGGTCATGCGGTTGAAGGCGTTGACCAGGGTGCCGATCTCGTCGGGCCCCTCGCGGTCGATGTAGAAGTCGTAGTCCCCGCCGGCCACCTTCTGGGTGCCCTCGGCCACCGCCCGGAGCGGCTCGGCGATGACCTTGGCCAGGCGGAAGCCCAGCCAGGTGGCGAAGAAGATGATGAGCAGGGTCACGATGCTCAGGGTGATGAACAGGTTGGTGCGGATGGGCTCCTTGAGGCTCTTGAGCTTGCGGTAGCCCTCCAGGCCGCGGCGCACCTGCTGGCCCCGGGCCAGGGCCCCCGGCGGCAGCAGTTGATAGACCACCACCACGCCCACCACCTTGGGCTTCATGCCCTTGCGGGCCATCTTCACCGGCTGGATGGCCGCGGCGAAGTCGCCGGTGGTGGCCGGCTGCAAATGGGTCAGGGGCAGGCCGGTGTTCACCGAGCGGCCCACCATGTCCATGGGCAGACCGGCCAGGTGGTTGGGGTGGGTGCCGCTCTGGGTGGCCTGGGCCAGCGGCTTCAGATCCTCGGAAAACACTCTGACCCCGGCCAGGTCGTACAGCTCGCGCCGGGTCCCGATGAGCTTGGTCAGGCTGGCCCTATCGTCGGCCTGCAGTCGGAAGCCGCGGCGCGCGATCTCCTGGCCCAGCACCCCGGCGAAGTGGGAGGCCTCGGCGGCCAGCTGCTGGTTGTAGGCGTCGCTGATCTCCATGGCGTCGAACAGGGAGCGCTCCACCTGGGCCCGGAACCAGTAGTCCATGGAGGCGGAGACGAACTGGAAGGTGACGAACAACAGCAGCATGGTGGGGGCCAGGGACAGCAGCACGAAGGTGGCCACCAGCTTGCCGCGCAGCCGTGCGCCCCACACGCTGCGCCGGCGCTCCATGGCCAGCTTGAACAGATTGCGGAACACCAGGAAGATCAGGAACAAGAGCAGCAGGGCGTTGAGGTTGATCAGGGCGAAGATGAGGATGGAGCTGCCCAGGGGCAGGTCCTCGGCCAGGCTCACCACCCGGGTCTCGGCGTAGGTGATGATGGCCACCAGCACCAGGGTGACGACGATGATGATGCGCTCGCGCTTGCGGCGCCTGAGCTCCTTGGTGTGCTCGCTTTGGGCGTTCTGGGCCAAGCCAGCGCTCCGGCTGAGGAAAGCATTGGCAGCAACAAGGCTATGTTACGGCAGGCGCGGCCCCAGGGCAAGCCGGCCGGGGCCACTTTGCCTGCGCCCAAGTTTTTTGGCACAGTAATAGGGAGGGGCCGCGCCGGGGGGCGCGGCGCCGAGGAGGGATGGACGATGGACCAAGCGCAGATGGCGGCCAGGGTGCTGGGGCCCTTGCTGGGGTTCGTGGCCCTGGGCCTGATCATCAACCCGCGCGCCTACCAGGACATGGCCCGGGAGTACCTAGAGAACCGGGGCCTGGTCTTTCTGGCCGGCTACGTCACCCTGGCCGGCGGCCTGATCGTGTTGATCCTGCACCACGCCTGGCGGCCGGACTGGACCACGCTGGTCACCGTGCTGGGCTGGCTGATGCTGGTCAAGGGGGCCCTGATCCTGCTGGCGCCCCGGCCGCTGCTCTCCCTGGCCCAGGCCTGGTCGCAGAAGACGGGCCTGATCGTGGTGCAGGGGCTGGTGCTGCTGGCCGTGGGCCTCTGGCTCAGCTACCGGGCCTGGCTCTAGGCCGCGGCGGCCAGGCGCAGGCGGGTGGCCGCGGCGCGCATTGCCGTGGCCGCCGCGGCGGCCAGGCCCGCGCGCCACTGGCCGCATAGACGCCGCACCCGCTGATTCAGCTCCGCGGGCGCGCACTGGGGGTCGCCGGCCCGGCTCAGCTCCGCGCCCAGCCGCTGCCAGAAGCGAGCGTAGCCGCGCCCCACGGCCCGCTCCAGCTCCCGCACCGCGGCCAGGCGCCGCAGCTCATAGCTGGGGTCCGGGTGGCGCGGGGCCGGTTCCGGGCCCAGTCAGCCGCCCAGGTTCAGGGCCTGGCCGGCCAGGGCCGCCTCCTGGCGCACCATGTCCAGCAGCAGGGCCTGGGCCGCCCGGCAGCCCTCATCCACCTGCCGGGCGCACTGGGCGGCCAGCCACAGGCGCAGGGCCCCGGGGTCGCGCTGGGTCCAGGGCCGCCGCCAGAAGACGGCCAACCCCTTGAGCACCAGGGCCTGGCACTCATCGGCCGCCGCGGCCAGGGCCTCTACGGTCCGGGGCTGCCAGTAGTCGCCCACCCGGCGGGTCTGGGCCTGCAGCACTGCGGAGAGGTTGGCGTTGAAGTAGGAGGCTATCTGCTCCAGGGCGCTGGACATGTCGGGCTCCTGCTCAGGGTTGGTCCAGGGCCGCGGCCGGCGGTTTGCCCATCACGGCGGTGAAGTCCAGGCCGAGGTTGCGCAGCCCGCTGCCGTCGCGGTTGACGATCCAGAGGTTGGAGGAGGGGTATATCCCGGTGGTGGAAAAATCCATTTGGTCGGGATAATCCATTAATATTTTTTGGTTGTCAGTGGAGATATCTAGAGGCTCCACCGGCTGCTTAGAATTAGATAGCCTGTGGGCTGCCAAGGTTTTGGTGTCCGCGATAAAAACTTGGGGGCCAATATAACTATTCGGGGGCATATCATAATCGCGGCGGTGCAAAGGATTTTGCCAATTAAAAACCAAATACCTCCCGTCTCGCGAAAGCACAGGCTGATCAATTTCCAGTATTTTATATTTATTCAAGTAATGATATCTGGGTTCAGGATTATATTTTTTAAGATTAGGAATTATCGGTTGTTTAATTTTAGGGTTGTTTATGTTTATTTTCCATAAAAGGTCGCCAGTCTGGTAATAAGAACGTATTCTGACTAGTATGTGCTGGCCATCTGGGTATACTGACAGAAACTCTAATCTGCGAAATACCTCGTACGTAACCTGATGCACCTTGCCGGTTTCCAGGTCCACATAAAACACATCACTCTTCCAAGAGTGAGACCCGCTTGGGACAGGGAAATGATCTCTGACACGATGCCGCAAAAAGAAGATTCTCTTGCCGTCATGGGAGAACTTGGGGCATTGGTCGTGATGTGGCCCCGAGGTTAGTTGCCTTAAGTTAGCCCCTTGCCGATCAATGATGTAGATGTCGCCGCGGTCTTCATGGTTTGCCGAAACGAAGGCAATTAGATTTCCGTCCGGCGAAAAGGAAAGGTAACGATTCCATCTTTATTTTGGAGCTGCCAACCAGCCATTTGGTCGCTTTGCCTTTGTCATCAATTAAAAAAATACCGCTCTGTATCTCTGAAAAGAAACTTATGGCAATTGAATTGTCCGTCGGTGAAAAAGATGCCTCTAAGACACTGGGATACTCGATAGAGCTGGGAAGGTAAATGGGGGTGCAGCCAATAAAGCAAACAGACAGGAGGGCACTAACCAAAACCCTCATCGCTTGACGAATTTTTTTACTGGTCACCTAACCCCTCCGCGTCATAACCCCATTCCTGCGGGTCTCGCTCGTCTTGGTCATACTTGGTCACCCTGCCCTGAAACAACAACCACGCCAAATAACAGTATAGTTGGGCTTCGGCAATCTTGTCCGCCGGGGGTGGTTTTTCCCACTTTCGGGGGTCAACTTTTCTTAGCCTATCAAGCGCTGCTGCAAGTTTTCTGTCTGCGGCTTTTTTGTTTGGGCCATCGTAGCCAGCATCGTGTATGGCACAGGCTTGGTCTAATGAATCTATAGCGGTAGCTTTTTTAATCTTTTTGTATTCGTCGCTTCTTGTATCCCTCCCTTTACTCCACCTGTCCCCGCAATAATATCCATAAATAGGTCCGTTCGAGATATATCCCCTCCTCCAACTCAATCCGAATATCGAGTCTTTGAACACCTCCACACTTGGCTTCCCATCCCCGTCCCGTTCTTCGTCGTCCGGCATGTCCGGCCCGGTCGCCTCGGCGGCGCCGGCCGGCCGCGCCTGGCCCTCCTCGCCCGGATCGGAGAGGGGCGCCGCGGGCTCTTGCCCCCCGGCCCCGCCGGCGAAGTACGCGAAGGCCTGCTCCCCTCCGGCGGCCTGCAGGCGCTCGCGCATGAGCTGGCCCACGTCCAGGATCTCCTGGAGCTCGCAGTCGCAGTGGGGGTGCAGCGGCGGCTGGGGCCTGTCCTCCAGGGACCGCTGGCCGTGGGCGGGCCGCAGATAGAACTCCTGGCCGTCCAGGGCTGCGCATTGCCGGCAGGCTGATTTCCCCCCGCGAGTGATCCAGCGATATCCTACTACAATCTGGCCCTGGCCCGTGAACATGGGCGCGCCTCCGCCTGGGTGTGGCCTGGCGGGGTGGCGGCGTGCGCGGCCGGCCCCGCAGCATGGGCCGCATTGTGCCAGGGGCCGCGGCCGCGGGACACGGCGGAGGTTCACAAATTCTTAGGCTGGGGCGGGGGCGCCGGGCCCCCAAAAGCAGCGCGCCCCCGGACGGGGGCGCGGGCGGATGGCTAGGCGGCCGGGCTCAGGCCTGCAGGGCGGATTGCAGGGGCAGGCCGGCCTCGCCGGCGGGCATGACCTCGGGCAGCTCGGGGGTCACCAGCTGCCAGGCGCGGGGGTCGGCCAGGAACTTGCGGAACAGCTTGTTGTTCAGCTCGTGGCCGGACTTGAAGGCCGAGAAGGAGCCGATGATCGGCCGGCCCACCAGGGCCAGGTCACCCAGGAAGTCCAGGACCTTGTGCCGCACGAACTCGTCGTGGAAGCGCAGGCCGTCGTCATTGAGCACCGTGAAGTTGTCCAGCACCACGGCGTTGTCCAGGCTGCCGCCCAGGGCCAGGCCGCTTTCATGCAGGCGCTGGATGTCGGACAGGAAGCCGAAGGTGCGGGCGCGGCTGACCTCTTTGTCGTAGCCGCGCTCGTCCATGACGAACTCCATGCTCTGCTGGTTGATCAGGGGATGGTCGAATTCGATGGTGAAGTCCACCCTGAGCTGGTCGCTGGGCGCCACCCGGATGCTCTTGCCGTTCTGGCTCACCTGCACCTCTTGGCGGACCCGGTAGTACTGCCGGGGCTTGCCCTGGGAGGTGAAGCCGGCGCCGCGCATCAGGAACACGAAGGGGGCGGCCGAGCCGTCCATGACGGGCACCTCGGGCGCGTCCACCTCCACCAGCACGTTGTCCACGCCCAGGCCGGCCAGGGCCGAGAGCAGGTGCTCCACGGTGGAGACGGTGACGCCGTCCAGGCCCACGGTGGTGGACAGCTCGGTGCTGATTACGTTGTGTACGTCGGCGGGGATCAGGGGGGAGGCGGGGAGGTCGGTGCGCTTGAACATCACGCCGGTGTCCGGCTCGGCCGGGCGCAGGCACAGGTTGATGATTTTGCCGCTGTGCAGGCCGATGCCGGTGCAGGCCACGGGGCGCATCAAGGTCCGCTGGTGGAGGTGCATCAATCCGTCTCCGCTATATCCGCTTCCGCTGGCTGTGCCTCTGGCTCGTCTGGCCAAACGCTGCTGATGGTGTCTTCGCTGCTGCCTTCTCTGCTGGCGCTGCCTTCGCTGCATCTATTGCCGCCAAGGCCACCTTGTCTGCCGACCGGGCCCTTTGCCTTGCTGTCTGGGCCACCGTGTTGCCTGGGCCACCTTGCTGCCCGCGCCACTTTGTTGCCCGGGCCACCTTGCTGCCCGCGCCACCTTGTTGCCCGGGCCACCTTGCTGCCCGCGCCACCTTGTTGCCCGGGCCCCCTCGTATTGCTGGCCCCCTTGGCCTCACCGCCTGCTCTGGACGCAGGTGTGCATACACCCAAAGCAACTTCGGTGCCAGAGCCGTGAAAACAGCCAAAAAGATGTCTGCGGATAACTAGCTGATATTAAAGGCCAATAACTTATGCACTATTTCCGGCCCCTTGCCGGCCGCCGAGCCGCACCCGCGTATGTGGGTTTTTGCACACACGACGGGCCTAATCCGTGTGCATTTGGCCACGCTGGGCCGCGATCCGGTCGGCCTTGGCCAGGTCCTCGGGGGAGTTCACATTGAGAAAGCTGAGGTCCTGGGGGTCCACCGCGGCCACCTCCTCCCGGCTGAGGACGCGGGCCTTGACCACCTGCAGCAGCCGGCGCGGCCGCTTCTCGCCGGCCTGCACCAGGCGCAGGATGGCCGGCAGGCAGTCGCGGTGGTACCAAGCCAACAGCGGCTCCATGCCGCCCGGGCCCTGGGCGGCCACGGCCCTCTGGCCGGGCCGCAGGGCAAGCAAGAGCGCCAGCAGGGCCGGCTGCACCAGGGGCGCGTCCACGGGCAGCAGCAGCACCTCCGTGGCCGGGCTGTCCAAAAAGGCGGTGGCCAGGGCGGCCAGGGGCCCCTGGCCAGGCCAGCGGTCGGCCAGCACCGAGCAGTCCAGGTCCAGGAAGTCCTCCACCTGGCCGGTGACCACCAGGCACTGGGGGCAGACGCTGCCCGCCGCGGCCAGGGCCAGGTCGATCAGGCGACGGCCGCCCACCAGGCGCCAGGGCTTGTGCCCGCCGATGCGGCTGCCCGGCCCGCCGGCCAGCACCACCCCCCAGAGGCCTTGCTCCATCAGGGCTCCTCGGTGGGCAGGGGCTGGTTGCCCACGGGCTCCAGCACCCCCCGCCGCGGCTGCTCGCGGTTCAGGTACAGGGCGCAGTGTTCGCAGGGTCCGGGGCAGAGGGTTTCTTTTTCCTGGCGTATCTGCCAGCAGGCGTCGTGCGGCCGCTGATAGGCCGCGCACCGCCGGCGCTGGCGGCAGTCGAATACGTTCCAGCAGGGGGCCAGCGCCAGGAGGTTGCGCAGGCAGGCCAGGGTGAAGCCCCGCTCGTGGATCAGGTGGGTGATGCGCCGGATCTGGGCGATGTCAAAGTCGCTGTAGAGGCGGTTGTTGGTCTTGGGCTCGCGCAGGGGCTTGATGAAGCCTTCTTTTTCGTACTCGCGGATGCGCTTCTGGCTCAGGTCAACTTTGCGGGATACTTCGTTAATCAGGTACATGTCCCGACTGCATCCGCCCTGGGGGCCCAAGGTGTAGAAACAATTGCGTGCATAGGGACTCCATGGTTAGCACAGCCGCCCGGAGCCTGGCAAGGGCAAATGCAGCCCCGGCGGCGCCGCCCTTGACTGCATCCGCCGGCCAAGGCTAGCATCCTAATTATGGGGCGCAGGCATTGCGCCTCGGGGGGGCCAAGATACGCCTGGTTGAGTCTGCGGTGCGGGCCCGGCCGGGTGTTTGCCTTTGGGGGGCCCGCCAACCAAATCAAAGGGGGAAACCATGTCCAGACGCATTGTTAGAGGGGCCGGCGCCTGGGCCCTGACCGGGGCGGCGCTGCTGGCCTTAACACTGGCGGCAGGGTGCCCGGCGAAGTTCGTATCTGACTATGATCCTCAGTTGGATAAGCAGCTCACGGAATTCCAGAAAAAAGTGGAGACCTTTATTAACAAAATGGCAGTGTATCGCGGCAAGCCAGAAGGCCGTTACGAGAACAACACCGATTTTTACCAAAAAGAGGTTCCCGTGGAGATAAAACTTTTGCTGTTCCGCGCCAACCTTCAGGATAAAAACCAGGAGACCATAACTATGATCGAGCTGCTCCAAAACAACCTCAAGATCATGGAGGAGCTTCATAAGGATCACGGGTATCTCAGCGAGCGTGATTTAAAGCAGGTGCAACGCGGAATCAACACTTCCTTCCGGTCCTTGATGCTTTTCGAGCAGGAGAAGCGCACCGGACGGGGGGAAGCGAAGTAACAGGCTCATGGGGGTGAAGAATGGTTGAAATAAACTGGGAAGACGTTATCGGGCGGATGTTGCAGGCCGCGGCCAATTCCCTCAAAGGAGACTGGCCCCGAGTTCGCAGCGTGATGGAAAGAGACCTGCGCGACATTGCAGACGACGCCAAGGACATAGAGAGAGATTACGCTGCGGGGAAATTGGACGAGCAAACCGCCAAACGCTATCGGCAGATAGTCAACAACAAAGCCAAGACTCTGGAGGCCTTGATAAGGGGCATGGTCAAGCTGAGTGCTGAGAGGGCGGTTAACAGCGCTTTGACGGTCCTGCGAGCCACGGTGAACACCCTGGTGGGCTGGGCAGTGCTCTAAGCAGCCCGCAGCCCGGCCAGTGGAAAATGGCTTGGGCTTAAAGCGTTCGGCCCACCGCAAAGGGGGATTTGATGAGCGACAGCCGCCTTCAAGTCTGGCTCTATGAACGGCAGGGCCGCAACCCGCAGTGGCAGCGACTGCTGAAGGACCTGGGCGTCGCGCCCTAATCCACCCGCGCCTCTTTCCTCAGCAGCTCCAGCGCCTCCTCCCGCCTGGCGTAGAGGCGCTGGGGCGGGCGCTGTCCCACGGTCTGGAACAAATAGGCGGCCAGGATGGGCAGGGCGATGGTGCTGTCGGTGTAGCAGACCACGGTGTCGGGCAGGCCCTCGGGGTCCACCTTGCCCCAGGACACGGCCTCGCTGGGCGTGGCGCCGCTGAGGCCGCCGGTGTCGGGCCGGGCGTCTGTGACCTGCAGGAAGTAGTCGTGGCCCTTTTCCTGGATGCCCAGCACCTCCTGCAGATGAGGCTCGGTCTGCAGCAGGAAGTTCTTGGGCGCGCCCCCGCCCAGGATCACCACGCCGGTTTTGCCGCCGGTGCGTTTGGCCAACAGCACCAGGGCCGCGGTCTCGTTCACGTCGGCGCTGGGGTCCCAGCGGAACTGGCCGCCCATGAGGGCCAGGGCGGCGGCGTTCATGCCGATGCTGCTGTCGCCCGGACTGGCCACGTACACCGGCGCGTCCATCTCAGTGCAGGCGGCCAAGAGGCTGTGGTCGCCCAGGCCCAGCACCCGCTGGCGCTCGGCCAAATAGCGGCCGGCCAGGTGGTGGAACTGGGCGCTGCTCAGGGGCCCCTGGAACTCCGGGGCCTTCATGATCTCCCGGAAAAAAGAGTCGGTCTTGAGTAGCACCGTGTAGTCCATCACGATGTCGTAGATGCGCACCAGGCCCTCACGGCGCAGGGTGGCGTCGTCGGCAAAGGGGTTGGAGCGGTGCAGGTCCAGGCCCAGGGCGAAGTGGGCGTCGTGGTAGAGGTTGGCGCCGGTGGAGATGATGAAGTCCACCAGGCCCCGCCTCACCAGGGGCACCAGGCAGGAGGGGCCCAGGCCGGCCGGGGTCAGGGCCCCGGACAGGGTCAGGCCTACGGTGACGCCGGGCTGGGCCATGCGCCGGGCCCAGAGCTGGCAGGCCTCGCGCAGTCGGGCCGCGTTGTAGGCCCCGAAGTGGTGGTCCACCAGCTCCACGATGGAAACCCCGCCGGTCAGGGGCGGGGGCGCGATGGGCGGGCCGGAAAGCAGGCGGCTCATGACACTCCTCTGAAGATCAAGCCCAGGGCCCGGTAAA
Source organism: Thermodesulfobacteriota bacterium (assembly GCA_040751985.1). Classification (GTDB taxonomy): domain Bacteria; phylum Desulfobacterota; class Desulfarculia; order Desulfarculales; family Desulfarculaceae; genus Desulfoferula. Next base: position 3,207 of record JBFMFU010000021.1, on the reverse strand, counting down.
GCAGACGCGCGGCGGTGAAGTCCCAGGCCGGCTGCTCCGTGAGAGGGGCCAGCTCCACGATGTCCAGGCCCAGCACCTGGTGCCGGGCGCAGACCGCGCTCAGCCAGGCCGTGACCTGCTGCCAGGACAACCCGCCGGGCTCGGGCGTGCCGGTGGCGGGCATGATGCCCGCGTCCAGGCCGTCCACGTCCAGGCTCAGGTACACCGGGCCGCTGAGCCCGGCCAGGGCGCGGTTCAGCCAGTGGGGGTCGTCGTGCACCTCGTGGGCCCACAGGGGCGAGAGCCCGGCCTCTTTTATCAGCTCCACCTCGGCCTGGGAGCTGGAGCGCAGGCCCAGGTGGCGCACGGAGAGTCCCAGGTCCAGGGCCCGGCGCATGACCGTGGCGTGGCACAGGCGCTGGCCCTCGTAGGCGTCGCGCAGGTCGGTGTGGGCGTCCAGGCACAGCACGGTGAAGTCCGTCCCCCGGCTGGCCACCAGGGCCTGCAGGGGCCCCAGGCTCACGGTGTGCTCCCCGCCCAGCACCACTGGCAGGCGGCCAGCCGCCAACTCCGCGGCCACCGCCCGCTCGATGCGCGCCACCACCTCCGTGAGCGGGCCGCGCACGTCCACCCCGGCGTGGGTGTAGATGCCCTGGTCCACCGGCTGGCAGCCCACCACCTCGTCGTAGAGCTCCATGGCCTGGGAGGCCTGGATGATGGCCGCCGGCCCCAGGGCGGTGCCGCCGCCGTAGGAGACCGTGGCCTCCAGGGGCGCCGGAATCAGGGCCGCCCGGCAGGCCTCCAGCTCCGGCTGGGGCACGCCGCAGAAGGTCATCACTTTGGGCCGCAGGGGCAAATAATCCTCCTGCCTGAGGGCTGCTTGCAGTATAGAGCGCCCCCCCAGGGCGTTCAAGGGGCGCCCCCAGCCAGGATATTCCATGAAGGCCGGACGGTATTATTGCTTGGGCCTAATTTGTGCGGTGGTTAGGGAAAATCATTACAATCTGCCGAGAACGGCCTAAACCCGACCCGGCACCGCCAGCCGCCGGCAGACAAGGCGGCCCAAGGCTTGGGCGGCCAAGGCCCTTCGGCGGGAGCCTTGATGGCCGGCGAGGGCAGGCGGCCTCTCGACCCGCTTTGCCCCCGGCGGCCCGCCGGCGGCGAAGCCGGACGCCCGGCCTCCATGGGATATCCGGGCTACCTTTTGGCTTGACTAACGGCTCTGGGCCGGTAAATAAGGTAGCCGCGGCTACAGGCGCGCGGGGATCAACCCAAACCAGGGAGGCGGGACATGCTGGTACCCGAGTACATCTACCTGACCCGGGGCAAGGGCGTGCACCGTGAAATGCTGGCCAGCTTCGAGCTGGCCCTGCGCGCGGCCGGCATCGCCAGCCAGAACCTGGTGCACGTCAGCTCCATCTTCCCGCCCCAGGCCAAACTCATCTCCCGGCAGAGGGGCCAGAACATGCTGGAGCCAGGCCAGATACTCTTCTGCGTCATGGCGCGCAACGAGACCAACGAGCCTCACCGGCTCATCTCCTCCTCCATCGGCCTGGCCCTGCCCACCGACCGCTCCCTGCACGGCTACCTGTCCGAGCACAAGGGCTTCGGCCAGGCGGCCAAGGTCTCCGGCGACTACGCCGAGGACCTGGCCGCGGAGATGCTGGCCTCCACCCTGGGCATCGACTTCAACGTGGACCAGTCCTGGGACGAGAAGAAGCAGGTGTTCCGCATGTCCGGCCAGATCGTCAAGACCAGCGAGATCACCCAGACCGCCGTGGGCCCCAAGGACGGCCGCTGGGTCACCACCGTGGCCGCGGCGGTAATGATCATGGAGTGGAAGAACGACCGGGACGACGAGTGATGATCGAGACGGACCAGGGGCTGGCCGGACGCCGGCTGGCCCCGGACCAACGCTTTAACTTCGCCTGCGGCCCGGAGCTGGCCTGCTTCAACGCCTGCTGCCGGGACAAGCGCCTGCCCCTGTTGCCCTATGACCTGCTGCGTCTGCGACGCGGCCTGAACCTGCCCGCGGCCGCCATCCTGGAAGAGTACGTGGAGCTGGAGATTGACCCGGTCTCGGGCTGGCCGGCGCTGCGCATCCAGCTCACGGACCAAGGCGTCTGCCCCATGGTGTCGCCGGCCGGCTGCCGGGTCTACGCCCACCGCCCCACCTGCTGCCGGGTGTACCCCCTGGCCCGGGCCGTGCGGCCAGGGGTGGGGGGCCCGGCCGGCGGCCCGCCCCAGGAGGTGTTCCTCTTGCAGGACGCGCCCGGCTGCCTGGGCTGGGACCAGCCCCGGCAGCTGTCAGTAGCCGAGTGGATAGAGGACCAGGGCCTGGCCGATTACCAGGCGGCCAACAACTACGCCCTCAGGCTGCTCCTGCACCCCCGGCGCCGGGGCAAGGTGTCCCTGAACCAGGCCCAGACCCACGCCTTCATCAGCGCCCTGTACAACCTGGAGGCGTTCCGCTCGGCCGTGCAGCAGGAGGGCTTCGCCGCGCGCTGGGCCGTCGCGCCCACGCGCCTGGCCCAGGCCCTGAGCAGCGACGAAGAGCTGCTCAACCTGGGGGTGGACTGGCTGGCCGGGGCGCTGTTCGGGGAAGGGTAGGGCAGGGGGGCACCCACTCTTTGGCGTCTGGCGCGGGCCCAGCCGGTGCAGAGATTGCTTCGTCGCGGCCGAGGCCGCGTGCACATGTAGCACCCCGGCAGCTGTCCAGATCAACCACAAGAAATTTTTTATCGCGCTCTAGAGTACGGGTTGGGTAATATTCGAAATGCCGCAAATCCGGGGGACTTTCAGCATAACCAACTGGAGGCCGATGCATAAATTCCGTGCTTGATTTCCCGCCTTGGTTTTTCCCTGTTTGGCCAAGTTTGTCAAGGTGGTGTACGAGGGTCGCGGCATCCTGGACATGATCAAGCTGCTAGTTGCCTGATTGCCTCTATCTCCTCCAGCGTTTCCTGTTGGCCGGCCTGTGCCTGCTCCAGAGCCTCGACCGACATGTACCTGCGGGCCACGGTACACTCGTCGTTCTGCTCGGCCAGCACCGCGCCCACCAGCCTGATGATGGCGGGGCGGTTGGGGAAGATGCCCACCATGTCGGTGCGGCGCCTGATCTCCCGGTTCAGCCGCTCCTGGGGGTTGTTGGACCACACCTGCCGCCAGACGGCCTTGGGGAAGGCGGTGAAGGCCAAGATGTCCTCGGCCGCCTCGGCCAGCATCTTG
>JBFMFU010000020.1:0-2890 GCA_040751985.1 Thermodesulfobacteriota bacterium | reverse complement strand
AGGCCGTGGGTCACCATCTGGACGACGTGTTCGACCGTATCCTGGTTGTTGTAACAGGGGATGCCCACCAGGATGTCGGCCTGTTCGATCTCCTCGAGGCGCTTGACCGTGTAAGGCCTCAGGGCCGATTTGAACTTCATGCTCCCTCCTCGGTGCTTATCCGCCCTCCCCCAGTAGTGTCCCCGGACCCCGGAGAAAGGGTATTGAGAAAAGTAACATATATGGCCGGTAAAGAAAAGGCGGCCTTGGCCGGCCTCAGGACTCGGACTCCTCGGCCCGTTTGCGGCGGCGGTCTATCCAGAGGGCCCCGGCGGCCAGCACCGCCGAAAGGAGGACCGAAGCGGCGGCCACGCGGAAAGTGCCGTTCACCCCGGCGGCCAGCACCGCGGGCGCGGCCGCGGTCACGTCCCGGGCCGCGGCCGGGCCGCCCAGGGACGCCACCTGGGCCGTGAAGAGCGCCCCGATGAGCGGCAGGCCCGTGGTGTGACCCAGCGTCCGGGACAGGGCCATCAATCCCGAGGCCACCCCCAGCCGGTGCCGGGGGGCCGCCCCCATTATGGCGCTGTTGTTGGGTGAACCGAAAAGCCCCATGCCTATCCCCAGCGGCAGTATGCGCAGGACGTACCCCCAGGCCGTGACCTCCTCGTCCAGCGTGCTCAGGGCCAGGCACCCCCCCACGATCACCAGCACGCCGATCAGGCTGATCCAGCGCGGGCCGAACCGGTCCGACAGGGTCCCGGCCCCGGGCGCCAGGACCCCCATGGCCACCGGCACCACCATCATGAACAGGCCCACCTGGTGGGTGGCGTACCCTTTGACCAGTTCGAGGAAGAAGGGCATGATGAACATCCCGGCCACCAGGATGAAGACCAGCAGGCTCATCAGGAGGTTCAGGCTGAACAGCACGTTCTTGAACAGGCCCAGGTCCAGCATGGGCTGGGCCGCGCGCTTCTGCGTCCACAAGAACAAGGCCAGCCCGGCCGCGGCCGAAACGAGCAGGGTCAGGACCGAACCGTCGCCGAAGCCCCGCCGCTGGCCCAGGGTCATCCCCAGGGCGTAGCAGCCCAGGGTCAGGAAGATGACGGCCGCGCCGACCAGATCGAAGCGCTGGCCGGAAGGGCCGGGTTTCGAGGGTGGCACGAACCGGGTGAGCACCCACAGGGCCGCGCCCCCCAACGGCACGTTGACCAGGAAGATGGACCGCCAGCCCGCCAGGCCGATCAGCAGCCCGCCGAAAGCCGGTCCCAGGGCCAGGCCGATCGAGACGATGCTGCCGATGATCCCCAAGGCCCGTCCCCGCTCGCTCGAGGGAAAGACCTCGGTGATGATGGCCGCGCCTAGGGCCTGGGTCATGACCGCGCCGCAGCCTTGCAGACCCCGGAAACCGATCAGCCAGCCCACCGAGGGGGCGAGCCCGCACAGGAGCGAACCCAGGGTGAACACGCTCAGCCCGACCGTGTATACTTCCTTCTTGCCCCTCATGTCCCCGAACCTGGCCACGCCCATCATCAGCGAAGTGACCACCACCACGTAGGCCAGGATCACCCACTGGATGGTGGGGAAATCGGTGTGCAGTTCGGTCACCAGGGTGGGCAGGGACAGGTTGACGATGCTCACGTCCATGGTGGCCATGAGCACGCCCAAGCCCACGCCCAACATGGCCAGCCATTTGTTGGGCGCGGGAGCTTTAGTTGGTTCGGGGTTCGGGGTCAACCTATCCCTCCGGAAAAATGATGACCGCCTGTCCCTCAGGACCCTGCGGCCGGAAGGACAAAGGTCCGGTCGGGCTTTTTCCCGCGGTGACCGGGCTTGATCGGTCAGTTCCTCTCGAGGGCCCGCCAGAACTTTTCCCTCTGTTTCTCGAGGTGGTCCCGGTGGTCCTCGACGTCCCTGGCCTTGAAGGCCCGGTCGAGCGTGGCCAGGGCCTCCCGGTAACGGCCTTGGACAAAATAGGCCTCGGCCAGCGTGTCCAGGACAAAGGCCTGGGGCATCATTTCCGCCGCCCGCCGGGCCAGCTCGAAGCCGCGGGCCTTCTCCTCGGCCGTGGGCGCCTCCTTGGTGACCAGCAGCCAGGCCAGGTTGTTCATCAACACCGGCTCCCAGGGCGCGAGCTTAAGGGCCGCCTCCCACTCAGCTTGGGCTTCCCCCACGCGGCCGGCCTGGTATAGGTTCTGCCCCTGCAGGTAATGCACGGCGGCCCGGCGTAAAATAGCCCGGTCTTCCTCTATCGGCTGTCCCAGGAAAACCCAACCCGTGGACAAAAGAATCATCGTCCCTATTATGAACCAGGCCAGCATCAGCCGGACCTTGCGCTCGTGCCGCGCGGCCAGCCCGGGCGACCGCTCGCATTGGGCGAGGAACTCGACCCGCTGGGCCACCGAGAAATGATGCCAGCTCGGCAGCGACCGGCTCTGGCCCGAGCGCCGGGCGATCTTTTCCAGGCTGCTGATCAACCCGCGCGCGTGGCCGATCAGCCGGAAGGCGAACAGGTCGGCCTGCCGCTCGAAGTTGCGCATGAAGGCCCCGAACACGAACCGGAAATAAAGGACCATGAGGAGGACCACCGGGCCCTGGAGCAGGAGGACGCCGGAGGTGGTGGGTCCGCCCTGGGCCCCGGCGAACAGCTCCGCGGCCCCGGACAGCCTCAGGCGCCACTCGAGCACTCCGGACAAGGCGAAGGCCAGGACGATGAGAAGGAACAGGAAGAAAACGTACCAGAGCAGGTGGCGTCGCCGGACGTGGCCCATTTCGTGGCCTATGACCGCCTCGAGCTCCTCCTGGTTCAGGAGGCCCAAAAGGGACCGGGTCACCAGTATGTACCGCCAGGGCCGGACCAGTCCCATCACCCCGGCGGTGAGACCCTCGCCCCCGTACAGGGGCCAGAGCATTA
>JBFMFU010000002.1:0-12924 GCA_040751985.1 Thermodesulfobacteriota bacterium | reverse complement strand
AGCAGGTGCAGGCCACCGGCGCCCAGGCCGTGGTCTCGGCCTGCCAGCAATGCCTGCGCACCATGGCCACCCACATCCGCCGGCACAAGCTGCCCATCCAGGTGCTGGACATCGCTCAACTGGTGCGGGCCTCCCTGGATATCTAGCCTGGCTTATGGAGCCGGTTTGCCGTCCACTCCGCAGCTATGCGGAAGCAATCACTCCCGGGCAAATTCAATCTCATTTTCAGGGCAATTAATCATGGGGGAAGCGAAATGAAAATTGAACACCCGGATGGAGAGCTTGAGCAGCGGCTGCATAAGTATGATGGATGGGTGAAGGAAGGGAAGATTCCGTGCTCATCCAAGGTCATTCCGGTCCGGCAGTCGCTGGAGTTTTTGCAATGGGTGTTGCCGACGCAGCAGGTGCTTGAGGTCCTGCGGAATTCGCGATCGTTCGCGCTGGCCGACTGTTTGTGCAGGACCAAGCACAAGCGGTGCGACAACCCGCTGGAGGTCTGTTTTTATACCAACGACGTGGCGGACAAAAAAGTCGAGCAGGGCAAGGCCCGCCGCGTCAGTCTGCCGGAGGCGGCGGAGGTTGTGAAACTGGCCAATGAGCATGGGCTGGTTCACCTTACCATCTATAACCCTGAGCAGCATGTGTATGCGCTCTGCTCCTGCTGCGAGTGCTGTTGTCATGACATTGCGTTTATGAAGAAGCTCGGGCGGCCCGATCTGGTGGTTCATGCCGATTATGTCGCCGTGAAAGACACCGACGCATGCATGCAGTGTGGTGAGTGCATTGAACGGTGCGTTTTCGGCGCTCAGAGCGGGGAACCGGGCGCGGTGGTGTTTCACCAGGACAAATGCTTTGGATGCGGTCTGTGTGTCACTACCTGTGCCTCAAACGCCATCCAGATGGTGCTTAGGGAAGGCCGGCAGTAAAATCCCTTGAAGCGTTCACCTTCCAACGCCATGCACATGTACCGCCTGGACTCGGTCTCCTGGCAGGAGTCGCAGCTGGCCTATCACGCCCTGGCCCACCTGGGCCGCGAGGGCCTGATCCTCTGCTGCGCCAGGCGGCCAAAAAACTCAGCCGGGACCCCGCAGGGCCCCGGCTTTTTTGCGGCCGTCGCCGCCGGCCGGCATGGTTCTGATCGCCTAGCGGGAGAACTCCTCCTTGACCGCCGGGCCGTCCTGGGCCGGCTCGGCCGGCGCGGCGCCGCCCGGTTGCGGGGGCTTGGCCCACTCCTCCCGAGGCGCCGGTGCCTGGCCCGGCGCCTGAGCTGAAGTCTGGGCCGGCGGGGTCTGAGTAGGCGGAGTCTGCGCCGCCGGAGTCGGGGCCTGCGGCACTGCTTGCGGGCCTTGGGCCGCCTTGACCCAGGCCGCGCCCACCCAGCCCTCGCCATCGCCCGGCTCCACCTTCACCTTGAGCCAGCCCGACTGCTGCCCCTGTTTGGTCACCTGCTGGCCCCGGACCAGTACCTTGAGTATCTTGCACTTGCGGCTGGGGCAGGCGCGCAGGTTCAGGCGGCCGGCGGTCACGCTCAAGGCCGCGCCGTCGGGCAGGGACAGCGACGCCGGCGGTGCGGTGGGCGCGGGCGCGGGGCCGGGCGCGGCCGGCGGCCGCGGGGCGCGCTGAGACCAGGGCGGCTGCTGGATGCCCTCGCAGCCCAAGGCCAATACGAACAACGCCGCCAGGGCGTAGGCGATCAATCTGTGGTTCATGGTTTGCCTGCCGTTGCGGTTCATTTGTTTTGCAGGAGCTGGGCCCGCTTCTTCACTGCGGCTGCGTCGCTGGCCCAGGGTTCCAGTTCAACGTACTTCCGGTAGGCCTGGGCCGCGCCCCGCCAGTCCTTGATCTGCTCCAGGGCGTAGCCCAGGTTCTTGTAGGTCAGGGCGTGCTCCGGCCGTATCTTGATGGCCTGGCGATAGGCCTTGATGGCTTGCTGGAGCTGGCCCAGCTTGCGCAGGGCCAGGCCCAGGTTGTTCCAGGCCTGGGCGTTCTGGGGGTTGGCCTGGGTGGCTCGCTCAAAGGCCTGGGCCGCCTCTTGCAGCTTGCCTGCCTGAGCCAGGCGCAGGCCCTCCTGATTGAGCCGGTCCGAGGCGGCCGGGTCCGCCGCCGGAGCCGGAGCCGTGGCCGGCGCCTGGGGCGGCGCCCCGCCGGCATCCGGCCGCCAGCCGGGCCTGGTCTGGGCCTGGGCCGGCGGGGCAGGGGCGGCAGGAGGCGCCTGGACCGGCGGAGCCGGGGCGGCCGGCGGGGCCTGGCCGGGTTGGTCTGGCTGCCAGCCTGCCGGCTGGCCCGGGGCCGGCGTCGGCGGTTTGGCCGGCGGCGCCTGCCCGACGTCGGGTTTCCAGCCCGAGGCGGCCTGCGACGGGGGCGCGGAGGTAGTGGGGCCCTTCTTCTGGCCCGCGATCAGGATCAGGGCCACCACCAGGAGCACCAGCAGCACGCCGCCGCCGGCCAGGGCCCAGATCAGCGTCCGGCGGTTGCCCGGGGCCTTGGGCGATGCCCCCGGTTCTGCCGCCGCCGGGGCCGCGGCCGCCCCCTCGATTATCCTGGCCCCGCAGGAGGCGCAGAACAGCGCATTTTCCCGCAGGGCGGCCCCGCACTTGGGGCAGGTGCTTTGGGTCATGTTGTCTACTCCGTGTCCGCGGCCGCCTCAGCGGTTCTTCACCACCACCGTGCCGGCCACCCGGTCCCCCAGGCGCTGCCTGAGCGGCGAGCGCCAGACCAGGATGGCGCCCACCAGATAGAAGAAGAGGCTGTCCACGATGCGTAGCACGTTTCTGATCACCGACTGGGCCAAACTGATGGGCGAGCCGTCGGGCTGGGCCACGCGGATGCCGGTGAGTTTTTTGCCCAGGGTCTGCCCGTTCCAGTAGGCCTCCAGCAGGATGAAGTAGGCCATGCCGAACAGGAAGGACAGGGCCATGACCAGTATGGCTGGCCCGCCCTTGAGCTCCCAGCCTCCGACCTTCATGCCGCCCGCGGACGAGGCAATGAGGTAGCCCACCAGCATGTAGAAGGCCGTGCAGATGATGCCGTCGATGATCTGGGCCGCGAAGCGGATGCCCACGCCTTTATACTGCAGGCCCGCCACCGGCGCCGCGGCCGCCGGCGCGGCCGCTCCCGGTCCGCCCACCACCGCCGACCCGCAGGACGGGCAATAGCGGTCACCGGCCTGCAGGGCCGCGCCGCAGTGTCTGCAAAAAGCCATCTGCCGCCTCCCTTTTACTGGACCCGGAAGGAGATGCTGGCCTCCTTGACCTGGCCCACGTAGATGTCCACCCGGTAGTCGCCCACCGGGAACTTCTGTCCCTGTCGGATGTTCAGGTGGAACTCCCCCCAGGCGATGGCGGGGTTGTCGACCTTAGTGGAGGCGTCGGCCACCTTCTGCATGCTGCCGCCCTGGCCCAGGAACCACTCCGAGCGCAACAGGGCGCCGGCGTCCAGGCCGCGAAAGCGGAACCAGACGTAGATGGTGCCCGCGTCCGGCGGGAAGACTTGGGTCACGCCCTGGGGCGCGCCGTTATCCACGCTCCGGCAGGGCTTGAGGTCATATATCCGCGGCTGGGCGGCCGCGGGCTGGGCCGGGGTCGGCGGCGGCAGGGTAGCCTGAGAGGCCGGCGGCGGAGAGGACGGCGCCGGAGCCGGGGCCGCGGCCGGCGGCCGGGGGGCGGCCGCGGCGGGGAAGGGCACGAACTTCAGGGTGTTCACGGCCTGGACCATGACCGCCTGGTGCTTGTCGAACAGGGCCAGGGGAGCGGTGTAGCCCAGCCAGAAGAAGTAGGGCGACCGGTCCACGATGAACTGCTCCTGCTTGAACATCTGGGTGGTGCCGGGCAGCTGGTACTGGGCCAGCAGGCGCACCCCCCGCTGGCCGGCCAGGGTGCCGGTCTGCTTGGCGAGCAGCCGGTACTGGGGCGCCGCGCCCCACTGCTTCTCGATCTCCTGCACCTCCTTGGCCAGGCTGGAGCCGGCCGGCGAGCGCACCAACTGCACGTTGATGGTGGTCTGGTACTGCTCGCTGCCCTTGGGGCCCGAGAACACCAGGGTGCCGGTGCCTTTCTTTTCCGGGGGCAGCCAGTGCTTGGGGACCTGTATGGAGAAGCCCATTTTGTCGTTGGTATACTCGACAGGTTTTTCCCTAGGGATTAAGTAAATGCTTAAAACGACAAGAAGTGCAAGAATCACAACCAGCACTGGGATTCCGATTTTGAGTAAAGGCTTGGTCACTATTCGACCTCCTTGTTTGGCATGCATGTGTGCTGGAAGCGAGCCAGGGTGCTGAGGCTGCCGCTCTCGGGCGGACGATCTCCGGCCCGGAGCCTGATCTGTTTGGGCTTTGCCATGGATATGGCCGGCAGCATGATAAACGGGCCCCTCAAGAGCAAGTTGCCGCGGACGGCGGCCCTGGAATAGAGCGCGGCGAGGTCCATACCAGGAAGGGAAGAGGTCTGAGCAGGCATAGAAGTTTATCTCAGGGTGATGGCCGGGTTGGGGGACATGACCATATTCCCTGTCCTCTTAGTAAGTTCAGTCATTATAGCATAATGCGGCCCCAGCCAAGGCCCTAATGCGGCTCCGGCCTATGAGTGAGGCCGCGGCCCTTGCCCGCGGCCCTTGCCTCGGCTAGGCTTGACCAGCACGGGTTGGGTTGCGCTGCATAGCCGCGGAGGGGCTGATCTGGATAAGAACATGAAATACCGACCACTTATGGTATTGGGCACCGGCTCGCATGTGGGCAAGAGTGTGCTGGTTATGGGCCTGTGCCGCCACTTTAAGCGCCTGGGCCTGGACGTGGCGCCCTTCAAGGCCCAGAACATGGCCCTCAACTCGGGCATCACCCCCCAGGGCGGCGAGATCGGCCGCGCCCAACTGAGCCAGGCCCAGGCTGCCGGCCTGGAGCCCCACGTGGACATGAACCCCATCCTGCTCAAGCCCACCAGCCAGGTGGGCTCCCAGGTGGTGCTCCTGGGCAGGGCCATGGGCAACTATTCCGGCGCTGAGTACTTTGGCCTGCGGCCTCGCCTGGTGCGGGCGGTGCGGGCCGCCTTCGGCCGCCTGCAGGCCCGCCACCAGCTCATCGTCCTGGAGGGAGCCGGCTCCTGCGTGGAGATGAACCTTAAGCGCCGGGACCTGGTGAACCTGCCCATGGCCCGCTGGGCCGGGGCCAAGGCCATCCTGGCTGCGGACATAGACGCCGGCGGGGTCTTTGCCCAGGTCCTGGGCAGCCTGCGCCTGATGACCCCGGCCGAGCGCCGCCTGCTGGCCGACATCGTGATCAACAAGTTCCGCGGCGCCCCGGCCCTTTTCGCCGACGGGATGGATTACATCGCTAAGAAGGCCGGCCTGCCGGTGCTGGGGCTCTTACCCCGCTTCGAGCACATCCGCCTGCCCCAGGAGGACGGCGTGGCCCTGGAGCGGGGCGAGCTGTTGGGCAGCGCCGGCGCGGTGCGGGTGGGGGTGCTGCGCCTGAGCCACATCAGCAACTACACCGACTTCGACGCCCTGGCTGCCGAGCCGGCAATGGAGCTGTCCTGGATAGAGCGGCCGGAGCAGATGGCCGGCCTGGACCTGGTGATCCTGCCCGGCACCAAGAATACCCTGGCCGCCCTGGATCATCTGCGCCGCAGCGGCCTGGACCAAGCCGTGGCGGCCTATCACGGCCTGGGCGGCCGGGTGCTGGGGCTGTGCGGCGGGTACCAGCTCCTGGGCCGGGTCATCGCCGACCCCCTGGGCGTGGAGGGCCCGCCGGGCCAGGCGCCGGGCCTGGGCCTGTTGGACATCGAGACCGTCATGGCCGCGGACAAGACCACCACCCGGGTGGAGGCCCGCTGCCTGCCGGCCCTGCCTTTTGCGGCGCCGGGGACAATGCAGGGATACGAGATACACATGGGCCAGAGTCGGCCCCTGGCCGAGGCGCGGCCGGCCTTTGAGCTGATCTCGCGCTTGGGCCGGTCCCTGGCCCTGCCCGAGGGCCAAGTCAGCCCCGACGGCCGCGTGGTGGGCACCTATCTGCACGGCGTCTTGGACAACGACGGCCTGCGCGCGGCGCTGCTGGCCTGGGCCCGGGGCGGGGCCGCGGCCGGGGGCCTGGCCGACTACGCCGCCTTCCTGGACCAACAGTACGACCTGCTGGCCGACCACCTGGAGCGATACCTGGACCTCTCCGGCCTGCTGGAGCCCCTGGAGCCTGGAAATCATGCTTGACTCGGCCCGCGATTTGGCATAGGAAGGGCTCTGGAAATAGTCAGACCGGTGCCCCTTGGGGCTTAATAGGGAAGACGGTCCTAAGCCGTCGCGGTCCCGCCGCTGTAACCGGGGACAAACGCCGCTGTGGAAGCCACTGCCTGGCCGCGAGCCAGGCGGGAAGGCGCGGCAAGTAGGATGATCCGGGAGCCAGAAGACCTGCCGGCCTGAGGGGGAGCCATTGGGCCGGCGTGCGACCGGCGGCGTTGGATGGCAAGGCGTCAGCGGCTCCCCCGGGGAGATCAAGCAAACTGGGTGCAGTCCCCCCAGCCCTCATGGGCTGGGGTTTTTTTATTTGGCCGCCCGGCGGCCGCAATATCCATTGGGCTGGATGAACCGGAAGTGGCGTGCAAAGCGCCCGCTGCCCCGCAGCCGTGAGGGGAGCGAAAACCCGAATTGCCACTGCCGCCCACCTGGGCGGCGGGAAGGCGGGTGAGTAGAGGGCCCCGAGCCGGAAGACCCATCCAGCCGCAAACCTCGCGGGAGGAGAAAAAATGCTTGAGATGAAGAAATGGAGACTGGCTCTGCTGCTGGCGGCGCTGGCCGTGGGTCTGGCCCTGCCAACCTCGGCGGCCAGCAGGCAGGAGATGGTGGTCACCGCCACCCTGACCCAGGAGGAGCTGGACCAAGTGCCCTTCACCACCTTCGTGGTCACGGACCTGGACATCAAGGAAAAGGCCCAGTGGAGCCTGGTGGACGCCCTGCGCGACTTGCCCGGTCTGTACGTCCGCAGCAACGGCCCCTTCGGCGGCGTCACCAGCCTGAGCATGCGCGGCACCCAGCCGGGCCAGTCCCTGCTCATGCTAGACGGCGTGCGCGTGAGCGACCCCATCGCGCCGGGAGGCTCCATGGACATCGCCAGCCTGCTCACCGGCGGCATCGGCCAGATCGAGGTGGTGCAGGGTCCCCAATCCACCCTCTACGGCTCCGAGGCCCTGGCCGGGGTGGTGAACATCATCACCAAGCGGGGCCAGGGCGCGCCCCGCGCCTGGGCCTCCAGCGGCTACGGCTCCCATAACACCTGGCTGGGATCGGCCGGCGGACAGGGCCAGGTGGGGCGCTTCAACTTCATGCTGGCCGGGGCCGGCATCAACACCGACGGTATATCCAAGGTGCAGGTGGGCAGCGAGGACGATCCCTACCGGGCCTACCAATTCAACGCCCGTCTGGGCTATGACCTCAACGACCACACCGAGCTGTACTTCGTCGGCTACTACAATTACTCCAAGACTGACTACGACGGCTTCGGGGCTAGCGGCCTGGTGGACACCAACGACAACAGCAAGGCCACCGCCTACACCGGCATCCTGGGCCTGACCAACGCGCCGCTGCCCTGGTGGAACCACAAGCTGACCGTTTCCTACGGCTCGGTGGACCGCGACTACCAGGACGGCTCCACCTATACTTCCTACCTGACCACCGCCCAGTGGCGGCACAACCTGCTCTACAAGGACATCAACACTCTGACGCTGGGGGTGAACTGGCAGCAGGAGCAGGGCCAGTACAGCGAGCCGGGAATCTTCGGCTACACCCTGAGCAAGCAGACCGTGGACAACCTGGCCTTCTACCTGCAGGACCAAGTCAAGCTGCTGCAGGGGCTGTATCTGCTGGGCGGGCTGCGCCATGACCACAACGACGACTTCGGCGGCCAGGTCACCTGGCGGGTGGGCGCCTCCTACCTCCTGGCCGCCACCGGCACCACCTTCAAGGGCAGCTACGGCACTGGCTTCAAGGCCCCCAGCCTCTACGAGCGATACAGCCCCTACGGCAGCCAGGACCTGGAGCCGGAGAAGAGCAAGGGCTGGGACCTGGGCGTGGTGCAGAGCCTCTGGGGCAAGCGGGTCAAGCTGGGCCTCACCTACTTCAACATCAAGACCGAGAACCTGATCAGCTTCGACCTCAACACCTGGAAGTACGCTAACCTGGACCAGGTGCGCAGCCAGGGCCTGGAGTTATTCGGCCAGGTTCAGGCCGCCCCCTGGCTAGGAGTGGATTTCTCCTGGACCTACACCGACGCCCAGGACGAGGCCACGGACAAGGACCTGGCCTACACCCCGCGCCAGAAGGGCACCTTGGGCCTGCGCCTGCCGCTTATGAAGGACCACCTGCTGATCCGCCTGTGGGCCCTGTACGTGGGCACCCGCTACACCAATGCGGCCAACACCCAGGAGGTGGACTCCTACGTCACGGTCAACGCCTCGGCTAGCTACCGCATCAACCAGTGGCTCAGCGTCTACGGCAACGTGGTCAACCTGTTCGATGAGAATTACGTGGAGATAGAGGGCTACAACACCCTGGGCCTGTCCGGCTTTGTGGGCCTGCGCATAGACCTGCCCTAGCTTCCAAATATCCGCCACGCATGGGGGCCCCGCGGGGCCCCCTTTTTTCCCAGGGCCGGATTGCATCACGAGTTGCCGACCGGGGCCAGCTCGGGTATTGGTTGCTGAAGGCCGGCGGCGCTAATGGCCGCTGGTCCAGGCCCTTTCACCCGCGCCCGGAGGCCCGGCCCATGCTGACCCTTGAGCAGACATCGCCAGATTTGCTGCTGGAGCTGGCCGGCGTGGACTATGTGGCCGGCGGTCGGGCCATCCTGCGCGACCTGCATTGGCGCCTGGCCCGCGGCCAGCACTGGGCCGTGCTGGGGGGCAATGGCGCCGGCAAGACCACCTTCCTGCGCCTGGTGCGCGGCGAGCTGTGGCCAGCGCCGGGCCAGCACCTGCGCCGTCGGTACCATATCAAAGGCCGTTCCCAACCCAGCCCCCTGGGCTTCAAGGAGCACACGGCCTATGTCTCGGCCGAGCTGCTGGAAGAGTACCAGCAGCGGGGTTGGGACCTCAGCGGCCTGCAGGTGGTGCTCAGCGGTCTGAGCGGCGGCCACCTGCTGTATCAGCGGCCGCGGCCCGAGGAGGTGTATCTGGCCCGTTGTACCCTGGAGCGCCTGGGCCTGGCCGAGCTGGCTGAGCGCGGCATCCTGGCCATGTCCCAGGGCCAGGCCAAGCGGGTGCTCTTGGCCCGGGCCCTGGTGCGGCGGCCGCGGCTGCTGCTCTTAGACGAGCCCAGCGACGGCCTGGACCCCGCCTCCCGGCAGGAGCTGCTGCGCTCCCTGGAGGCCGTGGCCCAAGGCGGCACTCAGTTGCTCTATGCCACCCACCGCTTCGACGAGCTGGTGCCGGCCACCAGCCATGTGCTGCTGCTGGAGCAGGGGGCCATCGCGGCTCAGGGCCCCAAGGAGAAGGTGCTGGCCAGCGGCAAGGCCGCGCGGCTGCTGCGGCCCGCCGGGGAGACGGCCGCGGACCAGGTCCCTTTGGTCGCCGTCCCGGCCTACGAATACCTGGTCCGCTTGGCCGACGCCGCGGTGGCCATCGAGGGCGAGACGGTGCTGCAGGGCCTGGACTGGGAGATAGCGCCCGGTCAGAACTGGCTGCTGCTGGGCCCCAATGGCGCGGGCAAGACCACCCTGCTGCGCCTGTTGGCCGGCGATCTGCGGCCGGTGTTCGGCGGCAGCATAGGCTGGTTCGGCGAGCCCCAGCGCCCCAGCCTGTGGGAGCTGCGGCGGCGCATCAGCCTGGTCTCGGCCGGCCTGCAGGCCCAGCATGCGCGCAGCCAAACCGGCCTGGACACGGTGCTCTCGGGCCTGTTCGGCAGCATCGGCCTGCACCGGCCGGTGAGCCGGCCCCAGCGCCAGGCCGCCCAGGGCTGGCTGGAGTTCCTGAGCCTGGCCGAGCTGGCCCAGAGAGACGTGACCACCCTCTCCTATGGCCAACTGCGCAAGGTGCTCATTGCCCGGGCCATGGTCACCGACCCGGAGATGCTGCTGCTGGACGAGCCTCTGTCGGGCCTGGACGCCGACTCCCGTGCCGAGGTGGCGGCCCTGCTGGGCCGCCTGGCCGCCGCCGGCGCCTGCCTGGTCTGCGTCACCCACCACCCCGAGGAGGTGGTCGGCTTTATGAGCCACGTGGCGGTGATGGAAGGCGGTCGCCTGGTCTTCCAGGGCAGCGCCGGGCAGCACCAGCAGTGGGCCGCGGCGCTGTCGCTCCTCTAGATTCAAACCGGCGGTCTAGCGTCCGGGCCCACCTCCGGCATATACTTGCAGCGGCGTCTGGTCATGGCGCCCAGGCAGGGACGGCCTATCAGAACCAGGAGGTTGCCAGCATGGCCACAGTCAGCCCCGAAATCGACCTGACACGGATGGCCCCTGCCATCCTGGACGGCGCGCGGGCGGCGATCACCGTGTTCGATTTGGAGGGGCGTCTGCTTTACTACAACCACCACGCCCCGCAGATCGTGGACCGCAAGCCGGAATACATTGGCCGCGACATCCGCAGCTGCCATAGTCAGCCCCGCTCCGTGGAGCGTTTTACTGCCATCTTGGAGAGCTACCAGGCCGGCAAGGGCCAGGAGTTCTACTACACCGCCACTCGCAACGGCCGCAAGCTGTCGGTGAAGGTGGCGCCCCTGATCCAGGAGGGCCGGGTGGTGGGCGGAGTGCACACGGTCATGGCCCTGGAGCCGACCCCCGAGCTGTAGAAGGCCAGCGCCGCTGCTGACGTGCCCCGAGACGCAAAACCGCGCAGGGAACAGAAAGGTCTCTCGCCATGAATCTGCATTTTCGTCCGGAGGTGCACGAGCTCCTGCAGGGGGCCGTGGACATCCACATACACTCGGCCCCAGACATCTTCCCCCGCATCCAGAACGACGTGGAGCTGGCTTTGCAGGCCCAGGAGATGGGCATGCGGGCCATCGTGATCAAGAGCCACTGGGGCGAGACCGCCTGCCGTGCGGCCCTGGCCAGCCAGCTCACCGGTTTCAGCGTCTTCGGCGGCATAGCCCTGAACCGCTCGGTGGGCGGCCTGAACCCCCACGCCGTGGCCCCGGCCCTGAAGATGGGCGCCAAGCTGGTGTGGATGCCCACTATGCACGCCCAGGCCTTCGTGGCCCAAAAGGGCCAGGTGCAGGGCCTGGCCCGGGAGATCCCCGGCGGCCTGGAAGGCCTCGGGGTGCTCAACCCGGACGGCTCTTTGCGGCCGGAGTGCTACGCCATCTTCGACCTGATCATCGCCCACGACTCCTGCCTGGCCACCGGGCACCTGTCTAAGGACGAGGCCAGGGTGCTAGTGTCCGAAGCGGCCAAGCGGGGGGTGAAAAAGATCGTCATCACCCACCCCATGGCCTGCTTCATGGGCTACAACCCTCAGGAGATGAAGCGGATGCTGGACCTGGGCGCCACCTGGCTGGAGCACGTCTACAACGACACCACCCGCGTGGTGAGCCAGCCCCTGACCTGCCAGGCCCTCATGGAGGGCATCAAGGCCGTGGGTGCCGAGCACAGCATTATGTCCACTGACGCGGGCCAGTGCATCAACCCCATCCCGGCCCAGCAGATGGGCATCTATATCGGCGAGGCGCTGGGCGCCGGCCTGAGCGCCGGGCAGATTCGCCGGATGGCCCAAGACAACCCCGCGGCCCTGCTGGGCCTGTAGCGGACGCCGCGCGGACGATTGCTGGCTGTCGTATAATGAGAGCCGTGACCGCCCCGACCCAGGGGCGGATGGACCGACCGAGATTAAGGCGGAGAAGATGAGCGTGAAGGACAAGGCGGGTTGCTTCCTGAGTGACCGGGCGCAGGTTTGTTTCTATCCCTCTTGGTGCAAGGGCTGCGGGAACTGCCTAGCGTTCTGCCCTCGGCAGGCGTTGTCTGCGGACAAGTGGGGACATCCGTATTTGCCGGATGCGGAGCGCTGCACGGGCTGCGGGTTGTGCGAGATGCTCTGCCCTGACTTCGCCATCACGGTGGGGGAGTCGGAGCCGCGGCAGGTGGGCGGAGGGCGTGTGGCGGCGGCGGCGGCCAGCAGCCCTGAGCGTCTGGCGCCGGCGCCGAGCCGGGAGGAGGCGTAGACATGGCGCCCGCCAAGCGCAAGGCCGCGGCCCAGCCGGTGTCCAGCAAGCCCAAGCGCCGCGGCTCCAAGAAGGTGGCCTCGGGCCAGGCCCGGCTATTACAGGGCAACGAGGCGGCGTCGCTGGGGGCGCTGGCGGCGGGGTGCAACTTTTTTGCGGGCTACCCCATCACGCCGGCCAGCGAGATCACGGAGTTTATGAGCCGGGAGCTGCCGGCGCGGGGGCACCCCTTCATCCAGATGGAGGACGAGATCGCCTCCCTGGGGGCCTGCATCGGGGCGTCGCTGGCCGGGCGCAAGGCCATGACCGCCACCAGCGGTCCGGGTTTCTCGCTGATGCAGGAGAATCTGGGCTACGCCTGCATCACCGAGGCGCCATTGGTGGTGGTGAACGTGATGCGGGGGGGGCCGTCTACGGGCCTGCCCACCAACGTGGCCCAAGGTGACGTGCAGCAGGCGCGCTGGGGCACGCACGGGGACCACCCGGCCATAGTGTTTTGCCCGGCCACGGTGAGCGAGTGCTTCGAGCTGATGGTGCTGTCGTTCAACACGGCCGAGCGCTTCCGCACGCCGGTGATCTTCCTGGCCGACGAGATGGTGGCGCACCTGCGGGAGAAGGTGGTGCTGCCGTCGGAGAAGGACCTGGAGATAATCGACCGGCGGCATCCCACGGTGCCTCCGGACTGGTACGTGCCCTACAAGACCGACGGCAGCCTGATCCCGCAGCTGGCGGATTTAGGGCAGGGGTACCGGTATCACGTGACGGGTCTGGTGCACGACGAGCGGGGCTTCC
>JBFMFU010000019.1:0-6389 GCA_040751985.1 Thermodesulfobacteriota bacterium | reverse complement strand
CCCTGGCCCTGGTCCTGGCCGCCCTCTGGCAGGGCAGGGGCGCCTCGCGCTGGCTGGCGGCTCTGCTGCCCTACGGCGCCCTGGTCGCCGCCTTTCTGCTGGTCAGCGGCCTGGCCTACTATGCCGAGTCCGAGGCCCGGGGCTACAGCCAGCCCACGGCCCTGATCGACCTGGGCCGCCACTTCGCCAAGGACCCGCGCTGGGTGCCCAGCGGCGCGGTGCTGCGGCCCGAGGCCTATGGCTACGACGGCCAGTTCTTCCTCTACATGGCCCAGGACCCCTGGGCCCAGCGCGGGGCCTGGGCCAACATCGACTCACCGGCCTACCGCTACCAGCGCATGCTCTATCCCCTGGTCCTGAACCTGCTCAGCAACGGGGACAAGGACCGGCTGCCTGGATTGATGCTGGCCTTCAACCTGGCCTGCCTGCTGGCGGCCTTTCTGGTCATGTGCCGCCTGGCCGTGCGCCTGGGCGCGCCCTTGCCCTGGGCCCTGTTCTTTCTCTGCGCCTACGGCCTGTTCCAGCCGGTGTGGCTGGGCCTGAGCGAACCCCTGGCCAACCTGCTGCTGGCCTGGGGCCTGTACGCCGTCGCGGCCGGGGCCCTGTGGTGGGCCTCCCTGGCCCTGGGCCTGATGGTGCTGACCAAGGAGCACTACGCCGCGGCCCCGGTCATGGGCGCGGCCTGGTGCTGGCTGCTGGGCCGCCGGGGCCTGCTGGCCTATCTGCTGCCCCTGGCCGCGGGCCTGGCCTGGCAGCTCTGGCTCTGGCAGCACTTCGGCCACCCCACCTTTGAGCAGTCCAACGCCGGCAACTTCACCTGGCCCCTGTTGGGCAGCCTGGGCCTTTTGCTTTCGCCCACCCACTGGCACGAGGCGCTGGTGGCCCTGGGCTTTTGGTCCCTGCTGGGGCTGAACGCGCTCCTCTTGTGGCGGGACTGGCAGCGCCTGGACCTGTGGCTGCTGGCCGGCCTGCTGCTGGTGCCCCTGTGCGGCGGCGAGTCCATCTGGGGCCACTCCTTCAGCTACCCGCGGGTGCTGTCCCCGGCCTACCTGGCCTATCTGGCGGTATTGTTCAAGGAGCGCAGCGCCCTGGCGGCAATGCCGGGCGCGCTCTTCGGCGGTCAGGCCCTGTTCAAGCTTTTGCAGATGTAAGGCGGCTGGCCCGTGGCTCAGCCCGCGGGCAGCAGGACGCGCAGGGCCTGGGGCTCGATCTGCACGCTCAGGGGCGAGCTGGTCACCGGCTCGCCGTCGGCCCACATGGGCACCGGCCGGCTGCTCTCCAGGCTTATCCGGCGGGTGCGCAGGAAGCTCACCTCGGGCAGGCCGCCGTGCTGGCCCTTGAGCACCGTGGGTAAGAGGCCCATCACCCGGAAGAACCCGGCCGGCCGCACCAGGCACACGTCTAAGAGCCCGTCGTCGGCCCGGGCTTCTGGCGCGATGCGTATGGCGTTGCCGTAGGTGGGGGTGTTGGCCACCGCGGCCATGAGGATGGGCCCTTCGTACTCGCCCTCGTCCCAGGTCAGGCGCACCTCGGGGAACTGGTAGCTGCTCAGGACCCTGAGCACGGCATAGATGTAGGCCGGCTTGCCCCACAGGGGCGAGCGCATCTGGTCCACGTAACGGGTTACCTCGGCGTCAAAGCCCACCGCGCCCACCGTGCAGTACACCCGGCCGTTGACCCGGGCCAGGTCCAGCACCCGGTCCCGGCCGTTTAGCAGGGCCTGGGCCATCTGCTCCGGCCCCAAGCCTTGGCCCAGGGAGCGGCAGAAGTCATTGCAGCGGCCGGCGGGCAGGGGGGCTAGGGCAGTGGCGCTGTGGGCCAGGGCCTGGGCCGCCTCGTGCAGGGTGCCGTCGCCGCCGCAGGCCAGCACCACCTCTGCGCCTTGCTCCACGGCCGAGCGGGCCAGCTCCTCGGCATGGCCCCGGCCCTGGGTGGTGTGCAGCTCAAAGCGCAGCCCCCGCTGCTCCAGGGCCCGGATCAGGCGCCGGGCGGCCCGGCTGGCCTTGCCCCGGCCGGCCGAGGGGTTGGCAATGACCTGGATGTTGCGGGGCGGGCGGGCGGACACGGACCAAGCTCCCTGCTCTGGACCCTGGCCCAGGGATAGGGTCGAGCTGCAAAAAAGGACGTAGCCCGCACCTTAACAAAAATGACACCAAGAGTAAATCACTGGGAAAAGGCAGGCGGTAGGACTGGTTGCGGCTGCGGGCCTTTTGCTGGCCCCTGAATGACACCGGCCACCGGGCCGGGGGTGTGGTATTTGGGGTGGCTAGGGGGATTCGAACCCACGACCTCCAGGGCCACAACCTGGCGCTCTAACCAACTGAGCTATAGCCACCATGACCGGCTGTTCACCGCGGCCCAGGCCAGGGGAGGCCGGGCCAGTGCGAGGAATTTATAACAGAGCGACCTGGGGCTGGCAAGTGTTTTCCCTGGCCGAGCCGGCTGGGAGCCGGTCGGGTTTTTGTTAAAATGTGCGGTCACTTGACACCCTAGGCCTGGGTCACTAGGATTAGCCTGGTATAGTGAGTCCAGGACAGGCAGGCCGGACGCGCTCAGTGGCTTCCTCTTCAGGAGTTCACCTTTGGGCCTCTTGGAAGTATTCAAAAACCGGACCCGGCACCCCTTCCGGCCGCGCTCGTCGGACATCATCCGGCACCTGTTCGCCGACTTCCGCGACTACCAGGCCGAGGGCGAGGCCCTGATCATGGGCGAGGGTCACCTGGCCGAGCGCCGGGTGTACGTGGTGGCCCAGCAAAAGCCCAAGCCCGAGCAGTTCCGCACCAGCAAGGACGTACAAAAGGCCAACTGGGGCATGCTCAACGCCGACGAGCACTCCCAGGTGCTGCGGCTGCTGCGCCGCCTGGCCGAAACCGGCCCCCACGAGGAGTCGCTGCTCTTGTCGCTGGTGGACACCTACGGCGCGGACATCAGCATGTACTCGGCCCGGCGGCTGCAGGCCTTCTTCATCGCCCACCTGATCCGGGCCTATTTGAACGTCCCCATCCGCACCGTCAGCATCGTGATAGGCGAGGGCGGCTCGGGCGGGGCCCTGGCCATGCAGGTGGCTGACCGGCGGGCGGCGCTGGAGGACGCCATGTACGCCACCGCCCCCCCGGAGTCGGTGGCGGCCATCATCTTCCGCGACCCGGCCCGCATCGACGAGGCCCTGGCCGTGAGCAAGTCCACGGCCCGGGACCTCAAACACTTCGGAGTGGTGGACGCGGTGGTGCCCCAGACCAAGAGCGTCATGGACGCTCCGGGCGTGGCCAGCAACATCGCGGCCTATCTGGAGCGCACCATCCGCGACCTGTTCCGCCGCCGCCTGGACAAGCTCTTGGAGCAGCGCCTGGAAAAATCCGCGGAGCTGGGGGTGATCGCGCCGGGCAAGTTTTTCGAGATCAAGCGCTTCGTGGAGAAGCCCCTCAAGCAGTTCTACAAGGCGCCGCCCCAGCTCAAGCTCATCAGCGACCCCAGCGGCGCCACCATCCACCTAGAAGACAACTACGGCGACGGCACCGTGGTGGAGCCGGGCCAGGCCTACGTGCGCTGCGGCCAGGAGACCGAAGGCGCCCACGGCGACGGCTGTGGGGCCCTGATACCCCTGGACGAGTACCTCAAGGGCTTCCAGATCTGCCCCCAGTGCGGCAAGCGCCACGTACTGGACGCCTCCGGCTGGGTCAGCGCCCTGACCGACCCCGGCTCCTTCCATGAGCTGTTCCGCAACATGACCGTGTTCGACCTGCTGCCCGAGGAGGACCTGCACGACTACTACCGGGAGTTCCTCTCCAAGCAGAAAAGCTCCTTCAACGAATCCTTGGTCACGGCCCACGCCACCATCTACGGCTACCCGGCGGTGCTGGCCCTGAGCGAGTTCGCCTTTGCCGGCGGCTCCATGGGCGTGGCCTTCGGCGAGAAGTTTCGCCTGGCCGTGGAGTACGCCCTGCGCAAAAACTGGCCCCTGGTCAGCGTGTGCTGCTCGGGCGGCGCCCGGCTCTATGAGGGCATCATCGCCCTGATGCAGATGACCAAAACCGTGGCCGCGGTGGAGCGGCTCAAGCGGGCCGGGGTGCCCTACATCTCCATCCTGGCCGACCCCAGCACCGGCGGGGCCATCGCCTCCTACGCCGCCCTGGGCGACGTGTGCCTGGCCGAGCCCGACGCCCTGGTCATCTTCACCGGCCCCCGGGTGATGAAGGCCCGCGGCTTCGAGGTGGACGAGAAGGCAGTGCGCTCGGATTCGCTGCTGTTGACCTCGGGCGATACCTACCTGTTCCCGTCCTACTACGGTGAGATACGCGGCATCCAGGAAGTGGTGCCGCGCAACCAGATGCGCCGGGCCGTGGCCCGCTATCTGGAGTTTTACGCCCGCACCCGCATGGCCTCCGGCAACAACAGCAACAGCAAGGGCGTGCGCCCCTACCGTCGGCGGCTGAAACCCAGCCTGCAGCCCGATCAGGAATAGCCGTGCCCGTGGACCCGGCCGAGAATCAGCTCTTCCGCTGGGCCGACCAGCTCCCGCCCGCCCTGTGGGATGACCTGGCCGCCCGGCCGCCGGAGCAGGCCGCCCAGACCACCGGCGCCCTCTGGCAGGACGGCTGCTTCGCGCTGAGCCTGCTGGGCCGGCCCCTGGCCGTGGACCCGGCCCAGCGCCGGGTCTGGCGCCTGGACCAGCCCGAGAGCCGGGTCAGCTACCAGACCGGCCTGGTGCTGGTCAGCACCCTGAGCCGCTCCCTGGGCGTGCCCCCGTCCGGCCGCCTGGTCACGCCGGAGGAACTGCCCGGCGGGGCCCAGTTCTTTCAGGGCCCCCACGCCGTGAACAAGAAACCCCTGGTCAAGCGCTTCGGCCACGACCCCCAGGCCCTGCTGGAACGGGCCTTGGCCATGGGCGGCGAGGCCATCGAGGGCGCGGACGTGGCCGTGAAAGTGCCCGGCCTGCCCATGCTGCCCCTGTACGCGCTGCTTTGGGCCGGGGACGATGAATTCGAGGCCCGTGCCGTGGTGGGCCTGGACGCCCACGCCCACTACCACCTGGCCTTGGACGGCCTCTGGGCTCTGACCAACCTTATGGTGCATTACCTGGTGCGGGACCATGCCTGAGGGCACCGGCGCCTGCGGCATCAACTGCCTGACCTGCGGGCTGATGCGCAGCGGCAAGTGCAGCCCCTGCGGCTCGGGCCAGGAGGAGCAGGCCCACAAGAAGCTGGCCGCCCAGCTCAGCCTGCTGGGCGGGGTCTGCCCCATCCTGCAGTGCGCCGTGCAGCGCAAGGTAGCTTACTGCTCGGCTGACTGCGAGCTGTTCCCCTGCCACCACTTCCTGGACGGCCCCTATCCCTTCAGCCAAGGGTACCTGGACATGCAGATGCGCCGCCGGGGGGCCCCCGGCCGGGGCGCACCGCCGGCCGCGCCGCCGCGCAGCAAGGACGGCCAGAGGCTGCACTAGGGTGGCTTGGCAGGCCGGGCCGCCTGTGCTAAGGTTTGCTTCCGCAAGGCCAATTGCCCTCGTAGCTCAGTAGGATAGAGCAACGGCCTCCTAAGCCGTAGGCCGCCCGTTCGAATCGGGCCGGGGGCACCAAAAAATTTTAGAACAAAATTAAATTAACTTTAATGTAATTGGCAACACTAACAGTATTTGAGAGGTATCATTGTAGTGAAAGATATTATAAATTGGTTTGACGAGCAAATTCCCTTTCTTTCTGCACGGGTGGGCATATATAGGTTAAATGAAAAGTTTTTTTTCGATCCTACCCCCCGATTTTATATGAGTCTTAGAAGACAGACGAATATAGCTTTGAATGAAGCGCTGATGCAACTAGGAGGCCATATACATGTGCCAATATTACCCAGCATATTGTATTCCGAAATAGATGAAGGTGGCCAAATTATTTTCGATAAATATAAACAATGTTCGATACTAATATCGTCAGAAATTAGTGATAAACCAGAATTGGTAGCTGCTATTATGGCACACGAACTCGCTCACTACTACTTAATGATCAAAGGGATAGGCTTAAGTTCGCTGTCTGATAATGAACAGTTAACGGACGTCGCTACGGTTTTTTTAGGATTGGGTAAATTAACACTTAATGGTTTTAGAGATACAAAGGGACTAAGATCACTTGTAGGTTACCTTTCCTCAGAAGAAGTTGGCATACTGATTTGCCGAATTTGCACATTTAGAAACATACATCTTGTAGATGCAGAAGAATTTTTGTTTAATGAGGCACGTAAAACATTAATGAAATCTGCGCGTAATTTAATGAAATGAGGCCGATGCGCGGTGCTTGTGCGCTAATATAGCTTTAACTATCTGATATATTTTACTATAATACCTTCAGCCGATCATTCTGGAGGTATGAATTGCCCAATCGGTTTGAAAAACCCGGTATTGG
>JBFMFU010000018.1:0-28610 GCA_040751985.1 Thermodesulfobacteriota bacterium | reverse complement strand
CCGAAGGCCGCTCCTCGCATCTATGACAGGAAAGCGGCCCCTGGCCTGACGGCAAAATAAAATGCGGCTCCGGGGCGTGGCGTCCCCGGAGCCGCGGGTTCCCCCGTGAGGGCTGGCCCAAGCCCTCACTGCAGGGAAGGAGCCGATATCCGCGGGCCGGGGCGGGCAAACAAAAACCCCAGCCCGAAGGGACTGGGGATTGCACCCTGCTTCTTCATCGCCCAGGTAGGCCCGCGGTTGCCGAGGCCGCCTGAGGCGCGGGCCCGGCGCCGGTGTCTCGCCGGCGGGCGGGTCTAATGGAAACGGCAGGTCTTCTGGCTCCCGGATCGTCCTAGCAGCCGCGCCTTCCCATCCTCATGGACAGTGGCTCGCTGCGGCTTTCGTCCCCGGTTACAGCGGCGGGACCGCGACGGTTTCGCACCGTCTTCCCTCTTAGCCCAGTCGGGCGCCGTCTCCCGTATGTGCCTTGTACATACTACGTCTGCGGGGCGGGGTCAAGCCTGTATTGTCCTCAGCCCAACACCAGCTTGACGGCCATGCCCAGGAGCACCAGGCCGCCGATGAGCCCCAGGCGGTGGCCCAGGCGGGCGGGCAGCAGGCCGGCCAACTGCATGGCCGCCAGGGTCATGCCCGCGGCCACTATGCCGATGATAACCGCCGGCAACAGCACCGCCCGGCCCACCAGGCCCAGAGAGGCGCCCACGCCCAGGGCGTCGATGCTGGTGGCCATTGACAGGGCCAGCAGGGACCAGCCCTTGGTGGGGTCCAGGCGGGCGGCCTGGTCCCGGGCCGGGCCCAGGCTGTCGATGATCATCTTGCCGCCGATGACCACCAGCAGGGCGCAGGCGATCCAGGGGGCGTAGTCCCGCGCGAATACCGACAGCCCGCCGCC
Source organism: Thermodesulfobacteriota bacterium (assembly GCA_040751985.1). Lineage (GTDB taxonomy): Bacteria > Desulfobacterota > Desulfarculia > Desulfarculales > Desulfarculaceae > Desulfoferula. Next base: position 27,718 of record JBFMFU010000018.1, on the reverse strand, counting down.
CAGCCACCAGCCGGCCAGGGGCATGAGGAACTGGAACAGGCCGAAGTGGAAGGCCAGGCGGAAGACCTGGCGCGGGGCGCGGTGCACGGCCCCCACGGCCAGGCCCACGGCAAAGGCGTCGCAACCCAGGGCCACGGCCAGGGCCAGCACCTCGGGCAGGGACACGCGGCTAGCTTCCGCTCCGGTCCGGGGCCGCGCCCGGCCGCACCAGCTCGATCACCGTCACCTCGGGCGGGGCCAGCAGCCTCAGCGGCGGGCCCCAGGTGCCGGTGCCCCGGCTCACGTAGAGGCGCGAGCCCTGGCCCAGGTCGTACAGTCCCCGGAACAGGGGATAGATCAGGCGGGTCAGGTAGTGCATGGGATACATCTGGCCGCCATGGGTGTGGCCCGACAGCTGGAGGTCGAAGCGGCCCAGGGTGGCGGGGGCGGCCAGGGGGCGGTGGCGCAGGAAGATGGTGTAGAGCTTGGGGTCCAGCCCGGCCAGGGCCTTCTGGTCCCAGGCCTCTATCGCCTCCCGCGAGGACAGCACCCCGGCGATGTTGACCGCGCCCCCCGGAGACACCCCCTGGTTCATGAGCACCTTGAAGCCGGCCGCCTGGTACAGGGCCTCGGAGGGGGCCAGGCCCACGTACTCCTCGTGGTTGCCGAACACGGCGTACTTGCCCAGGCGCGGCTGCACGGCCCGCATCATGGCCGTCAGGCGCTCGGCGTCCAGCAGGGGCCGGTCCCAGGTGTCGCCGGCGTCGATCCATACGTCCGGCCGCGCCGCCTGGACCACCTCCACCGCCCGCTGCAGCCGGGCCCGGCCGCCGGCCATGCCCAGGTGCATATCGCTGGTCAGGGCGATGACCAGGCGCGGGCTGCCCGCGGGCAGCTTGGCGGTGGGCAGGGTCAGGCGCACCTCGCGCACCTGGGTGGCCGACCAGCCGGCGTAGGCGGTGATGACAAAGGCCGCGGCCAGGGTCAGGGCCAGGGGCGCCCGCGCCCGCCAGGACCAGGACAGCCCCTCCCACAGCCAGCTCAGGGGCCAGGCCGCCAGGTGGACCACAGCCAGCACCCCCAGGCAGAGCAGGGCCGTGATCAGGTAGCCCATCCACAGGTAGCCGCTCCAGCTCAGCAGCCGGGCCATGGGCGTCAGCCCGGCGTTTCCGGCGACCACGCTCAGGGCCGGGGCCGCGATCATCAGGGCGAAGAAGGCCCACAGCAACAGGCGCGGGGCCAGCCCCGACGGCAGCAGAAAGCGCGTGGCCGCGTAGAGTAGCAGGTGCAGGCCTACATAGATGGTGAAGAATACGGCCAGGAACATGCTCAGGTCTTCTCCCTTCCGCGGCAGCGCTGGGACAGGGCCCGCAGGGGCAGCAGGCTCATGAACAGGGGCAGCATGTAGGCCGCGGCCAACAGCGGGCACTCGGGGCCGAAGAAGCGGGCCGCGAACACCACGATGAGCACGTTGTTGATGAAGATCATCCCCACCCCGCCGGCCAGGCTCAGGGCCCGGTCCCGGCTCAGGCCCACCACCAGCATCACGATGAGCAGACTGGCTCCGCCCACCAGGAAGCTGATGATCACCGCCACCAGCACGTCGTGGCCCTGGCTGCGCAAAAACTCGGCGTAGGGCGCGAACACGCCCAGGTTGATCAAAAAGAAAATCACCAGGGTCAGGGGGTACTGCACGCGATCCAGGGCCGCGGGCAGGCGGGGCAGGAAGCGCTTGCTCAGGTAGGCCAGGGCCAGGGGCACGAAAATCACCAGGGCCAGCATGCGGAACATGTGGCTGAAGGGGATGGACAGCTGCGCCCCCTGCAGCAGGCTCACCAGGCCGGGCAGGCTCACCGGTACGATCAGGGAGGTGAACACCGTCACCTGCAGGGCGCGGCTGGCGTCCACGGCCAGCACCTGGGCGAAGAAGGGCGCCGTAACCCCGGCCGAGACCCCGGCCAAGAGTAGCACCGCCAGGGCCCAACGCGGGGCCAGCCAGGCGGTCAGGGCCCACAGCACCAGGGGCAGCACCACCAGCTTCAGCAGCGTCCACAGGGCCACCTGGCCCGCCCCGGCCGCACCCAGCCGGGCCAGGGAGGCGAAGTCTATGCGCAGGAAGCTCAGGTACAGGATGAGCATCATCAGGTACAGGGTGGCCGGGGTGAAGATGAGCCCCAGGGCCGGGGTGAACACCCCGCCGGCCACGCCGGCGAAGGCCACCACGATCAGGAGAACGTCACGGGTGCGCACTCTAGCCGGCCCCCCCGTGATAGCCCAGGCCCTGGGCCAGGGCCACCTGGCGGCCCTCCTGGTCGCAGATGGTCACCTCCCACAGGCTCAGGCTGCGCTTGAGGTCGCGCACCTGGGCCGTGGCCAGGAGCTTCTGGCCGGGCAGCGCCTTGTCCAGGAAGTTGACCTGGGCCTGCACGATCAGGGCCCGGCGCTCCAGGGTGTTGGCCGCCACGGCCATGGCCTGGTCGGCCAGGGCGTAGAGCGCCGAGCCGTGCACCCGGCCCACCGCGTTCAGGTGCCGGGCCTGGGGCACCAGGCTCACCACCGCCCGCCCCTCGCTCACCTCCTCCACCACCAGGCCCAGGTCCGCGGCCAGGGGGTCGCCGCCCACGGTTTCGCGGGCATAGGCCAGGCGCTCTGGCAAGGGCAGGGGGGCTGGCGGCTCTGGGCGGCTGGACATGGGCTCTCCGGGCCTAGGGGGTCAAATCTGCCCCAGTCTATAGGCTGCCCCAGGCCTTGGCAAGGCCGCGGCCCGGCCACAAACGCCTTGGCGGGCCAGGCGGCCGGACCTATACTGGGGCCATGACTGACCAGCCCACTGCCTTGGCCGAGCTGCTGGCCGGGCTGCTGCCCGGCCGCCTGCCGCCCCCGGAGCTGCTCTCGGCCTGGCGCCGGGCCGCGGGCCAGACCATGGCCCGCCGGGCCCTGCCCGTGTGCCTGGAGGCCGAGGGGGTGCTGGTGGTGGCGGTCAGCGGCGCGGCCTGGCGCCAGGAGCTGGGCCTGGCCGGCCCGGCCCTGTGCGGCCGGCTGCAGGAGATGGGCTTTTCGGTCCGTCGCCTGAAGCTGGTCAGCGCGCCCTCGCCGGCCCTGCCCGCCGCCCCGCCCTCGGCGCCCTTGCCCGAGCTGAGCGCCCAGGAAGAGGCCCAGGTGGCCGCGGAGCTTAAGGCCGTGGCCGACCCCGATCTGCGCCAGGCCCTGGAGGGCCTGCTCCGGGCCGCGCTCAGGGCCCGCAAAGCTCCCGGTACATAGACTCCACTTCGGCCGTGTGGCGCTGGCCGGAGCCGTAGACGATCAGGGGCGGCTCCACCCTGAGCTGGGCCCGGCCGTCCTTGACCGCCTCGATCAGGGCCAGCTTGGCCGCGGCCCCGGCCCGGCCGTGCACCAGGCGCAGCCGCTTGGGGGCCAAGTGGTGGGCCTCCAGGCCGGCCAGGGCCTGGGGCAGGCGGGCCGGCGGCCAGCACAAGGCCAGCCGCCCCCGGGCGGGCAGCAGCTCCGCCGCCCGCTGCCAGAGGGCCTGTGCCGGCAGAGCCAGCTCGTGGCGGGCCTGGGCTCGGGCTGGGTGCGGGGGCAGGCGGCCGTGGCCGGGCCGGCCGAAGGGCGGGTTGCTGATGACCAGGGCGCAGGAGCCGGGCCTGGGCTGGTCCATGGTCTGGCTGAGGTCGTGCACCAGCACCCGGCCCTCCAGGCCGGCTCGGGCGAAGTTGCGCCCGCAGCAGGCCGCGGCCAGGGGGTCGATCTCCAGGGCCCAGAAGGGCCCGGCCAGGCCCCGCGCGGCCAGGAGCACGCAGAGCACCCCGCAGCCGGCCCCCAGGTCGGCCACTGGGCCGGCCGCGGCCGGCGCAAAGGCGGCCAGCAGCACGCTGTCGATGGAAAAGCGGTAGCCGGCGGTCGGCTGCTCCAGGACGTGGCGGCCCAGGCAATCCAGGCTGGTGGCCCCGGTGCCCTGTGCCGCCATGGGCCGGCCTACTGCGGGCAGCCGGCCACCTTCTCGGCCGGGTCCAGGGGGTTGATCACCAGGCCCGTGAGCACCTTGGGGTAGAAGTAGGTGGCCTTGCGGGGCATGATCAGCCCGGCGGTGGCGATCTCCTGCACCTGCTCCACCTTGGTGGGGTTGAGCAGGAAGGCCAGGCGGGCCTTGCCGTAGCGCACCTTGTCCAGCACGTAGTGCATGTCAGCCACGTACTCGATGGTGTGCTCCTGGTCACGGGCCGCGTTGTCCAGGCCCAAGAGCTTCTCCAGCACCAGGGAGGTCAAAATCACCACGTCCAGCCTGGCCAGGGGGGCGGCCAGGTTCGCGTTCTGCAGGTTTTTGACGGCCTCGGGTTTGACCGTGAGCAGATAGCCCACCTCGCTGTCGTGGGAGACCAGGCCCAGGCTGTTGCCACGGGCGTCGGCCTGGGCCAGGGCCTGGGTCAGGCGGCTGCGCACGTCGTCGGGCCGGCCCTGGATGGAGATCTCCTGCACGTCGAAGTAGGGCTTGGCCAGGCGCAGAAAGTCCTCGGCGGCAAATCCGTCCAGGTGGGGCAGCATCCGGTGGCAGGCGAAGATGGTCAGGCCCGGATCGTTCATGGAGCAGAGGTAGGTCATCGTATAGTTGAAGCTGGCCTGGGGCCCGGCCTGGGGCGCCTGGCTGCGCATGTAGTTGCGGTAGTTGATGGCCGTCTCGTAGCGGTGGTGGCCGTCGGCGATGAAGATCACCTTGTGGTGCATCAGCTCCTGCACCCGGCGGCAGGCCTGGCCGTCGGTGATGCGGTAGAGCTTCTGGGGCAGGCCCATGGGGTCCACGAAGTCCTCGATGGGCTCGGGCTCCCGGGCCGCGTCCAGGGCTCCCATCACCTGGTTGTCGTCGTCGGGGTACAGGGCGAAGATGGGCGAGATGTTGGCCTGCACGGCCTTGGTGAGCTGGAAGCGGTCTTCCTTGTGCACGGTGAAGGTCTGCTCGTGGGGCAGCACCTTGCGCTCGGACACGTCCGCCACCTTGAGCAGGGTGAAGAAGCCCCGGCGCACCCGCTTCTGGCCCTCGGCGTCCTGGTAGGTGGTCTCGCTGATGTAAAAGGCCGGCGCGGGGTCGCGCTTGAGGACGCCCTGGGCCTGCCAGTTGGCGAAGTGCTGGGCCGAGCGGGTGTAGCGGTTTTCGGCGGTGCTGTCGCTCTGGCGCTTCTTGTTCAGCTCCACCCGGATGATGTTATAGGGGTCCGAGGCGTAGTACTCGGCCTGCTGCTGGGGGTTGATTACGTCGTAGGGCGGCGTGACCACGTTGGTGAGGTTGGAAACCTTGCTCTGGTCGTAGCGCAGGGCCCGAAAAGGAGCCACGTCTGCCATGAAGGGTCCTCCACAGGATCGATGAGTGCGGCGCCGGGTGCCCGCGGCGCGGGGCCCGAAGGGTTCTAACTACACCAAACCAGGGCCAGATGCAAGCCGCCGCCGGCCCGGCCGCGGCCGCCTTGACGGTTCGGCGGCCGGCGGGCATTATATTATTATCAACGCCCGTCCAAGGAAATCCCGCCCCCAAGCAGGCGGCGCAGCCGTGGGCCGGGCGCCGGCGCAAACCCTGGCCCTAGAAAAAGGAGAGCACCGTGACCACTCCCCGTCATTGCCCTGGCTTTGAGGAATTCAAGGGTCTCAAGGCCTTTACCTGCAAGTGCCCGAATTGCGGCAAAGAAAAGGAAATCTTTTCCGACGAGTTCGACAAGGAGCATTTCTGCAAGGGCTGCGGCCAGAAGATAGACTTCACCCAGTGCTCCCTGGAAGGCCAGGCCACCACCCACGCCCCCCGCTAACTAATGTTTCGGCCGGGCCCGAGGGCCCGGCCGCCGATCTTCTCCCCTGACGGGCCGCCCGCGGGGCCCGGCCCGCAGCAGGCTAGAAGGCCATCTTCTCCGGCGGGCGCCGCTCGGGCACGTACACCACCGGCACCTGCCCCTGGTTCCACTCCTGGCTCACGTACAGGTTGCAGTAGCAGGAGCCGTACTCGGCCACGTCCGGCCCCCGGTAGACGCAGGGGCAGATGATGTCCGCGTCCTTTTGCCGGTCGCCGGAGGCCAGGCGGCAGGGGCAGCACATGTAGCCGTAGCGCTTCTTGTTGATCAACAGCCCCTCCAGGAGCTCCAGGGTGCGCTGGCGGTCCTGGTTGAAGAAGTAGCCCTTGGGCTCCTGCGCCTTGCGCAGCATCTCGTAGAGTTCGGTGGCGGTCATAGTCCCAGGGCCTCCTTGATGTCCTGCTCCCGGTAGCCCACGATCACCTTGTCGCCCACCAGCAGGGTAGGGAAGGAGCAGTTGGGGTTGTACTTCTTGACCTCGGCCACCAGCCGGTCGCGCTCGTCGCCCTGACAGAGGTCCACGTCGACCATTTCGTATTTCACGCCGTGTTCGTCCAGCAGCTTCTTGGTGTTCTTGCAGTGGCTGCAGGTGCTCAGGGCGTACAGCTTAACCGGCGCGTCCATGCGGTATTTTCCTTTGCGAGGGGTGATGTCAGGGCCGGACCCGGCGGCCCGCCCGCCTTAAAGCTTACCATCTTCGGCCCTGGCCACAAAGCGCGGCCTGGCCGGCCGGGCCCACAGGGGGTCAGACGATCTGGGCCCCGAACACCCGCGCCATGCGCTGCAGGGCGGCCTGGGCCTGCTCGGGGTCGAAGTCGGCCACCGCCGCCTGGGGCACCCGGGCCGGGATGTCGCGGCTGGACAGGCCGGCCACGGTCTCCATCACGCAGATGTGGGTGCACACACCCACCACCGTGGCCTCCTGCACGCCCGCGCGGGCCAGCACCTGGTCCAGCTCGGTTTCGAAGAAGGGGTCCAGGCGGCGCTTGCTCAGCACCGCCTCGCCGGGCCGGGGGGTCAGCTCCTCCACGATCTGGGCGCCGGCGCTGTCGGCCATGGCGTGCGGCGGGAAGCGGGCGAACTCCTTGTCGTCCGGGTCGTGGGCGTCGCAGACGTAGACCACCAGATCGCCGGCGGCCCGGGCCCTGGCCAGCTCGTCCTGGATGGCCGGGATGATCTCAGGCGCGCCGGGCACGAACAGGGGCGCCCCCGGCCGCACGAAGTCGTTGAGCATGTCCACGATGATCAGGGCGCGGCGCATGATGAACCTCCCGGTAACGAGAGGTAATTTTAGCGGCTGGGGGCCGGGTCCTCAAGGGCGGGGCCTAATACTTCCAGCCCATGATGCCCAGGCCGTAGATGTTCATCACCACGGCCACGGCGTAGATGACGCTCACCATGATTATCTTGCTGCGCAGGGCCTTGAGGCTGATGACGATCAGGGCCGCCACGAAGAAGTGCAGATAGCCGAACAGGAAGATCAGCCACACCCCGCCGAAGCTCAGCTTCCAGAAGGAGTACTCCCAGACCAACAGGCCGCCCTTGTTCAAGAAGCACTCGATGAACACGCAGAAGGCGCTGTAGCCGATGGCCCAGAACCAGCGGTTGGGGACGCCCAGGATCTTCTCCTTGGGGTCGTCGGAGATGGTCTGGTAGTAGATCAGGCCCAGGATGATGAACATGAACATGATCTCGATGTTCCAGCCCACCATGGTGCGCAGGGCGGTGGGGCCGGGCGCGGTCCACAGGGCCGAGCGCTGGCTGAAGTGCAGTATCCAGCCGTTGATGGTCTCGTTGACGAAGTCCATGCCGAAGATGGTCAGGCCGGCCAAGATGGCGTTCCAGTCGCCGGTGCGCCGGGCCCGCTTCACGTGGGCGCTGTACATGTAGAAGGTGTAGGCCAGCAGGGGAATCACGTACCACTGGAGCATGCTCAGGTCGCGCAGCCCTTGCAGGGCCTGTTGGGACGCCGCGGTCATGGTATCTGCCTCCTTGCTATGGTTAACCCATTGCCCGCCGGCAAAGCCTACTTATCCGGCGGGGCGGTCTGCCGGGCGATCTGGCGGTCCTGCACCCGCGAGAGCGTGAGCAGGGCGGCCACCGCGCCCAGCAGGCACAGGGCCATGTCGCTTTGGGTGTCCCAGACGTAGCCCTGGGTGCCCAGGAAGTCATCGGCCGCGGTGCCCGTGAACACCGCCACCCACCACTCGATCAGCTCGTAGAAGGCGCTCAGGGCCAGGCAGATGCTCACCACGATCAACGACAGTCAGCCCCGGCGGGCCACCACCCGGTTGCGGATCAGCACCTCACGGGCCACCAGGGCCGGCACGAAGCCCTGGGCCAGGTGCCCCACCTTGTCGTAGTGGTTGCGCCCCAGGTTAAAGGCCTGGTCCAGCCAGTCGAACAGGGGCATACGGGCGTAGGTGTAGTGGCCGCCGATCACCAGGATGATGGCGTGCAGCCAGACCAGCAGGTAGACCAGGCGGGTGAAGCGGAAGCGCCTATAGGTGGCGCCCAGGGCGATGAGGCCCATCAGGGCCGGGGCCACCTCCAGCCACCAGGTGAAGCGGTCATAGGGCCGCACGCCCGACCAGACCAGGATGGCCAGGAAGCTGATCAGGTAGAACCAGGCCTGCTTGTCCGTGCGGTCCATGCGCGCCCCCCTGCTGGCGGACCATAAGCGGCCCGAGGCCCCATAATGCCAAAAAAATGCCCGGCGGGGAAAGGGGCAATGCCGGCCCCGGCCCTGGGCGCGCTTGCTTGCGGCTCTGGGGGCGGTATGCTAAGCATTGCCTAGGCCGGGGTTTGTCCCCGGCCCCAACCCGAGTCCTGGAGGAGAGCCATGCTGCGCGCCCCTGCCGTGGCCGGCCGTTTTTACCCCGGCCACCCCCAAGAGCTGCGGGCCATGATCGAGGGCTTCCTGGAGCCGGGGGCCCGGCCCGCGCCGGCCCTGGCCGCGGTCTGCCCCCACGCCGGCTACATCTTCTCCGGTGCCGTGGCCGGTAAGGTGCTCAGCCGGGTGCAGATACCCTCGCGGGTGCTGGTCATGGGCCCCAACCACCAGGGCCTGGGCCAGCGGGCGGCGGTGATGAGTCAGGGTGCCTGGCAGACCCCCCTGGGCGCGGTGCAGCTGGACGCTAGGCTGGGACGGGAGATCACCGGCCGCAGCGCCCTGGCCAGCGAGGACAGCCTGGCCCACCGGTACGAGCACTCGCTGGAAGTGCAGGTGCCCATCTTGCAGTGTTTGCGCGAAGATTTCCTGCTCACCCCGCTGTGCCTGTCCATGCTCTCCTTTGCCGAGTGCCAGCAGTTAGGCCGGGACATCGCCGGGGCCATCAAGGCCCTGGGCGAGCCGGTGCTCATGGTGGCCAGCACCGACATGACGCACTATGAGTCGGCCCAGCAGGCCCAGGCCAAGGATTCCAAGGCCTTGGAGGCCATACTGGCCCTGGACCCCCAGGCCCTCTACCGCACGGTGACCGGCCTCAATATCAGCATGTGCGGAGTGCTGCCCACCACCGTGGCCCTGGTGGCGGCCCTGGAGCTGGGCGCCAGCGCGGCCGAGCTGGTGGCCTACACCAACAGCGGGGCGGTCACCGGCGACGACCGCGAAGTGGTGGCCTACGCCGGGCTGATAGTGAAGTAATTACTCTGATAACCTGGCCGCGCCTGGTTCGACGCAGCGCTTAGCCACGGGATAAACACACATGCCCCAGACCGACGACCACACTCCTAAAGTGCGCACCCGCTTCCCGCCCTCGCCCACCGGGGCCCTGCACCTGGGCGGCGCCCGCACCGCCCTGTTCAACTGGCTCTTCGCCCGTCACCACCACGGCGCCTTTGTCCTGCGTCTGGAGGACACCGACCGCCAGCGCAGCAAGGACGAGCACACCCAGGGCATCTTAGAGGCCATGGAGTGGCTGGGCCTGGACTATGACGAGGGGCCCTTTTTCCAGAGCCAGCGCTTCGAGCGCTATCGCCAGGCCGTGGACCAGATGCTGCAGAGCGGCCGCGCCTACTGGTGCCACTGCTCGCCCGAGACCCTGGAGCAGAAGCGCCAGCAGGCCATGGCCGTCAAGGCCAAGCCCATGTACGACGGCGCCTGCCGGGATAAGGGCCTAGGCCCGGCGCCTGGGGCCGTGGTGCGCTACAAGGGCCCCCGCAGCGGGGCCACGGTCTACAACGACCTGGTCAAGGGGCCCATCAGCTTCGACAACGCCGAGCTGGACGACCTGGTGATCCTGCGCAGCGACGGCTCGCCCACCTACCACCTGGCCGTGGTGGTGGACGACATAGACATGAACATCAGCCACGTGATCCGCGGCGACGACCACGTGAACAACACCCCGCGCCAGATACTCCTCTACCAGGCCCTGGACGCGCCCCTGCCCCTGTTTGCCCACGTGCCCATGATCCTGGGCCCGGACAAGACCAAGCTGAGCAAGCGCCACGGCGCCACCGCGGTCATGGACTACCGCGACCTGGGATACCTGCCCGAGGCCATGCTCAACGCCCTGGCCCGCCTGGGCTGGTCCCACGGCGACCAGGAGATGTTCAGCCGCCAGGAGCTGATCGATTACTTCGACCTGGGCGCGGTGGGCCGCAGCGCCGCGGTCTTCGACCAGGACAAGCTGCTGCGCATGAACCAGCGCTACATCCAGGCTGCCTCGGTGAGCCGCCTGACCGAGCTGGTGCCGCCCTTCCTGGCCCAGCGCGGGCTGGAGCGGCTGGACCCAGACCTGCTGGCCGCCTGCCTGCCCCAATTGACCCCCCGAGCCAAGACCCTGCTGGAGCTGGCCGACTGGGCCGAGCCCTTCCTCAAGGATGAGCCGGTCCTGGACCCGGCCGCGGCCCAGAAGTTCCTGACGCCGGCCCAGGCCCCGGTGCTGGAGCGGGTCCTGGCCCTGGTGCAGGAGCTGGGCGCCGACCCCTCGGCCATGGAGCCGGCCTTCCAAAACCTGACCCAGGAGCTGGGCTTGAAGATGAAAGACGTGGCCCAGCCGGTGCGGGTGGCGCTCATGGGCCGCACCTTCAGCCCGGGCATCTTTGAGGTGATGGCCATCCTGGGGCCCTCGCGGGTTATGGCCAGGCTTAAGAAGGCTTTGGCTGTGGCCAGGGGACGATAAATCTGCTAAAAAGCCCTTGACGACGCCGGCCCGAGGCTATAAATGAATCCATGCAGTGCTGGCGGATCGTCTAATGGCAGGACTGCAGACTCTGGATCTGCCTATCTAGGTTCGAATCCTAGTCCGCCAGCCATACATACGTTTGCGCGCGGTCCCATCGTCTAGTGGCCTAGGATATCGGCCTCTCACGCCGAAGACACGGGTTCGAACCCCGTTGGGACTGCCAAGAATATCAAAGGGTTAGCCAGCGATGGCTAACCCTTTTCCTCGCGTGGAGTAGATATGGAGTAGACGTTTTCAAGGCTACTCCGCCAGTTTTGAAGAGGCTAGGCATGAGACTCCCGCCTCTTTGCCTCAAGCAGTGATCCCAGGCTTTCCATGGCAGACTCTGACTGCTCTTTATCCAAGTGGCTGTACCTGAGGAACATGGCCAGGGTCTTATGGCCTGTGAGCTTCATGATGACTGACCTGTCAACCCCAGCCTTGACCATGTTGGTATTGAACGTGTGCCTCAGGTCATGGAAGCGGTAAGGGCCGACCTTAGCTTCTGAGCAAGCCTTCTTGAACAGCCTCACAGAATACTGCTTCTGGATGGGCTTGCCGTCAGCATTGGTGAAGACCAGCTTCTGTCCCGGCTTTTTCCTAAGCTTGGCTTCCACGAACACACGCCTTAGCTCTGGCAGGCTGCCCAGGTAGATTACTCTAGGCTCATTGGTCTTGGTGTCCTCGGCAGACAAGTCAATCGTGCCCTTATCCAGGTCCACCTGGCTCCATTCCATGTTGAAGATTTCGCCCCTGCGCATGCCTGTCAAATAAGCGGTCAGACTGACCGGCTTAAAGTAATCAGGCAAACGTTCCAGGATTGCCCTAAACTCCTCATCTGGAATGTACTTGCCTTTGGGGTGTTCCTTGAAAGTGCCGCGTCTTGCGAATGGATTGGTATTGACCATGCCCTGGTCCATAGCCAGGTAGTAAACCCGCCTGGCAAGGCTTATGGCCTTGTTTACCGTGGTGCCAGCGTAAGGCCTTCCAGTCCTGGCTGATTTGGTCTTGGCCATGGCAATCCTAAAGCTGTCGGCCATCAACGGAGTAATCTGGCAGGCTTTCTGGCCTTCAAAATGCTTTTTCAGCTGTTCCATCCGCGCCACGTCAGATAAAGCAGATGCTTTAACCTTCATCACTTCCTGAGCCAAGCCCCAGTCCATAATCTCTGCAAAAGACATGTCTCGCTTGCATGTGATCCCAAGCTTGTCCCGTTCCAGAAACTCTTCCTGCTTTTGTCTAAGCAGGTCCTGGGCCTTTTTCTTGTGCCATGACGCCCTTTCTGTCTTGTACTGAATCTTGCCTGTTAAAGCGTCACGTTCAGCAGGGTACTGTATGTACCAAGGCCCTGTTGGCTTGCCTTTGCTGTCCTTGCTTTTCCTAAAGATTCCCATTAGGTTGCTCCTATCTGGAGCACCAACAGCAGGATATTTTCACCTCCTTTCTGCGAAGATGATATACCCTGTACTTCTGTTGAGTCAATAATCCATAACAGGCAATTCTTCCAGATACTTATCAACCATCTTCTTGTCCCAGAGAAGCTTCCTGCCGATTTTCTTGGGCGGGATGAAGAACTCGCCGGCATACAGCTGGTTCTTGATAGTCTGCGGAGCCAAGCCTATGTACACGGCAAGCTCTTTGACAGAAAGCATTCTCTTTTCCATAGGCTTTATTCAGCTTTTCATCCCTTGAATTTTCTTGTACCGCTCAAACGCCTTGTCAAGCTCGCGCACTAAAAATTGGCCTTTCTTGTTTTCATCCAAATGAACGTCGAGTATTTCATTAACCAGTACCTCAACAGGAATCCCGGTCTGCCTTTCCAGTTGGTGCAACTTTTCAGGGTTCTTGATCTCTACCAGCATGGCTTACCTCCTTAGCAACCCCTGATTTCCTTTTTTAGGCTCTTCACAAAAGGAAATTCGTTCAAGAGCATAATCCTTGCCTTGCCTTCGTATCTGGGATTGTCTTCGATAAAGGCATTTATTTTCTTTTCAACTTGGGTTTTTACATTTTGGTTTTTGCAGGCCAGAATAACCCGAGCAAAACCAGCATCTATATCAGCCTTGAAATTATACAAAGAGTTTTTCGGAGTTAATTCAACTTCCACAGCTACTATTTCACTACCTTTTCTAACACCGATATCGGCAGACTTACCATTTAAGAGCTTTTCAATATTTACCTTGTAGCCTCTTGCTGCATAATCATTGGCTATAAAAACCTGCCACCATAAATGCTCAAAGCTGCCCTGCCTCGGCGAAACGCTGCCAGGAGCTTTCCTGCCTATGGCCTTACATCCTTCATCAGTAAGCCTGAGCATCTTGACCCTGCCGCCATAATCGCTGCCTAAGTCAACAGAGAACTCGACCAGCATTTTTCTTTGGATTAAGGAGTTTTTCATTCTTGTCCTTTTGTCTGCTGATAAAGCCAGCTTTTCACCCCTTGCCGTCAAACTGAGATTTGGATATTCATAAACGCTTTCCAGATACTCATGCTCTTCGTCAGAAATAATTGACTGCTGGCTGCTGCCTCCCCGCTCGCTCGAAACGCTGCCTCCCCGCCTACCCGAAACGCTGTCGCCCTGATTCGCTGATTTGCTGCCGCCCTGCCTCCCGGACTTTTTATGTGGCTTGTTCTTTGCCTGCTCAGGCTCGTCTTCTTGGGTTGGCTGTCTCCTGACGAGGTATTTCTTCAGGGATGCGTGCACCGGCCTCATCAACACCGCGATTTCCGAATCTGTCACGTCCTTCTTCGCCATCATTTCTTCTCCTGAAAAGCCAACTGGCGACAGCAGACAAGCCGATTACCACAAGAATCAGAATTGCTGTGTTATATGGCAGGCTGTTTTCTTTGATAGGCTCCACAACCTGAGTGAATTGTCCTCTTATCAATCCGAAAGGCTCTGCCATGCCTGTAAGCCAGGCGAAGACAATCACTCCCAAGGCTATGAATAGAATTCCGTATAGATTCATCTCTGACTCCTATGCCTGATAAAGGATGAAAACACACAAAGCAATCAGGCCGATGCAAACGCTCAAAGTGATATATGCGCTTTTTTTGGACACATAAATCCTCATGTAAGTCCTTAGCCCTATTACAAGCGCTGTAAGAGTTACGGGAAAAAAGCAAACTGAAGTTTGAAGTTTTACACTTCCAGCGGGCAGGGCGTTTGCAATAGCATTCATAGGCCATGACATGCCTGTAATCAGGTACCAAAAGAAAGTCGCAACCTGACTGATTAACAGAAATACAAGCGCTGTTATATTGCCTAAAAAGATGAGCACAGGGCTTTGCTGCCACAGATAACTTAACTTAAAGCCTATAGTGACAATGAGCATTGCCATAGCCCCTGTCATTGCCAGCATGGTTGTGGCTTTCAGCAAATCTCCTTGCGCAAGCTTCAGCACCCTGCCATTACGCCCAAGCTCTACACCAGGCGCATAGCGTGCTTTGCCTGCCTTTTTCATGTTGATGAGCTTGCCGAATTTCAGATTTAAATCCATCTTCCTATCTCCACCAAGTAGGCAGGCTCTTCTCCATAGGTTCCGAGAAAAACCGGGTCCTGCAAGGAAGCAGCAACAACCGCAGCAGGCACCGCGATTGCTCCAATCACTACAGCAGACGCTCCCACTACGACAGCAGAAGCTCCGACAGCAGCTGCGGTGGATGCTTTCGCAGCAGCTTTGGCAACAGCCTTGGCTGCTGTTCCGATTTGCTGGAGAGTTCTTGCTGTCTCGTGCTTGAGGGCGAATTTTGCAGGAACATGGTTGAGACTGCCTGGCACAGCCACTGCGTATTTTTCAAAGACAGTGCCTGCCTGGCGAAACGCCATGAGATTGCGCATGACAAATTCAGGGACAGGCTCCCTGGAAATTTCTACTGGCAGAACTTTCCAATCGAACTTGCTGCTCTTGATTGCAAAAGGCTTATGCACATTGCCGTCATGCACAGCAAACAGCTTGCTCGGCATGCCCAGCTGTTCACCCACATAAACAGCCTTCTCAGCCTTGTCCTTGTTAAAGACAGACATTGCCTGCTTCTTGTATTGAGCAGGCAGCTTAGGGACATTATTGAAAGCAGCATAGGCATACGCTTCCAGCGCTTCCAATGCCTTGAACTTGTTGCCTTCGTCAAACCACTCATACTCGCCAAGCGTTCTGGCGTATTGGTTTACTTGCCTCTGCGCCGATAGTTGTATCGCATGAGACATAAAAGGCTCCTTTCTATTCGAGGTTGACCTTTAGCGTGTTGATGATAAAAGGCTCTTCTCTTGGTATGCGCACAATGCACTCTCCTGTTCCAAGCCTTGTTATGTATCTGGCTTGTTCTTCGGTGAGAGAGATTGCATGCTTTACTTTTTCTATGTCTTGTCCATCTCCCAAACGGAAACAGCATTTAATACGTGAGTTAACAAAAACAGAATCATCCAACGTGCAGAGGTGTCTCCATGGCTGAAAACGATATATACAACAGCGAAAAAAGATATAGTGAGTTTAAGGAAAACTTAGATGAGCTTTTAAAAAAACCCAAGGCAAGCTCAAAGCGAAAATATTACTGCCGCAACCCTGCCAACCTGAAATACTACAAAAAGCTATTTCTGTTATTCGAAACAAAGGATATTAGTTATATAAGGCGTATGAGGTTGTTTCAGACACTCAAACTAATCACTTATTCAACTGAGCATGATTTAGCAGGCTGCCAACGCCCAGAGATCAATAAAATTGTGTCTTTTATGCATTCCGTATATAAGTCTCCTAAAAGCAAATCAGATTTTATTAAAGACATACGACACCTATGGAAATCCCTTTTCCCTGAAAAAGATGAAAAGGGCAGGGAAGATGAAACCATAGTGCCTTACGTAGTAAGGCACCTGTCAGCCAAAATGGACAAAAGCAGAGAAAAGCTCCGCAATGACCGCCTTGATTTTGAAGAATACGAAAAGCTGGTCGGCTATTTCAGCAAAGATGCCAGGCTCCAATGCTACATTACACTTGCCCACGAAAGCCTTGGCAGGCCCCAGGAAATCCTTTATATCAAAATACGCAATATTGAGCTGTTTGATAACCATGCCAAACTGTACATCTCAGAGCACGGCAAGGAAGGCTGCGGCTTCCTGCTTTGCATAGACAGCTACCCATACCTTATGAAATGGCTTGAGTCGCATCCGTTTAAAAGCGATCCTAATGCGTACCTGTTTATCTTAAGCGTTAAGCAAGGCCCAAAGCGCCAGCTTAATCCGGTAGCAATAAACATGCATCTGAAGAAAGCCTGCGCTGCCCTAGGCATCAACAAAAGCATCACTTGTTATTCCCTTAAAAGGAACGGAGTGACCTTCAGAAAAATAATGGGAGAAAGTGATGTTGAGATACAGCATGTTGCCAGATGGACAAGCACCAAGCAAATTTCAACGTATGATTACACTAACCAGGAAGATATGCTTAAAAAGCAATTAGCCAGGAAAGGGCTTCTTGAGCCTGACAAAGGCCATGTAAATAACACCCCCAAGACCAAAACATGCAAATTCTGCAATTCTGTATCTGGCTTTACAGATAAATTTTGCCATAACTGCAAACGCCCCCTTGATAGAAAAGACTTGGCTGCATCTGTATCTGAAGGACAGGAAATAATAAAAATCCGTTCTGAACTGGAAAATATCCAGAAACAGCTTAAT
The DNA here is from genome assembly GCA_040751985.1 of Thermodesulfobacteriota bacterium. Classification (GTDB taxonomy): domain Bacteria; phylum Desulfobacterota; class Desulfarculia; order Desulfarculales; family Desulfarculaceae; genus Desulfoferula. The sequence continues at coordinate 11,072 of JBFMFU010000018.1, read as the reverse complement.
AACCGAGCGCAATATGATGATGCGCTTATTAAGCTGTTAAGCATTCCGGAAATCCAGTCAAAATACAAGGAACTGAGAAAGGGCGAACTTGGTAATTAGGATTAATATTCATGAAAAGTATTTTTGCAGGGCTTTTCTGATAACATCAGAATATGGAAGACTTTTAGTCTGGAGCAGGCTATAAGTTTCACTGTCCAGCCTTACAGTAATCCTTCTGCTCTTCTTTGGATTTTTATACCCGAAATAAAAGGAATTCATTTTTTCAGCTTAGTTTGCTCCTGAGCCGCTTTTCCTGCTTCGGCAATTTCTCTGTCCATGGCTTCAAGAAGCGAAACCAACTCAGGCGCTTTCTGTTCCATTTTCTTCAAGTTTGCTTATAAGGCCGGTTTTTCTTGCAGCGTTCCTGTATTGCTGGCTGAATTGCCTGTGCTCTTTTCTCAGCAAGGCAATGTCTCTCCAGCTTTCCCTGTGCTCTTCTGACTTCTGTTTGGCAAGGGCTTCTATCTCCTTTTCAAGCTTGTCTCTCCTGGAATCAATGCTTTTATTCCTGCCAAGGCCCCATGTCTCAATTTCATATATTTTGGTTTTAAGATCGCAAAGCCGTTCATCTAATTTATGCAGGATGCTTTCTTTTAAGATCATCCTGTCTTTAACCTGGTTGTCGATGTCATCCAAAATTTGCTTGAAGAAAACTACCTTGTCTTCAAGTATGTTCCTTATGATCTCCTTGTCAGCTGAAGGCTTTTTATTATCGCCAGCGCCTACAATATCATCTATGCTTTTTCCAGTTGAATATTTTCCAGATTCTTGAAAGATATCATCTATGGATACAAACCCGTTCTTATTGTAGATATCTCTTCCTTCCACATTTACCACCTCGCATGTTTACATAGGGATAATGCCTGCTAAGACTTATTTTGTCAGGCTTTTCTCCTGCAACTATTACCCTGTGCATTTCAACGATTTTCTGTTCAATAACAAACTGCCTTCCCAATGCCAGATACCTTATGTAATTCGAAACTGAATTGAAGCCATTGGCTTTTGCATCGGTTTTGATTTTGTCATGCTGCTCACGGCTGAGCCGTATCTGGATTGTTCTGGTGTATGTCATTTTTATCTTAGAAATAATGTGGATAGTTTACTTAATTACCATTAGCATCAGAAATATACCATGCACGGTTTATTTTGGTTTAGTGTATGAATAATAAAAAGTGCGTAGATTTGCTGTATTGCTATCTCAACTACAATCCTTAATTACTGTTCTTGATATTCTCAGAAAATGAATACTGAAGAGAAACTGCGCAAACTAAAGCCGTCATTCAAGCAGACAGATATGATGTGGCTGCTTTATCTCGCTTCCGAAGGACAAGAGCGAGATGAAGCAGACGAGCTTTTTGATGTGCTTATGCACTTCCAGCTGAACAAGGACTATTCAAAGAAAATTCTGCTGGAGCCTCCTGCGCCTACGCTGTGCTCAGGCGAATATTACTTAGGAGACGTCATCTACCCTGAAGGAGTGTTTGCCAAATTCGGCATCAGGGAAGCTGAATGGATCAAACACATGCTCATTACAGGCATGTCAGGAGTTGGAAAGACAAATCTAGCGTTTCATATCTTGCGCCAGCTTCACAGCCATAAAAAGCCGTTTTTGGTGTTTGACTGGAAAAAGAACTATCGTGATTTAAGGCAGCTTCCTGAATTTGGCAATTTAAAAGTCTATACAATCGGCAGGGAAGTTGCTCCTTTCAGCTTTAACCCTCTTATCCCGCCACCCGGCTCAGAGCCTGGCCAGTGGCTGGTTAAACTAATAGATGTGATGAAGCATGCCTACTTCCTCGGTGAAGGCGTTGAATTCCTCATGCGCGAGGCAATTGACAGGGCCTATGAAAGGCACGGCGTCTTCGATGGCGGTAATTCATATCCTGTCTTTGATGAAATCCGGGCTTTCGTCTATGCTAAACGCCTCAGGGGCAGGATGTCGCTTTGGCAGGCTTCTGCAATGAGGGCGCTGGACTGCCTTACTTACAAACGCGGACTCGGCTCTGTCCTCGATACAAACAATCCAATAAATCCCCAGGAGCTATTAAACAGCGATATTGTCATGGAGCTTGATGCCCTGTCAGATGCTGACAAGGTTTTCTTCACAGAAGCTCTGCTGCTCTGGATTTACGAGTACAGGAAGAATGAAGGCAAGAGAGAGAAGTTCAAGCACGCCATCGTTATTGAAGAAGGCCACCACATACTGTCTTCAGAGAAGGAAAAGCATGAAGGCCAGGAAACCATAATGGAAACCTGTCTCAGGCAGATTCGCGAGTTCGGAGAAGCTGTCATCGTCCTAGACCAGGAGCCTTCCAAGCTTTCCGAGTCCATCAAAGCAAATACTTACTGCAAGATCACGTTCAACCTTGGCAATGGAAAAGACATCTTGGATATCAGCAGCTGTCTGCAACTCACCCAAGACCAGGCAGAGTATATCGGCATGCTTCCAGTGGGAAAAGCCATCATCTCACTCTCAGGCCGCTTCTACGAGCCTGTGCTTGTTGCTTTTCCTTTGGTGCCAGTTCAGAAGGGTAGGGTGATTGATGCTTCGCTACGTTTAATTAATGGAGCTTAGGTCGGGGTTGTAATTATTAAGAGTGCCAATTAAGTTCTGTTGCTATCAGGAATAGATTGAAGTATTTGTTCTCTCATCCTTTGTATATGCCATTGAGCAATTATTTCAAAAGCTCGCCTTACTCCATCATTATTTTCAATCAGAAAATCATCCTTTCTGGCATCTCTTTCGATACCTGTCTCAGGGTCGATAACTTTGTGTTCGATCCTATATTCTTTCATATTTTTCTCCAACATAGTATGGACGTTGGGTTTTGATATGCTGGTTGGCAGGCCATTTTATAAGTATCATTTTCCCCTTTGTTGTGGTGTCAGTGGTTGTATTCGCGGTTATCACACTTGAAAAATAATAATATAAGGAATTTTAAATTAAAAGTAGTATCTCGTTACCAAAAGTTCAGTTCCCCGCCCACCCTTGGGGAGTTGTAATAGAAAAAGGCTAGAATAAAAAAATTGTTATGCGCTTGTAATGATGTGAAGGTGTTTTAAATAAAGGATAATATAAAATAAAGGATAATATAAACGAGGTGGCATTTTTATGGTTGATAAGCATTAAAAAAATCCCTAACAAGCACTGTGCCGCTTCTGTGCAGCTCATCGTAGGTACCTTCTTCTATAATTGACCCGTTGTATAAAAATATTATTTTTTCACAGATATCACCTGCACTGGCCAAATCGTGTGTTATATATAATAATGATGTCTTTAAATGATTGTTAATATTTTTTAAGGCATCTAAAACTTGTTTGCGTGCTATAGAATCTAACATGTTTGTCGGTTCATCAAGCAAAAGGCACTTTGCTTCAGATAATAGACTTGCAGTAATTGCTACGCGTTGACATTCCCCCCCTGACAATTGTCCAGGGAACCTATCTAATAATGATTTTGATAGATTAACCATTTCAAGATGTTTCATCGCTTTGTCGTCTTTTTTGTATAAGGGTATCTCCGTTTTTCGTTGGCAAAACCTGAGCCATGACCTCACTGTCCTTCGTGGGTTTAATGCAGAAAATGGGTCCTGAAAAACCATTTGCACCATGGCATGATGACTTGAAAACGGAGAAATTTTTTTCTGGTAAATGTCTTGGTTGAAGTGATAAACATTACCGCTTTTAGGTGGCAATAGGCCAGCACAAACCATCCCCAGTGTTGTTTTTCCGGCAGCCGAAGGGCCGACAAGTCCAACCCGACTCCCAGGTGCAAGACTGAAACTAATATTCTTAAGACCGTGCCCAGTAACGGTTTTATTTTGTGCGCCCCCAAATGGAACACAAACATTTGCCACACAGATTATAGGTGTCTCTCCTAGGGGTACAACCATGCTATTTAATCCAATGAAAAAATTTGTTTGACGTATGAATCGTGAGTTTGGTTTAATTGATTAACCAATCCCTTTAAAAACAACTCCCCTTTCCTTAAGATTACGTATTCTGTACAAAGATTAAGCACCAGTCGTGGGTCGTGCGTGATTAGTATTAATGTCATTTTTTCCTCTAAATTAATAGAATGTAGTAGTTGGACGATATTCTTAGCTGTTAAGGGATCAAGGTTCGAAGTGGGTTCATCCAGTATTAATATAGCAGGCTGGGTGGCCAATGCTGCTGCTAAACTAACCCGCTGGGCTAGGCCGCCACTGAGCTGGTGAGGCCTGGTATGACGAGGATCAAGGCCTGAAGGAAACCCGATACGGTCTAAAAGCTTAATAATTATTTTTTCTCTTTTTAGCGGATCATCGTTACCGTTCCATCTCGTTACCAAATTGAGAAAAGAAAAAACAGACATAAGCGGAGGCAAAATTGCTCCAGTAAGTTGTGGGACCATTGTTACATGGACCGAATTGCCCTTAAAGATGGGAGCTACCCGTACTTGGCCACTACTGACCCTGACGCCCCGCGGTAGTAATCCAGCTATAGCTCGACCAACAATTGTTTTACCTGCACCTGACTCTCCTACTATGCAAAAACGACTTTCAGCTAGTACATTAAACGTAATATTATTAACCAAAGTACAGTTATCATTTGTCTTGACGGTCAAAGCTTCCACCGATAATTTTGCACCAGCAACTTTCATCCTAGAGGTGTCCATGCTTGTTTCCGTTGAGCTTGTCGTGAGATAAAAGTCAATCCCCAGACTAAAAATACTAATCCCACCAAACTTGGGAGCCAACACCATGGGGCACGAAAACCTAATTGGACTGAATCTAAAAGTTGTCCACCCAAGGATGGAGTCCGAATCTCGACCCCAATACCTAGAAATTCGAGAGCTGAAAGACTAGCTAAGATATCTGCCAAAATAGCAGGCAAGTTAGTGAATAACCTAATCCAGAGGTTGGGTAAAAGTTCGGAAAAGATAACTCTCACTTTTGGCCAACCGAAAAAAGAAGCTGCAAGTACGTAAGGTTTATGCCGCTGGGAGGCTAAAGCACCACGCATTAATCTCCAAACTGGAACCCAATAATAAGCTACAAAAATGGGGGAAAGAGGGAACTTAATTGCTAAAAAAAGCAGCATTAATATAATAAATGGAAAAGAACGAATTGTCTCTGCAAGAATAACCAAGCTTCTATCTAAACCTTGCCGATAGTAGATGGTGGACAAAACAGCCGCAGTAACGCCGACCGCAACTGCTAGAATCAGCACAGTAATGGCTCTTCCAAGGCTAAACACAATGCCGGCGATAGAACGGTATGCCACGTCTCTGCCGAGACGATCGGTTCCTAGCCAATGGGAAAGGCTCGGGGCGGCTAATCGTTGTCCGGGTTGGCCGATATTGTAGGGCATAAAAGAGGGGGCGACCAAAAAAAGTAGCAATGCCGCCGCGACAAGGGAAAATATTTTAATATTAGTCATTGCTCAAAACTCTTGGATCAATCATCGCAGTGATAGCATCACCGCTTTTTTGGATAAGTAGAAACAGCACTGACAAAATTAGAGACCCTGCAACTACTACCGATAGGTCGCTTCGAAGGCTAGACTCAACAAATGTCTGCCCGAAGCCAGTAAGTCCAAAAATTATTTCTGCGAAAGTAACAGCACCAAGAGTTACTGGAATTGAGTTAATAGTGATGCTCGTGGCATCAATTAAGCATTCGCGCCACACCACGGTTGCTACTTGATGATGAGAGCCATGAAGCATAAATAAAAAGGTCACGTGTAAGGGCTGAGAACTCTCAAAATCAAGGCGCTCGGCAACTTGGTTGCCCACCGCTCCCGCAGGGTACAAACTTGCTGCCAGTATAGTTAGGACTTCATAAAAAAAAGGTTGGCTCAATGGTGTCCAGCCAAGCGTGGTGCTTGCACCCCAAAGCAGTAAAACGAGAACACAAAAAGAAGGAATGGAGTAAAATAATGAGAAAAAGGCTGGTGAATGGTTCCAGCGGAAAATACCGCTAGCCAAACCTAAAAGCAATCCCATCACCACTCCGAGCAAAAGGCCAACTCCTGCTCGGGTAAAAGTTTTGGGAATGGTGTCCGCCATTACTTTGGCGGCTGGGAGTCTATAATAATATGAGACCCCGAAATTGCCACGTAACATTTGACTTAAAGTCGAAAAATAACTTTGCCACAAGGGACGATCCCAACCAAACTCCTTGCGAAAATCTTCCACAGCGCTGGTCGTGGCTAGAGGGCCGAGAAAGGTGCGTGCAGGGTCAGTCGGAACAATGCGCACAGCAATAAATACTGAAGTATAGATCAGAAAAATAGCAATAAAGAATTCGATTGCACTGCGTATACTTAATGGTAGCATCATATAATTCTCGAATTAATAGTTTATAAAACCAAAACAAATACCTTCAGCAGTGTACTTCGTAAGGAAACTTGCGTTTCGATATTTATTTAATTCAGACGGGGTTAAATTATCCGCCGTTTGCGGCGGGTGCGATAGATACCAATCCTCTGTTGAATATCATTAATTATTTTAAGGGCATGGTCGGTAGATTTATCTATGTGCTCATCTGCGAATACAGGGCTATAATACTGCACTTTTGCTTTTAAGGTGAAGTGATTAATAACGTCTTGAAACATCATAACAGCTACTCTTCTCGCAGTTTGCCTCACTGATCTCGCAGTAATACCCTTCAGGCGGCTTTTTTTAATTTTAGTTGCTAATTTATTCGCAAGCGTCAACATCCCAGGCGTTGGAACTAGCATATCAATTTCATGAAATGGAGGAGATGCGTCTAAAGCTAGACGCGCAATTAACACATTATAATTTATTGAATTAAAATCCGCTATATCATCGGGCGTTACGTTAAGGTACTTGCACAAGCTAACTACATAAAAATACAAAAAAAGAGGGACAAAGTAGTTTTGATTAAGTGTGCCATTTTTATTGAGTAGTGGATTTTCCAATTCAATTTGATGTGTGATGCGGCTATGGAAATCTTGCGGGATGTGTTCTAATGTTTCTTTATTGAATACTCCGGCAAAAATCCAGTTAACATTTTTTATTTTCTTAATATCTTTTGATCCCACGGGAGCGTATTCTTCATTTTCCAAAACTCGCAAAAGTGCACTATAAAATTCATGGGGTTGGCCGCCAACCTTGTCGAATTCGTCTAGAAAAAGGGTACTATCTTCTGCCTTGGCAATGAGCCCTTCTATATGTACGCCTTTTATTTCTCGGCCGAAAAGGATCTCTTGTAAGTAGTCAGAAGACATCCCAGCTACGGAATACTTAACCATAGGTTTAGATGTGGGGTGTACGGATAAACCATGTACGATTTCTGCCATTACATTTTTGCCAGACCCAGAATCTCCCTGAAGCCAAATGATTTGTTTGTCTCCGCTATTTATGGCTTCGTCGATATGCTTAAGGTTTTTATTCATGGCCGCCGAAGGTGTCAACTTAAAATCAAGATGGGAATTATGGAAGGAGAATTCACACATTACGGGCCCTTGCGCGGGGAAGTTATTTTCTGAACCGTGGGTTGGAACTGGCAGGGCACCACAAAATTCACCCAAGATATTTCTGTATATTTTAAAATAATCACAAAATTTAGCTGATTGATTTTTAAAATTAATTTCACTAAGAGTTACCTCATGATCTACTAATCCATGTTTTAACCATTTTTCATACTTTTCTTTGTGTTGTTGACAAAGATACTCATACGCATGCTTAAAGTTTTGCCATTTTAAATAAGAGCCAGGTAAAAACATATTTTCCTGGTCTAAGTGAATGGTGCTCCATACAACTAGAGCGCTCTCATCACTCTCATATTTACCTATATTCGTATAACTTGCTCTAATGTTAAGGCGTTTCGGAATTCTTTTTCGGTCCAAAAATATGTGGCGGAATTTTGCGAGGCCCGAGTCAAGGTGGTAATATACTTTATTTGTACCTGCACACCAATCAGGCGCTGAATGTTCTGGAATATGTGAAGAACTAGTATAGCATATTTTTATATCATCTAGCTCATAGTTGATTTTTATCTCTAGGAATGATTTACTCAAAATAATACCTACCTTTGGCACAATTTCTCTCTAATTGAGAATACAAGACTCGAAAGATATTGTTTTAACAAGCCGAGCTTTTTATCTCCTTGCACTACAAGCCCAAAATACAGGCATACCGGCTATGAAAGGAACTCGTACAGTCAAACGGGTGGCAATAATTCTCGGAGTTTGTACCAGCCACACTACAGGAGCATCTTCTAATAATATCTGGATAGCTTGATGCAAATGGTGCTCACCGGGCACACCGGGGGGAGTGGTCAGGTAACCTATCAAGGCTTTTTCAAAAGACGCAGACTTATAACCTTCAACATTGGGAGCTGGGCGAGCCTCCGCTTCATAAAGCCACAGGTATTGTTCGGGCACGGGTAAAAATGGGCCATAATAGACCAAGGCCGTCTGGTATTTGCCCCCAACAACACGGGAGACGAAATCTACCTGACCTTGTTCTAAGGTTACTGAAACGCCCGCAGTTTCCCATTGGGTTGCAAGCAGTTGCGCTAGTTGTTTGTTGTCAGTACCAGGCTGAACGAGTACATGAAGTTTGCGTCGTTCTCTGGGTAAGAAGGATAATAATTTTTGGGCCTTTTCCAAATCAAAAGCATAACCGTAAGAGTCCCAATACGGCAAAGGTACAGGGCCTGCAATCTTCCGGCCACCACCGAAGAAATCAACTAGTTTAGAACGGTCAGTGGCCATATTTAAAGCTTGGCCTAATATTTGTCTTTGTCTCCTATCGAGTAAAGTTTTGGTCTGATTTATAACCAAAAGTTTAATATCTAGGCCTAGATCTGCATGAACCCTGATGCCAGGGTTGTTCCCTCGGAGCAAATCAAGGGCCGAAGCCCCGCCTCCAAGCCATTGGATGGTATTTGCCTTTAATTCTTGAACCGCCGCCGCTGTGTTATTGAAAGTATAAAAAATAAGATGCCTTGGTGCTAACTCACCAATTGCCCAGTAATGCTTATTCAAAGACAAATCTACCCGATTGCTAGCAAGCTTCCAAGAAACAAGAAAATAAGGACCGCTTCCAACTGGCGGAGATTTAGGATCATCAGGTGTGCCCATAGGAACTATGCCGAACGGCGAGGCAGCTAATCGTTCGGGCAGAAACGCGAAGGGTTTGGTGAGATTAATGACAAGCTTCCCTTCTGTGGCTATAATTCCACTAATATGTGGACTCCTGCCTTCGATAAATTCAACTAACCCTCGCACCAGACCTGCGAGAAGTGATCGGCCTAATCCTGGGAGTTTTACCGCTCGCTCTATCGAAAACTTAACGTCTTTGGATGTGATTTCTCGGGCTAATTTACCATTGTTAGTATGAAAGAATGCATCCGGCCGAAGTTTGAACGTCCACTGTCGCAGGTTTTGGGAATGAGTCCACTGAGTGGCCAGCATAGGAGCCAAAGTACCATCAGTACGGATATCCAACAAGCGAGTATATAAATGCCAAGTGACGATAATAGGTGCGGCGGTTACCGCTCTGGCAGGGTCTAAGGTAGTTAATTCTCCAGATTCTGCTAATCCTACGCTTAAAGTATCTAGCCTTTTGAGAGGGGGTTCAGCACCAAAGGTGATAAACGGCCCAAATAACAAAAGCAAGACCACGGTAATTGGAAACAATATTCTTTGAATTGCGCATCTCATGGAGAATTACCTTTATTGGCTATCTCTTTTGTTTAATATAGGACAATAGGGGTCTTTGGCAACTCCATAGTAATAAAGTCCGGAGATTCTATCTCCGCCACGACAACTTTCCCAATGCTCACATCGCGAGCAAATATAGGGCACTTTATCAAGTTGCCGTGCTACTGGGTGTAGGCGGTTGACAAATTGTCGCAACACATACTCAAAAGGTTCTTGCTTTAAGTCGCCGATCTGGTACGCTAATTCGGTCTGATCGTCCCAACTCAAATGGTTACATCCCACGTAGACTTTTCCTTGATTACTTACTCTTATGGTTTGAGCCTGATTTTCAAACATATTGAAGGGGATTAAACGCATATTGGCAACCTGCAAAACAGGGACTCCAGTGTTAATTTCATATTCCAAGGTATCTATGTTTAATTTTAGGTCACGGATTATTTCGCCCCACATATGGCTATAATGCGCAGTGAGTAAAAAGATTATCGGGAGGTCATAGCCCAAGAGTCCCTCGATGAGGAATTCAAGATGTTGCTTGGTTAGTAACAATGGATCATGGGGTTGACCATAGTATAGAGATATGCTTAAGGAAATAGAAGCTGAGTGGCCATACTCCTCATTCATTTGCTTCGCTAAGGATAATATAGCGTTTGGCTGCCAACGTCTATCCGGAAGATAGCTATTAACCGCCGTGGCAATGACTCCTATTTTCGTCCCCTCACACTTAGCCAAGTGACTTAGAGTCTTCCATGTTGCTTCGAAACGGCCTTCGCCACGCATCCAGTCGTGAGCAGGCTTGTCACCGTCCAAAGAAATGTCAAAGCAATCTACATTAGACCGGAGGCATTCAAACAGTTCATCATGGAGTAACAAGCCATTGGTCATAAGGATAACGTGCGTTTCTGGTCGCTTTACACGATAAGCTGTCTTGCAAAGCCATTCCGGGAAAACAGTTGGTTCCTTGCCCGATAGGCTGATCCATTTTGGCTGATAAATGTCCAAACTATTCCATACATTATGTAGTATTTCTGGTTGAGGCTCGGTGTCGTGGCTTTTTTTGCCTTTATAAGCGCAATGTCTACAGGAGAGAGGGCATTTCTCGCCTATTTCAAGGGATAAGAATGTTGTCTCGGTTACAAAAGAGTTACGTGCAGTCTCTCCTAAACCGGCGAATGAGCCTGCAAAAGCGGGACCTAGAGTACAGAGACTAGGCTGTATTATTGAACTATTATATCTGGTTCTTCGTCGTTAGCTGTGGAATTTAATTAGTTCTCCCAGCGGCGCGGCGATGAAATAGATCATGGTGATGAAGGTAAAGGAGTTGCGGTACCCACGGGCTCTTGCCCTGGCGGCCTGGAAGA
>JBFMFU010000017.1:0-67705 GCA_040751985.1 Thermodesulfobacteriota bacterium | reverse complement strand
GAAACGGCCTGATCGGGGGGCAAGGAAGAGGCCTATACCGGAGTCTTCTCCTTCATTGATAGCCCCAAAAAGGGAAAAATCGAGGCGAGAAATTAAACACGGAATTTATGCATCGGCCTCATATTATATTTAAAATTTAAAAATAGCACAATTTAATAGGCAATTAGGATGATGGGCCAAGGCGCGCGGTCTGGTGGGCGGCCCGGAGACAGCCGGGCCTCTACGGGCTACGGGCGGCAAGCTGGGTAGAGGTTGGGTCATGAGGGACTTGGTTAGCCAATACACTGACGGCCTGATTCCTGTGTTGGATCTCGAGCTCATGGTCGAGGAGCTCATTTCTCGCCGGGCGATCCTGCGGGAGCAGATTGCCCTGGCCTGGGACGACCTGGACGATGGGGAGCGGGAGTCGGTGATCGCGGCGGACCGGGCCCTGCTGGAGTTGGCCCCTGAAGTGGCCAAGTATTGGCGCGAGGATGATATTGCCTACCTCCGGGAGCGGGAAAAGATTCCCGAGTCTCATTGGTGGTGGTGGCTGGATCGGATCGCCGACGGCGACTACCCGCCAGAGCATCTCCCGGAGGCGGCCCGATGAGGGGTCAAAAGGCGGGTTACGCTGCGCTAACCCGCCCTACGGGCTACGGGCTACGGGCTTATCGGGAAGAACGGGCGGACCATGCGGCCCGCCCGAGCAAGGGATTGCCTTGAGGGCAGCTCCCGCCCTGGTTGGCAGACGCTTCCCGGCCTGCGGGGGGCTCCTGGCCGTTGGCGTAATTAAATTATGCGGGTGCAGGGCAGGGAAAGTCAAATTAACCCCAGGAGGCGGGTTACGCCGGGCCAACCCGCCCTGGAGCTTCGTTTTCGCCGGCAGATGAGGTATGGTTACCTGAGCCCAATCGGGCGCGAAACCTGGGCTACCTGGGGGAGGGCATGGCCGAGAACAAGCTCTACTACGGCGACAACCTGGACATCCTGCGGCGCTACATCGCCGACGAATCAGTGGACCTGGTCTACCTGGACCCGCCGTTCAAGAGCGACCAGGACTACAACGTGCTCTTTGCCGAGCAGGACGGCACCCGCTCCGCCGCGCAGATAAGGGCCTTTCAGGACACCTGGCGCTGGGATGAGGGCGCGGTGGCGGCCTTTGAGGAGGCGGTGCGCTCGGACGGCCGCGTGGCGGCCACCATGCAGGCCTTTCATACCATGCTGGGGGCCAGCGACATGCTGGCTTATCTGTCGTACATGGCGCCGAGATTGGTGCAGTTAAGAAGAGTTTTGAAGGAAACAGGAAGTATTTATCTGCACTGCGATCCTACGGCGAGCCACTATTTAAAGTTACTTATGGATTCTGTATTTAGTCCGATAAATTTTAAAGCAGAGATAGTTTGGAAAAGAACAGATGCCCATAATGATGCTAAGCAGGGCGGGAAAAAGTTCGGTAGGGTTCATGATATAATTTTATATTACAGTAAATCAAAGGATTTTGTTTGGAACCATCAGTACCTGCCTTTGCCAGAAACTACGATTGAAAAATGGTATCGCAACGTAGAAGAGAAAACTGGTAGGCGCTATAACAAAGCAGATTTAACAGCGGCGAGACCTGGGGGAGATACTAAGTACAGATGGAAAGGCGTTCTGCCGCCTGAAGGAAGGTACTGGGCCTATAGCAAAAAAAATATGGAAAAGCTGGAAAAAGAGGGAAGGATTGTTTATTCCAGCAGCGGCCGCCCATATATGAAAAGGTATCTTGATGAAAGCAGGGGTGTCCCCCTTCAAGACATGTGGGTTGACATAAGCATGGTGAGAGGAATAGGCAAGGAGCGCCTTGGTTACCCCACCCAAAAACCTCTTGCCCTTCTTGAGCGAATCATCGGCGCCAGCAGCAATGAAGGCGACATTGTTCTCGACCCCTTCTGCGGCTGCGGCACGGCCATTGACGCGGCCCAAAAACTGAACCGCCGCTGGGTCGGCATAGACATCACCCACCTGGCCATCACCCTCATCAAGCACCGCCTGCACAGCGCCTATGGCAGCGCCGTGGCCTTTGACGTGATCGGCGAGCCGGTGGACCAGGCCGGGGCCAAGGACCTGGCCGCGGCCGACCCCTGGCAGTTCCAGTGGTGGGCCCTGGGCCTGGTGGACGCCCGGCCGGTGGAGCAGAAAAAGGGCGCGGACAAGGGCGTGGACGGCCGCCTGTTCTTCCGGGACCAGGAAAAGGGCGGCCTCAAGCAGATCGTCATCTCGGTCAAGGCCGGCACCACCGGCCCGGCCCACGTGCGCGAGCTGCGCGGGGTGGTGGAGCGGGAGGGCGCGGCCATCGGCCTGCTCATCACCATGCAGGACTTCACCAGGAAGATGCGCGAGGAGGCGGCGGACGCCGGCTTCTACGAATCCCCTGGCGGCACCAGGCACCCGCGCCTGCAACTGCGCACCGTGGCCGAGCTGCTGGAGGGCCAGGGCCTGGACTACCCCCGCTACGCCGAGAACGTGACCTTCAAGAAGGCCCCCAAGGCCCAACTAGGCGGCCACACTAACGAAAAGCTGTTCAACTAAACCTGGTGCCAAGAGCCCGGACCCTGCCCCGGCCGGCCGGCGATTGCGCATTAAAGCACAAAAAACAGTTGACTTGAATTTGCCAGCATGTTAGCAAGTCATGACCGCCATGCCCGGCGCGAGGGGGATAGACCTGTGCGCGGGCCCTTAGGCGCAACTCCGCGGCAGGGCAGAACAATGCAAACGCCCCTCCATGGGGGCAGGCGGGGGCGGAGACCGGTTTGGGCCGGTTCATCAAGGAATCCACCAGGGAGTACTTGCTGCAACTGGCCAGAGTCAGTTCCATGGGCCTGGCCATGGTCATTGCCACGGTCCTGGGCCTGGCCGCGGGCTACCTGGTGGACCGGTATTTCGGCACCCAGCCCTGGGGGTTTTTCATAGGGCTGGGTATGGGCATTGTGGCCGGCTTCCGCAACCTTTACATACTCTACAAGCGCACCGAGGCCTCGCAGGAGCGCATGGACCGGGAAAAGAAGCAGGGGAAGTAGTTGGCCGTGAAGCCGCTGACCATGCCAGCGCCCGAGAGCGCCCTCTTGAAGGGGCTGTGGTGGGCCAACGTGGTCACCTTCGCCCTGCTCAGCGCCGGGGCCTTTGTGCTGGTGAACTGGCACAGCGCCCTGAGCGTGGTGGCGGGCGGGGCCATCGCCCTGGTCAACTACCGCCTGCTGGAAAGAACCGTGCGCCGCGCCCTGCTGCCCGTGGGGCAGCAGAAGGTCATGGGGCGGGTGCTGGTCAGATACTATCTTCGCTTCGCGGCCACCGCCGTGGTCCTGTTCTTCCTGGTGCGCCAGGGATGGGTGGAGCCGCTGGGGCTCTTGGCCGGCCTGTCGGTGGTGGTGCTGACCATCATGGGCTGGGGCCTGTGCCAGGCGATCAAGCTGCGCAAGGAGGAGTCGTAGGTCTATGGAACATCCACTGATGCTGTTGGGGCTCTTGTTCGAGGCCGTGGGGCTGGGCGACTTCTTCCATCACTACCCCAACGTGGTCTACTCCTGGCTGATCATGCTCTTCTTGATGGTGGCGGCCAAGCTGGCCGTGGGCGCCGTCAAGATGATCCCCTCCGGCGGCCAGAACTTCTTCGAGGTCCTGATCGGCGGCTTCGAGGACTTCGCCGTGGACGTCATGGGCGAGCACGGCCGGCCCTACTACCCGCTCATCGCCACCCTGTTCATCTACATCCTGTGCATGAACTGGATCGGCCTGCTGCCGGGCATGTTCTCCCCCACCAGCAACATCAACACCCCCCTGTCCATGGCCCTGGTGGTGTTCATCTTCTACAACTTCATCGGCATCAAGGAGCACGGCTTCAAGTACATCAAGCACTTCATGGGCCCCATCTGGTGGCTGGCCCCCCTGATGCTGCCCATCGAGCTCATCGGCCACTTCAGCCGCATCCTCTCGCTCACCTTCCGTCTCTTCGGCAACGTGCTGGGCGAGGACCTGGTGCTGGCCATCCTGTTCGTCCTGGCCGGCGTGTTCTTCGCGCCCCTGCCCATGATGTTCCTGGCGATCTTCACCAGCTTCGTGCAGGCCTTCATCTTCAGCCTGCTGACCATGCTCTACATCGCCGGGTCCCTGGAAGAGGCGCACTAAGTTACAAGCGTTTGGGAAGAAGGCACCCACGCACATAAGGAAGAAGGCACGAACCTAAACCTGTGAGGAGCGAGAGATGAAGAAGTTTTCTTTGATCGCGGGGCTGACCGGCCTGTTCACCCTGGGCCTGGCCGCCGTGGCCCTGGCCGCCGATCCCGGCGCTATGGCTGAGGCCGCCAAGCTGTTCGCCGCCACCGTGACCGCCGCCGGCTTCGGCATCGGCATCGCGGCCTTCGGCACCGGCATCGGCCAGGGCATCGCCATCAAGGGCGCCGTGGAAGGCACCGCCCGCAACCCCGAGGCCTCGGGCAAGATCACCGTGACCATGCTCATCGGCCTGGCCATGGTGGAGTCCCTGTGTATTTACGCGCTGGTCATCAGCCTGATTCTGCTCTACGCCTACCCCATGGCGGCCCCGGTGGCCAAGTTCCTGGGTATGTAAGCGCGCAGCTTAGGGCCGGGCCCCCCGTGGGCTCGGCCCTTTAAAAGCTCCGGGCATGTGCTCACAATCACAACAGAAAGCCCGCCGATGAAGTTCTTGAAGATCCCCGCGGCCACCATCACCCGCCTGTCCTTGTACACCCGCGCCTTGGAAGGGCTGATCCGGGACCAGGTGACCGTGGTCAGCTCCAAGACCCTGGCCGAGCTCTGCGGAGTGAACCCCGCCCAGATACGCAAGGACCTGGCCTACTTCGGCCAGTTCGGCGTGCGCGGGGTGGGCTACTACGTCAAGGAGCTGATGTTCGACATCAAGAAGATCCTGGGCCTGAACAAGGAGTGGAGCCTGGCCATCGTGGGGGTGGGCAACCTGGGCTGCGCCCTGGTGGCCCACGAAAACTTCGCCAAGCAGGGCTACCGCTTCGTGGCCGCCTTCGACGCCGATCCCATCAAGATCGGCCGCAAGCTGGTCACCGGCCTGGTCATCCACGCGCCGGACAAGATGGGCGAGGTCTGCCGGGAAAAGGGCGTGGAGATAGGCGTGATCTGCGCGCCAGCCCAGTTCGCCCAGGACATCGCCAACCGCCTGGTGGAGGTGCCCGTGCGCGGCATCCTAAACTTCGCCCCCACCCAGATACAGGCGCCCGAGGGCTTCAAGGTGGAGAACGTGGACTTCAGCGTGAAGCTGGATAACCTGGCATATCACCTGACAGCGGGGTAGGGGGATTATTCCGGCGTAGGCGGCTCAGTAGTCGGTCCTTCCTCAAATCCATTTCGAAACTGAGTTAGCGCTTGCTCCGCTGCTTTAATACTTTCAAAATGTTCTTGAATCTCTCTTTCCGGGAGCTCCCTTGCAACAAGATCATTTCCTTCCCTCGACAAAATGACCACTTGCTTCGGCTCCGCAACCCCTCCGGGACTACTCTTAATTACATAGTCAAGTGTCCATAAGACAGCAAAGATGCCGTCAGTTAAATTCGGGAGGCTATCAGGCCAAAAAATCCTTCGCAAAAAAGGTAAAAAAGGATCTGCCTGTTGAGCGCCGCTGCCGATTGCAAAAAAAGGTATTTTTTCATTTAACTGTTCAGGCATGCCCAGATGGTCGAAGCTAAACAGACAAGGCTTATTTTGAAGTGGTAAGGATAGAGCGATATGGCATAAACCTGACTGTAACGCCGCAAAACCCAAAGCATCTTTCCCTGCGCTGCAAATGTTAAGAGCATCACGTATTGGTTTTGATATTTGGTCTCGTAGAATAATCATTGCTTCATGTAGTTTTTTGCCACTTAATAATTTGCAGTCCCAAATATCTTTAATAACTCCATTTAAAATCTGGCCAAGGCCGACTGGCCCGGATATACCGACAATAATTTTATTATTTATTATTTCGAGCTTTTTTGTGGTTTGGCGTGCAGTTACTTGGCCCGGTTGCTGCGAGACGGTTGCCGCACCATCCGCACCTAGTACGACACCATCGCTACAAAAAGCTCCGACTATTAACGTCATGATACTAACCAGAAAAGACGCTATTAGCTCTCATTTCAGGATATTTCCTGTAGATGGCACGTATTAGCTGCTGAAAAGTGAGGGAGCGAGCCCATTTTACAACTTCGCCTATGTATGCAGCCGCATCAGGTGGGATTCTTGCTTTTAACTCTTCTGCCCGAATTAGCCCCGCAGCCGTGGCGGAGTATTCCGACCACCTATCGCCTTCAGCTTTTTTTATCTCCACTGCTCCTTCTAGCTGCAAGAGCTCTGCGTCGTCATAGACTCTGGCATCGAATGGTCCATAATGGTAAGGAGTAAAGTCATAGCCCGAAGGACCGAGCATTTCTTGGAGGTTTCTGTCCATAAGGAAAACGCTTTTTTGCAGCTGAACCGGAGTAAGAAAGTCTCCTTGGGCCGCGGCAATGGCCAGCAAGGCCCATTCCTTACGGTCCATTATTTTCCCCCTTTGTTGGCTTTGTAGTTCACACCTATAGTATACACTAGTATACACCGAGTAAGTATGTCAACAACAGCTGCCTAGCTTGGCGCCATTGAGCTTCTGTTTATAGGCCATGCGAAAAAGGCGCTCCTTAGAGCCATTACGGAAAAATGCTTCCATAGCTAACCAAAAATGGCCTCGACGATATCCTCGATGTACAGCAGCAAATCCTTGCTCATAAGACCGGCACCTGCTCGGCCAGCACGCGCTCGCGGATGCGCTCGCGCAGCAGGCGGTACTCGATGACCTGGGCCTTGCGGCCGGCCACCCGCTCCACCTCGTCGTGCAGCGCCACCAGCTCGCGCAGGCGCAGCCGGCGGCCGGGCTGGTACTCCACCAAGAGATCAACGTCGCTGGCCGGGCCGGCCTCGCCCCGGGCCACGGACCCGAACAACCCGGCCCGCACCACCCCAAAGCGCCGCAGGACCGGGGCGATCCTATGCGCCAGCTCTTGCGCGGCCTGGGCGCTATTTCCCGCTTGCGGCGACATAGCTGTATTTTGTCATAAATTCCGGGGCAGGCACATAAAAACCTGGGGCTATCCCCGCCCCAGCACCCGCTTCAAAAACTGCCCGGTGTAGCTCTCCTGCACGGTGGCCACCTCCTCGGGCGTGCCCACGGCCACCACCCGGCCGCCGGCGTCCCCGCCCTCGGGCCCTAAGTCTATCACGTGGTCCGCGGTCTTGATCACCTCCAGGTTGTGCTCGATCACCACCACCGTGTTGCCCATCTCCACCAGCCGCTCCAGCACGTTCAGCAGCTTGCGTATGTCGTCGAAGTGCAGGCCGGTGGTGGGTTCGTCCAGGATGTAGAGCGTGCGGCCAGTGGCCCGCTTGCCCAGCTCTCGGGAGAGCTTGACGCGCTGGGCCTCGCCGCCGCTGAGGGTGGTGGCGCTCTGGCCCAGCTTGATGTAGCCCAGGCCCACGTCCACCAGGGTCTCCAGCTTGTCGCGCACCTTGGGCACATTGGCGAAGAACTCCACGGCCTGGTTGCAGGTCATGTTCAGCACCTCGGCGATGTTGCGGCCCTTGTAGGTGATCTCCAGGGTGTCGCGGTTGTAGCGGGCGCCGTGGCAGACCTCGCAGGTCACGTACACGTCGGGCAGGAAGTGCATCTCGATCTTGATGATGCCGTCGCCCTCGCAGGCCGGGCAGCGGCCGCCGCGCACGTTGAAGGAGAAGCGGCCGGGGGAGTAGCCGCGGGCGCGGGCCTCGGGCGTCTGGGCAAAAAGCTCGCGGATGGGCGTGAACAGGCCGGTGTAGGTGGCCGGGTTGGAGCGCGGGGTGCGGCCGATGGGGCTCTGGTCGATGTCGATCACCTTGTCTAAGAGGCCCAGGCCCTTGACCCGCTTGACCGCGCCGGCCCGCTCCCGGGAGCGGTACAGGCGCTGGGCCAGCACCCGGTACAGGGTGTCGATGACCAGGCTGGACTTGCCCGAGCCGGACACGCCGGTGACGCAGGTGAACAGCCCCACCGGAATCTCCACGTCGATGCCCTGCAGGTTGTGCTCGCTGCAGCCCATGAGCTGGATGTAGCCGCGGTTGTTGCCCCGGCGCTGGTCCGGCACCGGGATGGATTTCTTGCCCGCCAAATACAGGCCGGTGAGGGAGTCGCTGCTTTTGACCAGTTGCGCCGGGGTGCCGCAGAACACCACCTCGCCGCCGTGGCGGCCGGCGCCCGGACCCATGTCGATCACCGTGTCCGCGGCCCGGATGGTGTCCTCGTCGTGCTCCACCACCAAGACCGTGTTGCCCAGGTCGCGCATGCGCTTGAGCGTGGCCAAGAGGCGCTGGTTGTCGCGCTGGTGCAGGCCGATGGAGGGCTCGTCCAGGACGTACAACACGCCCACCAGGGCCGAGCCGATCTGGGTGGCCAGGCGGATGCGCTGGCCCTCGCCGCCGGAGAGGGTGGCGCTGGTGCGCTCCAGGGTCAGGTAGTCCAGGCCCACGTCGGCCATGAAGCCCAGGCGCTCGGAGATCTCCTTGAGTACCTTCTCGGCGATGATGGCCTCGCGCTTGCCCAGGGACAGCCCGGCCACGAACTGCACGGCCTGGCGCACGGGCATGGCCGTGAACTGGAAGATGTTAAGATCGCCCACGGTCACGGCCAGGGAGGTGGGCTTGAGGCGGGCGCCCTGGCAGTCCGGGCAGGGCTGGGTGTTCATGTAGCGGCCCAGGTCGTCGCGGATGCGGGCGCTGTCGGTCTCGCGGTAGCGCCGCTCCAGGTGGGGGATCATGCCCTCCCAGGCCCGCTTGAAGTAGTGCCGCCGCTCGCCGCGTTCGAGATAAAACGACACCTGGTCCTCGGTGCCAAAAAGCAGCGCCTGGCGCACGGCCGCGGGCAGGTCCTTCCAGGGCGTGTACAGGTCGAACTTCAGGTGCTTGGCCAGGGCGTCCAGGGTCTGAAAGCGGTACACGCTGTCGCTCTCGCGCCAGGGGGCCAGGGCGCCCTCGCGCAGGGACAGGGCCTCGTTGGGCACCACCAGCTCGGGGTCGAAGAACACGCGGGTGCCCAGGCCGTCGCAGGTGGGGCAGGCGCCCTGAGGCGAGTTGAAGGAGAACATCTGCGGCGTGAGCTCGGGCAGGCTGATGCCGCACTGGTCGCAGGCCAGGCGCTCGCTGAACAGCTCCTCGCGCTCAGCCTGGCCGTCCTGGCCGTGCACCCAGGCCACGAGCACGCCCTCGCCCATGCGGAGCGCCAGCTCCACGCTGTCGGTGAGCCGGCGGGCCGCGCTTTCTTTGATAACCACGCGGTCGATGACCACCTCGATGTTGTGCTTCTTGGTCTTGGCCAGGTCCGGGGCCTGGGCCAGCTCCACGAGCTGGCCGTCTACCCGGGCGCGCACGAAGCCGTCCTTCATCAGCCGCGCGAACACGGCCTTGTGCTCGCCCTTGCGCTGGGTGATCACCGGCGCCAGCAGCGTGAGGCGGGTCCTCTCGCCCAGGCCCAGGAGCTGGTCCACGATCTCCTGGGGCGAGCGCGAGCGGATGACACGGCCGCATTGGGGGCAGTGGGGCGTGCCCACGCGCGCGTATAAGAGGCGCAGGTAGTCGTAGATCTCGGTCACCGTGGCCACGGTGGAGCGCGGGTTCTTGCTGGTGGTCTTCTGCTCGATGGCGATGGCAGGGCTCAGCCCCTCGATGGCTTCCACGTCGGGCTTGTCCATGCGCTCCAGGAACTGGCGGGCGTAGGAGCTGAGGGACTCCACGTAGCGGCGCTGGCCCTCGGCATAGATGGTGTCAAAGGCGAGCGTGGACTTGCCCGAGCCGGACAGGCCGGTGATGACCACCAGCTTGTCGCGGGGGATGGTCACGTCGATGTTCTTCAGGTTGTGCTGCCGGGCGCCCCGGACGACGATGTTTTTAAGCATGCTGCCTGCGCTTGATTATCCGCCGGTTGTTAAGAGCATCGGTAATAGACGATTCACGATTCTTGATAGGTCCACATCGAGACCTCGCAAAAAACCCAACGCTTCCGCCTTTAACCAATCAAGCATAGCCGTCATTGCGAGGCGCGGCGGCCAAGAGGTTTGTAAGGGCACCGCTGCTCTCCCGCCGCGCCGTGGCAATCTTCCGTTGTCCGCTGCGTTTCGCCTACGAGTAACAATCGAAAATCGCCACGTCGTATCTTTCCCAAGATGCTCTTCGCGATGACTCACTGATCCTGTAACCGCTCTCATTCAAGCCAATCGTCGCTCAGGTCCCGCCAGGCGGGGTTCATGCCCTCAATGAGAGCCACCTTGCGCTTGCGCGGTCCCTTCTTGATCTGCTTCTCGCGGGCGATGGCCGTGTCGGGGGCGTCGCAAATCTCGTAGTAGACCAGCCGGCCCGCGTTGTAGCGTGAAGTGAAGCCTTCACCCTCGCCGTGTTTGTGTTCCCACACCCTGCGGGCCAGGTCATTGGTGACCCCGGTGTAGAGCACTTCCCGGCCCTTGTTGGTCACGATGTACACGTAGTACTGACGGCTCATGCCCCACTATTTCTGTATATGGCTCACCAGGTGCGCTACTCCAAATCTAGAGAAATAGCCGTCATTGCGAGGCGCGGCGGCAAAGATGTCTGTGACAGCACCGCCACCCTCCCGCCGCGCCGTGGCAATCTTCCGTTGTCCGCTGCGTTCCGCCTACAGGTAACAATCGAAGATCGCCACGTCGCATCTTTTCCAAGATGCTCCTCGCGATGACTCACTAATCTTGATGTCTTCAAAACAACTTCTCGACCGCTACCCAACATTCTTGTCTTTGCCCCATCAAGCATAGCCGTCATTGCGAGGCGCGGCGGCCAGAGGGTCTGTAACGGCATCGCCGCCCTCCCGCCACGCCGTGGCAATCCTCCCTTTCCTGCGGTGCCCGCGCAGAAAGGCAACCCGAGGATCGCCACCCACCATCCTTATCCTCCCGCCCCCGCCATCTCCGCGGCCAGCTTGACCGCCGCGATCATGGACGCCGGGTTGGCCTTGCCGGTGCCGGCCAAGTCATAGGCCGTGCCGTGGTCCACGCTGGTGCGTATCACGGGCAGCCCCAAGGTCACGTTCACCGCGTCCGCGAAGTGCAGCAGCTTGAGCGGAATCAAGCCCTGGTCGTGATACATGCACACCACCGCGTCGAACTGCCCCTGGGCGGCGCGCCAGAACACGGTGTCCGGGGGCAGGGGCCCCTCTGCCGCCACGCCCGCGGCCTTCAGCTCCGTGCAGGCCGGGGCGATGATGCGCGCCTCCTCGTCGCCGAACAGCCCGCCCTCGCCGGCGTGGGGGTTGAGCCCGCACACGGCCAGGCGCGGCGCGGCCAGGCCCCAGTAGCGGCGCAGGCTCTCGGCCGTGACCCGGGCCGTGTGCACTACGCCCTCGGTGGTCAAGAGCCCCGGCACTTCACGCAGGGCCTTGTGGATGGTCACCAGCACCACCTTTAGCTTGTCGCCGGCCAGCATCATCACCGGCCGGGGGGTGTTCGTAAGCCGGGCCAAGAGGGTGGTGTGGCCGGTGTCGGCGTAGCCGGCCGCGGCCAGGGCCTCCTTGCTGATGGGCGCCGTGGCCATGGCTGCGGCCTGGCCGGCCTGCACCAGGCTCAGCGCCTCCTCCACAAAGGCCCCGGCCAGGCGGCCGCTGTCCGCGCTGGGCCGGCCGGGCGGGATGTTTGCGGCCGGGCCGGTCTCCACTACCTTCACCTGGGGCGCGGGCAGGCCGCAGGCCGCGGCCCCTTGCTCCAGCAGGGCCCGCTGGCCTACCACCACCAGCTCGGCGCGCTCCTGCGTGGCCGGGTCGGCGCAGAGCCGGGCCACGATCTCCGGCCCCACGCCGGCCGGGTCGCCCAGGGTCACGGCAATGCGCGGCCTCATGACCCACCCCCCAGGCGCTCGGTCCAATACTCGGGCCGCCAGCCCACCTCCACCTCCTGGCCCAGGGCGATCACCGGCACCACCCGGGCCCCCGGCGCCAGGCGGGCCAGGCGGCGCTTGGCGGCCAGGGAGGCGCTCACGTCCACCTCCTCCACGGCCAGGCCGCGGGCCGCGAAAAATTCCTTGGCCGCCCGGCAGCGGCCGCAGCCGGGAGTGGTGAATATGACCACCTTGGACTCGCGGGAGCCCACGTTCGCCTCCTTTGCGTAGCGGCAAAACTAAATCATAGCCCCGGCCTGGGGCAGGGTCAATGAAAGCGCGCATACCCGGATTGGCCTGTCTGGGCTGCCCCGGCGGCCATTTTTTGCAGCGGCTCATTGGGCAGCGCCGGCGGCTGGGCCTATGGTGGGGGCTATGATCGCGCCGGGCCCGGGCCGGCCAGCCAGCGGAGGAGTCCATGGCCAGCTGCCGCTTCATGTACGACAACTTCATCACGGACCCGGCCCAGCTCGCGGTGTCCTCGGCCCAGCCCGGCCTGGTGGGCACGCCCGCGCCCAAGGCCCTGGGCGCGGCGGTCTGCTACGCCGACGGCGAGCACAGCGGCGACCAGGACCAGGTGTTCAGCCTGGAGATCGACTCGCTGGAGGAGGGCAGCGAGGTGGGCCAGGCCAGCTTCCGCTGGCGGCGGGCCAGCGCCTCGGGCTGGGAGGCCAGCGGCGTGGCCACCACCGACAGCCTCCTGGAGCTGGCCGACGGGGTGAAGGTCAAGTGGGTCACGGGCGCCGGCCAGGACTTTTATTTGGGCGACGCCTGGAGCCTGTTGGCCGTGGGCCGCCAGGGCCCGGCCGCCCTGCTGGACCGGGACCGGGACACGGCCTGGCGCACCACCGGCTGCGCGGCCGAGTGGCTGAGCGCCGACCTGGGCGCGGCGCAGCAGGTGCAGGCCCTGGTGCTGGCCGACCACAACCTGAGCGCGGAGGCCGGCGTCACCCTCCTGGCCGACGACGGCCCGGACTGGCAGAGCCCGGCCTATAGCCAGGCCCTGGGCATCACCAGCCCGCACCTGGTCTGCTTCCTGGCCCAGACCTATCGCTACTGGCGCCTGGAGCTGGCCGACGCCGGCAACCCCGACGGCCTGCTGCGGGCCAGCCTGTTCTACCTGGGCGGCTTTTTCCAGCCCAGCCGCACCTTCCAGGCCCGCTACCGCCGGGCCACGGTGGCCGGCCGCCGCCTGACCGCCAGCGACGCGGGCAAGCTGGCCGGCTCCAGCCAGGGCCTGGCCCAGGATCTGGAGCTGAGCTTCGCCCGCCTGGGGGCCGCGGACCTGGCCGGCTTTGAGGACCTGATCCAGGCCGTGCACCAGCCCGGCGTGGGCCTGATCAGCCCCATCTTCTTCACGCCCTTTGTTGACAACCCGGCCGACACCATCTACTGCCTGCCCGGCGCGGAGCTGAACCGGCAGCAGGGGCCGGGCGGCCGCTGGGACCTGGGCCTGTCCCTGCAAGAGGTGGTGCGCACCGATGTTTAGCCTGAGCCAGGAGTTCCACCGCGCCCGCCGCCAGCGCAACCAGGCCCCGGTGGTGCTGTTCAGCCTGACCAACGCCTTCGGCCTGCGGGTCTACGCCCAGCGCCTTCCCCGCGACGAGCAGCTGGGCCTGGTGCGGCCCACCAGGGCCGAGGGCTCGTTCCTGGCCGACGGCGCCCGCCGGGCCGGCCAGGGCTCCCTGAGCCTGTTGGAGCGTGGGGCGCGGGTGCTCTCCCTGGGCCGCCTGCGCGAGACCCTGGCTCCCTTGAGCGGCGAGCTGCTGGCCAGCCTGCGCCAGGAGGAGCCGGGCAGCCTCACGGTGGTATTGGCCAATGGCCCGGCCGGCCAGGGGCGGCCCTTCAGCCGCCTGGAGGCCTTGGAGAACCTGCTGGGCGCCATGGGCGAGCTGACCATCGGCTACCCCGGCGTCCTGGCCCGGGACTATCTGCGCCGCTTCCGGGGCCGGGTGGTGTCCTACCGCCTGGAGGCCGAGCGCCTGACCCTGAACCTCAAGGCCCTGTGATGCTGGACCTCACCGCCCAGATACCCCTCAAGCGCGCCTGGGACTACAGCGCCCCCCGCCGGCCCAGCCAGGTCCTGCCCTTGGTCTGGGGGGACCTGACCAGCGGCGGCAGCGGCGGCCTGTGGAGCGCGGTGTGCCTGGACACCGGGTCCTACGTCTACGCCCTGGCCGGACACCCCCTGCGCTCGTTGGAGGCCGGCAACTCGGTGACGCTCTACGACCAGGACGGCCAGGTCATCGCCCCGGAGGACTACGCCCTGAACCTGGCCCACGACTTCCAGGGCCGGGGGGCCATCGCCACCGCCACCTTCAGCGCCGAGGCCCGGGAAAAGGAGCCCATCACGGTGCGGGCCCAGGGCCGCGCGGACGGGGACGGCGCCCTGATAACCAACCCCGTGGACATCGCCGCCGACCTGCTGCTGAGCCTGGCCGGGGCCGCGGCCGCGGACCTGGAGGCCACCTCCTTCAGCCGGGCCCGGGCCCGGTCCGCGGCGTTAGGCTACATGGCCGCCGGCCTCTTGGACAGCGCCCGCAGCCTGGGCGAGGCCCTCACCGAGCTACTGAGCAGTTTCCTGGGCTCCTGGTGGCAGGGCGGCGACGGCCGCCTCAAGGTGTACCTGGACCTGGGGGCCGGCTCGCTGGTGGAGGGGGAGCTGGCCTGCTCCCTGCGCGAGGGCGACCTGAGCCAGGTGAACGTGGCGGCCAAGCTCAGCGAGATGGTCAACCGGGCCCAGGTGCACTTTGCCTACAACTACGCCCTGGACGAGTACGAAGCCGGCTTCGACGGCCTGGCCACCCAGGACCTCAAGGCCCAGGGCCTCTATGGCCTGGCCAGCTCCACCCTGGAGCTGAAGTGGGTGCGCCAGGCCGCGGTGGCGGCCACCATCTCCGGCCGCCTGGTGGAGCTGCTGGGCCGGCCGCGCCGGGTCATCACCTGCCGCGAGAACGCCCTCTGCAACATCCCCCTGGAAAAAGGCGATGCGGCCCTGCTGTCCGTGTCCTGGCTCAGCGACCAGGAGGGCCGGCCGCTCAAGAACCAGATCGTGCGGGTGCTGGGCCTGGAGCCGGACCTGGACGCCGGCGCCCTGAACTACACCCTGCTGGACACCGGCTTTTATAAGACCAAGGCCTACCCGGCCGACGGCGCGGCCCTGGCCGACGGCGCCTGCCTGGCCGGCGGGGCCCGCGACCGGGCGGACTACTAGGAGGAGAAGATGGCTGACCTGCGCATCCAGTACGACGAGGAGATGGTGGGCGCCGGCCACCCCACCAAGGACGACACCCTCAACCGGCTGGTGCTGGCCGAGCACAACAACGACGGCACCCACAAGGCCGAGGCGGCCGAAAGCATGGGCATTAACGATGCCGGCCTGCTGTCGGCCTACAACGGCCTGTTTTTGTCCTACTACGACGCCACCCACCTCACCGTGCACGGCGGGGTGGTGCTGATCCAGGGCGTGCCCTATGCCCTGGCCGGGGCGCTCCAATACGCCCCCGGCCCCAACGGCGCCCCCGGCGACAACAACTGGTGGTACTGCACCGTGACCCCGCCGGCCGGCGGCGGCACCACCCTCACCGACGCCGAGTTCAGCGGCAGCACCACCTCCCCGACCTACGACGAGACCCTGGGCTACTGGTACATCGGCAGCGCCGCCACCCGTGTCATCGGCTTCTGCAAGACCGTTTCGGGCTACATCCAGGCCTTTGCCATGAACGGGCGCTGGTGGACGCCAATGGACGCCTGGTGGGACTGGTACACCGGCTCTTCCTCGCCGGGTACCTGGAACCAGGGGCTCTCGGCGCCCAACTTCCAGAACCACCAGATCGCCGTCATGCTGCACTGCTATCTGCAGTACGGCGGCGGCACCGCCGAGCTGCGCGTGACTCCGGCGGGGGCCAGCCTGTCCGACGCCAACCTTACGCGCACGGCCTGGAACCAGGCGGCCGGCCAGGCCCACTACACCCGTAAGCTGTGCCACACCAACGTGTCTGCGCAGGTGCAGATAAACATCGCGGTCGCGGGCGCCGCCGCGGGCGTCGCCACCATCGGCATCATGCTGCCAAGGGGGATATAAGCCATGTTGTTCTATCATTCCTACGACCCAGCCACGGGCGAGCTGCTGGAGCTCTCAGTCTCGGCCACCCCCGAGTGGCGCGCCCTGCAGGAGCAGGCGGGCCGCACCGTGGCCGAGAGCCAGACCTACGCCACCCCGGAGACCCACAACTACCTGGGCGGGGCGCTCACGGCCAAGCGGGCCGGTGCCCTGACCCCGGACAAGACCCAGATCACCTCCGGCGGCGCGGACCAGGCCGTGGTGGCCGTGGCCGTGGCCGGGGAGGACCCGCCGGCCAGCCTGACCCTGCTGGTGAACGGCGCCGCGGAGGCCGTGGCCCTGACCCACGGCGCGGGCAGCCTGGCGCCCATCGTGGCCCAGACCCCCTGCCTGGTCACGGTGCAGGTGGCCGACTCCATAACCTACCGGGCCGAGCCGGTAGCCATCCAGGCGGTGTAGTGATGCCCAGCCTAAACGCCAGCGCCACGGCGCAGAACAAGAACCAGGCCAAGGTGGAAAAGGACCTGGCCAGCGGCAAGCTGGTGGCCAGCGACCCCACCAGCCCCCAGGCCGTCCTGGCCGCCCTGGAGGCAGCCAAGAACTGGGACCAAGGCCGGGAGGCCCTCAAAGAGATCTTCCGCACCCTGCTGGCCGACTAGCGCCGCCCCCACCTGCGGCGCCGGCCTCTCCCCACCCCTCCCATTGCCGCCGGCCCCCCCCCCCCCCCCCGGGCCCCCCGCCGCGCCCCCCGGGCCGCCCGGCCCCTCCTGCGCGCCCACGTTTACGGACCCTGGGCCGCCGTGCTATTTATTAAAGGTATCTCTATCGCTATCGGAGGACGGGTTTGCCCTGGCGGGAGCTGTATCAGTCGCGTCTGATGGACGCGGCGCGGGCGGTGAAGGCGGTGGGCCGCGGCCAGCGGGTGTTCGTGGGCTCGGCCTGCGCCGAGCCGCGGCTGTTGGTGGCGGCCCTGATGGAGCGCGCCGACGAGCTGCACGACGTGCAACTCTTGCACTTCATCACCCTGGACGCGGCCGAGTTCACCGACAAGCGCTTCGACCGCCGCTTCCGCCACAACGCCTTTTTCATCGGCCCCTCCACCCGCCAGGCCGTGGGCAGCGCCCGGGCCGACTACACGCCGGTGTTCATGCACCAGATACCGGCCCTGTTCAAGAGCCGCCAGGTGGAGCTGGACGTGGCCCTGATCCAGGTGAGCCCGCCGGACGACCACGGCTTCGTCTCCCTGGGCATCGGCGTGGACGTGGCCCGCGCCGCGGCCGAGAACGCCCGCATTGTCATCGCCCAAGTGAACCGCCGCATGCCCCGCACCATGGGCAACACCTTTTTGCACGTGCGCCAGATCCACGCCTTCGTGGAAGCGGACGAGGAGCTGATGGAGTTCCCCTATCCGCCCCTGGACGAGGTGGGCGCGCGCATCGCGGCCAACGTGGCCGACCTGATCCAGGACGGCGACACCCTGCACATCGGCTACGGCCACATCCCCTACGGCGTCTTGAGCCACCTCAACGACAAGCGCGACCTGGGCCTGCACACCGAGGTGGTCAGCGACGCCATGATGGAACTGATCGAGAACGGGGTGATCACCGGCGCCTACAAGAAGCACCTGCCCGGCCGGGTGGTCTGCTCGTTCTGCATCGGCACCCGGGCCATGTACGACTACGTGGACTTGAACCCCAACTTCCTGTTCCTGCCCAGCGACCAGGTCTACAGCCCCCTGGAGATCGCCAAGAACGCCAACATGGTCTCCATCGGC
This sequence comes from Thermodesulfobacteriota bacterium, assembly GCA_040751985.1. Taxonomy (GTDB): domain Bacteria; phylum Desulfobacterota; class Desulfarculia; order Desulfarculales; family Desulfarculaceae; genus Desulfoferula. The sequence goes on along the minus strand of JBFMFU010000017.1, from coordinate 49,928 downwards.
TCGGCCCTGCAGGTGGACCTGTCGGGCCAGGTCTCCAGCGAGTCGGCCGGCTACCACTTCTACTCGGGCATCGGCGGCCGCCTGGACTTCATGCGCGGGGCGGCCATGAGCCGCGGCGGCCGCTCGGTCATCGTGCTGCCCTCCACCACCAAGGACGGGGCCACCAGCCGCATCGTGCACCACCTGGCAGAGGGCGCCGGCGTCATCGCCACCCGCGGCGACGTGGACTACATCGTCACCGAGTACGGCGTGGCCTATCTGCACGGCCGCTCCATCCGCGAGCGGGCCCTGGCCCTGATCAACATCGCCCACCCCCAGCACCGGGCCCAGCTCCTGAGCCAGGCCAAGGCCGACGCCTACCTCTACCCCGACCAGGTGCTCTACATCAGCGGCTCGGACCTCTACCCGGCCTGGGCCGAGGCCGAGGCCATCCTCAAGGACGGCTCCCTGGTGCACATCCGGCCCGTGAAGCCCACCGACGAGGTGATGGTCCAGGACCTGTTCTACTCCCACTCCGAGGAGACGGTGTTCAACCGCTACTTCCGGCCGGTGCGGGCCCTGCCGCATGTCATGGCCCAGGACCTGGTGAACCTGGACTACAGCCAGCAGATGGCCCTGGTGGCCACGAAGGGGCCCATGGGCCGCGAGAAGATCGTGGGCGTGGGCCGCTACAGCCTGGGCGACCCCAGCGGCCTGGCCGAAGTGGCCTACACCGTGCACGACGAGTTTCAGGGCACCGGCCTGGGCACCATATTGCAGGAGCACCTGACCGCCTATGCCAAGCGCAAGGGCGTGCCCGGCTTCTGGGCCGTGTCCTTCGGCTCCAACAAGGCCATGCTCAAGGTGTTCGGCAAGCTGGGGCCCTACAGCCGCACCGTCATCGAGCCCGGCGTGTGGCGGGTGGAGCATTGGTTCGCCGGGGAGCCGGCGCTGGCGGAGTAGGGGGGCGCACACGAGGTTAACATCCTTAAATGAATTGCACCGAGGACGGAAAGGACTAAACTAAACCACCACCAAATCAACAGGGGGGAGTGATGCGGTTCGCTGTATTACTGCCTAGTATGCTGACTGGCGTTTTTATTTTTGGTGGATTTTTTTATGTAAAATACTATTACGCTTCTTTCGGTATAGCAGTATCTAATTTTTTTTCTATTAGCGACTATATTCAAGCAAGCGTTGATAACTTTTTTCTGCTAGTAACGAGCGTGGTTATACCTACTATTTTGTATTGCCTTGTCGCGGTTGGCGCCTTCCGCAAGTTATTCCTAAAGGGTATAGATAAGCAGAATTTAAAGGAAAAAAGCATTGAAGAGTTAGAAGAGATTAGTAGTTTTATTAATAAACGAATAATACAACTTAGCTTCGGTGCAAAGTTAATGTTTATTATTTTTGGCACGACTGGCGCCTACCTTTTCTTTACTTTTATTTATTCTACTGCCCCAAATAGATATGACTTTTTATATCTTAGTGGTATAATGTTATATACAGCCGTTTTTATCATTATCCTTGATTCAAAGCTTGGGAATAAAATTATTGATCTCATTGATAACCCATATAAGATAGGGGCAATATTATTATTACCTCTTTCTTTGTTGTGGATTTACACTGCAGCAAAAAAAGATAGCGACATTAGTAAATTGATTGACCCTAAATGCTACTATTTGGGCTTTAATGCCAAATGTAATCCAGAGTGCGGTGAACCCGGAAAGATGATCTTCGTTGGGGCAACTTCTAAATATTATTTCTTTTTCGAACCTGCAAATGAAAAGACGTCTGTTGTGAATATTGATGCCGTTAAGTATTTAAAGTTCGACGCTACTTGTAAAAAGAAACGTAATTTTGGTTATATTTATTTCCCGCTGTTTGATAAGAAAATATTTATGGCGGATATAAAATGATAGTGCCGCGGGTGGCCCAGACAGCTCGGCTGTCTGGGTGCCGCAGGCACAAGAGGTTTAATCCGGCCGCCCTGGATTACCCAGGCCGCCTGTTAAAACCCAACCCCCGTACCGAACCTCTTGTCGCTGCGCTCAAGCTCCGCGACCTGGGCAGCGAGTTGCCCAGGCCACCCCAGAAAAGACCTTTCCTGCCTGACTCCCAAAAACCTTCCAACCCTCCTTACCCCCGCCCCCCGGTCGTGCCTTTGCGCCTCTCGCCGCCGCCTCTGGCCTGTGCTAGCCTAAATCAAAATACGGCGCTTGCTATTACCAGAAGCGAGAGTGAGAGCACCATGCCAGAGCAACGCATACGCTACGCCCCCCTGCGGGACAAGATAACCACCCCGGCCGAGGCCGCCCAGCACATCACCGACGGCTGCAACGTTTTCATCTCCGGCTTCACCGCCGGCTACCCCAAGCTGATCCCGGCCGAGCTGGTGAAGCGGGCCGAGGCCGGCGAGAGGCTCAAGATCAACCTGTTCGCCGGGGCCAGCACCGGCGACGCGGTGGACGGCGTGCTGGCCCGGGCCGGGCTGGTGAACTGGCGGCGGCCCTACATGAGCGACCGCAGCATGCGCGAGGCCATCAACCGCGGCGAGATCCTGTTCAAGGACGACCACCTCTCGGGCCTGTCGGCGGCGGTGCGGGCCGGGGAGTGGGGTCCGGTGCAGGTGGCGGTGGTGGAGGCGGCGGCGGTCACCGAACAGGGCCACCTGATCCCCACCCTGAGCGTGGGCAACACGCCCAGCTATTTGGCCAAGGCCGAGAAGGTGATCCTGGAGATCTGCGACGCGGACCCGCCGGAGCTGGAGGGCATCCACGACATCTACATGCCCGAGGACCCGCCGTACCGCATGCCCATCCCCATCTACCGGGCCGGCGACCGCATCGGCAAGCCTTTCATCGCCCTGGACCCGGCCAAGGTGGTGGCCGTGGTCTACAGCCAGGAGGCCGACACCTGCGCCTTCTTCTCCGAGCCCGACGAGGTGGCGCTACTGATCGCCGAGCAGCTCCTGGACTTCGTGCGCCACCAGGTGCGGCGCGGCCGGCTGCCCAAGGGCCTGCCCTGGCAGTCCGGGGTGGGCGACGTGGCCAACGCGGTGCTCGCCGGCTTTGTGGATGACGACTTCTTCAGCGAGCTGTCCATCTACTCCGAGGTGCTGCAGGACACGGTGCTGGACCTGATCGACCTGGGCAAGGTGCGCGCGGCCTCGGGCGCGGCCCTGACCCTGAGCGCGCGGGCCCGGGACCGGTTCTTTAACGAGCTGCCCCGCTACAAGGACAAGATCGTGCTGCGGCCGGTGGAGATAAGCAACGCGCCGGAGGTGATTGCGCGCCTGGGGGTGCTGGCGGTGAACACGGCCCTGGAGGTGGACATCTACGGCCAGGTGAACTCCACCCACGTCATGGGCAGCCAGATGATGAACGGCATCGGCGGCTCGGGCGACTTCGAGCGCAACGGCGCCGTCAGCTTCATGGTCACGCCCTCCACGGCCAAGGGCGGGGCCATCAGCAGCATCGTGCCCATGGTCAGCCACGTGGACCACTCCGAGCACTCGGTGGACGTGATCATCACCGAGCAGGGGCTGGTGGACACCCGGCCCCTCACCCCCCGGCAGGTGGCCGAGGCCATGATCAACAACTGCGCCCACCCGGACTACCGCGACTTGCTCTGGGACTACTATCAGCGCGCGCTCCGGGAGGGGGGCGGCCACGAGCCGCATTTGCTGGGCGAGGCCCTGAGCTTCCACCAGCGCTATTTGGCCTTCGGCGACATGCGGCCGGGCCGGGGCAAGGAGAGACGGTGAGCGAGCAGAGCATAGCCATCAAGGTGGACGAGCAGGTGACCCTGGAGGGCGGCTTCAACCCGGCCGCCTCGGCCTGGGGCGCGGCCCTGGTCTTGCACCCCCACCCGCTCTACGGCGGGTCCATGCACAACAACGTGGTGCTGGCCCTGCTGCGGGCGGCCTCGGCCGGCGGGCTCAGCGCCCTGCGCATCAACTTCCGGGGCACCGGCCGCAGCACGGGCAGGCACGAGGACGGGATCGGCGAGCAGGCCGACGTGCTGGCCGCCGCGGCCTGGCTGGCCCAGGAGGCTCCGGGGCCGCTAGTACTCATGGGTTACTCCTTCGGGGCCCTGGTGGGGGCCCGGGCCGCGGCGCGGGCCACGGGCCTGGCCGGCGGGGTGTGGGTCAGCCCGCCGCTGGTGCTGGGGGAGCTGCCGCCCTGGCCCGCGCAGGCCGGGCCGCTCTTGATCGTCACCGGCGACCGGGACGAGTTCACGGATGTCAGCAGGTTACGCTCCTACGCCGCGGCCCAGGGTGCACTGATCAGCCTCAAGGTGCATCCGGGCGGCGATCATTTCTGGTGGGGAGGCGAGAGTGCACTAAATAGGGAGGTGGCTCCTTTTATCCTAGAAATCGGTAGGACTTTTGGGGCGGGAGGGTAGCAACTATAACTTGGGGCGACAGAAAAATAATATACTAGATATGGATTTTTTTCTTGACTTACGTTTTTGTGCTTGTTACGGTGAGGGCGACATAGAATGCACTGTTCCGGATGGGCAATCGCCCTCTCTCTGCCTAGCAAGCGCCTCGTAGCCCTCGGACAGGGTGAATAGACGAATGCCAGGCAGTGGTTTCCCCCCAGGAAGGTCTGTGGCCTTCCCCCCTCCCCGCTCAGGGCCGGCTCCGCACCGGCCCTGTCCTTTTGGCCGCCCGGCGGCTGGTTGCCCCGGCCCGGCCCGCGTGTTAAAAGACTAAGGCACCCGTTTTCTGCAACCCTCCGGAGCCGCATGACCGACCATTCCCCGGAAGACTCGACCCTTAGTCAGCTGCGCGAGGCGGCCCAGCAGCTGGACAAGTTCCGCCAGATCGTGGAGACCGCCGAGCTGGCCGTGGTGACCATCAACGAGAACCACGAGGTGATCTACATGAACCCGGCGGCCGAGAAGATGTTCGGCTACGCCCGGGAGGAGATCATGGGCGGGGACCTGTCGCCCCTGATCCCCGAGGAGCACCGCTCCCGCCACCGCCACTACGTGGAGCGCTACGCCCACACCCGCCGGGCCAAGCTCATGGGCCACGCCGCCCAGGTGGAGGGCCAGCGCCGCGACGGCTCCCGCTTCCCCCTGCAGATCAGCTTCAGCGAGGCCGAGGTGGCCGGCGGCTGGCTGTTCACGGCCATCATGCGCGACCTGAGCCAGGAGCACGACCTGGCCGAGCAGGTGCGGCGCAGCAGCCGCCTGGCCATCCTGGGCGAGATGGTGGCCACCGTCACCCACGAGATACGCTCGCCCCTGGCCCTGATCGGCGGCTTCGCCCGCCAACTGGCCAAGGAGCCGGGGCTGACGGACAAGGCCCAACACAAGCTGGAGATCATCGGCCAGGAGGTGGGCCGCCTGGAGAGCATCCTCAACGAACTGGGCGACCTGTCCCGGCCCCAGAAGTACAACTGGCAGGAGACCGACCTGGCCGAGGTGGTGGCGCACGTGGGCGAGCTGATGGACCCCCAGCTAAGGCGCCAGAAGTGCCGCCTCAGCATTATCCGCGGCCAGGAGCTGCCGGTGATCATGGCCGACCGCGACCGCCTGAGCCAGGTGTTGATCAACCTGCTCAACAACGCCATGCAGGCCGGCCAAGGCCCGCCCCAGGTGGAGGTGGAGCTGCGCCCGGACGGCGCCGGCGGGGTGCTCTTGGAGGTGCGCGACCGAGGCGGCGGCATCCTGCCCCAGATCAAGGACAAGCTGTTCACGCCCTTCTTTACCACCAAGGAGGGGGGCACCGGCCTGGGCCTGCCTGTGGCCCGGCGCATCGTGGAGGAGCACGGCGGCAAGATCAGCCTGGAGAACAACGACCAGGGCGGCGCCACGGTCAAGGTCACCCTGCCCGGCGCCCCGGCCGTGCAGCAGAAGCTGCCGCTGTAGGCGGACGGGCCAGACTCCGACCCCTACTTTTTCTTCGTTGGTCCAATAGGGCATAGATAAACTATTTTCCTTTTTTTATTGCAATATCATCCCCTACCGAAATAAATTTATGGAGGAAAGACATGCTAATAGATTAGCGGTTGCATCGCGAACGCAAGGTTGTCTAAATGAATAATAATGAATTGGCAAATCCGAATGGTATTGATAAGTACAGAGCGCTATATCAATTTGTCCGTGAAAGTTATGAACAAACCTGGGGTCGCCTGTCTCGGTTGGATAAAAAAGCACAAATGTTTCTGGCGGTGTTTGCGCTCCAAATCACTGCAATGGGATTTAGCCTCAATACCTTAAGGGCGTTAATAATAAAAGGAAATTGCTTATCAGTTTTTTTACTGGGCCTCACAATTGCTTCTTTGTTAATAATTTTTGTTGGGATTTCATTTCTGGTTTACGAAATGAAAATTAGGAAAATGAGAAGTTTTCCAGATCCGGTTTTTATTATCAATGAGTTTGAAGAAGATGATGAAGTTGACCTGCTAACTTCTCTTTCCAAAAGAATTTCAGAGGATAGAAACAAAAACGAGGAAATCTGCGAAGCAAAAGCGACGGCAATTGAGAGAAGCACTTATTGTATTTGGGTTTCTTTTATTTTGATTATCATTTTGTTTGTAATAATTGTCGCCGGTGCGGGGGCTCATTAGACTTTTAATAGGGGGTAGCCATGACAGAGAAGGACAAGTCTGGGCGGCAGAAAGAAGTTAACAAAAGAGGGACTCCCGCTTCCTCCGGCACAGGGGCTGTAAAAAAAGAAAAATATATTCCGCCCACAGACGTAAAAGGTAAGGTTATAAAGAAGAAAGAAAAATAATTTTTTTAAACTATACTGTGCCTGTCTTATCGTGAGTCGATAGGGCGCCTCGGCGCGCCCCTAGCCGCCTGTTAAGGTACCGTGCCCGCCCCCCGCCTCTTTATCCCGCCGCCGCCCCGCGTTATACTTAGCCCCGTCCAGACGAGACGGAACGGAGCATGCCCATACTACCCATACGCACCTTCCCCGACCCGGTGCTCAGCCGCCCCTGCCGCCAGGTGCAGCAGGTGACCGAGGAGCTGCGCCGGCTGGCCGCGGACATGACCGAGACCATGTACCAGGCGCCGGGCATCGGCCTGGCCGCGCCCCAGGTGGGCCACGACCTGCGCCTGGTGGTGGTGGACCTGTCGCCGCGCGAGGAGGGGCAGGAGCCCCTGGCCCTGATCAACCCCCGTATCGTGGAGGCCGAGGGCAGCCTGATCTTCGAGGAGGGCTGCCTGTCCGTGCCCGAGTTCACCTGCGAGGTGAACCGCTTCTCCCGGGTGAAGGTGGAGGCCACGGACCTGGAGGGCCAGCCGGTGACCGTGGAGGGCGAGGGAATCCTGGCCGTGTGCCTGCAGCACGAGCTGGACCACCTGGAGGGCCGCCTGTTCCTGGACCGCATCAGCCCCCTCAAGCGGGCCCTGTACAAGAAGCGCCGCCTCAAGCAGGCCAAGCAGGACTCGAAGTGAGCCGCCTGCGCCTGGTTTTTCTGGGCACCCCGGAGATCGCCTGTCCCACCCTGCGCGCCGTGCACGCCGCCGGCTTTGATCTGCCCCTGGTCATCACCCAGCCCGACCGCCCGGCCGGCCGCGGCCGCAAGACCGGCCGCGGGCCGGTGGCCGCCCTGGCCGACGAGTTGGGCCTGGCCGTGGAGCAGCCGGCCAAGGCCCAGGAGGCCCTGGCTCAGTTGGAGGCGCTGGCCCCGGACCTGCTCTTGGTGCTGGCCTACGGCCAGATACTGCCGCCGGCGGTCCTGGCCGCGGGCCGCCGGGGCGCGGTGAATCTGCACTTCTCCCTGCTGCCCCTGCTGCGCGGGGCCGCGCCCATCAACTGGGCCATCATAGAGGGCCACCAGCAGAGCGGCGTGAGCAGCATGTTCATGGACCCCGGCCTGGACACCGGCGACGTGATCTTTCAGCAGGCCACGCCCATCGGGCCCCAGGAGACCGCCGGCTCCCTGGCCCAGCGCCTGGCCCGCACGGCGGCCGGCCTGGCCCTGACCACCTTGGAGGCCATCGCCGAGGGCGCCGCCCCGCGCACCCCCCAGGACCCGGCCCTGGCCACCTGGGCCCGGCTGCTGCGCAAGAGCGACGGCGCGCTGGACTGGTCGCGGCCGGCCGCGGAGCTGGACCGCCTGGTGCGCGGCCTGGACCCCTGGCCCGGCGCCTATACCCAGGCTGGCGGGCAGACGCTCAAGCTCTTCGCGCCCACCAAGGTTTACGGCGACAACCAGGGCCAGGCGCCGGGCGCGGTGCTGGAGCCAAAGGAAGGCCTGCTCAGCGTGGCCTGCGGCCAGGGGGCCCTGGGCCTGGGCCAGGTGCAGGCCGCTGGCAAGCGGCGGCAGGACGCGGCCGAGTTTCTGCGCGGGGCCCGGCTGGGGCCGGGCGCGCGGCTGGGCGCGTGAACCCCCGCCGCGCCGCCTTCGCGGTGCTCACGGGCCTGGAGCGCGGCCCCCACCTGGAGACCCTGCTGAGCCGGGCCCTGGCCAGCGCGCCGGGCCGGGAGCGGGCCTTCGCCAGCAACCTGGTCTTTAGCGTCTTGCGCAACCGCCTGTACCTGGACCACCTGCTGGCCGCCTGCCTGGACCGCCCCCTGACCAAGCTGGACCCGCCCGTGCTGACTGTGCTGCGCCTGGGCGCGGCCGAGCTGGCGCTGATGTCCACGCCCGACCATGCCGCGGTATCGGCCGCGGTGGATCTGGCCCAGGCCACCCCGGCCCGCCGCGGCCAGACCCTGATCAACGCGGTGCTGCGTAAGCTGGCGCGAAGCTGGCGCGAGGTGCCCCTGCCGCCGGCCGAGGCCGACCCGGCCGCGCACCTGGCCGTGCGCTATTCGCATCCTGTATGGCTGGTGCAAGAGCTGCTGGCCCAGTGGCCCGCGGAGTTCGTGGAGGAGTGGCTGGCGGCCAACCAGGCGCCGCCGCCCCTGACCCTGCGCGCCAACACCCTGCGCATCTCTCGCCAGGACCTGGCCGCCCGCCTGGCCGCCAGCGCCCAGGAGATAACGCCGCACCCGCTCACGCCCGAGGGCCTGGTGCTGCGCGGGGCCGCGGCGCCCGCGGCCGAGCTGCCCGGCTTCAGTGAAGGCCTGTTCCAGGTGCAGGACGCCGCGGCCCAGGCCGTGAGCCATTTGCTCGGCGTGCGGCCGGGCATGGCCGTGGCCGACCTCTGCGCCGGGGCCGGGGGCAAGACCGGCCATCTGGCCGCGCTGCTGGGGGGCGGGCAGGGCCTCTTGGCCGTGGAGCCCTCGCCGGGCCGGGTGCGGGCGCTGCGGGACAACCTCAAGCGCCTGGGCGTAGAGGGCGCGCGGATCATCCAGGCCGACGCGCTCACCCTCACCGGCCTCGGGCCCTTTGACCGGGTGCTGGTGGACGCGCCCTGCTCAGCCCTGGGGGTGGTGGGCCGGCGGCCGGACGTGCGCTGGCGGCGCACGCCGGACGACCCGCCCCGCCTGGCCGCGCTGCAACTGGCCCTGGCCGAGAAGGCCGCGGACCTGCTGGCCCCGGGCGGGGCCCTGGTCTACTGCACCTGCACCGTGACCCGGACCGAGAACGCGGGCGTGGTCACGGCCCTGCTTGCGGCCCGGCCGGAGCTGAGGCTAGAATGGCCGCAGGATTTGGCCGCGCCGCTCATGGCCTGCATCGGGCCGGACGGCTTTTTCCGCTCCTTCCCGCACCAGCAGCAGAGCGACGCCTTCTTCGCGGCGCGGGTGGTGCGGGGGGAATAAAAGATGATGTCTTTGCGAGGAGCGCCTTGGCGCGACGAAGCAATCTCTGGGCGCCGGAGTAGCGTCCCTAGGAGCCGAGCATGATCAAACTCGCCCCCTCCATCCTGTCCTCCGACTTCTCCCGCCTGGGCCAGGAGGTGGCCGCGGTGGAAAAGGCCGGCGCGGACTGGATCCACGTGGACGTGATGGACGGCCACTTCGTGCCCAACCTGACCATCGGCCCGCCGGTGGTCAAGGCGCTGCGGCCCATCAGCAAGCTGCCCCTGGACTGCCACCTGATGATCTCTAACCCGGATGAGTTCATCGAGGCCTTTGCCAAGGCCGGGGCGGACTGGATCAGCGTGCACGTGGAGGCCTGCACCCATTTGCAGCGCACCTTGACCCGCATCCGCGAGCTGGGGGCGCGGCCCGGCGTGGCCCTGAACCCCCACACCCCGCCGGAAAGCATCGCCTGGGTGCTGGGCGAGGTGGACTACGTGCTGGTCATGAGCGTCAACCCCGGCTTTTCGGGCCAGGCCTTCATCCCCTCCATGGTGGCCAAGGTGGCCCGGCTCAAGGAGCTGCTGGACCAGCAGGGCGCCGAGGCTCTTATTCAGGTGGACGGCGGCATCGACGACACCACCATCGGGGCCATGTACGCGGCCGGGGCGCGCTGCTTCGTGTCCGGCTCCTACATCTTCGGCCACCCCCAGGGCTACGCCGCGGCCATGGAGCTGCTGCGCAAAAGCGCCGAGGGACAGTAGCCCGGATATTTCATGGGGGTTGGGCGGCATTAAACAACGAACCAGTATTCATGGGGCCGTTAATGAAAAAGGTGCCGACATTGCCAGGGGACGGGTTGCACCCTGGCCCGGCACAGCCAGCCGCCGACAGACAAGGCGACCGGCAAGCGAGGGCCGGAGGCGTAGCCAAAGCTACGTCGAGGCCCGAGCGCAGCCGGCAACGCCGTCTGGCGGTGACTGGCGCAGCCGGACGCCCGGCCCTCATGAAATATGCGGGCTAGCATGACCGGCCGGTCCGGCCCGGCCCGGGACTGGCTCTTGTGCACGGCCTGGCTGGTCCTGATCTTCCTGTTCATGTACTACGGCCGGGCCCTGGACCCCTGGTTCGAGGGCGGCCGGGCCTTTTGGGCCGCGGCCCTCTTGGGCCTGGCCGGGCTGGGCCTGGCGGCCTGGCTCTATGCCCGCTGGCGGCGCCTGCCCCGCCCTCGCCGCGCCCGCGTGGGCCTGGGCCTGCTGGGCTGCCTGGCGGGCCTGGGGCTCCTGGCCTGGTGGCAGCCCATCTTGATCGAGCGCACCCACCTGTTGCTCTACGGCGTGCTGGGGATATTCACCTGGCGCCTGGCCGGCCGCTACGCCAGCGGCGCGCGGCGGCTGCTCTATGCGGCGGCGGCCTGCGCCCTGGTGGGCCTGGCCGACGAGGGCGCCCAGCACTTGCACCCTCAGCGCGTGTTCGACCTGCGCGACGCGGTCACCAACGCCCTGAGCGCGTGGTTGCTGCTGGCGGCCATATGGCTGCTGCGGCCGCCGGAACCGAGCTAGGTTTGAAATTTAAGCAAGGTTGGGAAGGGGGTGTCCCCCAGAGACGGGGGGAAAATCTTGAAGCGCTAAGCAGGTGCGTCTATTTTCGTCTCATAGCCCGGCACAGCCAGCCGCCGGCAGACAAGGCGGCCCAAGGCTTGGGCTGCCAAGTCCTTTCTACGGGAGCGTTGATGGCTAGCTAGGGCAGATAGCCACTCGACCCGCTTTGCCAACGGCGGCCCGCCGGCGGCGAGCGAGCGCCGGAGGCGTAGCTGAAACTACGTCGAGGCGCGAGCGAAGCCTGCAACGCAGTATGCCGGCGGCTGGCGCAGCCGGGCTTTACCGCACCCGGCCCGCCAGGCGCACCGTGAACACCTTGCCGCCGGTCTGTATGCCCAGGGCCTTCTCGAACGGCCCCTCCGGCAGGTTCTCGGTGCGGGGGGTGATCACCAGCCACAGCTCCTGGCCGGGGGTCTTCCAGGACTGCTCCACGGTGAACAGGTTGTGGTCGTAGTCCACGGCGCTCACCTTCAGCTCCGGCGAGCAGGCCCGCTTGACCACCACCGAGCGGGCCGCCCTGGAGGCCAGGCCCTTGGTCAGGGTGCCGAAGTGCACCTCGTGGGGCCGCACGCTGAAGGGCCCCTGCACGTTCACCTGCACCCAGATGCTCACCGGGCCGCCGCCGGGCATGCTCAGCACCAGGGGCCCGGCGTACTCGATGGGCTCCTTGGACTTGGCGCTCAGGTGCAGCTTGTAGCTCTTGCCGCCGGGCTGGGGGTCCAGGGACACGCGCAGCTGGTCGGACATGGAGTTCTGCACGCCGGTGATGACCAGGCCCCGGCCCCGGGGGTCGGAGAGGGTGGCGGTGGTGGTCACCGGCTGGCCCACGCAGCCGACCATGTCGATGCGCCGGCCCTTGTCCACCACGATGCGGCCCAGGGTTTCGCCCATCACCGCCAGGGTGACCACCGGGCTGTTGGGGTCGTTGGTGGCCACGGCCGCGGTCTTGCGGAAGGCGCCGCTGAGGTCGGTGGTGTCGATCTCCAGGGTTACCACGCCCTTTTGGCCGGGCTTGGTGACGCGGTCGTACTTGCTGGCCGCGCAGCCGCAGGAGGGCACCACCTTGTCGATGATCAGGTTCTGGTCGCCCTTGTTGGTGAAGGTGAACTTGGCCACCAGGGTCTTGCCCTCCACCACCTGGCTGACCACCAGTTCCTGCCTATCGAAGACGATGTGGGGCCCCTTGAGGGCCGCGGCCGGACTCGCCAGGGCCAGCAGGCAGATGGCCGCCAGGGCCGTGAAAATTGCCAAGGGTCTGGACATGTGCACACCATCCAGGCAAGGTGCTATTATGGAAGCGATTGGGATCCTGGCCGGAATGTAGCACAGAGGGCCGGGATCGTCCAGCCGGGCGCGGAAACCGAGGCAAGGCGGTGGGATATGGTGAGAAAAGTACACAGCCCCTTTGAGCGCATGGAATACACCCGCATCTACCTTTGGCGGCACCCCGTCGTGCGCGGGGCCCTCGACGGCCAGGTGTTCGGCCACTACGACGCGGCCCTGACCCGCGAGGGCAAGGACCAGGGTGACATCATCGCCCGCCGCATGTCCCGCCAGAAGCTGGCCGCGGTCTATTGCAGCGACCTGCAGCGCTCCATGCTGGTGGCCGAGGCCGTGGCCCGCTCCCAGAGCCCCCGGCGCAAGCCCAAGGTGACCAAGGACCTGCGCGAGCTGAACCTGGGGGCCTGGGAGGCCATGACCTTCGAGGAGATACGCAAGAAGTACCCCAAGGAGCTGGAGGCCCGCTACAAGGACCTGGCCAATTTCGCCATCGACGGCGGCGAGTCCCTGGAGCAGTTGGCCGCCCGGGTCATACCCGTGTTTCAGGAGATGATCGCCAAGCACAAGGGCAAGCAGATCTGCGTCATCGCCCACGGCGGCGTGAACCGGGTGTTCTTGACCAAGCTGATGGGCGCGCCCCTGGAGCGGGTGTTCCGCATCGACCAGCAGTACGCCTGCCTGAACGTCATCGACGTGTACCCGGACGGCGTGCCCCTGATTAAGCGCCTGAACGAACCTTTGAGCTTAGAGTAGGTATCCTCGGGCGGCAGCGGCGGGTAAACCGTAGCGAGTCGTCCCTTGGGCCGGCACAGCCTGAGCCGGGCTGGCAAGGGGACCGGCAAGCGAGCGCCGCAGGCGTAGCCTCCTCGACTACGTCGAGGCGCGAGCGCCGCCGGCAACGCAGCCAGCGGGGCTCAGGCGCAGCCGGCGCGGGCTAGAGTAATAGCGGCGCCGCCGACCTCTTATCCCGCGCCTGCACGCTGAGCACCGGCCCGCCCTCCACCTGCACTTGCACCTCGTCCCCGGCCGCGGCCTTGCCGTAGCCGGCCAACAGCTCCGCGGCCAGGAGTAGCTCCGCGGCCTCCAGGGGGCCCAGGTACAGACCCAGGGGGCCGGGCGCGCCCAGGGCCCGCAGGCGCAGGGCCTGGGGCGGGGCCGCCTGCTCCAGGGCCTGGTTGTCGGCCTGGTTGCGCCCCACCACCAGCTTGGCCCGCGGCGAAAGCCTCAGATGCCGGCCGTGCTTGAGCAGCTCCACCTGCTCCACCCCGGCCCCTGGCTCGTGCTGCAAGAGGTCTTTGAGGCGGCGGCTGAAGCCGGGCTCGGTGAGCAGGCAGCCGCCGGCCGGCGCCGGGTAGTCCGTGACGCCCAGTTCGGCGGCCAGGGCCATCTGGGGCTTGCGCGAGCGGCCCGAAAAGGCCCCCAGCTTGGCCCGGTCCACCAGGCCGCTGGTCTCCAGGGCCGTGGGCGGCAGGTTCTGGGCCGACAGGGGCCGCAGGATCAGCTCGCCGCAGCCCGAGAGCTTGGCCACCAGGGCCAGGGCCTGCTTGTTCTGGCTCAGGGGCCGCTGGCCCAGCACCTCGCCGGAAAAGAGGAGGTCGAAGCCCTCGGCCTGCAGGATGGCCCCGGCGCGCTGGAACATGAAGGCGTGGCAGTCGATGCAGGGGTTCAGGTTGGAGCCGTAGCCGTGCGGCGGGTTTTTGACCAGCTCCAGGTGCTCCGGCCCCACCGCCGCCACCCGCAGCGGCACCCCAATGTGCCGGGCCGAGCGCAGGGCGCGCTCCGGGCCGAAGAACGGCGTGGCGAAGGTGACCACCTCCACCGCCACCCCGGCCCGCTTGAGCAGCAGGCAGGCCAGCATGGAGTCCAGGCCGCCGGAGAAGATGCCCAGGGCGCGCGCGCGGCGTTGCTCGGTCATGGCTAGAGGCTCTCCAGGATGGGCGGCGGGCTCAGCCGCCGGATGATTTCGCCGGCCAGGTCCAGGGGCCGGGCCGCCTGGTCCACCACCGCCCGGTCGCTGGAGGCCACCAGCCCGGCGAAGCCCTTGAGCCCCTCCTCGGGCACCGGTACGGCCTGGGCCTGGCCGGGCAGGCCGGATTCCAGGAGCAGCTCGCGCAGGCGGGCGGCCAGCTCCCCGGAGCGGGGCAGCCGCTCCTCCAAGAGCACCAGGGCCGAGGCCGCCCCGGCGTGGGCCAACGAGCCGATGGCCAGGCGGGCGGCGGCCAGGGTTTGGGGGCCGGGCTGGTGGTGGCGGCCCAGCTCGGCGATGTCGCGCACCAGGCCGTCGTCGGCCAGCACCAGGCGGCCGCGGCCCAGGGCCGTCTCCAGGGTGATGAGCACGTTGTGCCCGTCCAGGGCCACGGCCTGGCCCACGGCCTCGGCCAGGGGCCGCAGCCGGGCCCGCCGGGCCGCGGCCTCGGCCGGCGCGAACACCCCCCGGCGCAGCAGGCGGCGCTCGCTCTGGTCCAGGCCCCAGCGGTCGCCGGTGAGCTTCAGGCCCAGTTCGCGGCCGTAGCCGCGGGCCAGGAGATAGCGCAGGTCTGCGGCCGCCTGCAACAGGGGGCTGGGTGGGGGGGCGGAAGACAAGGGATAATCCTTGGGCAGAAGCGGGGCCGGCTTTACGGCACCTCGGACTCCTGCCAGGTGTAGCAGGCCACGCCGTTGATCTTCTCCAGCTCGGCCAGCATCTGGGGCCAGCGGCTGCCGGAGTAGATGACCAGGGTGAAGTTCAGGGACTGGCTGTCGCTCTCGTTGCAGCGCTCGCGGCCCACGAAGGCGATCTGGGCCCCGTAGCGCTGGAGCAGCTCGCGCACCATGGGCTCGGCGTCGGCGTGGTTGGCGTCCACGGTCAGGGACACGTGCTGCTGGTGGGGCAGGGCCCGGGCGATCTTGCGCAGCACGGTCAGGGCCAGCACGGTCAGGACCGTGGCCGCCGCCGCCGGCACATACATGCCCGCCCCCACCGCCAGGCCCACGCCGGTGCAGGCCCACATGGCCGCGGCGGTGGTGATGCCCCGGGAGCGCAGCTTGCCCTGGATGATGGCCCCGGCGCCCAGAAAGCCCATGCCGGCGATGGCGTAGGAGGGCAGGCGGGACGGGTCCAGGCGCACCACCGAGCCGTCGGCCGGCCCGCTGAACAGTTGGGCAAGGTACAGCGACAGGCTCATGAGCAGGGCGCCGCTCATGGCCACCAGCATGCAGGTCCTCAGGCCGGCGGCGCGGCCGTGCATCTCCCGGTCCAGGCCGATGACCAGGCCCAGGCCGGCGGCCAGGCAGATGCGCCAGACCATGGTCCACTCGTCTACCAGCACGCCGACCCCTCCGCGTTAGGCGTTGCGGGCTAGAACTTCACCTGGGGCGCCTTCTGGGCCTCGGGCGCGCCGGCGAAGCCCTGCTTGGAGCTGTAGCCCAGCAGCCGGGCCAGAATCAGGGTGGGGAAGCGCCGGATGGCGGTGTTGTACTGCAGCACGGCCGAGTTGAAGCGGGTGCGGGCCACGGCGATGCGGTTCTCGGTGCCTTCCAGTTGCACCTGCAGGTCCCGGAAGTTGGCGTTGGCCTTCAGGTCCGGGTAGCGCTCCACCACCACCAAGAGCCGGCTCAGGGCCCCGCTCAGCTCCTGGTTGGCCTTGAGCTTGCTGGCCAGGTCCCCGGCCGAGACCACCTGCTGGCGGGCCTTGACCACCGCCTCCAGGGTCTGGCGCTCGTGGGCGGCGTAGCCCTTGACCGTGTTGACCAGGTTGGGGATCAGGTCCAGGCGCCGCTGCAGGGTGACCTCGATGTCCGAGCGGGCCTTGTTTACGCTTTCGTCCAGGCCCACCAGGGTGTTGTAGGGGCTGATCAAGAGGAAGAACAGCAGCACCACCACTACGCCGATGCCTATGGCCCATTTGGCTCCACGGCCCATTGCACGCTCTCCTTGCCGGGGCGGCGGGCGCCTGCCCGGCTATGATTTAGACCGCCAGGCCGTCCACCTGGCGGCAGATGGTTTCCAGCTCCTGCACGGCCTCTTCCCACAGGCCCATCAGCTCGCGGTCCCGCGGCCGGTACTCGCCCCGGCGCAGGCGGTTGAGCTTGACGAAGGCGTCCACCTCCAGCCCGGCCTCGCGCACCCGCAAGAGGACCTGCTCCGGGTCATTGGGGAAGTCGCCGCGGGTCAGGTGCAGCCAGGTCTGGAAGTAGGCCGTGAAGGCGGGCAGGGCCTGGTCGGCCAGGCCCTTGAGGGCCTTGGGCTCGCCGCCGCTGGACAGCAGCCGGCTGCGCAGGGCGGTCAGCTTGCCTTTGATCTCCCGCTCCAGCTGCAGGCGCAGCAGCCCCGGCTCCAGGTTGAGCCCCTCCAGGGGGTCCCTGCCGAAGATGCACTGGTGGCTGGCGGCCATGACCAGGAACTCGATGGGGAACACGTCCAGGCTGCTGGCCAGGTAGCTGGGGGTCAGGATCAGGGGCGGGGCCAGGCCGGCCGGAGCCCACTTCTTGTAGAAGGGCATCAGCCGGCTGACCACCCGGCTGGTGTGGTCGGCCACCAGGATGAGCAGGTTTAGGTCGCTTCTGCCCTTGACGTAGCGCCCGGCCGCGGCCGAGCCGTATAGGCACACGCCCAACAGGTCGGTGCCCAGCTCGCCGGCCAGGTCCTGGCTCAGCTCCTGGTAGATGTCCTCGGGCCTATCGGGCGGTCTCTTGGTCATAACCAATCCCTTCTACCAGCTCCCCGAGGCGCCGCCGCCGCCGCTCAGGCCGCCGCCGAAGCCGCCGAAGCCGCCGCCGAAGCTGTCGAAGCCCCCGCCCCCGCCGCCGCGGTGGCTGCCCAGGCCCGAGCCCAGCAGGGAGCCCAGCAAAAAGGCGGGCAGGGCGCCGGAGCCGCCGCGGCCGCCGCGGCCGCCCTGGTTGGAGCGCCGCGCGGAGCGCATCATCCAAAAGAAGACCAGGGCCGCCAGCAGGATGCCGCCCCAGCCCACGCCCAGGCCCTTGCGCACCCGCACCTCGGGCACGCCGTTGAGCTTGACCCCCGCCGCGTTGGCTATCAGGTTGGCCGTGGCGGCCGCGCCGGCGAACAGGGCCTGGCCGTACTGGCCCTTCTTGAGGTAGGGCGTCATCACTTGGTTGATGATCTCCCCGGCCAGGGCGTCGGGGATGGTGCCCTCCAGGCCGTAGCCCACCTCGATGCGCAGGCGGCGGTCCCGGGGCGCGATGAGGATCAAGACGCCCTTGTCCTCGCCCTTCTTGCCGATGCCCCAGTTCTGGTAGAGCTGCACCGCGGCCTGCTCGATGCTCTCGCCCTGCAGGGAGGGGATGGTGGCCACCACCAGCGCGGCGCCGGTCTTTTGCCACAGCTCGGTGGCGGCGGCGGCGATGCGCTGGACGAATTCGGGGGGTATCACCTTGGCGTAGTCGCCCACCGGGCCCGCCGGCCGGGGGTAGTCCAGGGCCGCGGCCGCCGGCCCGGCCAGGGCCAGGACGCACAGCAGGCAGACGATCGGGATCAGGCGGGCGCGGGCCAGGCTCACAGGCCCTCCTCGGCCAGCTGCTCCAGGAGCTTCTTCTGCTCCTTGCTCAGCCGCTCGGGCACCTCCACGCTGACGCGCACGTACAGGTCGCCGCGGCCCGAGGCCTGGAAGCGGGGCAGGCCCTGGCCCTTGAGGCGCAGGCGGGCGCCGGACTGGGTGCCCTTGGGCACGGTGACCGTGAGGCTCTTGCCCTCTAGGGTGGGCACCTCCAGCGAGGCCCCCAGGACGGCCTGGCTGAAGCGGATGGGCACGCTCACCTCTAGGTCCGCCTCGTGGCGGGTGAAGGTGGGGTGGTCCAGGACGTTGATCTGGATGAGCAGGTCGCCGGCCGGGGCGCCGCCGGGGCCGGGCTCGCCCTTGCCGGCCAGGCGCAGCTTCTTGCCCGTGGTGATGCCCTTGGGCACCTTGACGCTGACCCGCTGCAGCTCGCCGCCGGCCCGGTAGGAGACCATTTTCTCCCCGCCGTTGAACACCTCTTCCAGGGTCACCGGCAGCTCGTAGATCAGGTCCGTGCCCCTGGGCGGCGCGCCGCCCATGCCGCCCCAGCCCTGGTTGTAGTCGAAGCCGCCCATGCCCGGCTGGGGCCCGCCGCCGTGGAAGGTGTAGGTGCGGAAGCCGCCGCCGCGGCCGCCGCCGAAGAACTGGCTGAAGATGTCGCCGCCCAGGCCCATGCCGCGCAGGATGTCGTTGATGTCGCTGCCCCGGAAGATGTCTTCCTGGCTGTAGCGCTTGCGGAAGCCGGCCGAGCCGAAGGAGTCGTACTCCTGCCGCTTCTTGGCGTCGGAGAGCACCGCGTAGGCCTCGTTGATGGCCTTGAACTTCTCCTCGGCCTCCTTGTCGCCCTTGTTGCGGTCGGGATGGTACTTCAGGGCCAGCTTGCGGTAGGCTTTCTTGATCTCCTCGGGGCTGGCGGTTTTATTCACGCCCAGGAGTTGGTAGTAGTCCTTGGCCATGTCTTCCGTTTCAGTGCTGCAGGCCCTGGCCGGCAACGGACAGGGGCCTGGTTTTTTCGCAAAATACTCCCCTTCCGGGGCCGCCCGTCGCCTCTCTAATATAGGTCTCGCCCCCTGGCCTGTCAAGGAAGCCGCCCCTGATTTCGCCTGTGAACAAGCCCTGTTAAATACTAGGCTGGTGCGGAGTTGGCCTGGCGGGGCGGCCGTGTTAACATGCCGGCCAGGGAGGGAAAAGCATGGCCCGGGTGGTGGTGGAGTACGTGAACCTCAAGGAGGCCAAGGCCGGCCTGGCCCAGGCCGCCGGCCGCCTGGCCGCCGTGCATCTGGCCCAGGGCCGGCGGGTCTTGATCCTGGCCCGGGACCAGGCCCAGGCCCAGGAGCTGGACCTGGGCCTGTGGACCTACGAGCCCGACTCGTTCCTGCCCCACGCCCTGGCCGGCGGCCCGGACCAGGACCAGGAGCCGGTGCTCATCGCCACCGAGGCGGCCAACCCCAACCAGGCCACGGTGCTCATTGCGGCCAAGGGCCTGGAGCAGATGCCCGCCGGCGGCTTCGCGTACCTGATCCAGCTCCTGCCGCCCGAGGAGGGCCCGGAGCTGAGCGCCTGCCGCGCCTGCTACAAGGCCCTCAAGGACGCCGGCCGGGTGCAGCTGAGGCACAGCACCCGCCTGCCCTGAGTTTTTGCTTGCCCTCAGGGCCGCCATCGGGTATATAAGCGTTTCCGTATTGACTCGTGGTTAGTTAGACCAACCGAGCCCTTCGGCAAAGGTGAGTGCATGGGTTCTGTGATCAAGCAGCGGCGCAAGAAGATCCGCAAGCATAAGCACCGCAAGCTGCTCAAAAAGACGCGCCACCAGCGCAGGAAGTAGTCGGTCTCCGGCGGCCGCGGCCGCCCGGAGCGTCCAGGGCCATGCCCGGACCCCGCCAGTCCTCAGCCCCGGCCATAGCGGCCGCGGCCGGCTGAGGCGGCCTCGGGGCTCCGGGTGTGGCTGTTTATTGGCCGGCGCTGCCCTGGTACTGGGGTTCGTTCATGGCCAGGGTCATGAAGCGGGTGCGGAAGTAGTCCATCTTTTCGCGCACCGCCTTGACGTAGCGCCTGGTCTCGGGAATGTTGGGCACCCGGCCCACGGCTGCCACCCGGGTGGGACCGGCGTTGTAGGCGGCCAGCACCAGGTCCAGATTGCCTTTGAAGTGACCCTTGAGCTGGGTTAGGTATTGGATGCCGGCCTCCAAGTTGGCCTCGGCGTCCAGGGGGTCGGTCAGGCCCAGGTGCTGGGCGGTGATGGGGTTGATCTGCATCAGGCCCATGGCCCCGCGGGGGCTGAGGGCCAGTTGGTAGAAGCTGCTCTCCACCTGGATGATGGCCATGACCAGGGCTGGGTCTACGTCGTTCTCGGCGGCCAGGCGCCGCACCAGCGGCCAGTAGTGCTGCTGGCGGTCCTCCAGGGGCAGGGAGTCCAGGTAGTTGGCGGGTGGGGGCTGGTAGCGCGTGTGCCTGGCCAGGGAGCCCTCGCCCAGGCTCACCGGCGGCGCGTGGTACAGAAGCAGGGTGCCCGTCACCAGGGCCACGGCCATGGCCAGGTACGGGGTCCAGCGGGCTATGTGGAATCTGCTGCCTGCCATGTCTTCTCCTTCCATGGCCTCGATCCCCCAAAAGGCGTTGCCCGCATACGAGCAATTAAAGTGCCAACACCCCCTCCTCAGCGGGCAACTATCGGTTGGATTGGCGGCGCTGTCAACCCAAGGCGCCTCTCAAAAAGGGTTCCGTTCAGAATTACCCCGTCATTTCTAGATCTTGGCTGGCGAAATTTTTCATTGACACCCTCGCCCCAGGCTGCCATTTTGGCCGCGAGGACCTTTGCTACGAATTGTACCACAATATGTTGTGGGGTGGCCAAGTGAAATATCAAGATCGTGTGGTCGGGGCCGCGGAGCATCTGAAGAGCCGGATGCCGGCCGGCTTCGCTCCGCGGGTGGGGCTGACCCTGGGCACCGGGCTTTCGGGCCTGGCTAAGGCCATAACTCCTGTGGCGCGCATTCCCTATCAGGACATCCCCGGCTTCCCGGTCTCCACGGTGCCCAGCCACGCCGGCGAGCTGATCCTGGGCCGCCTGGCCGGCCAGCCCGTGGCCGCCCTGGCCGGCCGCTTCCACCTATACGAGGGCTACACGCCCCAGGAGCTGACCCTGCCCGTGCGGGCCCTGGCCCTGGCCGGGGTGGAGGCCTTCGTGTTCTGCTGCGCGGCCGGCGGCCTGGACACCCGCATGCAGGCCGGCCGGGTGATGCTCATCATTGACCACATCAACCTCACCGGCCACAACCCCCTGCGGGGCGAGAACGTGGAGGCCTGGGGCGAGCGCTTCCCGGACATGAGCCAGGCCTACGACCTTGGCCTGCGCCAACTGGCCCTGGCCGCGGCCCAGGAAAAGGGCGTGCAGCTATATCAGGGGGTGTACGTGGGGCTACAGGGCCCCTCCATGGAGACCCCGGCCGAGACCCGCATGCTGCGCACCCTGGGCGCGGACGCGGTGGGCATGTCCACGGTGCTGGAGGTGATCACCGCCCGGCACCACGGCCTCAAGGTTCTGGGCCTGGCCGCCATCAGCAACGTCAATGACCCCACCAACATGCAGCCCGCGCCCATCGAGCTGGTGATCGCCAACGCCAGCCAGGCCGGGCAGGACCTCACGGCCGTCATCACCGGCGTCCTGGCCCGGATGTAGGGCCGGCCGCCGGCCCTCGCGGTTGCTACTTCTATATATAGGTGCAGGGCCGGTCCGCGTCCGTTGACCCGCCGGGATGCCGGGCCGGGGCTTAGGCACCAGCCCAGCCGGCATGATTTCATCACCATCAAGCCTAGCCGTCTTTGCGAGGCGCGGCGGCCGGGGCGGCGGCTATGGCAAGGCCGCTCTCCCGCCGCGCCGTGGCAAACTTCCCTTTCCTGCGATGGGTGGTTGAAAGGGGATGAAGGAATTGTTGGGTTTCGGGGCTGGCGCCCCTCAACCCAAGCTACGCGATCGCTTTATTTTGGGTGGCCCAGACAGCTCGCCTGTCTGGGTCGCGGAGCGCAGCGCAGCGACAAGAGGTCCGGCGCAAGGCAACGAAGACAAGAAGACCGCTTGCGCCTGCGGCGCCCGGACAACCAGTTGTCCGGGCCACCCGGAACATTTTTTCTTATGTGTAGAGGCGGAGTTTATCCCCGCCCGATTTCTTGCCGCCTGCAAAAGAAAGGAGGGGATAAACCCCTCCTCTACACCAAGATCAAGCATAGCCGTCTTTGCGAGGCGCGGCGGCCGGGGCGGCGGCGACGGCAAAGACGTTGTCCCGCCGCGCCGTGGCAATCCTCCCTTTCCTGCGATGGGTGGTTGAAAAGGGAGTAAGGAGTTGTTGGATTTTGTGGCTAAAGCTCGCGACCCAAACGAAGCAAGATATTATTTTCTAAACTTACTTCTGGTTTGCGTGAATCCACTTGCTGACCTCTTCAGGCATGCCAACCCAAGCCGATGGCGGCGGAGCAGAACCAACAAATAACTTATCGTTTGAGTCTAAAGCCTGTTGAAGATGATCTCGCACTTGGACAGGAGTTGAATCAGTAACTATTAAATACGCTGAACCACCCAAGCGGGCCCAACTGGAGTAAGACTTAATTAACTTAACTAATTTTTCGTAATTTTGTCCGGGATTTACCAGGTCATAACTGACAATCAGTAGGCGACTCATTAGCTTGCCCCCTGCTTTTGCATATGTTTAGCTATCCGGCGCACTAGCTTTATACAGTCTTCGGCATCTTTTTTAGTAACGACGTTCTCTTTTGGGGGGTTCTGGCTGAGTTCATAATCTCCACGGTGAGCGATTGCATGGCGTCTTTGTGTGAACTTGTCGAGGTCGTGACGCAATGTGTCTTCATTCATTTTTGCCTTCATAGCGACTTCATGAAACACATTCTTGTAACCAACAACCTGTAACATTTCTTCAATATTCTTTGTCCCCTGAAATGACCGTTTTTCAAAATCATTGCGAAATGCTTTTTCGACCCGCTCAAGAAGGTCGTCTTTGCGAGCGGCTTCAAGCAGCTCGTCATCCTTGATGAACCTTTTAATTTGCACAGATAATGCTGTAGGTAAAGCGTGCGATTTCATCGCAAGGAGTTCTCTGGTCCGGCAGATAACAAAATCCCTAATAAAGGCATCTAGCGCGGATATTGATAGCACTATCGATGCCCGGTGTGCATCAGCAGTATACTTTTCTGGTTTCCCTGCTTTACCGTGCGCCGCTTTGTGGAGTTTTACTAAGTTTTCAGCGCGCTCAATACAAAGCTTGAATATGTCATATGAAGTTAACGGCTGAGTGGTCACCACTCTGTCCGCACCGGCCCTTGGTTTTTTGGTCTGCGAAGGCACCTTATTTTTAGTAGCTACCTTTCCCTTAACATGTCGATTCTTGGCAGGCACTTGTGCCTCCTATTTAGTAGGTAAATGTTCACACGGGTCAAAATTTGTTTGTTTAAAGATTTCCTTCCTTTTATACCCTACTCAAAGTCCTATCAATCGTGCAATCAAAAAGGCTAAAAAATCGATCAGGGCTACTCCTGGTTAGGAAGCCTACACCTAAGCGAGGGCCTTTATGTTATGAGGACCGGTTGAGTGGTAGCAAAAACCAATATTAGATTGATCGTTGGGTCTTAGGGCTTGCGCCCCTCAACCCAACCTACGCGATGCTGTATTTACTTTTCAAGCCGTATTCCCCCCCACAAAAAAGCGCCCCGCCTCTCGGCGGAGCGCCTTTGCTTTTCGCCTCGGCCTGCGGGCCTATCCGCCGCTGGCCTCCAGGCCCAGGGCGGACAGACCCACCCTGGCCCGCTGGGCCACCGCGGCCGCGGCCGGGTCGGCCAGGAGCTTGCGCAGGATGTCGCCGGCGGCCTTCTTGTCCCCGGCCGCGCCCAGCACCCGGGCCCGGTCCAGCAGGCACAGCCGCCGCAAATGCGGCCCGGCCAGCTCCACGGCCTTGCCGTAGGCGGCGGCCGCGGCAGCATAGTTCTTGGCCCCCTCCTGGGCCTGGCCCAGCCCGCGCCAGGCCATGGGCGACAGGGCGCCGGGCAGGTCCGACTCCTGGCTCAGGGCCGAGAAGACCTTGACCGCCTGGGGATAGCGGCCCAGGGTGAGCAGCAGGTCGCCCAGGGCCAGGCGGGCCTGCTTGCCGGCCGGGGTGGCGCCGTAGTCCTTGGTGACCTTGCTGAGCTGGTCGGCCAGGCTGGCCATCATCTTGGCGTCGGCCTTGCCCTCCACCACCACCTGGTAGCCGGCCATGACCGGGGCCAGGGCCGCGGCGGCCTGGCGCTGGTGGTAGTCCAGGTAGGCCTTGATGCCGATGACGATCACCAGGGCCGCCACCAGGGCGCTGGCGATGATGAGCACCCGCTGCATGTTGTCCCGGGCCCACTTGATGGCCCGGTCGCTGAAGGTCAGAAACTCGTCCGGCTGCTTGAGCAGCTTTTTGCGGTCTATCTTGGCGGCCATTTACACCTGCCCTCTGCTCCCCGCCCCGGCCGGGGCGGCGCTTATTTCTTGCCCTGCACCTCGTCCTTGAGGCGCTTGATGTGCCCCCGGCCCAGGCCCTTGACCTCGCAGCCCAGCTCCAGGTAGCGGCGGATGCGCTTGTCGTCCAGGATGGCGAAGCAGTCCACGATGGCCACCGGCCCGCCGCAGGCGGCCACCACCTGGTCCGGGTCCAGCTCCAGGTACTGGGCGTGGCGCACGCACAGCACCACCGCGTTGGCGCCCTTGAGCACCGCCGGCAGGTCCTGGCTCACGGCCAGGTCCTTGAGCCCCTCCTGGTTGCGGAAGAAGCGGGCCCGGCTGCTGCTGGTGGCCGGGTACTCCTCCTGCTTGGCGAACTCCCACCACTTGAGCACGTAGGGGTCGTGCACGGCCAAGTCCGCGCCCATCTCGGCCAGGCGGCGCACCACCAGCTCGCTGCCCGAGTAGCGGGTGTCGCCCACGTCCTCGCGGTAGGCCGCGCCCAAGACCACGATGCGGCTGTTGGCCACCAGGGTGCCCATGTTCCTGAGGGCGTCGCGCACCAGCTCGGCGGCGTGCAGGGCCCGGCTGTCGTTGATGTCGATGGCCAGGGGCGTCATCTTGAACAAGGGCTGTTGGAAGCCCATGAGGTGGTGGTAGGCCCAGACCCCCAGGCCGCCGTCCTTGGGCAGGCAGTAGCCGCCGATGCCGGGGCCAGGGAAGATCAGGTTGCTGTGGGTGGGCCGCTTCTTGATGGCCCCGATCACCTTGACCAAGTCCACGCCGTTCTGCTCGGCGAAGGTGCTCCACTCGTCCAGGAAGGCCAGGATGGTGGCCCGGAAGCTGTTCTCCACGATCTTGGTGGTCTCGCTCTCCAGGGGCCGGTCCAGCACCGTGAGCGGGAACGCGGCTACGTTGAGCACCTCGCCCAGGAACTTCTCCACCCGGGCCCGGCTCTCGGGGTTGATGCCCGCGCAGACCCGCCAGAAGTCGCGGATGCTTTTCACGTACTCCCGGCCGGGCATGACCCGCTCGAAGCTGTGGGCCAACAGCGGCTCGCTGTCGATGCCCCGGGCCTCGAAGGCCTTCTTGATGATGGGGTGGGCCACGTACTCGGTGGTGCCCGGCGGCACCGTGGTCTCGATGAGGACCAGGCAGCCGGCGGGCACCTTCTGCCCGATGATCTTCAGGCTCTCCTCCAGGGCGGCCATCTCCACGTGGCCGCTGGTCACCTCGGCCAGGGCCTGCTTGGAGTAGTCGCACTGCACGTCCACCACCACCACGTCGGCATGGGTCAGGGCCTCGTAGGAAAAGGATGCGGTGAGGGTGCCCTTGTCCTTGACGCAGCGGGCGATGGTGGTCTCCACCTCGGGGTCCTCGGCCTTGACCGGGGCCTGGCCGCGGTTGAGCTGGGGTATTTTCCAGAAGCTGCGGGTGCTGGGCCGCTGCATGCCGATGACGAACTTGCCGGGCCGGCCGTCCGGGCCGGTGCTGTCGGCCACCACTGCGGCCATGACCGCGCCCACGAAGCCCACGCCCATCACCACCACGATCTCGCGGCCGTTGGCCCGCTGCGCGGCCACCAGCTCGGCCAGGCGCCGGTTTTCGGCCTCGTACTCGGCCGGGCCGGGCAGGGGGAAGGCCTCGCCCTCGGGGCTCAGGGAAATGGCGGGCTTGTCTTGGCTCATGGGCTGGCGTCTCCGGTTTGTGGCGCCTGCGCGGGCACCGGGCGCAGAGCTAAATCCATACCCTGCGGGTGAAGGGCAGTCAAGAGCGGCTGACAACCCAAGCACCATAATGCACCAGCCGGCCGCTGGAGAAAAGGCCCCAGGCGCCCGCGGGGCCAAAAATTGCGGGGGCGCGCGGCAATACGTTGTCTGGCGGCCCCTGATGCCCTAGAATGAAGCCACGCCCGCCGGGGCAAGGCGGCGTGTATCAGGCGGGGCCGACAGCCCCGCGCACGGCCCCAGAAGGAGGAGGCATGGCCAAGCGGGCTCTGATAACCGGCATCACCGGCCAGGACGGCTCGTACCTGGCCGAACTTTTGTTGTCCAAGGGCTACGAGGTCTGGGGCGTCATCCGGCGCAGCAGCTCCTTCAACACCGGGCGCATCGACCACATCTACCAGGACCCCCAGGTCAAGGACGCCCGCCTGCGCCTGGTCTACGGCGACCTCACCGACGGCAGCAGCGTCAACCAGATATTGCAGAAGGTGCTGCCCCATGAGATCTACAACCTGGGGGCCCAGAGCCACGTCAAGGTGAGCTTCGAGGTGCCCGAGTACACCGCCGACACCGCGGCCATGGGCGCCCTGCGCCTGTTGGAGGGCATGCGCCAGTTGGGCGTGCGCGCCCGCTACTACCAGGCCTCCTCCAGCGAGATGTTCGGCCTGACCCAGAGCGAGGCCCAGAACGAGCGCACCCCCTTCCACCCCCGCAGCCCCTACGCCTGCTCCAAGGTCTTCGCCTACTGGATCACGGTGAACTACCGCGAGAGCTACGACTTCTTCGCGGCCAACGGCATCCTGTTCAACCACGAGTCGCCCCGCCGCGGCGAGACCTTCGTCACCCGCAAGGTGACCCGGGCCGTGGCCCGCATCAAGGCCGGCCGGCAGAAGAAGCTCTACCTGGGCAACCTGGACGCCCAGCGCGACTGGGGCTACGCCGCCGACTACGTGGAGGCCATGTGGCTGATGCTGCAGCAGGAGGCGCCCGACGACTACGTGGTGGCCACCGGCGAGACCCACAGCGTGCGCGAGTTCGTGGAGGAGGCCTTCGCCTACGTGGGCCTGGACTGGAAGGACTACGTGGAGATCGACCCCCGTTACTTCCGGCCCGCGGACGTGGAGTACCTGCGCGGCGACCCCACCAAGGCCAAGCAAAAGCTGGGCTGGGAGCCCAAGGTCAAGTTCCACGACCTGGTGCGGCTGATGGTGGACGCGGACATGGCCGCGTTGCAGGCGGGCTAGACGTGTCCTTCTGGCAGGGCAAGCGGGTGATGGTCACCGGCGGGGCCGGCTTCCTGGGCCGGCGGCTGGTGGCCAAGCTAAAGGGGCGCGGCTGCGCGGAGGTCTTCGTGCCCCGCAGCCGCGACTACGACCTGGTGCGCCTGCCGGACGTGCAGCGGGCCTACGCCGACGCCCGGCCCGAGCTGGTGATCCACCTGGCCGCGGTGGTGGGGGGCATCGGCGCCAACCTGGCCCAGCCCGGCCGCTTCTTCTACGACAACCTGATGATGGGCGCCCAGCTCATGGAAGAGGCGCGGGTGCGCGGCGTGGCCAAGTTCGTGGCCATCGGCACCATCTGCTCCTACCCTAAGTTCACGCCGGTGCCGTTCCGGGAGGAGGACCTCTGGAACGGCTACCCCGAGGAGACCAACGCCCCCTACGGCCTGGCCAAGAAGATGCTCCTGGTACAGAGCCAGGCCTACCGCCAGCAGTACGGCTTCAACTCCATCTTCCTCTTGCCGGTGAACCTCTACGGACCGGGCGACAAGTTCGACGAGGCCACCAGCCACGTGATCCCGGCCCTGATCAAGAAGTGCTGCGACGCCCTGGAGGCCGGCCAAGACTCCATCGCGGTCTGGGGCACCGGCAAGCCCACGAGGGAGTTCCTCTACGTGGACGACGCGGCCGAGGCCATCATCCTGGCCAGCGAGCGCTACGACAAGTCCGATCCGGTGAACCTGGGCGCGGACTTCGAGATCAGCATCAAGGACCTGGCCCAGATGATCGCCCGCCTGAGCGGCTTCAAGGGCCGCATCATCTGGGACCCCAGCAAGCCCGACGGCCAGCCCCGCCGGCGCCTGGACGTGAGCCGGGCCCAGGCTGAGTTCGGCTTCCGGGCTCGCATGGACTTCGAACAGGGCATGAAGGCCACCATAGATTGGTATAAGCAGCAGCGGGGAATGGCCTGAGCTTGCCTTTGCCTGCGGGCGCGCGGTTTGGTAATATAATGTAATACCAAATCGCACCCGGAGGCCCCCTTGCCTTACTTGCGTCCCATCGCCCTCTGCTGCCTGCTCGTGCTTCTGTGCCTGGCCCTGCCCGCGGCCGCGGCGCAGCCGTTGACCGTAGGGGTGTCCATCCCGCCCCAGGTCTGGCTGCTTGAGCGCCTGGGCGGGCCGGAGCTGCGGGTGGTGGTGATGGTGCCGCCGGGGCGCTCGCCCCACACCTACGAGCCCACGCCCAAGCAACTGGCCGCCCTGAGCCAGGCCCGGCTCTACCTGAGCATCGGCATGCCCTTCGAGGCCGTGTTCCTGCCCCGCCTCCAGGCCAAGCTGCCCG
The DNA here is from genome assembly GCA_040751985.1 of Thermodesulfobacteriota bacterium. Classification (GTDB taxonomy): domain Bacteria; phylum Desulfobacterota; class Desulfarculia; order Desulfarculales; family Desulfarculaceae; genus Desulfoferula. Next base: position 21,157 of record JBFMFU010000017.1, on the reverse strand, counting down.
GCCTCCAGATTGTCTCCCTGATCGCCGGCCTCAAGCTGCGCCGCCTGGAGAGCCACCGCCACGCGGGCCAGGCGGACGACCACGCCACTGGCGCGCCCGACCCCCACGTCTGGCTGAGCCCCCGCCGGACCCAAACCCTGGCCGCCAACGCGGCCGCGGCCCTCATGGCCGCGGACCCGGCCCGGGCCGCGCTCTACCGGGCCAACCTGGCCCGGCTGGACGCCGAGCTCCAGTCCCTGGACGCGGAGCTGGCCCGCACCTTGGCCCCGCTTAAGGGCCGCACCATCTTCGTCTACCACCCGGCCTACGGCTACCTGACCGACGACTACGGCCTCAAGCAGGAGGCGGTGGAGCTGGAGGGCAAGGAGCCCGGACCCCGCCGCCTGGCCACGCTCATCGCCGAGGCCAAGGCCGAGGGGGTGCGGGTGATCTTCGTGCAGCCCCAGTTCCCCAGCGCCACGGCCGCCTCCCTGGCCCGGGCCATCGGCGGGGTGGTGGTGCCCCTGGACCCCCTGGCCGCGGACTACCTGAGTAACCTGCGCGCCGTGGCGGCCAAGATCGCCGGGGCCCTGCGCTAGCGGCCGCAAAAAGGCCGGAGGCCCCGAAGGGCCCCCGGCCTGGGGTCATGTCCGGCGGGGCGTTTAGCCCTTGAGGCTGTACTTCTCGGCGATCAGGTCGTAGTAGGCCTTTTCGCTGACCGTGCCCCAGACGCCCACCTGCTTCTGGAACTTCTTGAAGCTCTCGTTCACCTTCTTGGACATGGGGTCCTTGGCCGCGATCTCCTCCAGGGTATCCTGGGCCAGCTTCCGGAGCTGGTCCATGACGGACTCGGGGAAGCGCACCAGGTTCACCTTGTGCTGGGTGATCAGCTTCAGCAGGGCCGCGCCGTTATCGGCGTTGAAGCCGGCCAGCATCCAGTTGTAGGACTCGGCCGTGGCCAGGTCTAGCATCTGCTGATAGGCCTTGGGCAGGGACTCGTAGGCCTTTTTGTTGAAGAAGTTCTCCAGCACGGTGCCCGGCTCGTGCCAGCCGGGGTAGTAGTAGTACTTGGCCACCTTGTAGAAGCCCATGACGTAGTCGTGCAGGGGGCCCACCCATTCGGTGGCGTCGATGACGCCGCGCTCCAGGTTGGTGAATATCTCGCCGCCGGGGGTCAGCACCACGGTGCCGCCGGCCTTGGCCAGCACCTTGCCGCCCAGGCCCGGGATGCGCATCTTCAGGCCCTTGAAGTCGGCGATGGTGTTGATCTTCTTGTTGAACCAGCCGCCCATCTGCACGCCGGTATTGCCGGCCGGCCGCGGGATCAGGTTGAAGGGCTTGTACACCTCCTCCCACAGCTTCAGGCCGTCGCCGCCCCAGAACCAGGCGGCCATGCCCGCGGCGTTGAGGCCGAAGGGCACCGCCGCGAACCACTGCGAGGCCGGGGCCTTGCCGGCCCAGTAGTAGGCCGCGCCGCTGCCGGCCTGCACGGTGCCGTTGCTCACTGCCTCGAAGGAGCCGAAGGCCGGCACCAGCTCGCCGGCGGCGTAGACCCGGATCTTGAACTTGCCGCCAGACATCTGCTCCACCCGCTTGGCCAGGCGCTCGGCGCCGGTCTGCAGATAGGGCAGCTTGGGCGGCCAGGTGGTGACCATCTTCCACTGAATGGTCTTCTCCTTCTGGGCGTGGACGAACGGTGCGTTTACCGCGGTGGCCGCCGCCGCCGCGGCCGCGCCTACGCCGGCCTTTTTCAAGAAATCACGTCTCTTCATCCGTACCTCCTGCGTGTGTGGCCAGAAAGCCCCGGCGGCCGTTGCGGACCGTCCTGGGTGCATGGTTCCTGGGCCTGTTTCTATATCTGTGACCGGACTAGGGCGGCCTCACCTCGCGGCCCCCCGCCGGGGTGTTATTGGCGCCAGGCGCGGTATATCCTGAGCAAGGACTGCCTATATCCCTGTCTAAACCAAAAGACGGCCCGAAAACAAGTCACGTTTTTGTAGCCTCCGGCGGGCATCAGTTGCTGTAAACCACCTTGGGCAGCCAGGTGGCCAACTGCGGCCAGTAGGCCACGATCAACAGACCCACCAGTTGCAGGCCCACGAAGGGGATGATGCCCCGGTAGAGGTGGCCGGTGCGCACCTCCGGCGGCGTCACCCCCTTGAGGTAGAACAGGCTGAAGCCAAACGGTGGGGTCAGGAAGGAGGTCTGCAGGTTCACCGCCAACAGCACGCAGATCCACAGGGGGTCGAACTTGAACTCCTCGATGAGGATGGGCACCAGCACCGGCACGTGGATGAAGGTGATCTCGATGAAGTCCAGCACGAACCCCACCAGGAAGATCACGCCCATGACGATCACCAGCACCATGGCGTGGCTGTACTTGTTGGCGATGCCCAGCAGGAAGTCGCGCACCACCTGGTCGCCGTTCAGCTCGCGGAAGGTGAGGCCGAAGGCGGCGGCGCCCACCAGGATGATGAACACCATGCAGGTCAGCTTGGTGGTGGAGCTCATTACCTCGCGCAGCATGGTCAGATTGAACTTGCGGTTGAGGATGGCCAGCAGCACCGCGCCCACGGCCCCCACCGCCGCCGCCTCGGTGGGCGAGGCCACGCCGGCGAAGATGGAGCCCAGCACCGCCACGATCAAAAACAGGGGCGGAACCAGGGCCCGGGCCACCCGCCAGTAGAACTGGCCCCGGCTGAGCCCCTCCATCTCCCCGCGGGGGATGGGCGGGGCGATCTTCTTTTTGATGTTGACCACGATGATGATGTAGATGACGTACAGGGCCACCAGCACCAGGCCCGGCAGCACCGCGGCCACGAACAAATCGCCCACCGGCACCTGCACGATGGTGCCTAGTAGCACCAGCACGATGGAGGGTGGTATGATCTGCCCCAGGGTGCCCGAGGCGGCCACGGTGCCGCAGGCCAGCTCCTTCTGGTAGTTGCGGCGCAGCATGGTGGGTACCGCCAACAGGCCCATGGTCACCACCGTGGCCCCCACGATGCCCGTGCTGGCGCCCAGTAGCGCGCCCACCACCACCACGCTGATGGCCAGGCCGCCGCGCAGAGGCCCGAAGAGCCGGCCCATGGTGTCCAACAGCTCTTCGGCCAGGCCCGAGCGCTCCAGGGTGACGCCCATGAAGATGAACAGGGGCACCGCGATCAGCACCACGTTGTCCATCACGCCCCAGATGCGCATGGGCAGCAGGTTGAAGAAGTCCCAGCCCGCGCCGATGAGGCCGAAGCAGATGGCGGTGCCCATCAGGGTGAAGGTCACCGGGAAGCCGGCCATGAGCCATACGGTCAGGGCCAGGAACATCCAGCCAGCCAGGTAATCCATCAGGCGACCTCCTTGGGCGCCCGAGCCCGGTCGCGCCCCAGGATGGTCAGCAGGCTGCGGATCAAGAGGCTCACGCCCTGCAACCACACCAGCAGGAAGCCCGCCGGGATGCAGCTCTTGACCAAAAAGCGCCAGGGTATGCCGCCCGGATCCGGCGAGCCCTCCATCACCGCGTAGGAGCTCATCACGTACTTCAGGGAGGTGGAGATGATCAGGAAGCAGCCGGGGAAGAGGAAAAGGAGGGTGCCGATGAAGTTGATCCAGGCCTGGGCCTTGGGGCTCAGGCGCTGGTAGAGGATGTCCACCCGCACGTGGGAGTCGTGCAGCAGGGTGTAGCCGGCGCCCATCAGGAAGATGAACCCGAACAGGTGCCACTCCAGCTCCTGCGTGAACACGAAGCTCTTGTTGAACGCGTAGCGCATCACCACGTCAACGAAAATCACCGCCACCAGCAGGGCGGTGATCCAGGAGACGAAGCGGCCAACGGATTCGTTGATTTTGTCTATGAAGTTTGCCAGTCTTACCAGTTTGTCCATGCCAACTCCGCTCCGGAGTTAGTAGTCGATGCGGCCCCGGGGGGCCGCGCCATAGGGATCGGTTAAGTTAATGCAGTCGACTTTATTTTTAGCGCACCCCCCACTGATAAAACAAGAATATTTATCATAAAAAGTCATAAAAAGTCCCCATCGCCGGGCGGGCATTGGGCGGCCCAGGCGGTTTGCGCCCTTGCTTGCGGGCCTGAATCCATGCGCCGCCGCCCGCCTCAGGCCTCGGCGCCCAGGAATCTCAGCACCGCCCGGTTGAACTCGGCGGGCATCTGCAGCATGAAGCTGTGGCGGCCGCCTGGGAAGAGCTGCAGCTCGGCCTGGGGCAGCAGTTGTTTGAGGATATGGGCGTTGGCCGGCGGCAGCACCGGGTCCTCGTCGCCGGCCATGATCAGCGCCGGGGCCGTGATCTGGCCCAGGCGGCCCGTGGTGTCGTGCTCCAGGCAGGCCTGGTACTGGCGCAAAAAGGCCTGGGGCGCTTGCAGATGGCGCAGGGAGACCTCCATGAAGCGGGCCATCTCCTGAGGGTGGCTGTCACTGTAGGCCGGGGAAAAGTAGGCGAACAGGTTCTTCTGGAGCGCCTCCGCCGGGCTCAGGCCGGCCACGTTTTCGAACTCCCGGCGCTGCTCCGGAGCCATGCGCACCCCGCTGGCCCCGCCGGCGCCGGTGCTCACCAGCACCAGGCGCCGCACCATCTCCGGCCGGCGGATGGCCAGCTCCTGGGCGATGTAGCCGCCCATGGAGTAGCCCAGGATATCCGCCCGCCTGATGTTCAAATGCTCCAGGAGGGCGATGGCGTCAGCGGTTAAAAGAGCGATGGAATAGGGCGCGTCTGGTTGGCTGCTGCGGCCGCTGCCGCGGTTGTCAAAGACCAGCACCCGAAAGTGCTTAGAGAACGCGGGGATCTGCTGGTACCACCATTCGGCGTTGCGTCGGAGACCCATGATCAAGACCAGGGGCGGGCCCTGCCCGTGCAGCTCGTAGTAGATGTCGATATCGTTCAGGTGAACCAAGGGCATGGATTTTCTCCTGAAAATTCTGTTAGTTATCGCGGGGCATCCCCTAGCGCCCCGGCCTGGCCTCCGCCGCGGCCGGCTTGCTGGCGGCCGCCGGGCATGCCCCGGCCGGCAGTCGGTTTTTCTTGACTCGCCGGGCGAGGGTTAATATAGTTCAGTATACTGAATCCCTGCCCGCCCCCCAGAGGGAGCACATGGAGCCACTGGCGGACAAGCTGCGCAACCTGCGCAAGGCCCAGGGCCTGTCCCTGAAGCAGGCGGCCTCCCGCATCGGCTGCGCGCCCTCGTACCTGTCCATGGTGGAGAACGCCAAGCTGGACCCCTCGGTCAGCCGCCTCAAGCGCATCGCCGAGGGCCTGGGCACCACCATCGTGGAGCTGTTCCAGGAGCCCGACGGCGGCGAGGTGGTCATGCGCCGCCACCGCCGGCCACGGGCCTCCTTCGGCCGCTCCCGCCTGCGCATCGAGATCCTGGCCCCGCCCATACCCAACAAGGCCATGGACGCCCGCCTGGCCATCGTGGCCCCCGGCGGCGGCAGCCAGGGCGACTACCAGCACCCAGGCGAGGAGTTCGGCCTGATCCTGGAAGGCGCCCTGGAGTTGACCGTGGAGAACAAGACCTACCAGCTCAGCGAGGGCGACAGCTTCTACTTCCAGTCCCGCCACGAGCACCGCTTCTTCAACCCCGGCGACAAGGACTGCACGGTGCTCTGGGTCAACCACCCGCCGAGCTGGTAGCTAGTCCCGGACGCCGGCCAGGGCCTTGGCCATCTTCTTTTTCATGTCCAGCTTGCCGTAGCGGCCGTACATCACCTTCTGGGTCTGGGGCGAGCCCGCGCCGTGCATGGACTCCACCAGGGCCGTGCCGCCAGTCATGTTCTCGATGAGCCGCAGGATGCGGATACGGTTCTCGGTGGACACGCCCTGGACCCCAGCCAGGTACTTCTCCACGTACTTGCCGATCTGGGGGTGGCGCAGGTCCTTTTCGAAGGGCATGGTGGCCAGGATGCCGCCGGCCACGTCGTGGGCCAGGCGGGCGATCTCGTACACGTGGCGGGTGACGTTGTGTTTGGTGCAGTTGGCCAAGAGCGGGTCCGGGTAAAAGGCCCCGCTGGCGGTCTTGGCCCCCATGGCCGAGCAGGAGATGGAGCCCGAGTACAACGTCTCGGTCAGGTGCATCATCTCGGCCAGCTTCTCCTTGATGTGGCCGGCCCCGGCGGTGCCCTGCATCTCGGCGGCCAGGGCGCAGGCCCCCACGATCACGTCGCTGACCCCGCCCTTGCAGCCGCCGTAGTTCTGGCGGTGCAGGGTGGCGAAGCGCTCCACCAGGATGCCGCTGAACTCGGTCTCGCCGCACATGAACACCCGCTCGTTGGGCACGAACACGTCCTCGAAGATGATCAGGCTCTCGCCGCCTACCAGGCCGAAGCGGGGGTTGCCGATGTCTATCTCGCTGCTCAGGCGGCGCTCGTCGTTGGTCTGGCGGCCGAAGATCTGCACCACGCCGGGGGCGCTGAGAGGCACCGCGCAGACCAGGGAGAAGTCCTTGTCCTCCGGGCGCATGGCCTGGGTGGGCATGATGAGTATCTCGTGGCTGTTCACGCCGCCGGTCTGGTGGGCCTTGTTGCCCCGGATCACGATGCCGTCCGCCCGGCGCTCCTTTACGTGGGTGAACACGTCCGGGTCCGGCTGCTGGCCGGGGGGCAGGCTGCGGTCGCCCTTGGTGTCGGTCATGCCGCCCACCACCATCTTGTTGCTGGCCTGGATGTACTTGAGGTAGTCGACAAAGCGCTGGTGGTAGTCGGTGCTGTGCTTCTGGTCGATCTCGTAGGTGGTCATGTAGGTGGCGTTGAGCGCGTCCCAGCCCACGCAGCGCTGGAAGCAGGAGCCGGTCTCGTGGGCGATGGCCCTGAGGAGCTGCACCTTCTTGATCAGGTCCTCCACCGACTGGTGGATGTGCGTGAAGCGGTTTATCTTCTGGCCGGTGAGGTGGCTGGTGGCCGTGGCCAGGTCCTCGAACTCGGGCCTGAGCGCCATCTCGTAGGTCATGGCCGCGCAGTTGATGTGGGGTTGAAAGGCCGGGTGGGCAGTCACGTCCTCCACCTTTTCCCCGGCGTAGTACACCAGGTGCTTCTGGTCCTTGAGGCTCTGGATATAGTCCTCTTTGGTGACGATCCTATCCATTTTGCTTTCCCTTTTTTAAGAGTCGGGCCACCACCTCGGCCGGCGGCAGTTGGTCGTCCTTTAACCATAACGCCTCGGGGCCCAGGGGCAACTCCTCGGCCAGGCAGGCGCGGGCGCAGCCGCAGATCACCAGGGCCGCCTGGTGCTGGCCCGCCTCCAGGGTGGTCCAGGCGATGCGCCCGCCGGCGGCCCTTGCGATGGCCTGGAAGTACTCCACCCGGTCGTAGGCCGGGTCGCAGCCGCCGCAGTACTTCAGCGCCACCCGCAGAGCCGGCCGCCGGCCCACGCCTACAGCTCCAGGCGCAGCCCGTCGGCGGCCGCCTCCAGGTCTATCTGCCCCAGGCGGGCCAGCATGTCCGGGCCCATGTGGGTGACCATCACTCGCTTGGCCCCCAGCTGGCCCAGGCGGCCGCGCAACTCCCGGTAGCTCAGGTGCTCCTTGACCACCTTGTCGTAGAAGTAGGCCTCGGCGATGAGTAGGTCCGCGCCCTGGGCCAAGGGGATCAGGCCGTCCTCCCAGCCGGTGTCGCCGGTGTAGGCCAGCACCCGGCCGCCCAGCTCCAGGCGCAGCATCAGGCGCACCTCGCCCGGCGGGTGGCTGGCGGCAAAGGGCGTCACCTTGATCCCGGCCCAGTCCTGGGCCGCGCCCGGCGTCAGCTCCTGCACCTCCACCGCGAACCTGCGCCGGGCGGCGCTGGAGCCTTGAAAGGCCGCCTCCATGGCCAGGGGCAGGTGCGCGGCCAGTCCCGGCGGCCCGGCCAAGAGTAGCGGCCGTTCGCGCTTGCTGAAAAGCTGCGCCTCCAGGATGAAAAAGGGCAGGCCGCCGCAGTGGTCGCCGTGCAGGTGGGAGACGATGATGCCCTCGATGCTGGCCGGGTCCACCCCGAAGCGCTGCAGGGACACCAGGGCGCTGGCCCCGCAGTCCAGCAGATAGGCCCGGCCGCCGGCCTCCAGCAGGACGCAGGCCTGCAGCCTGCCGCCGTGGCCGAAGGCGTCGCCGCTGCCCAGAAAGGTGACCCGCAGGCCCTGGCTCGGCTCGGCCACGCCCCTACCTCCGCGGCGGGTCCCCGGCGGGCACCATCTGGCGCAGCCTCGTCTTGAGCACCTTGCCGCCGGGGTTGCGCGGCAGCTCGCTGACGAAGCTCACCGAGGCCGGAATCTTGAAGTCGGCGATGAGCCCCTGGCAGTGGGCGATGATCTCTTCTTCGGTGACCTGCACCCCCGGCGCGGGCACCACGAAGGCGTGCACCACCTCGCCGAAGATGCTGTGGGGCCGCGGCACCACCGCCGCCTCCAGGGCGCCGGGGTGGGAGACGATGGCCGCCTCCACCTCGATGCTGTAGATGTTCTCGCCGCCCCGGTTGATCATGTCCTTCTTGCGGTCGGCGATGTAGACGAAGCCCTCGTCGTCGATGCGCGCGTAGTCGCCGGTGCGCAGCCAGCCGCCGGCCAGGTTCTGGGCCGTGGCCTCGGGCTTGTTCCAGTAGGAGCCCACCACGTTGGGGCCCTTGATCCACAGCTCGCCGATCTGGTCCGGCCCCAGGCCGCCTCCCGCATCGTCCACCACCCGGAGCTGCACCCCGCTCACGGCCAGGCCCACGGCCCCGGCCTTGCGCACCGCGTCGCAGGCCGGCAGCACCGTGGCCAGGCTGGAGGTCTCGGTGAGGCCGTAGGCGTTGCACAGGTCCACGCCCAGGCGCTTCTGCAAGGAAACGATGGTCTCCGGGTCCATGGGCGCCCCGCCGTAGGCCGCCAGGCGCAGCTCACTCAGGTCGCACTCGCTCAAGGCCTGGTTGACCAACAGCAGGGTGTACATGGTGGGCACCTTGAAGGTCACCGTGACCCGGTAGCGCTCCATCTGGCGGATCATCTCGGCGGTGTTGTAGGCCCGCATGATGGCGCAGGTGCCGCCGGTGTAGCAGAAGGCCACTAGCTGCGAGTTCAGGCCGGTGACGTGGAACAGAGGCACCACGATCAGGGTGACGTCGCTCTCCTTGTAGCCCAGGTGGGCCCCGCAGTTGCGCGCGTTGGCGAAGATGTTGCGGTGGCTCATCACCGCGCCCTTGGGCAGGCCGGTGGTGCCGCTGGTGTACATGATGCAGGCCGGGTCGTCCAGCGTGGGGGCCGGCGCGGCCGAGGGCCGGGGGCCGGGCGCGCTCAGGGCCGCGAAGTCCTCGGCGCCGGGTCTGGCCTCGTCGCCGGCGTAGATCAGGCGCAGGGGCCGCTGCAGGCCATTGGCAAAGGCCTCGTAGGCCTCCCAGTACTGGTAGCCCAGGAGCAGGGTCTCGGCCCCGCAGTCGTTGACGATGTAGGTGTACTCCTTGGGCGCTAGGCGGTTGTTGAGGGGCACCACCACCGCCCCCAGCATCAACACCGCGAAGTAGGCCAGGCAGAACTCGATGCAGTTAGGGAACAAGAGCGCCACCCGGTCGCCGGGACCGATGCCGCGCTCTTGTAGGGCCGCGGCCAGGGCCTGGGACCGGGCCAGGGTCTGGGCGTAGGTCAGGGACTCCTCGCCCTCGATGAGGGCCGTTTTGTCCGGTAGGCGGCCGGCGGTGTAGGCCAGAATCTCATGCACCAGCATGGCAGGCTCCTACCAGGCGGTCCAGCCGCCGTCTATGTAGATGGTCTGGCCGGTGATGAAGTCGCTGGCCGGGGCGGCCAGGAAGATGACGATGCCCTCCAGCTCCGGGGGGTAGCCCCAGCGGCCCATGGGCGTGCGCTCGTTGATGAAGTTGAAGCGCTCCGGGTCGTTTCTGAGCTGGGCCACCAACTCGGTCTCAAAGTACGTGGGGCCGATGGCGTTGACCCGCACCCCCTTTTGGGCCCACTCGATGGCCATGACCTTGGTCATCTGGTCCACCCCGCCCTTGGCGCTGGCGTAGGCCAGTTGGTTGGGCAGGGCCACGGTGCCCAGGATGGAGCTCATGTTGATCACCTTGCCGTAGCCCCGCTCTATCATCTGGGGCACCACCGCCTGGGCCACCAGGAAGTAGCCCTTGAGGTTGGTGGCGATGACCCGGTCCCACTCCTCTTCCGGGAACTCCAAGACCGGCACCCGGTGGTTCACCCCGGCGTTGTTGAACAGGATGTCCACGCCGCCGAAGTCGGCCAGGATGCGCTCCACGCCGGCCGCCACCTTGGCCTTGGAGAGCACGTCCAGCTCATATCCGCGGGACTGGCGGCCCAGGGCCCGGATGTCCGCCGTCACCCGCTCCAGGTCCGGCCGGCTGCGGCCGCAGACCGCCACGTCGGCCCCGGCCTTGGCCAGGGCCTTGGCCGCCACCTCGCCCAGGCCCCGGGTGGCGCCGGTGACCAGGGCGGTCTTGCCGCTGAGATCGAATAGCTTCAGGCTCATGCTATCGTCCTTACGGTTGCGCGCTCTCGGCTGCGGGCAGGGCAGGGGCGAGGCAGGCGTAGAAGGCGCGCCGCGCCTCCCGCCCCTGCCTCGCCCGGCCAGGGCCGCGGGCGCCGCGGCCGGGCAGGCCGGCTGGCCTTGTCTGTCGCCCCCCACCCGTGCGACCGGCCCGGCCCCGCCGAGCCTACAAAGCCAGATATTTCTTTACCACCGCCTCGTCGGCCCAGATCTCCTCCATGCCGCCGGCGTGCATGATGCGCCCCTTCTCGATGATATAGCCCCGGTCGCAGACCTTGCGGCAGAACTTGAGGTTCTGGTCGGCCAACAGGATCGTCACCCCGTGCTCGCGGATGGTGTTGATGGCCTCGGCCAGGGCCCGCACGATCAAGGGCGCCAGGCCCTCGCTGGGCTCGTCCAAGAGCACCAGGGAGGGGTTGGACATCAGGGCTCGGCCCAGAGAGAGCATCTTCTTCTCGCCGCCGGACATGTTCAGGCCCTTCTGCCGCCGCCGCTCTTCCAGCACCGGGAACAGCTCCATGACCCGCTTCTTGTCCCAGTAGCCCTGGCGCCGGGCCAGCCGGGCCGCGATCTCCAGGTTCTCCTCGCAGCTCAGGTCCGGGAAGATGCGCAGGTCGTCGGGCATGTAGGCCAGGCCCAGCTTGGCCTTGGCGTAGGGGGGCAGGCCGCCGATATCCTCCTCGTGGAAGCGGATGGAGCCGCTGGCCGGCGGGGTCAGGCCCATGATGGAGCGCAGGGTGGTGGTCTTGCCCACGCCGTTGCGGCCCAAGAGGGCCACCACTTCGGCCCCCTCCACGGTGAGGGACACGTCTTGCAGCACGTGGGAGGTGCCGTAGAAGGTGTTGACCTGGTTCAGCTCCAGGAGCATCAGAGCACCTCCTCGCCAAGGTAGCACTCCCGGACCTGGGCGTCGCCCTTGACGTGGTCCGGGTGGCCGTCGCAGATCAGATCGCCCCGGTGCAGCACCATCACCCGGTCCGCCAGGGAGAATACCACGTCCATGTCGTGCTCCACGATGACGAAGCTGGTCTCGCCCTTGACCGCCAGGCGGCGGATGTTCTCCAGGATGCTCACCCGCTCCACCGGGTTCATGCCCGCGGTGGGCTCGTCCAAGAACAATAGCTTGGGCCGGGCGGCCAGGGCGATGCCCACCTCCAGCAGGCGCTGGTCGCCGTGGGACAGGGCCGAGGCCGGGGTCTGGGCACGGGCCCCCAGGCCCACCCGCTCCAGGGCCGCCCGCACCAGGTCCGCCACCTGGGACTCGCGGCCCACCGGCCGGAAGAAGTGGTGGGCCCGCCGCGCCACGGCCAGGGTGGGTATCTCCACGTTCTCGAACACCGTCAGGTGCGGGAAGACGTTGACCACCTGGAAGGAGCGGCACAGCCCGCGCTGCACCCGCTTGTGGATGGGCAGGCCCGTGATGTCCTGGCCCTCAAAGAATATGCGGCCGCTGTCGGCGGCGAGCGACCCGGAGAGCACGTTGATCAGGGTGGACTTGCCGGCGCCGTTGGGCCCGATGATGGCCGTGAACTCGCCGGCGTTGAGCTGAAAGCTCAGGCCGTTGGCCGTCACCACCTTGCCGAAGGCCTTGTACAGGCCCTCCACGCGCAGCAGGGGCTCATTCATGACGCCCCTCCCTGGCCGGCGGCCCGGCCCCGGGCCAGGCGCTTCTCCAGCCCACCCATCACGCCGCCGCGCAGGCCCATGATAATGGCCAGCAGGATCAGCCCGAACCACAGCATCCAGTTCTCGGTGAAGCGCTGGATGATCTCGCGCAGCACGATGAAGATCACCGAGCCCACCAGGGGCCCGCTGAAGGTCTGCAGCCCGCCCATCAGGCTGACCAGCACCGGCTCGGCCGAGTGGCTCCAGTGGGCGGCGAAGGGGTTGGCGTTGCTCTCCAAGAGGGTGGCCAACGAGCCGGCCAGGCCCGCGAAGGCCCCGGAGATGACGAAGGCGGCCAGGCGGTAGTTCTTCACCGGGATGCCGGCGAAGGAGGTGCGCTGGTGGTTTTCGCGGATGCCGGCCAGCACCAGGCCGAAGGCCGAGCCCCGGATGCGGTGGATCACCCACACCGACAGGCAGAAGCAGGCCAGCACCAGGTAGTAGAACTGGTAGTCCCGGCCGATGGGCAGGCCCAACAGGGGCGCCCGGCTGATGCCGATCAGGCCGTCGTCGCCGCCGGTGATCTCGCGCAGGTTCCAGATCAGGCTGAAGAACATCATGCCGAAGGCCAGGGTGAGCATGGCGAAGTAGATCTCGGTCTGGCGCACGCAGAAGAAGCCGATGATCAGCGAGATGAGGCTGGCGAACAGCACCCCGGCCAGCAGGCCCAGCAGCGGGTCGCTGCTCACGTGCAGGTTGAACAGCCCCAGGCCGTAGGCCCCGGCCGCGTACAGGGCGCCGTGGCCGAAGGAGAGTAGGCCGGTGCGCCCCAAGAGCAGGTTGTAGCCCAGGGCCAGGATGGCCAGCAGCATCACCCGCATGGTCAGGTAGAGCACGAAGCGGCCCGCCCACAGGCCCAGGGCCAGCAGGGCCAGGGCCAGCAGTCCGTAGATCACGTAGACGGCGGTGCGGCTCATCGGGCGGTCTCCTCTCCGAAGAAACCCTGCGGCCGCCAGAGCAGCACGATGGCCATCAGGATGAAGGTGAGGAACATGTCGAAGGTGGGGATGAACCGGGTGCCGAAGGAGCTGAGCAGGCCGATGATCAGGGCGCCCAGGAAGGCGCCCTTGAGGCTGCCCAGCCCGCCGATCACCGCCACCACGAAGGCGTCGATGATGATGCTCTCGCCCATGCCCGGGGTCAAGAGGCCCACGTAGGGCACCGCCAGGCCCCCGCCCATGGCCCCCAGCCAGGTGCCGAAGACGAACACCGCCGTGAACAGGGCCGGCACCCGCACCCCCAGGGCCGCGGCCATCTCACGGTCCGAGGAGGCGGCCCGGATGATGCGCCCGGCCCAGGTCCGCTCCAGCATGGCCCACAGGCCCAGGGCCACCAGCGGCCCCACCAAGATGATGAACAGGCTGTAGGTGGGGAACAGGCGGCCCAGGATGCGCACGCTGCCGGCCAGGCCGGCCACGCTGGGCGAGCCGATGGAGCCGGCGCCCCAGAACACCTTGACCAGGTCGTCGAAGATGAGGACGAAGGCGAAGGTGAGTAGCAGCTGGTAGGGCAGGTCGATGTGGTAGACGTAGCGCAGGAAGTAGCGCTCCACCACGTAGCCCACCGCGCACACGCACAGGGGCCCCAGGATCAGGCCCAGCCAGAAGTTGTGGCCCAGGTGCGACAGCAGCGTGAAGCAGAAGTAGGCCCCCAGCATGTAGAAGCTGCCGTGGGCGAAGTTCAACACGCCCAGCACCCCGAAGATCAGGGTCAGGCCGCTGGCCACCAGCCAGATGAACATGCCCGTGGACAGGCCGGCCAGGCAGACGTGGACTATGGACTCAAGCATGAGGGGCTCCTCCCCGGACCAGGGCGGGTTCGCCTGGAGCGCGTGGCCAAACGCCCCGGCCGCCGCGGGTAGCGGCGGCCGGGGCTAATGTCTACTTCTTGAAGGGCGGCATGCTCTCCGGCCCCTTGAAGGGCGGCCGGTTGAAGAACTGCTCGGCCGGGATGACCACCATCTTGCCCATGACCTTGAAGGGGTACTTGGGGTCGGTCTTGGTCAGGCCCCAGGGCACGGTGTAGACGGCCTGGTGGTCCTCCTTGCGGAAGACGCGCTGGCCGCCCGGGCTGTCCATCTTCATGCCCTCCAGGGCGGCGATGACCTTCTTGGCGTCCTTGGAGCCGGCCGCCTCCACCGCCTGCTTGAAGGCGTAGATGCTGGAGTAGCCGGTCTCGGAGACGTAGGCCGGGTAGTGCTTCCAGCGCTTGACGAAGGCGGCCACCCACTCGTTGTTGCGTTTGTTGTTGGGGTACTGGAAGAAGTAGCGGCCGGAGATCCAGATGTTGTCCGGCATCTCCTTGCCCAGGCCCTCCAGCACGTCCATGGCCGCGCCCACCGGCAGCATCACGTGCTTGACCTTGTTGAACAGGCCGGCCTGGGCCGCCTGCTTCATCATGCTGATCAGCTCGCCGGCCCACTCCACCGAGTACAGGCCGTCGGGCTTGGCGTCCAGGATGGTGTTGATGTGGGCCCGGAAGTCGGTGGTGCCGAAGGGGGCCCAGGACTCGGCCACGAACTTCACGCCGGGCTTGAGCTTGGCCAAGGTGTTCTTGAACATGCCCCAGCAGGTGTAGCCGTACTCATACTTGGGGCTGATGGTGGCCCACTTCATGGCCGGCAGGTCCTTGGCCACGAAGGCGGCGGCGTTGCCGTCCTGGTAGGTGGGGCTGCTGATGCGGAACACCTCCTTGATGCCCTTCTGGAACACCTCTATCTCGTTGAGCTTCTCGGTGGCGGCGTGGGTGAAGATGATGGGTTTGCCCAGCTGCTTCATCACCGGGGCCAGGGCCAGGGCCTGGCCGGAGCTGTCCACCCCGCCCAGGAAGTCCGCGCCCCAGGAGTCCACGAAGTAGCGGGCGTTCTTGATGGCCTCGGGCGCCTTGAGGGTGCTGTCGCGGTATTCCACCACCACCTTGGCCCCGGCGATGCCGCCCTTCTGGTTGATCTCGTCCACGGCCATGTCCACGCCCATCTTGTGGAACTCGCCGTAGCCGGCCAGGGTGCCGGACATGATGGCCTGGTAGCCGATCTTCACCGGGCCCTTGACCTTGGCCGGGGCCGCCCACAGCCCGGTGGGTTTCAAGACGCCCGCCCCCAGGCAGGCGCCGGCGCCGGTCAACAGGCCGGCCTTGAAAAAGTCGCGTCTGGTCATCTTTTTCTTCGCCATTGGACCCTACCTCCCTCTTTTGTCCCGGTTAATCCGCCAAGATTCGGGCGCCGAGGCCCGCCAGGCCGGGGACGGCGGGAACCAGGGGCCCCGCGCCCGGGCGCACCTTACCTCTAGGTGCTCCCTCCGCGGCCGATCAACCCTGCGCTTGGTCTGGGCATAGTAGTTTACTAATAAATATATTGAACGGGTGTCAAGGCTATATTTCAGTATAATGAATAGCGCCCGCCGCGGCGGCGTTGACAAGCAGGGGGCTGTGCGCCTATCAAGGAGTCTAGCACTTACACCTCAGCTAGGGGAAGGAAGCACATGGCAGACCAATACGCCGAGCTGGCCGGCCGCATCGGCCTGGGACATTCCACGCGCATAGCCGGGCTTTTCAGGCTGCTGTGCGACGACGACATCGACGCCGACCTGCTCTTGGCCCTGCCCGGCCAGCCGGCGGCGGTGGCCGCCAAGCTCGGCCTGAGCCCGGAGGAGGGCGAGCGGCGCATCCAGCGGCTGTTCCGCAAGGGGCTGGTCTTCCCCTCCCTGAAGACCGACCCGCCCACCTACCGCATGTGCCACGACCTGCTGCAGTTCCACGACGCCACCCTGGTCTGGCCCGAGGCCCCGCCGGAGCTGTTGGCCTCCTGGCGCGACTACATGGAAAACGAGTGGTACGCCCTGGCCAAGAACCTGGGCCAGTCGCTCACCAAGCCCCAGACCCGGGTGATCCCGGTGGGGGTGGCCATCCCCGCCCAGACCAATATCCTTAACTTCGACAGCGTGGCCGAGATCATCAACCAGGCCGAGGCCATCGCCGTCACCCCCTGCACCTGCCGCCTGTCCATGGGTAAGTGCGACCGCCCCCTGGAGGTCTGCATCCAGGTGAACAACGCGGCCCGCTACACCCTGGCCCGGGGCAGCGGACGGGCGCTGAGCAAGCCGGAGGCCCTGGACATGCTGCGCCAGTGCGAGGAGGCGGGGCTGATCCACGTGACCATGAACCGCCAGGACCGCAGCAACTTCATCTGCAACTGCTGCCCCTGCTGCTGCCAGGCCCTGCCGGTGATGATCGAGGGCGGCATCAAGGTGGTGGACCCCAGCCGCTTCCAGGCCGTGATCGACGCCGAGGCCTGCTCGGGCTGCGGCCTCTGCCACGACCGCTGCTACTTCGGGGCCATCTCCTACCGCGACGGCGAAGGGACTCCCAGCCTGGTGGACCCCGAGCGCTGCATGGGCTGCGGCCTGTGCCTGGTCACCTGCCCCGAGGAGGCCATCACCCTCAGCGAAGTGCGCGACCAGGGCTTCGTGCCGGGCGCGGCCTAGCTAAGGAGGCGAGCCATGGGCGGCGCTCTGTCCGGGCTGAAGGTGCTGGATCTGACCATGAACCTGCCCGGCCCCTACCTGACCTGGCTGATGGCCGGGCTGGGGGCCGAGGTGGTCAAGGTGGAAAACCCCTCGGGCGGCGATTACGCCCGGGCCCTGCGCGGCTCCGGCGGCCGCTCGCCCTTCTTCGACGCGGTCAACCGCAACAAGAAGAGCCTGGCCCTGGACCTCAAGCACCCTCGGGGCCGCGAGGTGTTCCTGGAGCTGCTCCGGGCCTACGACGTGGTGGTGGAGGGCTTCCGGCCAGGGGTGATGCAGCGCCTGGGCTTGGACTACCAGGCGCTGGCCGCCGTGCAGCCGCGGGTAATCCTGGTGTCCATCAGCGGCTACGGCCAGCAGGGCCCCTTCCAGCAGCGGGCCGGCCACGACATCAACTACCTGGCCCAGGCCGGGGTGCTGGCCATGACCGGCGCCCGCGACGGCCAGCTGGCCGTGCCCGGCGTGCAGATCGCCGACCTGGCCGGCGGCAGCCTGCTGGGCCTGGTGGGGCTCTTGGCCGCGGTGGTGCAGCGCCAGGCCACCGGCCAAGGCCAGTTCGTGGACGCCTCCATGTTCGACGGCTCCCTGTCCCTGGCCACCATGGTCTTCGCCGGGGTGGAGGCCGGCCTGGGCGACCCCCGGCCCGCGGGCATGGTGCTCAACGGCGCCTTCCCCTGCTACAACCTGTACCGCACCGCCGACGGCCGTTACATGTCCCTGGGCGCCCTGGAGCCCAAGTTCTGGATCAACTTCTGCCAGGCCCTGGGGCGCGACGACCTGCTGGGCCACCAGTTCGGCGGGCCGGACAAGGTGGAGGCGGTGGCGGCCATCTTCGCCGGCCGCACCCGCGACGAATGGGCCGCCTTCTGGGCCGGGCACGACGCCTGCTGCGAGCCGGTGCTCAACCTCAGCGAGGCGGCGGCCAGCCGGCTCACCGAGGCCAGGGGCATGATCCGCCGCGACCATAAGGGCCGGCGCCAGCTGGCCAACCCCCTGAAGCTGTCGGCCTCGCCCTTGGCCGCGGACCAGCCGGCCCCGGCCCTGGGCCAGCACAGCGACGAGGTGCTCAGCGCCGCCGGCCTGAGCCCCGCAACCATCCGTGAACTCAGGCAGCAGGGCCTGCTGGCCGGTTAAGCCGGCGGGACCGCCAAAGGGAGAGGACATGGCCAAGCAGAAGCTCACCGTGCAGGACTTCTACCGCATGAAGGCCCAGGGCCAGAAGATCGCCTGGATCACCTCCTACGACTTCCCCACCGCCCAGTTCGCCGAGGCCGCGGGCCTGGACATGATCCTGGTGGGCGACAGCCTGGGCATGTGCGTCTACGGCTACGAGAGCACGGTGCCGGTGACCATGGAGCAGTGCATCGTGCACTGCGAGGCGGTGCGCCGGGGCGCGCCGGCCACCTTCGTGGTGGGCGACATGCCCTTTTTGAGCTACCAGACCTCCACACCCGACGCGGTGTTCAACGCCGGCCGCTTCCTCAAGGAGGCCCGGGTGGACGCGGTGAAGCTGGAGGGCGGGGTGCGGGTGGCCGCGCAGATCAAGGCCATCGTGGAGGCCGGCATCCTGGTCATCGGCCACATCGGCCTGACCCCCCAGAGCTCGGGCATCCTGGGCGGGCACAAGGCCCAGGGCCGCACCGCCGAGGCCGCGCGGGTGGTGGTGGAGGACGCCCGGGCCGTGGCCGAGGCCGGGGCCCAGATGCTCCTGGTGGAGGCGGTGCCGCCGGAGGTGACCGGCTACATCGCCGGAGAGCTGAGCATCCCGGTGCTGTCCATCGGCGCCGGCCCGGACTGCGACGGCCAGCTACTCATCGTCAGCGACCTCATCGGCCAGTTCCAGGCCTTCAAGCCCAAGTTCGTGCGCCGCTACTGCAACGTGGCCGAGATGGTCACCAAGGCCCTCGGCGACTACTGCGCTGACGTGCGCGCCGGCCGCTTCCCGGCCGAGGAGCACTGCTACCGCATGCTGCCCGGCGAGCAGGAGAAGTTCCAGGCCCTCATGAAGAAGTAGCGGCCACCGGCCGGTGGCTGAGGGTCATCTGCCCGCTGGCCGGCTCGTAGTTCAGCACCGAGTTCAGCCGCCAGAGCCTGTCGTTCTGGTCCGGGAAGTCCCGGCGCAGCAGGGCCCCGCGGCTCTCCTGGCGGGCCCGGCTGGCGGTGAGCACCGCCTGCACCGTGAAGATGGCCGCGTCCAGGTCCTGGGCCTGGGCCGGGGTGGGCGGGTTCTGGCGGGCCGCCTGGTGGGCCCGCTGGGCCAGCGCGCCCAGCCGCTGCAGGCCCTTCTCTATGCCGGCGGCGTCGCGCTCGATGCCCGCCTGCAGCCAGGCGATGTCCTTCACCTCCCGCAGCAGCTCCCGGTAGGGGAAGCCCGGACCGCCCGGAGACCAGGGCGAGCCCAGGGGCAGGGGCAGGGTGTTGGTGTTGGCCGCGGCAAAGGCGGCCGCGCCCTGGCCGGCCAGGCGGCCGGAGACCAGGCACTCGCACAGGGCGTTACCGCCGCGGCGGTTGGCCCCGTGCAGGCCCCAGACCACCTCGCCGCAGGCGAACAGGCCGGGCAGCGCGGTCTGGGCCTGGGCGTCGATCTCCACCCCGCCCATGCAGAAGTGCGCCCCCGGCGCCACGGCCACTGGCTTGTTCTTGAAGTCGAACTTCAGGCGCGCCAGCAGGGCCAGGGGGTGGCGCTCCCAGGCCTCGGCCGGCACCTGGGTCAGGTCCATGCGCACCGGCCCGTCCTTGGCCTCGGCGAACATCAGGGCCGCGAACTTGTCGCGGATGGACATGATGCCCTGGTTGAGGTCGCGCACCCCCAGCCGCTCCAGCATCTCGCGGCCTTTGGCGTCCAGCAGCCGGGCCTGGGGCGGGTAGGAGGGGTAGATCATCACCGAGGGCAGGCCGGGCTCGGCCAGCACGATGGGGTAGAACTGCACGAACTCCATGTCTAGTAGCGGCAGGCCGGCCCGGGCGGCCAGCAGATAGCCCTGGCCCAGCATGGAGCGCTGGTTGTCGTTGCGGGCGTACACCGCCCCGGCCCCGCCGCAGGCCAGCACCACCGCCGCCGCGGCCATCTCCAGGGGCTTGCCCTCCTTGTCCAGCCCGCGCACCCCCACCGCCCGGCCCTGGTCCTTGATTATCTCCAGCACCCGCACCCCGGCCCGGCGGCGGATCTGCCGCCGGACCCGCACCGCCGCCGCCACCCGCTCGGCCAGCTCCACGCCGATGATCAGGTCCGGGCGCTCGCACAGCACCTTGTAGGAGCCCTTGCCCGGATTCAGCTTCACCCCCAGGGAGCGCAGGTAGGCCACGGCCGCCGGGGCCAGGGAGGCCGTCTGCTCCACGTAGGACAGCCGGTTCAGGCCGCGGCCTATCTCCAGGGTGTCGGCCACGTAGCGCTCCGGGCCGTAGTCCGGGGTGGGGGTGGTGATATGGCCGTTGCTCATGGCCGAGTTGGTGCCCAGGCCGATGGCCCCGCGGTCCCACAGCTCCACCGCCGCCCCCGCCTCCTGGGCCGCGCAGGCCGCCAGCATGCCGGCCAGGCCGGCCCCTACCACCACCACCGTCTTCTGCGCCATGGCCATGCTCTCCCCGGTGCGCCCCGGCCCCCGGCCCAGGGCAGAAACATTTCCCACTCGCTCCGCTCGAAGCTATCATGACCCAGGCCGCAGGGCCAAATCATTTGCGGGCCGGCGGGCCGGCGGGCCGGGAGCAGGGCATCGGTGCGAGGCGTGGCCAAATCCTTCGGCGGCTACTGGAGCCTGTGGTGGTGGTGCGGCCTGGCCCTGGGCCTGGCCCTGCTCAGCGCGGCCGCCCTGGCCCCGCGCTTCGCCCCCGGCGCGCGCCTCCCGCCGCCCATCCTGGTCCTGACCGGCTTCATGATCGTGGCCGGCGGCTTCTATCTGGGGGCAATGCGCGGCCTGCCCCAGGGGCGCCTCAGCGCCGGGGCCCTGGCCTGGCTGCTGCTACTGGGCCTGGGCCTGCGCCTGGCCATGTTCGCCGGCCCGGCCATGCTGGAGGACGACGCCAACCGCTTCCTCTGGGACGGCGCCGTGGTCGGCCGCGGCCTCAACCCCTATCGCTACGCGCCCCTGCAGGCGCACCAGGACCCGGCCGCGCCCCCGGCCCTCAAGGACCTGGCCCGCCAGGCCCCGGCCATCGTGCAGCGCATCAACTACCCCTACCTGAAGAGCATCTACCCGCCCCTGTGCCAGGCGGCCTTTGCCCTGGCCCACTGGCTCAGCCCCTGGAGCCTCCTGGCCTGGCGCCTGGTGCTGCTGGTTGCCGACGCGGCCAGCCTGCTCCTGCTCTGGCGGCTGCTGCGGGCGCTACGCCTGCCCCTGGCCGGCCTGACCGTGTACTGGTGGAACCCGCTGTTGATCAAGGAGGTGTACAACTCCGGCCACCCCGAGGTGCTGATCTTCCCCTTCCTGCTGGGGGCCCTGCTGCTGGCCCTCACGGGCCGGCGGGTCTGGGCGGCCGGGGCCCTGGGCCTGGCCGTGGGGGTCAAGCTCTGGCCCGGCCTGCTGCTGCCGAT
>JBFMFU010000016.1:0-19548 GCA_040751985.1 Thermodesulfobacteriota bacterium | reverse complement strand
CGTGGTCCTGGCATTCTGATGAGGGTTGCTCATGCGGCTCTCCCAGTTTGGATCCGGTGATCTCTTCAACCACCAGTCTCCAAAACTGGAACCGTGTGAACAACCTCTTTAGCATTTACACCTAGGCCTCCAGCCCCGTCTCGGCAGCCTTTGCCGCCCGCCAAAGCTCGTCCTGCTCCTGGGGGTTGAGTTGGGCCAGGGAGCGCCCCTGGGACGCGGCCAGGGCCTCCATGGCCGCGAAGCGCCGCGCAAAGCGGCGGTTGGCCTCCCGCAGGGCCGCCTCGGCCTTGAGCCCCCGGTGCCGGGCCCATTGAGCCCAGGTGAACAGCAGGTCCCCCAGCTCTCGGGACGCGGCCTCCGGTTCCGCGGCCTGGGCCAGCTCCCGGGTCTCCTCCACGGTCTTTTCCCATACCCCGGCCGCTCCGGGCCAGTCAAAGCCCACCTGGGCCGCCCGCTGGCCCAGGCGCTGGGCCCGCACCAGGGCCGGGGCCGCCTGGGGCACGCTGTCCAAGAGGCCCTGGGGCTGGCCGGCCCGCTCCTGGCGCTTGATCTGGTCCCAGCGCAGCTTCACCGCCGCCGCGTCCGCGGCCTGGGCCTGGCCGAAGACGTGCGGGTGGCGGCGGATCATCTTGGCCTCCACCTCGGCGATGACCTGGCTCAGTTCGAAATGGCCGGCCTCGGCGAAGAGTTGGGCCTGAAACACCACCTGGAACAAAAGATCGCCCAGCTCCCCGCGCACCTGGGCCGGGTCGCCGGACTCGATGGCCTCCAGGGCCTCGTAGGCCTCTTCCAAGAGATAACCCGCCGCCGAGGCCGGGGTCTGCTCCCGGTCCCAGGGGCAGCCGTCCGGCGCCCGCAGGCGGGCGGCCAAGGCGGCCAGGCGGGCCAGGGCGCGGCCCGCCTCATCACCGCCGGCGGGGCTCATTTCTTGTCCTTGCCGGAGGGCGGGATCAGCCCGGCCCGCTCCTGCAGGCGGCGGGTGAGGTCGTCGGGGAACAGGTCCAAGATGTAGCGGCCGCCGCGCACCACGTAGGGCGCCAGCAGCGACTGCTTAAGGGGCGTGACCGTGGAGAAGGGGTTCATCAAAAGGAGCAGGTTGATGAGCAGGTAGGCGATAAGCAGGCCCTTGGCCAGCCCCACCACCGCGCCCAGAGCCCGGTCCAGGCCCGACAGGGCACCGGCCATGACCACCCGGTGCATCACCCCGCCCAGGTAGATGAAGAACACGAAGATAATGAACAGGATCAGGCCGAAGGACACCGCCCCCCACCAAGTGGCGCTGTAGCCGGTGACGCGGGCCAGCAGCCCGGCCAGGTCCTGGTAGAACATGGCGCTGACCACCACCGCCACCACCGCGCCCACCAGACCCATGGTCTCGCGCACGAAGCCGCGCACCAGGGCCCGCACCAAGAAAAAGACCAGCAGGATCAAGAGACCCAGGTCCAGCAGGTTGGGGGACGACTCCATAGTGCCCTATCACTAGCACGCCGCGGCCTGGAATGTCAAGCGGCCCGCCGCGAAGCTTATCGACCAATACGCAATGAAAACAATATGTTATTCATAGCGACCTCGGGGCGGCCTCGCCGAGAGTCCTTGCCTGCCCCAGGGGGCGTATGGTAAAGGTTGGCCAGAGAGGCCGTGATGACAATCTACAGCCAAACTGTGCAGTTGCAGGGCTCGGCCGCCACCGACATCCACGACCTGACCCCTGCCCTGGCCCAGGCCGTGGCCGACAGCGGGGTGCGCATCGGCAGCGCCCTGGTGTTCACGCCCGGCTCCACCGCGGCGGTGACCACCATCGAGTACGAGTCCGGCGTGCTCCAGGACCTGCGGCGGCTCTTGGAAGAACTGGCCCCGGCCGCGGGCGAATACGCGCACAACGCCCGCTGGGGCGACGGCAACGGCTACAGCCACCTGCGCGCGGCCCTGCTGGGGCCCTCGCTCACGGTGCCGGTGGCCGAGGGCCGCCCGCTGTTGGGCACCTGGCAGCAGGTGGTGGTGCTGGACTTCGACAACCGCGCCCGTAAACGGCGGGTGCACATCCAGGTGCAAGGGGAGTAGGCCTTGGCCGAAGCAGCCGAGCAGGTGGAGCGTCTTAATTTCGAGGACAGCGCGGCCTTGCGCACCCTGCTGGGCGCCCGCGACGTGAATCTGCGCCTGCTGGCCACCACGGCCGGGGTCAGCGCCCGCTCCCGGGGCAAGGAGATCACCTTGACCGGCGCGCCCGAGGACGTGGAGCTGGCCAGCCTGGCCTTGAGCCAGCTCTACGGCCTGATCCAGCAGGGCTACCCGGTCTTCGAGATGGACGTGGAGTTCGCCTACCGCATCCTGGCCGCCGACCCCAGCGCCCAGATCAAGGACATCTTCCTGGACCAGGTGTACCTCACCGGCAAGAACCGGGTCATCAGCCCCAAGACCCTCACCCAGAAGGCCTACCTGGAGGCCATGCGCGGCCACGACATCGTCTTCGGCATCGGCCCGGCCGGCACCGGCAAGACCTACCTGGCCATGGCCATGGCCGTGGACAACCTGCTCAAGGGCAACGTGGACCGCATCGTGCTGGCCCGGCCGGCGGTGGAGGCCGGCGAGAAGCTGGGCTTTTTGCCCGGAGACCTGGCCGAGAAAGTGAACCCCTACCTGCGGCCGCTCTACGACGCCCTGCACGACATGATGGACTTCGACAAGGCCGGCCGGCTCATGTCCAAGGGGGTGATCGAGGTGGCCCCCCTGGCCTTCATGCGCGGCCGCACCCTCAACAGCGCCTTCGTCATCCTGGACGAGGCCCAGAACGCCACCAGCGAGCAGATGAAAATGTTCCTCACCCGCCTGGGCTTCGACTCCCGGGCGGTGATCACCGGCGACGTGACCCAGGTGGACCTGCCCGGCGGCACCGTCTCGGGCCTGGTGGAGGCCAGCCGGCTGCTGGCCGGCATCAAAGGCATCGCCTTCATCAACTTCGGCGAGGCCGACGTGGTGCGCCACCACCTGGTGCGCCAGATCATCAAGGCCTACGAGCGCAAGGACTGAGCGCCTATGCCCTTGTTGGTGGAAAACCGCTCCGGCGGCCGGGTGGACCTGAGGGCCCTGCGCCGCCGCCTGGCCCGGGTGCTGAAGGCCCTGGAGCTGGGGCCCGAAGAAGAGGTGTCCCTGTCCATCGTGGACGACCAGGAGATGGCGGCGCTGAACCAAGAGTGGTTGGGTCGCCAGGGTCCCACCAACGTGCTGGCCTTCAGCCAGCGCGAGGGCCCGGCCGGGCCCCAGGGCCATCTGCTGGGTGACGTGGTGGTGAGCCTGGACACCTGCGTCCGCGAGGCGGCCGCGGGCGGCCTGGAGCCGGACCAACACCTGCTGCGCCTGATCATCCACGGCCTGCTGCACCTGCTGGGATACGAGCACGAGAAAGGCGGCCCCCGCGCCCGGCGCATGAGCGATCTCACCGAAGAGCTCCTGGCCCAGGCCGGGGCCTAAGATTAGGAAAGGAGGGCGGCTAGTGGCCCTTTTGAGCGTAAACGTGGATCACGTGGCCACCCTGCGTCAGGCGCGGGGCATCAACGAACCGGACCCGGTCTGGGCCGCGGTGCTGGCCGAAAAGGCCGGGGCCGACGGCATCATCGTGCACCTGCGCGAGGACCGCCGGCACATCCAGGACCGGGACCTCACGGTGCTGCGCCAGGTGGTCAAGGGCAAGCTGAACATGGAGATGGCTGCCACCGAGGAGATGATCGGCATCGCGGCCCAGGTGCGGCCCGACCGCTGCACCCTGGTGCCCGAGAAGCGCCAGGAGCTGACCACCGAGGGCGGCCTGGACGTGGCCGGCAGCCTGGAGCGCATCAAGGAGGCGGTGGACCGGCTGCGCGAGGCCGAGGTGGAGGTGAGCCTGTTCATCGACCCCACCAGCGAGCAGATCAAGGCCGCCCACAACTGCAAGGCCCAGGTGGTGGAGCTGCACACCGGGGCCTACTGCGATGCCCGAGACGAAAAGGGACGCGCCCGGCTGCTCAGCGCCCTGGAGGACAGCGCCCGCCTGGCCCACCGCCTGGGCCTGAGCGTGGCCGCCGGCCACGGCCTGAACCTGCGCAACATCGGCCCGCTGCTGGCCTTCCCGGAGATCGTGGAGTACTCCATCGGCCACTCCATCGTGGCCCGGGCCCTGTTCGTGGGCTTTGAGCAGGCGGTGGCCGAGATGCTGGCCCTGGTGCGCTCTTCGGCCACCCAGCGGGCCCAGGCGGCCCCCCAGCGCCAGCTATGATCGCCGGCCTGGGGCTGGACCTGGCCGAGGTGGAGCGCATCGCCGCCGCCTGGCAACGCTTCGGCCAGCGCTTCCTGGGCCGCTGCTTCACCCCGGCCGAGGCGGCCCTGTGCCTGTCGCGGCCGCGGCCGGCGGCGGCCCTGGCCCTGCGCTTCGCGGCCAAGGAGGCCTTTGCCAAGGCGGCCGGGCTGGGCATGCGCGGCCTGGCCTGGCGGGAGATAGAGGTGGCCCACGACGCCAGGGGCAAGCCGGGGCTGGTGCTGCATGGCCGGGCCCTGGCCTGGGCCCAGCGTCAGGGCGTGGAGGGCATGTTCCTGAGCCTGAGCGACGAAGGAGACTACGCCGCCGCGGTGGTGGTGCTGGAGAAGCCATGATTCTGGTGACAGCCGAACAGATGCGCCATTGCGACCAGCGGACCATAGAAGACGTTGGTCTGCCGGGCATGGTGCTGATGGAGAACGCGGCCCAGGGCGCGGTGCGGGTGCTGACCAAGGCCCTGGGCGACCCGGACGGCCTGCGCGTGGCCGCCCTCTGCGGCCGGGGCAACAACGGCGGCGACGGCCTGGCCATGGCCCGCATCCTGGCCAACCGGGGCGCCGAGTGCACGGCCTATCTGCTGGCCCCGGCCGAGGCCTTTCGCGGCGACGCGGCGGCCAACCTGGCCGTGGCCCAGGCCTGCGGGGTGGAGGTGAGGGAGGCGCCGGACGAGGAGTCCCTGGCCGCCCTGGCCGCGGAGATCGCCGGCCATGACGTTTACCTGGACGCCCTCTTAGGCACCGGCCTGAACCAGCCGGTGGGCGGCCACTTTCGCCTGGCCATCGAGATGCTCAACCAACTGGCCGCCCCGGTGCTGGCCGTGGACATCCCCTCGGGCCTGAGCGCCGACACCGGCGCGCCCCTGGGGGTGGCGGTGCAGGCCGACCTGACCGCCACCTTCGGCCTGGTCAAGCAGGGCCTGGTCATCGACCCGGCCGGCCATGTGGGCCAACTGCACCTGGTGGACATCTCCATCCCGCCGGCGGTGGTGGCCGAGCTGGATGTCACCTGCCGCCTGCTGGAGGCCTCCCTGGCCGCCGAGCTGCTGCCGGCCCGGCCGCCCGAGGGCCACAAGGGCTCTTACGGCCACCTGCTGGTGGTGGGCGGCTCCACGGGCAAGGCCGGCGCGGCCTGCCTGGCGGCCATGGGCGGCCTGCGCGCCGGGGCCGGTCTGGTCACCCTGGGCCTGCCTGCGGACCTGCTGCCCTTGGCCCAGGCCAAGCTCACGGCGGTGATGGCCGCGCCCCTGGCCCAGACCCCGGCCGGCGGCCTGGCCGCCGAGGCCGGCTACACCGTGCTGGAGATGATGGAGGGGCGCTCGGCCCTGGTGCTGGGCCCTGGCCTGGGCCGCGAGGAGCAGACCGTGGAGATGGCCCGCGCCGTGGCCCGCGCCTGCCGCCAACCGATGGTCATCGACGCCGACGGGCTCTACGCCCTGGCCGAGATCTGGGGCCAGGTCCGCTTCCAGACCCGCAGCACGGTGCTGACCCCCCACCCCGGCGAGGCGGCCCGCCTGCTGGGCGTGGGCGCGGCCGAGATTCAGGCCGACCGCCTGGGTGCGGCCCGGGCCCTGGCCGCCGGCAGCGGGGCGGTGGTGGTGCTCAAGGGCGCCCAGAGCATCATCGCCGAGCCCGAGGGCCTGGCCTGGGTCAACCCCACCGGCGGGACGCTCTTGGCCAGCGGCGGCAGCGGCGACGTGCTGGCCGGCCTCATCGGCGGGCTCATGGCCCAGGGGGCCGGCGCCCTGCCCGCGGCCCTGGCCGGCGTGTTCGTGCACGGCCTGGCTGGCCAGCAGGCCGAGGAGGACTTCGGCCGGCGGGGCATGGCCGCCGAGGAGCTGTTGGACTACCTGCCCATTGCCTTCGCGGCCCTGGAGGGCGAGGACGACGACGAGGACGACCAGGACGAGGCCTGAACCCTTGTCAGGCGTCAGGCCCCATGGTAAAGGCATAAATCGCTCGTGAACCAAGGCCGCGCACAGAGCAGCCGCCCGCGCCTGGAGTTGGCCCTGGCCGACGAGACGGCCACCCGCGGCCTGGGCGTGGCCCTGGGCCGCTGCCTGGAGGCGGGAGCGGTGGTGCTCTTGGTGGGCGAGCTGGGCGCGGGCAAGACGGTGCTGGCCCAGGGCTTGGCCCAAGGGCTGGGGGTGGAGGCGGCCTACGACATCGTCAGCCCCACCTTCACCCTGCTCAACGTCTACCCCGGCCGCCTGGCCCTGTACCATGCCGACCTCTACCGGCTGGACCAGGCCCAGGCCGCCGAGCTGGAGTTGGTGGAGGAGGCGTCGGCAGGCGTGCTGGCCGTGGAGTGGGCCGAGCGGGCGCCGGCGCTATGGCCGGCCACGGCAATGCTGGTGCGGCTGCTCAAGACCGGCCAAGAGGGTCGGCGGGCGCTCATTAGCGGGCCGGCGGAGATCATGGAAGCCTTGCGGCGGGAGCTACGTAAGGAAGCGGTCAGATGCTGATTGTACAGAAGTACGGCGGCACCTCGGTGGGCACCCTGGAGCGCATCAAGAACGTGGCCGCCAAGGTCAAGGCCCGGGCCAAGAAGGGCCACCAGATGGTGGTGGTGCTCTCGGCCATGAGCGGGGTCACCGACAGCCTGATCAAGCTGGCCAAAGAGATCAGCCCCCAGCCGGATGCCCGGGAGCTGGACGTCTTGATGGCCACCGGCGAGCAGCAGTCCGTGGCCCTGTTTTGCATGGCGGCCAAGGACATCGGCCTCAAGGCCCGCTCCCTGCTGGGCTTCCAGGCGGCCATCCTCACCGACCGCATGTTCGGCAAGGCCCGCATCACCGATGTGGAGACCGCCCGCATCCGGGAGTACCTGGACCGGGGCAGGGTGGTGGTAGTGGCCGGGTTCCAGGGCCTGGACTGGGACAGCGGCGACGTGACCACCCTGGGCCGCGGGGGCAGCGACACCACGGCCGTGGCCCTGGCCGCAGCCCTCAAGGCCGACGTCTGCGAGATATACACCGACGTGGAGGGG
This sequence comes from Thermodesulfobacteriota bacterium, assembly GCA_040751985.1. Classification (GTDB taxonomy): domain Bacteria; phylum Desulfobacterota; class Desulfarculia; order Desulfarculales; family Desulfarculaceae; genus Desulfoferula. The sequence continues at coordinate 12,275 of JBFMFU010000016.1, read as the reverse complement.
GTCTTCACCGCCGACCCCAACCTGGTCCCCAACGCGCGCAAGCTGGACTTCATTTCCTACGAGGAGATGCTGGAGATGGCCTCCCTGGGGGCCAAGGTGCTCGACATCCGCTCGGTGGAGTTCGGCGCCAAGTTCGGGGTCAAGATTCACGTCCGTTCCACCTTTAGCGACCGGGAGGGCACCATGGTGGTACCCGAGGACCAGATCACGGAAAGGCTCATGATAAGCGGGGTGGCCCACAACAAGAACGAGGCGCGCCTGACCATCAAGGGCGTGCCCGACATCCCCGGCATTGCCAGCAAGATCTTCACGCCCATCAGCAAGGCGGGCATCGTGGTGGACGTGATCATCCAGAACACCAGCGCCGACGGCAAGACCGACCTGACCTTCACGGTACCCAAGACCGACTACGAGCAGGCCAGGCGCATCCTCAAGCAGACGGCCAAGAAGATCGGCGCCGCCCAGGTGCTGGGCGACACCCGCATCGCCAAGGTCAGCGTCATCGGCATCGGCATGCGCAACCACGCCGGCGTGGCCACCAAGATGTTCAGCGCCCTGGCCAGCGAGAACATCAACATCAAGACCATCAACACCTCCGAGATCAAGATCTCCTGCGTCATCGACGAGCGCTACACCGAGCTGGCCGTGCGGGTGCTGCACGAGGCCTTCGGCCTGGGCCAGGAGAAGCCGCCGGTGGCCGAGGACGTGGTTTAGCCCGACTATTTCATGAGGGCTGGGTGGTATTAAACAACGAGCCAGTATTCATGGGGCCGTTATGAAAAAGGCGCCGACATTACCAAAGTGCGGTTTGTCCCCGCTTCCGGCACAGCCAGCCGCCGGCAGACAAGGCGTCTGGCGAGCGAGGGTCGCAGGCGTAGCCAAAGCTACGTCGAGGTCCGCGCGAAGCCAGCAACACAGTATGCCGGGGGCTGGCAAAGCCGGACGCCCGGCCCTCATGAAATATTCGGGCTAGCACAGTGAGCGGGGATAAGCCGGTCCTGGAGGTCTACGACACCACCCTGCGCGACGGCACCCAGGCCGAAGGGTTCGTGCTCAGCGCCCAAGACAAGCTCAAAGTGGCCCGGCGCCTGGACCGCCTGGGCGTGCACTACATAGAGGGCGGCTGGCCCGGCGCCAGCCCCCGCGATGAGGAGTTCTTCGCCCTGGCCGCTGGCCTGGAGCTGGCCAGCGCCCGCCTGGTGGCCTTCGGCTCCACCCACCACCCGGACCGCCAACCCCAGAGCGATCCCAACCTGGCCGCCCTGCTGGCCTGCGGGGCCGGCACCGCGGCCCTGGTGGGCAAGGCCTGGGACCGCCACGTCAGCGCCCAATTGGGCGTATCCCTGGAGCGCAACCTGGAGATCATCGCCGGCAGCGTGGCCTTCCTGGCTGCGGCCGGCCGGCGGGTCTTCTTCGACGCCGAGCACTTCTTCGACGGCCTGGCCGCCGACCGGGACTACGCCCTGGCCGTGCTGGCCAGCGCGGCCCAGGCCGGGGCCGCGGCCCTGGTGCTGTGCGACACCAACGGCGGCTCCCTGCCCGAGCGCATAAGGGAGGGCACCGCCCTGGCCGCGGCGCGCTTCCCGGACCTGACTATCGGCATCCACTGCCACAACGACGGCGGCCTGGCCACGGCCAACAGCCTGGCCGCGGTGGCCGGCGGCGCCCGCCAGGTGCAGGGCACCATGGGCGGCATGGGCGAGCGCTGCGGCAACGCGGACCTGACGGTGATCATCCCCAACCTGCAGCTCAAGCTGGGCTACCCCTGCCTGGCCCCGGAGCAATTGAGCCAGCTCAGCCAGACCGCCCGCTACGTGCGCGAGCAGGCCAACCTGCCCCCGGAGCGCTTCGCGCCCTACGTGGGCACCAGCGCCTTCTCCCACAAGGGCGGCATGCACATCAGCGGGGTGGAAAAGGATCCAGCCCTGTACGAGCACGTGCCGCCCGAGGCGGTGGGCAACTCCCGCCGCTACCTGCTGTCGGACCTGGCGGGCAAGGCGGCGCTACTCAACCGGCTGAGCCAGTGGGGATTCGAGCTGGACGGCGACGACCCGCAGCTGGCCGAGCTGCTCAGCGAGCTGAAGCAGCGGGAGAACGAGGGCTACCTCTACGAGGCAGCCGAGGCCTCCCTGGAGCTCTTGGTCAACCGCCGCCTGGGCGGCCGGCCGGCCCAGTTCTTCGACCTGCTGGGATTTAGGGTGGCCGACTACAAGGCCTCCGAGCGCAGCGACCCCCAGTCCGAGGCCACGGTGCGGGTGCGGGTGGAGGGCGCCGAAGAGCACACCGCGGCCCTGGGCCACGGCCCGGTCAACGCCCTGGACCGGGCCATCCGAAAGGCCCTGGAGCGCTTCTACCCGCGCCTGGCCGAGGTGCGCCTGTTGGATTACAAGGTGCGGGTGCTGGCTGGCAGCGACGGCACCGAGGCTCGGGTGCGGGTGCTGGTGGACTCCGGCGACGGCGTCCACCGCTGGGGCACGGTGGGGGTGAGCTTCGACGTGTTGGAGGCCTCCTGGCAGGCCCTGGGCGACTCCATCCGCTACAAGCTGTTCAAGGACCGCCAGGGCTAGGCCCCGGCCCGCCCTTGCCCAGTGGCTGCGCCTCGCCCTTGCCCGGCGGGGCCGGGCCTGGCAATATGTAGTGAGCATCCCCGGCAGCTAAAAAAGGAGGAGGGCCATGAACGATCAACTCGGCATCACGGTCACCAACCACATCCTCAGCCAGCAGGATCGCCACGCCGGCGCCACCGGCGCCTTCACCCGCCTGCTCAACGAAATCATCATGGCCGCCAAAATCATCTCCAGCGAGGTCAACAAGGCCGGCCTGGTGGACATCCTGGGCAGCACCGGCCGGCGCAACGTGCAGGGCGAGACGGTCAAGAAGCTGGACGAGTTCGCCCACGGCCTGATGATCGACCGCCTGTACCGCAGCGGCCACGTGGCCATCCTGGGCAGCGAGGAGGACGCCGACCCCATCGAGCCGCCCCGGGGCATAGAGACCGGCGAGTACGTGGTGATGTTCGATCCCCTGGACGGCAGCTCCAACATCGACGCCAACGTCTCCATCGGCACCATCTTCTCCATCCTGCGCAAGCGCTCCAGCGGGCCCGAGTGCAACATGAGCGACATGCTGCAGCCGGGCGTGCGCCAGGTGGCCGCGGGCTATGTGCTCTACGGCTCCTCCACCATGATGGTCTACAGCACCGGCAACGGCGTCAGCGGCTTCACCCTGGACCCCTCGGTGGGCGAGTTCCTGCTCAGCCACCCCGAGATCAGGATTCCCAGCCGGGGCAAGATCGTCTCGGCCAACATGGGCTACTGGCACTACTGGGACGAGAACCTCAAGAACTACCTGCGCTTCCTGCGCCAGCCCGGGCCGGGGCGGCCGGTGTACTCCCTGCGCTACATCGGCTCCCTGGTGGCCGACTTCCACCGCACCCTGCTCTACGGCGGCATCTTCCTCTACCCGGCCGACCGCAAGGACCCCCAGAAGCCCTACGGCAAGCTGCGCCTCTTGTATGAGTGCAACCCCATGAGCATGCTCTGCGAGCAGGCCGGCGGCAAGGCCAGCACCGGCGACGGCCGGGTGCTGGAGGTGGAGCCCACGGAGCTGCACCAGCGGGTGCCCTTCATCATCGGCAGCCCCGAGGACGTGGACGAGGCGGTGGCTTTCATCAGTGGCCAGCGCAACCAATAGCGGCGACCCAGGCCGGCTGGTCCTGGGCCTGGAGACCTCCTGCGACGAGACCGCGGCCGCGGTGGTGGCCGAGGGCCGGCGGGTGCTCAGCTCGGTGGTGGCCAGCCAGGTCAAGGACCACGCCCCCTTTGGCGGGGTGGTGCCCGAGCTGGCCAGCCGCCGCCACCTGGAGGCCGTGGCCCCGGTGACCCAAGCGGCGCTGCGCGAGGCCGGCGTCGAGTTGGGCGACATCAGCGGCGTGGCCGTGACCCAAGGGCCGGGGCTGATCGGGGCGCTCTTGATCGGCCTGAACTTCGCCAAGGCCCTGGCCTGGTGCCGCGGCCTGCCCGCAGTGGGGGTCAGCCACCTGGAGGGCCACCTGGCTGCCCTGTCCCTGGGCGCGGTGCCGCCGCCCTATCCCTTCCTGGCCCTGTTGGTCAGCGGCGGGCACACCAGCATCTTTCTGGTGCAGGGCCCCGGCCGCCAGAGCGAGCTGGGCCTGACCGTGGACGACGCGGCCGGCGAGGCCTTTGACAAGGTGGCCAAGCTCTACGGCCTGGGCTACCCCGGCGGGGTGGTCATAGACCGCCTGGCCGCGGCCGGCGACCCGGAGGCCATCCGCCTGCCCCGGCCCCGCCTGCACGACGGCACCCTGGACTTCTCCTTCGCCGGCCTCAAGAGCGCGGTGGTGCGCTTCCGCGAAGAGCACCGGGGCCAGGACTACCGCATCGAGGACCTCTGCGCCGGCTTCCAGGAGGCGGTGGTGGAGGTGCTGGTCAAAAAGACCCTGGCCGCGGCGGCCGCCCAGGGCGTGGGCCACCTGGCCCTGGCCGGCGGCGTGGCCGCCAACCGCCGCCTGCGCCAGTACCTGGCCCAGCAGGCGGCCGCGGCCGGCCTGGGCGTGACCCTGCCCCCCACCGAGCTGTGCACGGACAACGCGGCCATGATCGCCGCCGCCGGCTGCCACCACCTGCGCGCCGGCCGGCGGCTGACCCTGGACGCCGACGCGGTCAGCCGCCTGCCCCGGGGCGGGGCCTTGGCCGGGGAGGCGCGGCCGTGATCCACCCGCGCACCCTGCTGGGCGCCTATGGCCTGCGCGCCGGCAAGAAGCGCGGCCAGAACTTCCTGACCCAGCCGGCCACGGCCCAGGCCATCGTGGACAGCGCCGGAATCGGCCCGGAAGACACGGTGGTGGAGATCGGGGCCGGCCTGGGGGCCCTGACCCTGCGTCTGGCCGCCCGGGCCCGGCGGGTGCTGGCCGTGGAGGTGGACCGGGGCCTGCACCAGGCCCTGCTGCAGGTCTTGGCCGAGGGCCAGGCCGAGCAGGTGCGCGCCCTGTTGGCCGACGCCCTGGACCTGGACTGGCCGGCCCTGGCCGCCGAGGCCGGCGGGCCGCTAATGGTGGTGGGCAATCTGCCCTACGCCATCTCCAGCCCCCTGCTGTTCCGCCTGGTGCAGAACCGGGCCCACATCAAAGGCGCCACCCTGATGCTGCAGCGGGAACTGGCCCAGCGCCTGGCCGCCGGGCCGGGCGGCAAGGACTACGGCCGCCTGACCGTGCTGATGCAGACCTGGTACGAGGTGCGGCCGGGCCTGGAGGTGGGCCCGGAGCAGTTCTTTCCCCGGCCGGCAGTGGCCAGCCGGGTGGTGCACCTGGCCCCGCGGCCGCGGCCCCTGGTGGACTTCGCCGGGCCCGCGGCCGAGGAATGGTTCAGCCGGGTGGTCAAGGCGGCCTTCGGCCAGCGGCGCAAGACCCTGGCCAACAGCCTAGCCGGCGGCCTGGGCCTGGCGCGGCCCCAGGCGGCCGCGGCCCTGGAGCGGGCGGGCATAGACCCCATGCGCCGGGCCGAGACCTTATCCATCGCAGAATTCGCCGCCGCGGCGGCGGCGCTGGGCCCCGGCGGCCCGGCCAGCGGGAGCGTGTAGAGATGGCGGCCAAGATGGAGGTGCCCTTTTTCCGGGCCGAGCTGGGCCAGGCCGAAAAGGACGAGGTGCTCCGGGTCATAGACTCGGGCTGGCTGACCAGCGGCCGGGCCTGCCTGGCGCTGGAGCGCACGGCGGCGGCCTACCTGGGCCGGGCCCACGGCGTGGCCGTGAACAACGGCACCGCCGCCCTGCACCTGGCCATGCTCACCAGCGGCGTGCAGCCCGGCCAGGGGGTGCTGGTGCCCACCCACACCTTCGCGGCCACGGCCGAGGCGGTGCTCTACATCGGCGCAATGCCCATCCTCTGCGAGGTGGACCCAATCACCCTGAACCTGGACCTGGACTACGCGGCCCGGCTGCTGGCCGACCCCTCCATCCATCCCCTGGCCCGCCGCGGGGCCAAGCTGCCGCCCATCGCCGCCATGGTGCCCGTGCACTACGGGGGCCTGATGGTGGACATGGAGCGGGTGGCCGCCCTGGCCGCCGAGTACGACCTCAAGGTGGTGGAGGACGCGGCCCACACCTTCGGGGCCTATCGCCTGGGCGCCGGCGGACAGAAGATCGGCGTGGGCGACCTCAGCGGCGCCGCGGCCCTGTCCTTCTACGCCACCAAGGTCGTCACCACCGGCGAGGGCGGCATGGTGCTCACCGACGACGACGCCCGGGCCGAGCGCCTGCTGGTTCTGCGCATGCACGGGCTGAGCAAAAGCGCCTATCGCCGTTTCGAGCGCGGGGCTTCCTGGCGGGTGGACATCCTGGAGCTGGGCTACAAGTACAACCTGCCCGATATCAACGCGGCCCTGGCTCTGCCCCAGGTGGCCCGGGCCGACGAGCTGTGGCAGCGCCGACGGGCAGCCGCCGCGGCCTATGGCCAGCTGCTGGCCGGCATCCCCGGCCTGGCCCTGCCCAACGACGCCCAGGCCGTAAGCGCCGCGGGCGGGCCGCAGCAGATGGCCGGCCACTCCTGGTGCCTGTACGCGGTGCGCCTGGGGCCCCAGGCCAGGGCGGGCCGCGACCAGTGCCTGAGCGAGCTGGCCCAGCGCGGGGTCACCGCCCTGGTGCACTGGCAGCCCCTGCACCTGCACCCCTTCTACGCCGCCCGGGGCTACCGGCCCGGCGACTTCCCGGCCGCCGAACAGGCCTTCGCCGGCCTGATGAGCCTGCCCTTCTTCGCCGGGCTGAGGCCCGCGGAGATAGAGTACGTGGCCGCCTGCCTGCGCGAGGTGCTGGGGCCATGAGCGCGCGGGCCCGGCTCTGGACGGCATTGTGCCTGGCCGCGCTGGCCGCGCTGGCCGCCCTGGCCGCCGGCTGCGGCCCGCCGCCCATCAACCCCGGCCCCCACCCGGCCCGGCTGGTCCTGGTGATCGACCATACCCTCAGCGCCCAGAAAGTGGGCGAGGCCATCCAGGATAGCTGGGGGCCCTTGCCCGGCGTCTGGACGCGCTGGGACAGCCTCATGGGCCCCTACTGGGAGGTGGCGGCTGAGCAGCGGCAGCCCGACGGCTCCTGGCGGCCCCTGCCCCTGGCGCCGGGGCAGAGCCAGGACCTTTACGGCTACAGCCTCAAGCTGCGGCGGGTGTTCCTGACCACGCCCGGCCCCCAGGAGCTGCGCTTTAGGCTCTCGGCCGGCATGCAGCGCTCCTGGCAGGAGCAGCTCTACGGGCCCCGCTACATCCGCCGGGTGACCAAGGAGGGCGCCTACCTGGAGGAGCTGCCGCCGCAGTGGCGCACCCAGGTGGAAAACATCGACCTGCTGCAGGTGGAGGCCGGCCAGAAGCTAGACCCCAAGCCGGACCAGGAGCTGGTGCTGGAGCCGTTCAAGTAGGCAAAGCCGCATGACAGGCAAACAGATCGCCCTCATGGCCCTGGAGGGCCGCCCCACCCCCCGCCTGCCCGTGACCCTGGTGGCCGGCGGCTCCTGGTACGTGCACCACGCCGGCCAGAGCTTTGCGGAGATAAAGCAAGATCCGGCTGCCCTGGCCCAGGTGTTCATCAAGGCCTACCGGGACATCGGCCACGACCTGCTCTGGACCGGCGCCGGCCTCTTGAATTACCCGGTGCACTGCCTGGATGCGCCCCTCCAGGATCAAGGCTCGGACTCGCCGGCCCTGCTGGGCACCGTGATCAGCGACCTGGACCAGATCGGCTCCCTGGACCCGGCCGCGGCCCTGGCCCACCCCGTCATGCAGAGCATCATCGCCTCCCACCACCTGGTGGCCGACGCCATCGGCCGCGAGACCCTGATCCTGCCCACCGGCTGGGGCCCCCTGACCACCGCCGGCCGCATCCTGGGCCTGGAGGCAATGATGATGGCCATGGTGGAGGAGCCCCAGGCCCTGCACGAGCTGCTGCGCCTGAGCACCGCGCTGATCTGGGAGATCAACCGCCGCATCATGGCCCACCCCGAGATTGGCGGCCTGAACCTCTCGGACCCGGCCGCCTCGGGCGATCTGATCTCGCCGGAGTCCTTCCGCGAGTTCGCCGCGCCCTACCTGGGCGAGCTGGTGGGCCGGGCCCGGGCCCTGGGCAAGCGCGCCATGATCCACATCTGCGGGGACGCCAGCGGGGTGCTGGAGGACATCCAGGCCCTGGGCCCAGACGGCTTCAGCCTGGAGGCCAAGGTGGACCTGGGCCTGGCCCGGCGGGTGCTGGGCGGCCGCATGGGCGTGGTGGGCAATGTCTCGCCCACCGGCCCCTTCCTCTCCGGCACCCCGGAACAGGTGCGGCGCGAGGCCCAGGCCTGCCTGGCGGCCTGGGGTGGCGGCCCCGGCTTCATCCTCAGCGTGGGCTGCGACTTCCCCCGCGAGGTGCCGCTAGAGAACATCCAGGCCCTCATGTCATTCAAGGATGGTGCCTATGCCTGAGCCGCTGGTGCTGCGCACCCCCTCGGACATGGCCGCCGCCAGCCAGGCAGCCCGGGCCCAGGGACAGCGCATCGGCCTGGTGCCCACCATGGGCGCCCTGCACGCCGGCCACCTGTCCCTGGTGGACTACGCCCGGCCCCTCTGCGACCTGCTGGTGGCGAGCATCTTCGTCAACCCCCTGCAGTTCGACCGCGCCGAGGACCTGGAGCGCTACCCAGTCACCTGGGAGGCGGACTACGCCCTTTGCGCGGCCCACGGCGTAGACGCAATTTACGCCCCCACGGCCGCGGCCATGTACCCCGCCGGCTTCCAGAGCAAGGTGCGGGTGGAGGGGCTGACCGCCGAGTTGGAGGGGGCCTTCCGGCCCGGCCACTTCGACGGCGTCACCACCGTGGTGCTCAAGCTGTTCAACGCCGTGGAACCGCACCTGGCCGTGTTCGGGGAAAAGGACTATCAGCAGCTCAAGGTGATCCAGCGCATGGCCCGAGACCTGGACCTGGGCCTGGAGGTGGTCGGCCGGCCTACAGTGCGCGAGCCCGACGGTCTGGCCCTGAGCAGCCGCAACGTGCACCTGAGCGCCCAGGAGCGAAAAAACGCTCTGTGCCTGCGCCGGGCCCTGGACCGGGCCCAGGAGCTGGCCCGGACCGGCGAGACGGACGCCGCCGCCATCCGGGCCGCGGCCCTGGCCGTGGTTGAGGCCGCCCCCGGCGCCCGGCCGGACTACCTGGAGGTGGTGGACGCCCAGGACCTGACCCGGTTGACCCGCCTGGACCGGCCGGCGCGCATGGTCATGGCCGTGTGGATGGGGAAGACCAGGTTGATTGACAACGACGCGTTGAACTGAGGGGGACGGCCCGCCGTTAGGCGGCTCCGGACCGCTGGTGCGGGGGGGCTGCCTTGACACAACTGGGCCCCGATGGTTTAATTCATTTCTTTGAAAATCAAGCTCATAAGGAGGCTTTAGGGATGGGTGCTAACTACCTCTTCACCAGCGAGTCGGTGACCGAGGGCCATCCGGACAAGGTAGCCGACCAGATCAGCGACGCCATCCTGGACGCCATGCTCAAGGATGATCCCGAGAGCCGGGTGGCCTGCGAGACCCTGGTCACCACCGGCATGGCCATCGTGGCCGGCGAGATCACCACCGCCACCTGGGTGGACATCCCCGAGATCGTGCGCCACACCATCAAGGGCATCGGCTACACCAACAGCTCCATGGGCTTCGATTGGGAGACCTGCGCGGTCATCACCAGCATCGACAAGCAGTCGGCGGACATCGCCCAGGGCGTCAACGCCGACACCAGCCTCTTCGGCGAGCAGGGGGCCGGCGACCAGGGCATCATGTTCGGCTATGCCTGCACCGAGACCGCGGAGCTGATGCCCGCGCCCATCCACTACGCCCACCTGCTGGCCCGGCGCCTGGCCAAGGTGCGCAAGAACGGCTCCTTGGGCTTCCTGCGCCCCGACGGCAAGACCCAGGTCACCATCCAGTACGAAAACGACCGGCCCAAGCGGGTGGAGGCAGTGGTCATCGCCGCCCAGCACAGCCCGGACGTGAAATACAACACCCTCAAAGAGGCCATCATCGCCGAGGTGATCAAGAAGGTGCTGCCCGAGGAGATGTTCGACGGCGACACCAAGCTGTTCATCAACACCACCGGCCGTTTCGTGGTGGGCGGCCCGCACGGCGACTGCGGGCTCACCGGCCGCAAGATCATCGTGGACACCTACGGCGGCCAGGGCTCCCACGGCGGCGGCTGCTTCAGCGGCAAGGACCCCTCCAAGGTGGACCGCTCCGGCTCCTACTACGCCCGCTACGCGGCCAAGAACCTGGTGGCCGCCGGCCTGGCCGACAAGTGCGAAGTGCAGGTGGCCTATGCCATCGGGGTGCCCGAGCCGGTCTCCATCCTGATCAACACCTACGGCACCGGCAAGCTGGCCGACAGCCAGATCGCCCAGGGCGTGGCCAAGCTGTTCGACTTCCGGCCGGCCCGCATGATCACCCAACTCAACCTCAAGCAGCCCATCTACAAGAAGACCGCCGCCTACGGCCACTTCGGCCGCGAAGAGGACGGCTTCACCTGGGAGCTGACCGACCGGGTGGAAAAGATCCAGGAGTACTTCAACCTCAAGCCCAAGTCGTGCTGAAGCGGAGCCGCTGATGAAGTTTGATATCAAGGACCGCGGCCTGGCTGAGCAGGGCCGGCTGCGCATCGAATGGGCCGGCCGCTCCATGCCGGTGCTCAAGCAGATCAAGGAGCGCTTCGCCCGGGAAAAGCCGCTCACCGGCGTGACCCTGGCCGCCTGCCTGCACGTGACCACCGAGACCGCCAACCTGGCCGAGGTGCTGGCCGCCGGCGGGGCCCGGGTGGTGGTCTGCGCCAGCAACCCCCTGTCCACCCAGGACGACGTGGCCGCCTCCCTGGTGGAGCACTTTGGGGTGAGCGTGTTCGCCATCAAGGGCGAGGACACCAAGACCTACTACGACCACCTGAACGCGGTGCTGGACGCCGCGCCCAACATCACCATGGACGACGGCGCGGATTTGGTGAGCCAGATCCACTCCCAGCGCAAGGACCTGATCAGCGGCATCATCGGCGGCACCGAGGAGACCACCACCGGCGTAATCCGCCTGCGGGCCATGGCCGACGAGGGCGTGCTGGCCTATCCCATCGTGGCGGTCAACGACGCCATGACCAAGCACCTGTTCGACAACCGCTACGGCACCGGCCAGAGCACCATCGACGGCATGATTCGGGCCACCAACCGCCTCATTGCCGGCAGCAACTTCGTGATCTGCGGCTACGGCTGGTGCGGCCGCGGGGTGGCCATGCGCGCGGGCGGCCTGGGCGCCAAGGTGATCATCACCGAGGTGGACCCCCTGCGCGCCCTGGAGGCGGTCATGGACGGCTACCAGGTCATGACCATCGCCCAGGCCGCGCCCATCGGCGACTTCTTCTGCACCGTCACCGGCGACATCGCCGTGATCCGCCAGGAGCACTTCCTGGCCATGAAGGACGGAGCCATCGTGGCCAACAGCGGCCACTTCAACGTGGAGCTGGACCTGGAGGGCCTAGCCGCGGTGACCAAGGCCAGCCGGAACATCCGGGCCTTCGTGGAGGAGCACACGCTCACCAACGGCCGCCACGTGTACGTGCTGGGCGAGGGCCGGCTGATCAACCTGGCCGCGGCCGAAGGCCACCCCAGCAGCGTGATGGACATGAGCTTCGCCAACCAGGCCCTGTGCGCGGCCTACATGAAGGCCCACGCCGCGGAGCTGGAGAAGCGGGTGTACACCGTGCCGGCCGAGATCGACGCCGAGGTGGCCCGCCTGAAGCTGGCCGCCCTGGGCGTGCAGATCGACACCCTGACCCCGGAGCAGGACAAGTACCTGCACTCCTGGACCATGGGTACGTAATTAGGCGCGGGCTCACCCGCCCTTATGTTTATGATCTAAGGGTCCGGCACCTGGACAGGGCCCGGGTCTTTACCTAATAGCGATACAGCCGGCGTAGCTCAGGGGTAGAGCAGCTGATTCGTAATCAGCAGGTCCTCGGTTCAAATCCGAGCGCCGGCTCCAATAATATCAAGCGGTTATAAAAATTAGCTTTTTATTATTTTTTTGTTAGGCCGTGTCGACATTTACAATAGCCAAAGGTATATGGCCGCTACAAGCACGAAGGCCAAGTGGTTCTTCGTCGTTAGCTGTGGAATTTAATTAGTTCTCCCAGCGGCGCGGCGATGAAATAGATCATGGTGATGAAGGTAAAGGAGTTGCGGTACCCACGGGCTCTTGCCCTGGCGGCCTGGAAG
>JBFMFU010000015.1:0-16819 GCA_040751985.1 Thermodesulfobacteriota bacterium | reverse complement strand
GGGGACAACGTGTCCATCGAGGCGTCGTTGATCACGCCCATCGCCATGGAGAAGGAGCTTCGCTTCGCCATCCGCGAGGGCGGGCGCACCGTGGGCGCCGGCGTGGTCGCCGAAATCATCGAGTAAGGGGCCGAACACATGCCCAGAGAAATCGTGCAACTGGTGTGCGCCGAGTGTAAGCGCAAGAACTACAGCACCACCAAGAACAAGCGCACCACGCCGGACAAGCTGGAGTTCAAGAAGTACTGTCGCTTCTGCGGGAGCCACACGGTTCACCGCGAGGCCAAGTAACGGGAGTTTTGCAGGCCTGTAGCTCAACTAGGCTAGAGCGTCGGACTCCAAATCCGAAGGCTGGGGGTTCGATTCCCTCCAGGCCTGCCAATTACATGACCCACGCCCGCCGATCCGGGGAGGCCCCGGCCGCGGCGGGCAAACTCAGGCGGCGGGCAGCCTAGCCAAAATAGCACTGGCCACCAGGGCAGGCGCGGCGCGGGGGGCGGCGGCTGGCCCGGGGGTCTTTTAGTTGCCTCCGCCGCCGGGGGCAAACAGGGCTGAGGGCGGGACGAGGGCATGGCCAAACAGAACAAGAAACCAGGCGACGGGGCCAACGCGGCAATGGCCAAGCTGACCAAGGCGGTCTCCGGCCGCAAGGCCGCGGCCAAAGCCGTACAGGGCCAGAGCGCGGCCAGCCTCTGGGAGCGCACCAGCCAGTTCATGCGCGAGGTGGTGCAGGAGCTCAAGCGGGTGACCTGGCCCTCGCGGCGCCAGACCATCTCCAGCACCGGCGTGGTGCTGGCCCTGGTGATCCTGGTCTCCATCTTCCTGGGGCTGGTGGACTTCGTGCTCTCGCGCCTGGTGCGCTTTTTGATCGGCTAGCCCGGATATTTCATGAGGGCTGGGTGGCATTAAACAACGAGCCAGTATTCATGGGGCCATTATGAAAAAGGCGCCGACATTGCCAGGGTACGGTTTGTACCCGCTTCCGGCACAGCCAGCCGCCGACAGACAAGGCGTCTGGCGAGCAAGCGCCGCAGGTGTAGCCAAAGCTACATCGAGGCGCGAGCGCAGCCGGCAACGCAGTATGTCGGTGGCTGGCGCAGCCGGACGCCCGGCCCTCATGAAATATCCGGGCTAGGGGGGACGCCGTGGCCATGAAGTGGTACATCGTTCACACCTACTCGGGCTTCGAGAACAAGGTGCGCGACGCATTGCAGGAGCGCATCAAGTCCCATGGCCTGTCCGATTACTTCGGCAAGGTCATGGTGCCCATGGAGAAGGTGGTGGAGATGGTGCGGGGCCAGCGCCGCGAGTCGCAGCGCAAGTTCTACCCCGGCTACATCGTGGTGGAAATGGAGATGAACGACGAGACCTGGCACCTGGTCAAGAACACGGCCAAGGTGACCGGGTTCGTGGGGGGCAACGAGACCCGGCCCACGCCCATCACCGACGAAGAGGCGCAGCGGATCCTCAACCAGATGACCGAAGGCGCCAAGCAGCCAAAGCCCAAGTACAACTTCCACGAGGGCGACGAGGTGCGGGTCATTGACGGGCCTTTCAACAACTTCAACGGCACGGTGGAGGAGGTGTTCCCCGACAAGGGCAAGCTGCGGGTGTTGATAAGCATCTTCGGCCGGGCCACCCCCGTGGAATTGGAGTTCGTCCAGGTTTCCAAGACCTGATCGCGCCGGCCGCTGCCTGCCGGCCGTCCCCGCCGCCGGGGCTTTTGAAGCAACGATCGGGCGCCGGGCCAAGCGCCGGGCCGCCCGGGGAGAAAAGGGCGTGGGGCAGCGCCCCCAGCAAGAGGTGAGTAAATGGCCAAGAAAGTCGTCGCCAACATAAAGCTGCAGATTCCGGCCGGCAAGGCCAACCCCAGCCCCCCGGTGGGCCCGGCCCTGAGCCCCCACGGCGCCAACATCATGGAGTTCTGCAAGGCCTTCAACGCCCGCACCCAGAGCGAGGGCGACACCATCATCCCAGTGGTGATCACGGTCTACGCCGACCGCAGCTTCTCCTTTGTCACCAAGACCCCGCCGGCGGCGGTGCTGCTGCGCAAGGCCGCGGGGGTGGAGAAGGGCTCCGGCGTGCCCAACCGCGAGAAATGCGGGCAGATCACCCTCAAGCAGGTGCGCGAGATCGCCGAGCTGAAGATGAAGGACCTCAACACCCGGGACCTGGAGGCGGCCATGCAGACCATCATGGGCACGGCGCGCTCCATGGGCCTGGAGGTGGTGCGCTAGCCGTTTTTTATTAATAGAGCCCGTGGAGGCCCGGTCTGGCCGCTGGCACACGGCGCTCCGCACAAGGACGGAGAGAGAAAATGGCCAACAAAGGCAAGAAACACGTAGCTTCCCGCAAGCTGGTGGACCGCAAGCTGCGCTACGCCTTCCTCGACGGTGTGGCCAAGGCCCTGGAGGCCAAGTTCGCCAAGTTCGATGAGACGGTGGACGTGGCCGTGCGCCTGGGCGTGGACCCCCGCCACGCCGACCAGATGGTGCGCGGCACGGTGGTGCTGCCCCACGGCATCGGCAAGACCGTGACCGTGGCCGTCTTCGCCAAGGGCGAGAAGGAGGCCGAGGCCAAGGCGGCCGGGGCCGACTTCGTGGGCAGCGACGAGCTGGTGGAGAAGATCAAGGGGGGCTGGACCGATTTCGACCGGGCCATCGCCACCCCGGACATGATGGCCACCGTGGGCAAGCTGGGCAAGATCCTGGGCCCCCGCGGCCTGATGCCCAACACCAAGAGCGGCACGGTGACCTTCGACCTGACCAAGGCCATCTCCGAGGTCAAGGCCGGCAAGATCGAGTTCCGGGTGGACAAGGGCGGCGTAGTGCACGCGCCCATCGGCAAGGCCTCCTTCGGGGTGGACAAGCTCAAGGCCAACCTGGACAGCCTGATGGAGACCCTGGTGCGCCTGAAGCCGGCCACCTCCAAGGGCACCTACATCAAGGCCATCACCCTGTCCACCACCATGGGCCCGGGCGTGAAGCTGGACCCGGGCGAGGTCAAGAACTTGGTGGCCGCCAAGGCCTAGCCTGGTATAATTAAAAGTTTCAGAGCGGCGGTGAGCGCGCCGCCGCTGGCGATAAAAACGACTGGACCTGCCCTAGGGTCAGAGACGGCAGGCGGCCTGCAGAGGCCTTAAAGATCCTCAATGGGATCGCCCGCTTAGATCGCGCGAGGCAGGGGCCGCGACTGCAATCGGGTCGCCGCACGAGCCACCACACGGTCCATGACCGGGTTCGGGTCCGGGCAAGGCAAAGGAGGTGAAATCACGTGAAGCGCGAAGAGAAACAGGCTGTGGTGGCCAACATGGCCGGCCGCCTTTCTCGCGCGCAGGCCGTGGTCTTGACCGACTTTACGGGCCTGAAGGTGGAGCAGATGACCGAGCTACGGCAGCAGCTCCGCGAAAAGGGTCTGGAGTACGTGGTGGTCAAGAACACGCTGCTCAAGCGCGCGGCCGAGGGCACCTCGGTGACGGGGCTGCTCACGGACCTGGCGGGACCCAATGGTTTGGCCCTGAGCTACGGCGAGCCGGTGGATCTGGCCAAGATCCTGGTGGAGTTCGCCAAGACCAACCCCAAGCTGGAGGTCAAGAAGGGCCTCTTAGGGCAGCAGGTGATCAGCGCCGAGCAGGTGGCTGCGCTGGCCAAGCTGCCCAGCCGCGAGGTGCTTCTGGCCCAGCTCATGGGGGCCATGAACGGCGTGCCCCGCGGTCTGGTCACGGTGCTGGCCGGCGTGGTGCGTGGTCTGCTGAACGTGCTCAAGGCGGTGGAAGAGCAGAAGGCGGCGGCTTAGATCGCCCGGCCTTCTAAACCTGATTGCATGCGGCGGCCGGCCAACGGTCCGGCCCCTGGAAAGGAACCGATAGAATCATGGCCGATATCACCAAAGACCAAGTGATCGACTTCATCAAGAACATGTCCGTCCTGGAGCTGAGCCAGCTCATCAAGGAAATGGAAGAGATCTTCGGCGTCAGCGCCGCGGCCCCCATGGCCGTGGCCATGGCCCCGGCCGGCGGCGGCGAGGCGGCCGCGGCCGAGGAGCAGACCGAGTTCAACGTGATCCTGGAGTCGGCCGGCGACAAGAAGATCCAGGTGATCAAGGTGGTGCGGGCCATCACCGGCCTGGGCCTCAAGGAGGCCAAGGACCTAGTGGACGGCGCGCCCAAGCCGGTCAAGGAAGGCGTGGAAAAGGCCGAGGCCGAGGGCATCAAGGCCCAGCTGGAAGAGGCCGGCGGCGTGGTCAGCATCAAGTAGTCCGCGCCGGTTTTTTGGGAACCACCCTCGCTGCCCGCCGGCCGGGGCCTGTAGCTCCGGCCAGCCGCGGCGGGGATACATAGGGCAGCCGCCTGATGGCGCCGGGTCGTCAAAGTGGGGAGACGGCTCGGGTGCCGTCGTGCGTCCGCTGAAATTCGGGTCCGCTGCGTGCGGCGCCGCCCCTGGTGGGCGGGAGGGCAGCCCGTCTAAGGAGATTTCATGAGCCAGGCGACCAACGGCAGCATGAGGGTCCGCAAGAACTTCGGCAAGATCTCCAAAATAATAGACATCCCGAACCTCATCGACATGCAGAAGCAGTCCTATGAGCGCTTCCTGCAGATGGAGGTCAGCCCGGACCAGCGCCGGGAAATCGGGCTGCAGAGCGTATTCAAGAGCGTATTTCCCATCCGCGATTTTTCGGGCACCTCATCGCTGGAGTTCGTCAGCTACGCCTTCGGCGAGGTCAAGTACGACGTGGACGAGTGCCTGGCCCGGGGCATGACCTATGAGGCGCCCTTGAAGCTCACGGTGCGCCTGGTGGTCTACGACCAGGACAAGGAGACCGAGACCACCTCCATCCGCGACATCAAGGAGCAGGAGATATTCTTCGGCACCCTGCCCCTGATGACCTCCCGCGGCACCTTCATCGTCAACGGCACCGAGCGGGTGGTGGTCAGCCAGCTGCACCGCAGCCCGGGCATATTCTTCGACCACGACAAAGGCCGCACCCACTCCAGCGGCAAGCTGTTGTATTCGGCGCGCATCATCCCCCTCAGGGGCTCCTGGATCGACCTGGAGTTCGACCACAAGGACATCCTGTTCGTGCGCATCGACCGCCGGCGCAAGTTCCCGGTGACGCTCTTACTCAAGGCCCTGGGCTACAGCGCCCAGGAGCTGCTGGATGTGATGTACCAGCGGGACGTGTTCCTGCTGGAGGGCGATGAGGTCTACCGCCGCCTGGACGGCGAGCTGCTGGTGGGCGTGGTGGCCAGCCGGGAGATCAAGGACCCGGAGACCAAGAAGTCCCTGGTCAAGGAGGGCAAGAAGATCACCCGCCGGGCGCTCAAGCGCCTGGAGGAGATGAAGGTGGACCGCCTGCCGGCTGAGGAAAAGGACATCATCGGCCGCTTTGCGGCCGTGGACCTGGCCGACCCGGTCACCGGCGAGGTGATCGTGAGCCTCAACCAGCCCATCGGCGAGGACGCCCTGTCCAAGCTGCGCGCGGCCGGGGTGCGCGAGATCCCCACCCTGTACCTGGACAACTTCACCGTCTCCAGCTCCTTCCGCGACACCCTGGAGCTGGACAAGGTGGAGACCACCGACGAGGCCATCGTCGACATCTACCGCAAGCTCAGGCCCTCCAACCCGCCCACCCTGGAGGTGGCCCGCACCTTCTTCCACAACCTGTTCTTCAGCCCCGAGCACTACGACCTGTCGGCGGTGGGCCGCCTGAAGCTGAACCTGCGCCTGGGCCTGGAGGTGCCCGAGGAGGTGCGCACCCTCAGGCGCGAGGACATCCTGGAGGCGGTCAAGGAGCTGATCCACCTCAAGGACACCGAGGGCACCGTGGACGACATCGACCACCTGGGCAACCGCCGGGTGCGCGCGGTGGGCGAGCTGCTGGAAAACCAGTACC
The DNA here is from genome assembly GCA_040751985.1 of Thermodesulfobacteriota bacterium. GTDB lineage: Bacteria > Desulfobacterota > Desulfarculia > Desulfarculales > Desulfarculaceae > Desulfoferula. Next base: position 10,927 of record JBFMFU010000015.1, on the reverse strand, counting down.
GCATCGGCCTGGTGAGGATGGAGCGGGCCATCAAGGAGCGCATGAGCCTGCAGGAGATCGAGGCTCTGATGCCCCACGACCTGATCAACTCCAAGCCGGTCAGCGCCGTGGTCAAGGAGTTCTTCGGCACCAGCCAGCTCAGCCAGTTCATGGACCAGACCAACCCCCTGAGCGAGGTGACCCACAAGCGGCGCCTGAGCGCCCTGGGCCCCGGCGGCCTCACCCGGGAGCGGGCCGGCTTCGAGGTGCGCGACGTACACAGCACCCACTACGGCCGCATCTGCCCCATCGAGACCCCGGAGGGCCCCAACATCGGCCTGATCGTCAGCCTGTCCACCTACGCCCGGGTCAACGACTACGGCTTCATCGAGACCCCCTACCGCACCGCCGGCGGGGGCAAGGTGACCAAGGACGTGCGCTTCCTGTCGGCCCTGGAGGAGGGCGACCACGCCATCGCCCAGGCCAACGCGCCCATCGACGGCCGCGGCCGCTTCCAGCGCGACATCATCAGCGCCCGCCGCGAGGGCGAGTTCATGATGGTGGGGCCCGAGGAGGTGGAGTTCATGGACGTGAGCCCCAACCAGCTAGTGTCGGTGGCCGCGGCCTTGATCCCCTTCCTGGAGAACGACGACGCCAACCGCGCCCTGATGGGCTCCAACATGCAGCGGCAGGCGGTGCCCGTCTTGCGCACCGACGCGCCCCTGGTGGGCACCGGCATGGAGGAGGTGGTGGCCCGCGACAGCGGGGTGTGCGTGGTGGCCGAGGCCGACGGTGTGATCAACGACGTGGACGCCGGGCGCATCGTGGTGCGCTACGACAAGCCGCTGACCGACGAGGCCCACAGCCAGGTGAAAATCTACAAGCTGATCAAGTTCCGCCGCAGCAACCAGAACACCTGCACCAGCCAGAAGCCCATCGTGGTGCGCGGCCAGCGGGTGGTGAAGGGCCAGATCCTGGCCGACGGCCCGGCCGTGGACCAGGGCGACCTGGCCCTGGGCCAGAACGTCACCGTGGCCTTCATGAGCTGGGGCGGCTTCAACTACGAGGACTCCATCCTCATCTCCGAGCGCATCGTCAAGGACGACATCTTCACCAGCGTGCACATCGAGGAGTTCGAGACCCTGGCCCGGGACACCAAGCTGGGCAAGGAGGAGATCACCCGCGACATCCCCAACGTGGGCGAGGAGGCGCTCAAGAACCTGGACGAAAGCGGCATCATCCGCATCGGCGCCGAGATCAAGGCCGGCGACATCCTGGTGGGCAAGATCACCCCCAAGGGCGAAACCCAGCTCAGCCCCGAGGAGAAGCTGCTCAGAGCCATCTTCGGCGAGAAGGCCGGCGACGTGAAGGACACCAGCCTGCGGGTGCCGCCAGGCGTGGAGGGCATCGTCATCGACGCCCGGGTCTTCAGCCGCAAGGGCATCGAGAAGGACGAGCGGGCCCAGTCCATCGAGGACGAGGAGGTCAACCGCCTGCGCAAGGACGAGAGCGACGAGGTGAAGATCATCCACCGCAACGCCAGCGACGAGCTGTCGCGGCTCTTGGTGGGCAAAAACCTGGCCGCGCCGCTCAAGGACGAGAAGGGCAGGCTCCTGGTCAAGAAGGGGGCGCTCACCGCCGAGCACCTCAAGGAGGTGCCCCTGCAGTACTTCCGCGACGTGGAGCTGGCCGGGGTCAGCGAGAAGACCCAGCGCCAGGTGGAGCGGCTGGTGGACGGCTACCTGGAGCAGGTGGACCTGATCCGCGGCGCCACCGAGAACAAGATCGCCAAACTCAGGAAGGGCGACGAGCTGCCTCCGGGCGTGATCAAGATGGTCAAGGTCTACGTGGCCATGAAGCGCAAGCTGGCCGTGGGCGACAAGATGGCCGGCCGCCACGGCAACAAGGGCGTGGTCAGCCGCATCCTGCCCGAAGAGGACATGCCCTACTTCAGCGACGGCGCGCCGGTGGACCTGGTGCTCAACCCCCTGGGCGTGCCCAGCCGCATGAACGTGGGCCAGGTGCTGGAGACCCACATCGGCTGGGCCTCGCGGGAGCTGGGCCGCAAGATCGGCCAGATGGTGGACGCCATCGCCCAGGCCAAGGACAAGAGCAAGCGGCCCCCCACCAAGGACCTGCGCGACCTCTTGGGCAAGGTCTACAACAAGAAGGAGATCACCGACTCGGTGAATGCGGCCAGCGACGACGAGGTGCTCAAGATGGCCGGCAGCCTCAAGCGCGGGGTGCCGGTGGCTACGCCGGTGTTCGACGGCGCCAGCGAGGAGGAGATCGGCAAGCTGCTCACCCTGGCCGGCCTGTCGGTCACCGGACAGGCCCAGTTGGTGGACGGCCGCACCGGCCAGCCCTTCGACCGGGCGGTGACCGTGGGCACCATGTACATGCTCAAGCTGCACCACCTGGTGGACGACAAGATACACGCGCGCTCCATCGGCCCCTACTCCCTGGTGACCCAGCAGCCCCTGGGCGGCAAGGCCCAGTTCGGCGGCCAGCGCCTGGGCGAGATGGAGGTCTGGGCCATGGAGGCCTACGGGGCGGCCTACTCGCTGCAGGAGTTCCTCACCGTCAAGAGCGACGACGTGGCCGGCCGCACCCGCATGTACGAGAAGATAGTCAAGGGCGAAAACAACCTGGAGGCCGGGCTGCCCGAGAGCTTCAACGTCCTGGTCAAGGAGCTGCAAGCCCTCTGTCTGGACGTGGAGCTGATCGAGCAGAAGAAGGACCTTCCCCCGGCCCTGGATTAAAGGAGAATTCCCTTGGAAGATCTCTACAGCTATTTCGCCAAGCCCAAGGATCCCCTGTCCTTTGACGCGGTGCAGATCTCCCTGGCCAGCCCGGAGAAGATACGGGCCTGGTCCTTTGGCGAGGTAAAGAAGCCCGAGACCATAAACTACCGCACCTTCAAGCCGGAGCGGGACGGACTGTTCTGCGCCAAGATATTCGGCCCCACCAAGGACTACGAGTGCAACTGCGGCAAGTACAAGCGCATGAAGCACCGCGGCGTGGTCTGCGAAAAGTGCGGCGTGGAGGTGATCCAGTCCAAGGTGCGCCGCGAGCGCATGGGCCACATCGACCTGGCCAGTTCCGTGGCCCACATCTGGTTCCTCAAGTCGCTGCCCTCCAAGGTGGGCAACCTCTTGGACCTGACGCTCAAGGAGCTGGAGAAGGTCCTGTACTTCGAGTCCTACATCATGCTGGAGCCCGGCGACACCGGCGTGGCCAAGGGCACCCTGCTGCCCGAAGAGAAGTACCGCCAGCTCCTGGAGGAGCACGGCAGCCGCTTCAAGGCCGGCATCGGCGCCGAGGCGGTCAAGGAGATGCTCTCCGAGCTGGACCTGAACAAGCTCTGGGACGAGTTGCGCCTGGAGATGATGGACACCGCCAGCGAGGCCAAGCGCAAGAAGCTGGGCAAGCGCCTGAAGGTCATCGACGCCTTCCGCAGCTCCCACAACCAGCCCCAGTGGATGATCATGGACATCATCCCGGTGCTGCCCCCGGATCTCAGGCCCCTAGTGCCCCTGGACGGCGGCCGCTTCGCCACCAGCGACCTCAACGACCTCTACCGCCGGGTGATCAACCGCAACAACCGCCTGCGCCGGCTCAACGAGCTGGCCGCGCCGGACATCATCATCCGCAACGAGAAGCGCATGCTGCAGGAGGCGGTGGACGTGCTGTTCGACAACGGACGGCGCGGCAAGACCATCACCGGCCCCAACAAGCGGCCGCTGAAATCCCTGAGCGACATGCTCAAGGGTAAGCAAGGCCGCTTCCGCCAAAACCTGTTGGGCAAGCGCGTGGACTACTCCGGCCGCTCGGTGATCGTCATCGGCCCGGATCTGCGGCTGCACCAGTGCGGCCTGCCCAAGAAGATGGCCCTGGAGCTGTTCAAGCCCTTCATCTACAACAAGCTGGAGGCCAAGGGCTTGGTCACCACCATCAAGGGCGCCAAGAAGATGGTGGAGCGCGAGACCCCCGAGGTGTGGGACACCCTCAGCGAGGTGGTGCGCGAGTACCCGGTGCTACTCAACCGCGCGCCCACCCTGCACCGCCTGGGCATCCAGGCCTTTGAACCGCTCTTGGTGGAGGGCAAGGCCATCCAGCTGCACCCCCTGGTCTGCCAGGCCTACAACGCCGACTTCGACGGCGACCAGATGGCGGTGCACATCCCGCTGTCCATCGAGGCCCAGATCGAGGCCCGGGTCTTGATGATGAGCACCAACAACATCCTCAGCCCGGCCAACGGCCAGCCCATCATCGTGCCCAACCAGGACATCGTGCTGGGCCTGTACTACATGACCCGCGAGCGGCCCCTGGCCAAGGGCGAGGGCAAGATCTTCGCCGATCCGGACGAGGTCATCATGGCCTACGACGCCGGGGCGGTTGACCTGCACGCCTCCATCGAGGTGCGCCTGGACGGCAAGCGGGTGCGCACCACGGTGGGGCGCATCATGCTCCACCAGGTGCTGCCCGAGAACCTGGACTTCAGCATGGTCAACCTGGTCATGGACAAGAAGGCCCTCAACAACCTAGTGGGCCACTGCTACCGCACCGCCGGCACCAAGGCCGCGGTGCTGCTGTCCGACCGGCTCAAGGACATGGGCTACCGCTACGCCACCGCCAGCGGCCTGTCCATCTGCGTCAACGACATGGTGATCCCGGCCCGTAAGCAGCAGATCATCGACAAGGCCATGGCCGAGGTGAAGACCATCGAGTCCCAGTACAAGGACGGCATCATCACCGACGGCGAGAAGTACAACAAGGCGGTGGACATCTGGGCCAAGGCCACCGAGGACGTGGCCGCCGAGATGATGGACGAGATCAGCACCGAGGTGATCTCCAACGCCGAAGGCCAGGAGGTGACCACCGACAGCTTCAACCCCATCTACATGATGGCCGACTCCGGCGCCCGCGGCAGCAAGGACCAGATGAAGCAGCTGGCCGGCATGCGCGGCCTGATGGCCAAGCCCTCCGGCGAGATCATCGCGACGCCCATCACGGCCAATTTCCGCGAGGGGCTGACGGTGCTGCAGTACTTCATCTCCACCCACGGCGCGCGCAAGGGCCTGGCCGACACGGCGCTCAAGACCGCCAACAGCGGCTACCTCACCCGCCGCCTGGTGGACGTGAGCCAGGACGCCATCGTCACCGAGCATGACTGCGGCACCATCGACGGCATCGAGGTGGAGGCCCTGCGCGAGGGCGGCGAGGTCATCGAGCATGTGAGCGAGCGCGTGCTGGGCCGCACCGCCCTCAAGGACATCCTGGACCCCCTGACCGACGAGGTGCTGATCCCGGCCAACGCCGAGATCGACGAGGATGGGGTAGCCACGCTGGAAGAGGCCGGCGTGGAGAAGGTGGCCATCCGCTCGGTCTTGACCTGCGAGTCCCGCCGCGGCGTCTGCTCCAAGTGCTACGGCCGCGACCTGGCCCACTCCAAGCCCGTGGACGTGGGCGAGGCCATCGGCATCATCGCCGCCCAGAGCATCGGCGAGCCCGGCACCCAGCTGACCATGCGCACCTTCCACATCGGCGGCGCCGCGGCCAAGGCCGTGGAGCAGTCGCGGGTGGAGGCGCGCTACGCTGGCGTGTTCAAGTACATCAACCTGCAGACCGTGGACAGCGACGAAGGCCACCAGGTGGTGATGAACCGCAACGGCGAGGTGGCCGTGATGGGCGAAGGCGGCCGCGAGCGCGAGCGCTACAAGATCAACTACGGCGCCCGCCTGATGTTCAAGGACGGCGACCGGGTCAACGCCGGCGACGTGGTGGCCCAGTGGGACCCCTACACCAGCCCCATCCTCACCGACACCGACGGCGTGGTCAAGTTTGGCGACATCATCGAGAACGTGACCATGACCGAGCGCTTCGACCCGGTGACCGGCCGCTCCACCAAGGTGACGGTGGAGTCCAAGAACCCGGATCTGCGGCCGCGCATCTCCATCAAGGTGCCCGGCACCAGCAAGACCACCGACCTGGGCAAGGGCCGCGGCGACGCCCGCTATCTGCTGCCGGTGGGGGCCATCATCATGGTGCCCGAGGGCGTAGAGGTCAAGGCCGGCGATGTGCTGGCGCGCATCCCGCGCGAGACCACCAAAACCAAGGACATCACCGGCGGTCTGCCCCGGGTGGCCGAGCTGTTCGAGGTGCGCCGCCCCAAGGAGTGCGCGGTCATCACCGAGATCGACGGCCAGGTGGCCTTCGGCAAGCAGACCAAGGGCAAGCGCAAGGTGGTCATCACCCCCGAGGTGGGCGAGCCGCGCGAGTACCTGATCCCCAAGGGCAAGCACGTCACGGTGCACGAGGGCGACTACGTGCGCGCCGGCGAGCCCCTGATGGACGGCTCCATCAACCCGCACGACATCCTGCGCTCGCGGGACATCAAGGCCCTGGCCCGCTACCTGGTGGACGAGGTGCAGGAGGTCTACCGCCTGCAGGGCGTCAAAATCAACGACAAGCACATCGAGGTGATCGTGCGCCAGATGCTGCGGCGGGTGCGCGTAACCGAGCCCGGCGACAGCAACTTCCTGCTGGGCGAGCAGGTGGAGAAGTGGCGCTTCGAGGGCGAGAACCAGCGCCTGATCGCCGACAAGCAGAAGCCGGCCCTGGCCGAGCCGCTCCTATTGGGCATCACCAAGGCGTCCCTGTCTACCGACAGCTTCATCAGCGCGGCCTCCTTCCAGGAGACCACCAAGGTGCTGACCGAGGCGGCCATCGCCGGCAAGGTGGACGACCTGCGCGGGCTCAAGGAAAACGTGATCATGGGCCGGCTGATCCCGGCCGGCACCGGCCTGGACGAGTACCGGCAGATGCACATCCCCCACGCCGAGGTGCCGCCGCGCAGCCTGGAGCGGCCGGTGTTCACCGAGCGCGAGGTGCTGGACGCCCTCAGCGAAGAGGCCGGCGGCACCGGCCTCGAGGAGGGGCTGACCACCACCAACGGGGACAGCGAGGCCACGGCTTAGGGGCTCCGCCCCGGAGACCGGTGGCACCGGGATCGGGGAGGGGCTGATCAACGTCTATGGGGGCAGTGAGGTCACGGCTTAGGACCCCCCGCCCTGGGGGTCGGGTTGCCGCCCTAAAGTTGTGACTTATAATATCAAAGGCCCTTGACAGCAAGGGGCTGTCGGGGTAGATATAGCAATTCCATTGCGGGGACCTTCTCTAGTTGCCCCGACGAGGGCAAAAAGGGGGGGATCGTGCTTTGCATGGGGTATTCCCGCCCCGCAGGTGATGTGGCTATCTAGTTGACTGACCGGGTTTTTTGCCCGGTTGACACCTGGAAACTTGGAGGCGCAAGCTTGCCGACGATTAACCAGCTCGTGCGCAAGGGGCGCGAGCGGCAGCGCAAGAAAAAGGCTACGCCTGCCTTGCAGAACTGTCCGCAGAAGCGCGGGGTGTGCCTGCGCGTGTACACCACCACCCCCAAGAAACCCAACTCGGCCCTGCGCAAGGTGGCCAGGGTGCGGCTGACCAACGGGATCGAGGCCACCAGCTACATCCCGGGGGAGGGACACAACCTGCAAGAGCACTCGGTGGTGCTGATCCGGGGCGGCCGCGTCAAGGACCTGCCCGGCGTGCGCTACCACATCATCCGCGGCACCTTGGACGCGGTGGGTGTGGCCGACCGGCGGCAGAGCCGTTCTAAATACGGCGCCAAACGCCCCAAGTAACTGCTGGATTTTCCTTCCCGCTGCGGCGGGGAGCAGCGATGCCCCTTGCTGATGATAAAGGGGCATCTGTCGTGAAGGGCCTAACTAAAAGCAAGAGCGGAACATGCCCAGGAGACGCGAAGTACCCAAAAGGGAGATTGTGCCGGACCCGCGCTACGGCAGCCAGAAGGTGGCCCGGTTCATCAACAAGCTGATGTTCGAGGGCAAGAAGTCCGTGTCCGAGCGGATCATGTACACGGCCCTGGACATCATTGCCCAGCGCACCAGCGAGGACCCGTTGAAGGTCTTCGAGAAGGCCATGGACAACGTGCGGCCCATGATCGAGGTCAAGAGCCGCCGGGTGGGCGGCTCCACCTACCAGGTGCCGGTGGAGATTCGCTCCGAGCGGCGCCAGGCCCTGGCCATGCGCTGGCTGATCAGCTTCTCCCGGGCCCGCGGCGAAAAGAGCATGGCCGAGCGCCTGGCGGCCGAGCTGATGGACGCCGCCGCCGGCCGCGGCAGCGCCGTGAAGAAGAAAGAAGACACCCACCGCATGGCCGAGGCCAACAAGGCCTTCGCGCACTACCGGTGGTAGGGAAGGGTTGACGAGGACTTAAGGTGGCCCGCCGTACGGACATAGCTCGCCAGCGCAATATCGGCCTGATGGCCCATATTGACGCGGGCAAGACCACCACCACCGAGCGCATCCTGTTTTACACCGGGGTGAGCCATCGGCTGGGAGAGGTGCACGACGGCGAGGCCACCATGGATTGGATGGCCCAGGAGCAGGAGCGCGGCATCACCATCACCAGCGCCGCCACCACCTGTTTCTGGCAGGACCACCGCATCAACATCATCGACACCCCCGGCCACGTGGACTTCACCATCGAGGTGGAGCGCAGCCTGCGCGTGCTGGACGGGGCGGTGGCGGTGTTCTGCGCGGTGGGCGGGGTGCAGCCCCAGTCCGAGACGGTCTGGCGCCAGGCCGACCGCTACCAGGTGCCCCGGGTGGCCTTCATCAACAAGATGGACCGCGTGGGCGCCGACTGGCAGCGCTGCCTGCAGATGATTACCAGCCGCCTGGGCGCCCGGCCCCTGCCCCTGATGCTGCCCATGGGCCAGGGCGAGGATTTCAGCGGCGTGGTGGACCTCATCACCCGCCAGGCCCTGCAGTTCGACGAGGCCAGCAAGGGCATGACCGTGACCAGCGCCCCGGCGCCGGCGGCCATGGCCGAGGCCGTAGAGGCCGCCCGTTTGCACCTCATCGAGACCGCCTGCGAGTTCGACGACGCCCTCATGGAAAGCTACCTGGAGGGCGTCGAGCCGTCTGAGGCCCAGCTCAAGGCCGCCCTGCGCAAGGGCGTGCTGGCCCTGGCCGTGGTGCCGGTCTTGCTGGGCTCGGCCTTCAAGAACAAGGGCATCCAGCCTCTGTTGGACGCGGTGGTGGACTACCTGCCCTCGCCCCTGGACGTGCCGGCGGTGATGGGCCTGGACCCCCAGGGCCAGGAGACCAGCCGCCCGGCCAGCGAGGAGGCCCCCTTCGCGGCCCTGGCCTTCAAGCTGATGAGCGACCCCTACGTGGGCCACCTGACCTTCCTGCGGGTCTACTCTGGCTCGCTCAAGGCCGGCTCCATGGTCTACAACGCCAGCCAGGACAAGAGCGAGCGGGTGGGGCGGCTGCTGAAGATGCACGCCAACCAGCGCGAGGAGCTGGATAGCGTGGGCGCCGGCGACATCGTGGCCGCCGTGGGCCTAAAGCAAGTGGCCACTGGCGACACCCTCTGCGACCCGGCCGCGCCCCTGACCCTGGAGACGTTGTTTGTGCCCCAGCCGGTGGTGAGCGTGGCCATCCGGCCGGCCAGCAAGCCCATGGTGGAAAAGCTGGGCCAGGCCCTGGCCCGCCTGGCCGCCGAGGACCCCAGCTTCCACGTGGCCCAGGACGCCGAGACCGGCCAGACCGTGATCTCGGGCATGGGCGAGCTGCACCTGGAGATCATCGTGGACCGGCTGCTCCGGGAGTTCAAGGTGGCCGCCGAGGTGGGCGCGCCCCAGGTGGCCTACCGCGAAAGCATCACCGCCCCGGCCCAGGCCCAGGGCCGCTACGTCAAGCAGTCCGGCGGCCACGGCCAGTACGGCCACGTGGTGCTCACGGTGGCTCCGGGCGAGGCGGGCAGCGGCGTGGTGTTCAAGGAGAACATCGTCGGCGGCGTGGTGCCCAAGGAGTACTTCAAGGCCATCGAGCGCGGCATCAAGGACGCCTGCGCCCGGGGCGTGCTGGCCGGCTTCCCCCTGGAGGACCTGGAGGTCACCCTGATCGACGGCTCCTACCACGAGGTGGACTCCAGCGAGCGGGCCTTCTTCATCGCCGGCTCCCTGGGCCTCAAGGAGGCCGTGGCCAAGGCCGGCGTGCAGATCAAAGAACCTATGATGAATCTGGAGGTGACCACGCCCGAGGATTATTTGGGCGAGGTCATGGGCGACATCAGCTCCCGTCGGGGGCGCATCAAGTCCATGGAGTCCCGCCCGGGGGTGCAGGTGCTCAGCGCCAGCGTACCCCTGGCCAGCATGTTCGGCTACGCCGGCGACCTGCGCTCGGCCACCCAGGGCCGGGCCACCTTCACCATGGAGTTTTCCCATTACGAACCGCTGCCGGCCTCGTTGGCCGGGGAGGTTATCGAACGCGCCCGTAGCGAGCGCGAGGCCGGCCTGCGCGGCCTGGCTGCCTAGAGGAGGATTTCGGATCATGGCCAAGGCAAAGTTTGAGCGGACGAAGCCGCACTGTAACGTTGGAACGATTGGTCACATAGACCATGGCAAGACGACGTTGACGGCCGCGATCACCAAGTGTCTTGCCGCTCGAGGCACGGCGCAGTTTGTGGCCTTTGACGAGATCGACAAGGCGCCTGAGGAGCGGGAGCGGGGCATCACCATAGCCACGGCGCACGTGGAGTACGAGACGGCCAAGCGTCACTACGCGCACGTGGACTGCCCTGGTCACGCGGACTACATCAAGAACATGATCACGGGCGCGGCGCAGATGGACGGGGCCATTCTGGTGGTGGGTGCGGACGATGGCCCGATGCCTCAGACGCGGGAGCACATTTTGCTGGCGCGCCAGGTGGGTGTGCCGGCGATCGTGGTGTTTTTGAACAAGGTGGACATGGTCGACGACGAGGAGTTGATCGAGCTGGTGGAGCTGGAGCTGCGGGAGCTTTTGGACAAGTACGAGTTCCCTGGCGACGACACGCCGATCATCCGGGGGAGCGCGCTGAAGGCTCTGA
>JBFMFU010000014.1:0-9431 GCA_040751985.1 Thermodesulfobacteriota bacterium | reverse complement strand
GGCGGCCCTGCGCCGGCGGGTGCGGCGCCACGCCGCGCCCCTGGTCCTGTCCCTGCGCTTTCTCTACGGCCTGCGCGGGGCCCTGGCCCTGGCCTGCGGCGCGACCAAGATGCCGGCCGGCCGGTTCCTGCTCTGGGACCTCATCTCCACCCTGGCCTGGGCCGGCCTCTACGCCGCGGCCGCCTACTGGTTCGGCGGCCTGCTCAGCCTGCAGGCCCATCCCCTGGCCCGCTGGGCCCTGCCGCTGCTGGCCGCCGCGCTGCTGCTGGCGGGCAACGCCTGGCTGAGCCGACGGGCCCGGCTGCGGCTGCTGGCCCGGCCCTGCGGCGACGAAGGCGGCCGGAAAGGAGCGGCGCTGACGGTCTGAGCCCCAAGACAACGCCTGGCATTCACCATCCATTCAGGGAGGCGGCGCAGCCAGATGAAGACATACGTGCTGGACACCAACGTTTTGTTGCATGATCCTCGGGCCCTCTTCGTATTCCAGGAAAACAACGTGGTGCTGCCCCTGGCGGTGATCGAGGAGATAGACGACCAGAAGCGCCGCCAGGACGAGATCGGCCGCAACGCCCGGGCGGTGGCGCGGGAGCTGGACGCTATGCGCGCCCTGGGCAGCCTGGCCCAGGGCGTGACCACGCCCCAGGGCGGCGTGCTGCGCATAGAGATCAACCACCGGGAGGCGGCCCAGGGCTTCCCCGAGGTGCTGGACCTGCGCAAGCCCGACAACCGCATCCTGAGCGTGGCCTGGAACCTCAGGCGCTCGTTGGAGGGACAGGTGATCCTGGTCAGCAAGGACCTGAACCTGCGCCTCAAGGCCGACGTGATGGGCATCCCGGCCGAGGATTTCCGCAACGACAAGGTGAACTTCGACACCCTCTACTCCGGGGCGCGCGAGATCATCGTCTCGCCCGAGGAGATGGAGCGATTCTACCAGGACAAGCAGCTGCCCCTGCCCGGCCGGCGACGGGCCCTGCCCCAGCAGTTCGTGGTGCTCAAGTGCCGCGAGCGGCCCTCGCTGTCGGCCCTGGCCCGGCAGGAGGAGGGCCTGTTGCGGCCGCTGCAATTCGCCGAGGGCGAGTGCCTGGGCCTCAAGGCGCGCAACAAGGAGCAGCGCTTCGCCCTGGAGCTGCTGCTCAATGATGAGATCAAGGTGGTGTCCCTGGCCGGCCCGGCCGGCACCGGCAAGACCCTGCTGGCCCTGGCCGCGGGCCTGGAGAAGGTGCTGGAGCAGCGGCACTACAAGAAGCTGATGGTCACCCGGCCGGTGGTGCCCATGGGCAATGACCTGGGCTACCTGCCGGGAGACAAGGACGACAAGCTGCGGCCCTGGATGCAGCCCATCTACGACAACCTGGAGTACCTGTTCCGGGCCTACCCCACCAGCAACGGCAAGGGCGGCCGGGTCTTCGGGGCCCAGGAGTATCTCATGGCCCAGGGTCTGTTGGAGGTGGAGGCCCTCACCTACATCCGCGGACGCAGCATCCCCAACCAGTTCATCATCTGCGACGAGGCCCAGAACCTGACCCCGCACATGATCAAGACCCTGGTCACCCGGGTGGGCGAAGGCACCAAGATCGTCTTCACCGGCGACCCGGAGCAGATTGACCACCCCTATCTGGACGCCAGCAGCAACGGCCTGAGCTATCTGGTGGAGAAGCTAAAGCAGGAGCGCCTGAGCGGCCACGTGACCCTGGTCAAGGGCGAGCGCTCCCAGGTGGCCGAGCCGGGGGCCCACCTGCTGTAGCTAGCGGATGGAGCCGCTGTAGAAAAACCAACCCAGGCCGATGAAGAACAGGAAGTTGCCCCACAGGGCGTGCTCCAGGCCCGCCGCCACCAGGGACTGGGAGCGCAGGTAGCGGTAGCCGAAGATGATTCCGCCGGCCGCGGACAGGACCGGGGCGATCCAGTTGCCGTACAGGCAGTGGGCCAAGCCGAAGCTCAGGGCGCTGCCCACGATCATGGCCGTCTGGTTGGGAAACAGGCTGCGGTAGCGGTCGAAGAAGAAGCCCCGGAAGATCAGCTCCTGGGGATAGGCCGCCAGCAAGGGATAGAGCAGCAGCACCAGCAGCCACAGGCCCGGCGAGCGGTTGATGAAGGCCAGGAAATGCTGGGGAAAGAAAAGGTAGGTGGCCAGGGTCAGCAGCAAGGCCGGCAGCAGGCCAATGAGGATCATGCTCCTGAGCTGCCGGGAAAGCCCCTGCAGGCTCCACAGCCGGCGCCGGTCGAAGTTGCGGCTGCGCAGCAGGTAATAGGCGCAGACCGCGGCCAGCACCAGCACCAGAGGTATCACCCGGTGGGCCAGTTGGTGGCGGAAGAAATACAAGAGGACCGGCACCAGAAAGAATACAATCAGGCACTCGGCCAGGCGCAGATAGTGCCGGTCAGCGGGTGGGGAGGTTGTCTGCTGCCGCTCCATGCCATCAACACCGTCTGAAAGACATGTTGTCGCGGCCGCAGCAGGGCCGCGCCTTAGCGATCAATTATCATTATACGCCTGGGACCGAAACCCGTCCGGGGGGTGTGCCGCTGAGGCGGGCCGGGCAAAAAGGACGCGGCCGGCCCGGGGCGCCGGGCCGGCCGCGGGATGAAGGCCTACTCTTCCTTGATCAGGGCTCTTGCGATGACCAGGCGCTGGATCTCGTCGGTGCCCTCGTAGATGCGGGTCAGGCGCAGGTCGCGGTAGAAGCGCTCCACCGGGAAGTCCTTCATGTAGCCCATGCCGCCGTGGATCTGCACCGCCATGTCCGCCACCCGGTTGGCCATGCCCGTGCAGAACAGTTTGACCATGGCCGCCTCCTTGACCACCGCGGCGCCCTTCTGGTCGCGCAGGCAGGCCGCATGGTAGAGCATCTGCCGCCCGGCGTAGATCTGGGTGGCCATCTCGGCCAGCATGTTCTGGATGCTCTGGAACTCGGCGATGGGCTTGCCGAACTGCACCCGCTGCTTGGCGTAGTCGATGGACAGCTCCAGCAGCTTCTGGGCGCTGCCCACCGCCGAGGCGCCCATGGTCAGGCGGCCCTTGTCCAGGGTCTTCATGGCGATCTTGAAGCCCTGGCCCACCATGGCCTCGCCACCGATCACGTTCTCCGCCGGCACCCGGCAGTCGTCCATGATCAGCTCGCAGGTGTGGGAGCCGCGCATGCCCATCTTGCGCTCGATGGTGCCCACGCTGAAGCCGGGGAAGGTTTTCTCCACCAGGAAAGCGGTGATGCCGCCCTTGGCCCGCTTGTTCTTGTCCGTGACCGCGAATACCGTGGACAGGTCGGCGATGTTGCCGTTGGTGATGAAGTGCTTGCGGCCGTTGAGCACCCAGTGGTCGCCTTGGCGCTCGGCCGTGGTCTGGATGTTGGCCGCGTCCGAGCCGGCCTCGGGCTCGGTGAGGGCGAAGCAGGCGATCCACTCGCCGGAGGCGATCTTGGGCAGATAGCGCTCGCGCTGCTCCTGGGTGCCGTCCAGGATTATGCCCTGGGAGCCGATGCCGTTGTTGGTGCCGATGCGGGTGCGGAAGCAGGCGTTGGTCTTGGACATTTCTTCGTAGACCAGGCACTCGCCCAGGGTGCCCACCTCCAGGCCGCCGTACTCGGCCGGGATGGCCAGGCCGAACAGGCCCAGCTCGCGCATGGTCTGCACCACCTCCTCGGGGATTTCGTCCTCATCCTCCACCTGCTGGCTGATGGGCTCCAGATCCTGCTTGACAAAGCGGCGCACTGTCTCCACCATAGCGCGGAGATCTTCAGGTATTGAAAAATCCATGATATTCTTTCCCTTGTCTAAGGATGAGGATGACTAAGTTCGCTATTCTCCGCTGGGTAACTTAGCAAAAGTAATGCCGCAGTTCAACGCGTTGTTGCCGCCTCTCGCCCCTCAGGCCCAACAATCTGATATATAGGCCATGGCATACGGCAGGCGGCCGGGTTAGGACCTGACCTCTGGCGATGCCCCGGACACAAACCCAGCCATGGAAGCAACCATGATTCACCAGATCGCCGAGAACCTGCACCAGGTCCAGATTCCCCTGCCCAACAGCCCCCTGCAGAGCCTCAACTCCTACTTCATCACCGGCCCCGAGGGCAACCTGATCGTGGACACGGGCATGAACCGGCCCGAGTGCCTGCAGGCCATGCAGCAGGCCCTGGCGGAGCTGGGCCTGGACCTGGAGCAGACGGACCTGTTCATCACCCACCTGCACGCCGACCACCTGGGCCTGGCCGGCCACCTGCACCGCCCAAGCCGGCGGGTGTACTTCAACCAGCCCGACGCCCAGCGGCTGAGCGGCTTCGACCGCTGGGGCGAGCTGTTCGCCTTTGGCCTGCAAAACGGCATGCCCCCGGAGGCCATGCAGACCATCAGCCGGGACCACCCCGGCAAGAAGTTCGAGCCCGTGGGCCGGCTGGATTTCACCATACTCAAAAACGGCGATTGCCTGGAGCGGAACGGCTTTCGTTTCACCTGCGTGGCTACCCCTGGCCATACCCCTGGCCACCTCTGCCTGTACGAGCCCCGGCGCCGGCTCTTGATCGCCGGCGACCACATCCTGGGCGACATCACCCCCAACATCCAGGCCTGGAACTGGCAGGACAACCCCCTGGGCCGCTACCTGGAGAGCCTGGCCATGGTGCGGGAGCTGGATATCGACCTGGTGCTGCCCGGCCACCGCCGGCTGATCCACGACCCCCGCCAGCGCATCGACCAGCTCATCGAGCACCACCGGGTGCGCCTGGCCGAGGTGCTGAGCATCCTGGAGGCCGGCCAGATGGACGCCTTCCAGGTGGCCTCGCACATGACCTGGGACATCGGCCCGCACTGGGACCGCTTTCCGGTGCTGCAGTGGTGGTTCGCCACCGGCGAGGCCCTGTCCCACCTGCGCTACCTGGAGCAGGAGGGCCGGCTGCGGCGGGACAAGCAGGGGGATAAGATGGTCTTCGCCCTGGCCTGAGGCGGGGCCCGCAGCCGGCAAGCCTAGCCAGAGAGGTGGGAGCCATGCCCGCATATCCGCTCTTGTTCAGCCCCTTCAGCTTCAAGGGCCTGAGCCTGGCCAACCGCATCGTGATGCCGCCCATGGCCACCAACTTCGCCGGGCGCGACGGCGCGGTGAACGACCTGCACCTGGCCTACTACGGGGCCCGGGCCCAGGGCGGGGCGGGCTACATCACCTGCGAGCATACCGGCGTGGCCTGGGAGGGCAAGGCCTTCGAGGGCATGACCCTGCTGCACCAGGACCAGAACATCGCCGGCTTCGCCCGCCTGGCCGACGCGGTGCACCAGGCCGGGGCCAAGCTGGTGATCCAGATCAACCACGCCGGCCGCCAGACCTCGAAGAGCATCATCGGCACTACCCCCCTGGCCGTCTCGCCCATCCCCTGCCCCCTGCGCCAGGAGCCGGTGCAGGAGCTAAGCCTGACCCAGATACAGGAGCTGGTGCAGGCCTTCGGCCGGGCCGCGAAGCGGGTGCAGCAGGCCGGGGCTGATGGGGTGGAAGTGCACATGGCCCACGGCTACCTGCTCTCCACCTTCCTGTCGCCCTTTGCCAACCAGCGCCGCGACCAGTACGGCGACGATTTCGCGGGCCGGCTGCGGGCGCCCCTGGAGGTGCTGGCCGAGGTGCGCCGGCGGGTGGGGCCGGACTTCCCGGTCATCTGCCGGATCAGCGCCGCGGAGTTCGTGCTTGGCGGCCTGACCCTGGCCGACAGCCAGCGGATCGCCCAGGCCCTGGTGGAGCACGGCGCCGACGCCATCCACGTCTCGGGGGGCATCCCGGCCGCCCACCACTTCATGATCCCCTCCTACTACGTGGACGAGGCCTGCTTCGCGGACCTGGGTCGGGGTATCAAGCAGGCGGTCGCGGCGCCGGTGATCCTGGTGGGGCGCATCCGCACCCCGCAGACGGCCGAGCGCCTGCTAAAGGAAGGACGGGCCGACCTGATCGCCATGGGCCGGGCCCTGATCGCCGACCCGGAGCTGCCCAACAAGGCCCGCCAGGGCCGGCCCCAGGACATCTGCCCCTGCATCTCCTGCATGCGCTGCACGGCCAGCATCCGCGAGGGCGGCCTGCGCTGCGCGGTGAACCCGGCCGTGGGCCGGGAGGCCCGCTTCGCCACGCCCAACCCGCCGGCCAAGAAGGTGTGGGTGGTGGGCGGCGGCCCCGGCGGCATGAAGGCCGCGGAGGTGGCCGCCCGGCGCGGGCACCAGGTGAGCCTGTTCGACAAAAGCGGCCGCCTGGGCGGCAAAATGCTGCTGGCCGGCGCCCCGCCCTACAAGTCCGTGCTGCTGGACTGGGTGCGCTATATGACCGGCCAGCTGCAGGAGCTGCCGGTGCAGCTACACCTGAATCAGGAGCTGGACCCGGCCCGCCTGGGCGATGAGCGGCCGGAGGTGGTGATCGTGGCCAGCGGCGGCCGGCCCCTGTGGCCGCCCATACCGGGCCTGGCCACCAGCGGCGCGGTGGCGGCCGAGGAGGTGCTCTCGGGCGCGGCCGCGGTGGGCCCGCGGGTGCTCATCGTGGGCGGCGGCGCGGTGGGCTGCGAGCTGGCCGACCTGCTCTCCCAGCAGGGCAAAGAAGTGACCCTGGTGGAGATGCGCGAAGGTATCGCCCTGGAGGCCCACGCCCACTTCCGCCACTTCCTGGGCCAGCGCCTGGCCGCCCAGGGGGTGCGGGTGCTCACCTCCTGCAAGGCCGTGGGCCTGGAGCCCGGCGGCCTGTGGGTGGAGGGGCCCGCGGGCAAAGAGAAGCTCAGCGGCTTTGACCACACCGTGGTCTGCCTGGGCTGGCAGCCCGACGACGGCCTGGCCAAGGCCCTGCAGGCCGCGGGTCTGCGCACCCGGCTGGTGGGGGACGCCGCCCAGAACGGCGAGATCATGGATGCAGTGCGCCAGGGGGCGGAAGCGGCCCTGGAGCTGTAGGGCCGCGGCTCAGTCCCGGCCGGCTGGGCCCCACTCCGGCGGCGGGTCCTGCATCAGGCGGCCCAGCTGCTCCACGGCCCAGGCCGCGGGCTGGTCATCGGGGAAGCGGCCCAGCAGCTCCTGGTAGCGGGCCAGGCTGGCGGCCAGCTCCCGCCGGCGCAGGAGGTCAAAGGCCTCCTCGGCCAGCTTGAGCTGCGGCGGTCGCGGGGCGTCCTTGGTGCCCAGGAGCTGGTACACCTCCACCCACTGCCGCTTGCCCTTGACCTGCACCATGGCCAGGGGCCGGAAAAGGAACTGATCGGCGCAGGCGTCGCGGGTGGCCTGGCCCACGATGATGTCCACCCCGCCGACGCTGCGCGTCAGGTCCTCCAGCCGCGAGGCCAAGTTCACCGCGTCGCCCACCACCGTGTAGTCCATGCGCAGCTCAGAGCCCAGGTTGCCCACGATCATGGGCCCGGTGTTGATGCCCACCCCGATGCGCAGCGGCGGCAGGCCCATCTCCTTCCAGGTGGCGTCCAGCTCCACGGTGGCCCGCAGCATGCCCAGGGCCGTGCGGCAGGCCCGGGCCGCGTGGTCGGGCTGCTCCTCGGGCGCGCCGAAGAAGGCCATCACCGCGTCGCCGATGAACTTGTCCAGCACCCCCTCCTGGGCGAACACCTCCTGGGTCATGCGCTCCAGGTAGATGTTGAGCTGCCGGGCCAGCTTCTCGGGCTCCATGCCCTCAGAATGGGTGATGAAGCTGCGGATATCGGAAAAGAGCACCGTCAGGTCTTTCTTTTCGCCGGCCATCTGCAGCTGGCTGGGGTCCTGGGTCAGGCGGTCTATCACCACCGGGTTGAGGTAGTGGGCGAAGGCGCTGCGCAACCAGCGCTTCTCCTTCTCCTCGGTGAGGTTGCGGTACAGCCCTACCCCGCTGCCGGCGGCCAAGAGCGCCAGCAGGGGGTGCACCACCTGCACCACGTAGCCGCCCAGGAACAGGGCGTAGGTCAGGAGCACGTAGCCCGCGCCCAGGCCCAGGCTGGCCAGCCCGCCCCACAGGGGGCGCAGAAGGCCCATAAACAGGGTGGCGGCCAGGCCCAGGCCCAGGATGGCCCCCAGGGCAAAGAGCCCACCCCAGGCCGGCTTGGCCAGAAAGTCGCCGGTCAGGATGTTGTCCATGGCCTGGGCCGCCACCTCCACCGCCGGCTGCTGGGGGGCGTAGGCGGTGGACTTGAGGTCGAACAGGCCCAGGGCGGTGACCCCCACCAGCACCGCCTGGCCCTTGAGCACGTCGGGCGCCAGGCGGCCCTCCATCAGGTCCGTGGCCTCCACCAGCCGCACCGCGCCTGGCCCGCCGCGCAGGTTGATGAGCATGCGGCCTTCGGGGTCCACCGGGATGCGCCGGCCGCCCAGGCTGATCTGCCTTAGGCCGTCGGCGTACAGGTCCACCACCGGCAGCGGCGCCCGCAGATAGGCGGCCAGGGTGGCCAAGGCCAGGGGCGGGAAGAGGCGCTGGCCGCACTTGATCACCAGGGGCAGGCTGCGCATGGCCCCATCGCGGTCGGGCAGCACGTTGAAGTAGCCGGCCGCCCCGGCCGCCCGCAGCAGCACCGGCTGCACCGTCTCCGGGGCCAGGGCCGTGAGCAGGGAGGCCTGGCGGGCCTGCGGGGAGCGCAGGCGGGCGGCGGGGTAGGCGTAGGGGTCCAGCAGGCGCAGGCGCTCATCGATCTGCTGGGGGCCGAGATGGGCCATGCCCTCGCGGGCCATGTGGAAAAAGTAGCCCATCACCACCCGGCCCTTGAGCTGGGCCAGGACCCGGGCCAGGATCAGGTCCGGGTGGAAGCGGCGCAGCACCTGCTCGTCGCTGAGGGGCCGGCCCTGGCGGGCGGCCTCCAGGATGGCCCCCACCGCCTCGGCCGGGAAGCGGTCGTCCGGCTCGAAGAAACCCATGTCCAGGCCAATGGCCTGGGCCTGGTGCTGGGCCACGGCCTGGATCAGGGCGGCCACCTTCTCCCGAGGCCAGGGCCAGCGCCCCTGGCGGTCCAGGCTGCGCTCGCCCACCGCCACCACCGCCACCCGGCTGTGGGTCATGGGCAGAGGCCCCCGGGCCAGGAAGAAGGCGTCCCGGGCCTTGAGTTCCACCAGATGCAGGAAGGGAGTGCCGTAGACGGCCAGGGCCAGGATCAGACCGGAGAGGGACAGGCCCAGACCCAGCAGGATCAGCGGCTTCTTCAGGGGCACCAGCGCCTTCCCAACTGGCCGGGCCCAGCCTGTGGGCCGCCCGGGGAGGTGGTTGCTCTCCCCGGCACGGACCCAGCCCACGGGCCAGCCCTAGGCTTATTCCTCAGTAGCCTACCGGCTTAGGGATGGTCCCGGCCTGCGCCATCCCGGCCGTCAGGGCAAACGCGCCCCTACTTGTTCTTGCCGCCGCCCTGACCAGGAGCGTTGCCGCTGTTGCCCGGCGAGCCGCCGCCCTGGCCTGGCGCGCTGCCGCTGTTCCCTGGTGAGCCGCCGCCCTGCCCTGGCGCGCTGCCGCTGTTGCCCGGCGAGCC
>JBFMFU010000013.1:0-9776 GCA_040751985.1 Thermodesulfobacteriota bacterium | reverse complement strand
GCCGCCCCTCCAGCACCTCCTTGAGCAGGAGCATCTTGCCCCGGGCGTTCAACGCCGGCCGCAGCGTGGCACCAAACACCGGACAGTGCGCCTGGCAAAAACCGCAGCGCGAGCACCGCCGTATCTGGTCCCGGAACTGTTTTGCTGTCTCCAGTGGGGCCGGTGCGCGCATCTAATCCTCCAAGGCCATTTTCCCGGGATTGAGGATGTTGTTAGGATCGCAGGCCCGCTTGAGGGCACGCATCAGCTCCATGGCCGCCGAACCGTGCTCCAGGCCCATGTAGGCCGCCTTGGAAAGGCCGATGCCGTGCTCGCCGGTGAGGGTGCCCCCCAGCGCGATGGCCAGGGCGAACAGCTCGTCCACCGCCTTTTCCACCCGCTGGGTCTCACCCGGGTCGGCGGCGTCCCAGAGCACCTGGGGATGCAAGTTGCCGTCGCCGGCATGGCCGAAGGTGGCGATGCTCACCCGGTTGCGCTTGGCTATCTCCTGCACGCCGGCCAGCATGTTGACCACCTGGCTGATGGGCACGGTGACGTCTTCCAACACGAAGTTGGGTTTGAGGCGAGCCAGCACCGCATAGGCGCTCTTGCGGGCCTTCCACAGTTCGGCCACCTCCCCGGCCCCCGTGGCCTGGCGCACCTGACGGGCCTGGTTGGCCGAGAACTGCTCCACCACCCGCGCCATCTGGAAGTCGGCCTCCTCCTGGGTGAAGCCGTCGGTTTCGCACAGGAGCATGGCATCCACCTCGGGCAGGTTGAGATCGGTGTTTTGGTTGATGGCCTGCAGGGTCTCCCGGCCTAGGATTTCCAGCACGCTGGGCACGATGCCGCTGGACATCACCCCCACGATGGCCCCGCCCGCGTCCTCCAGGCGGTCAAAGATGGCCAAGGCCGTGGCGGTGGCCGTGGGTTTGGGGTTGATCTTGAGGATGATCTCAGTGAATACCCCCAGGGTGCCCTCGGAGCCCACGAAAAGGTGGGGCAGGTCGTAGCCCGAGGCGCTCTTGATGTTGCGGCCGCCCACCCGCATCTCCCGGCCGTCGCCCAACACCAAGTTCAGGCCCAGCACGTAATCCTTGGTGGTGCCGTACTTGGCTCCCTTGACCCCCCCGGCGTTGGTGGCCACGTTGCCCCCCAGGGTGCAGACCTTGCCGCTGGCCGGGTCGGGCGGGTAGAAGTAGCCGTGCGGTGCCAGGGCCTTTTCCAGGTCGGCATAGACCACCCCCGGCTCCACCACCGCCACCCGGTCCTGGATGCTGATGTCTAGGATGCGGCGCATGCGGGCCAGGTCCAGGACCACGCCGCCGCTGCTGGGCACGGCCATGCCCGACAGGCCGGTGCCCGCCCCCCGGGGGAACAGGGGGAAGTGCAGCTCATTGGCCAGGAGCACCACCGAGCGCACCTGGGCCGCGTCCGTCGGCCAGACCACGGCCCGGGGCCGGGTGGAGTGCTCGCTGGCGTCGGAGCTGTAGCTCACCAGATCTATGATCCCGTCGCTGAAGTTGTCCGGACCCATCAACTCCGCCAGCTTTTGTTTCCATGGGGCTTGCATCGTCGTCTAGCTCCTGCGCCGCGCCGCTGGGCCTATTCCCGCTCACTGCCCCGCAGGGCCAGTACCAGCGGTGCGGTGAATAGATGGAACATGCGGCCAAAGGGCAGGTAGGCCACGAAGCCGCACCAGGCCACAGCGTGGGCGTGCCACAGGTAGCCGTAGGCCTCCTGCAGGGAGGCCCCTGGGCTGCACAGGAAGCTCAGGGCCCAGCCCGCCACGGCCCATTGCCCACCGGCCGGCCGGCCGGTCATGGCTAAGCGGGTCGCCTCCACCATGAAGCCCAGCAGCATCGCCCCGCCCAACAGGCCAAGAGCCACCCAGTCCGGCTGGGGCAGGCCGGAGGGAAGCCTGGTCGGCCGGACCAGGCGGCGCAGCCCCGCCGCGGCTACTCCTGCCAGCACCATCAGTCCGGTGAGGTCGAAAAACAGGGCTTGGGCGGGATGGTTTTTGGCAATCACGGCCTGGGTAAGAGGTAGCTGGGGCCACCACCCCTCCAGAACTAGGGCGGCCAGGGACCACAGCAAGCGAACCATGAAGGGCCAAAAGATCAGGGCATGGACCAGGCCCCGCCCAGGGGAGTGGCGCCATAGAGGCCGTTGCAGCAGGCCGTCCACAAGCAATGCCTCCAGGCCTTTTACCAGCCGCCGCATCAGTCCAGAGCTGGGTTGGCCGTCCGCTTGCGCATGCGGCCCCCGTCCACGCACGCCGCCCAGACAGAAGTCCAGGGCGGTCAGCAGACCCAGGGCGAAAATCGCCAGGGCGATACGGGAAGGCCAATCGGGTAGGCCCAGGCTGGCCACATGGCAGGGCAGGCAGAGCAGCCCCTTGGCGGGCAGCACGGCGGCCGACGCCCCCACCGGGTTGTCTGCGTGGTGGCAGCGTCGGCAGGAGGCGGGAGGCGGCGCCTCCACCAGTCGGTGGAGTCCAAGGCTGCCGCGCAGCTTGGCCGGAGCCCGCGCCTCCACCGGTCCCCCTGGTGCCGGGCGCTGGGGCCGCAGCGCAACCAAATGGCAGGCCGCGCAGCTCACCCCGGCGTGATGGTCGCCAGTAAACGAGAGGCTGTGGCGCTGGTGGCAGGCAAGGCAGGGGGCCAGAGCGGGCTTCTGGTGAGGATAGGCCTCCGTCCCTTGGTGGCATTCGCCGCAGGCAAGCTCGGCGTGCGGGCCCAGGTCCTGGCGCCAGTCTACGGTCTCCTGGCTGGCGTGGCATTTCAGGCAAGAGGCCGGCCCTGCCCCCGGAGACGAGGAAGCATATCCCCGCCCCGCCGCGGCCAGTAGCAGGACCAGGGCCAACAGGAACCCTGGCCCCATTCTGCGCAGGGGCCAGGCCATCAATCTACGTGGTTGCGCAGCTTGTCCACGGCCTCGCGGTGACGCAGGCCCCGGGCCGAGACCACGGTCACCGGGCAGTGGCGGAAGATTTTTTCGGCGTTGGAGCCAAACAGAGTCCGCTTTCCCTCGCCGCGGCCCTTGGTGCCCACCACCACCATCTGGGCTCCAATCTCCTCCACCGCGTCCAGCAGGGCCTCCCAGGGCACTCCCACCCGCACTAAGACTTGACCGGCGGCCCCGGCCTGATCGAGCAGTTGCTGGAGTTGGGCCTGGCGGTCCTGCCGGCGCTGATCCAGCATCTGTTGGGCGTCGATTATCTCGGTGGTGCGCTGGATGAAGTTGAAGGCGTCCACGTCCCGTTGGTGGATCACGTTTAGGACCACCAACTCCGCCCCCAGGGCCCAGCTCAACTCCAGGGCGCAACCCAGGGTTTCCTCGGTGAAGTCGGAGAGGTCCAGTCCGACCAGGATCTTTTGGAACTTGTTATCAGCCATGCCCGCCTCTCTCCCGCCTAGCGGTAGGCCACAGCCGGCAGCCAAATAACCAGCTGGGGCCAGATGGCCACCAGCACCAGGCCAAGGAGCTGCAGGCAGATGAAAGGCACTACGCCCTTGTAGATTTCGATCAGCTCCACGCCCGGCGGACACACGCCCTTCAGATAGAACAAGGCGAAGCCCACCGGTGGTGTGAGGAAACTGGTTTGCAGACTCACCGCCACCAGCACCACGAACCAGACCAGTTCGGGGTTGTCCACCACCCCGTAGCCCTCCACGCGGATGCCCAGAGCGGCCACCACCGGGGCCAGCAGGGGCAGCACGATGAGGGTGATCTCGATCCAGTCCAGGAAAAAGCCCAGGATGAAGATGGCCCCCAGGATGACGATCATGATGCCGTAGGGGCCCAGGGGGATGCCGGTCAGGGCCGCCTCGATGAACTCGTCGCCGCCCAGGCTTCTGAGCACCAAAGCGAAGGTGGTAGCCCCCAGGAAGATGGCGAAGATGTAGGCGGTGGTGTTGAAGCAGGCGAAGGTGACCTCCTTGATCACCTTGAAGCTGAGCTTCTTGTTCCAGGCGGCCAGGAGGGTGGCCCCCAGGGCGCCCACCCCGCTGGCCTCGGTGGGGGTGGTGATGCCCGCGAAGATTGAGCCCAGCACCGCCAGGATCAAGGCGGCCGGAGGTAGGATGGTCTTGAACACCTCCCAGACCATGCGCCACTCCAGGGGCTGGCGCTCCGGGCTGAGGGGGGCGGAATCGGGTTTGAGGAAACAGTAGACCAGGATGAAGGCGATGTAGAGCGCTCCCAGGATGACCCCAGGTAGCACCGCGCCCATGAACAGGTCGCCTACCGACAGGCCCAACTGGTCGGCCATGATCACCAGCATGATGCTGGGCGGAATGAGGATGCCCAGGGTACCCGAGCCGGCGATGGTGCCCAGGGCCAGGGGCCGCGAGTAGCCCTGGGCCATCATGGCCGGCAGGGACAGCAGGCCCAACAGCACCACCGAGGCCCCGATGATGCCGGTGGAGGCCGCCAAGATCACCCCGATGAGGGTCACGGTGACCGCCAGGCCGCCGCGCACCTTGCCGAAGAGGTTCTGCATGGCCTTCATCATCTTCTCGGCGATGCCGGAGTGATCCAGCATCAAGCCCATGAAGATGAACATGGGTAGCGCCACCAGCACCCAGTTGTCCATGAACTTGTAGACCCGGTTCACCGCCATGCCCAGGGTCATATAGTCCAGGCCGGTGAGGGTGCCCAGGTACATGTCCGAGAAATACCCCACCACCGTGAACAGAACCCCCACCCCCCCCAACACGTAGGCCACCGGGAAGCCGGTGAACAAAAAGGCGCAGAAGGTGAGAAACATGGCGATGACCAGGATTTCGTTAATTGCCATGGCGCACCTTCCGTTCGCCGAAGATCACGGCAAAGGAGCTGATCAGCCGGGACACGGAGGCCAGGCCCAGCAGGGCGAAGGAGATGGGGATGAGCGCCTTGATGATCCAGCGGAAAGGGAGCCCCAAGGGCGAGTCGGAGTGCTCGTTGACCCGCCAGGACTCGGACCAGAAGTCCACGCCCTGCAGGATGAGGATGATTATCCAGGGAAGCAGGAAAAACAGGATGCCGAATATCTCCCACTTGGCCTTGGTCCGGCGGGAGAACTTTTGGTACAGGATGTCCACCCGGATGGGAGAGTCGACCACCTGGGAGTAGGACAAGCCGATCATCACGGCCAGGGCGTAGAGGTGCCATTGCAGCTCCTCCAGAAACACCTGGCCCATATCAAAGACGTAGCGCAGGAGCACGTTGAGAATGATGGCCAGGACCAACAAGCCGTTGGCCCAGGCCACGGTCTTGCCGATGCCCGCGACCATCCCATCCAGGCAGCGGCAAATAGCCGGCGTTGCTTCTTTTGGCTCGCTCATGGATTTGCCCTCGGTTTGTTTGAGTCGGCCGCGGCCCGGCATGAGGACAGGCCGAGCACGTATTGGCATTTTTATTTTACCAATATACAATTTGTCAAGCGTATATTGCCCCCCGCCAAGGTCACATAAAATATCTAACCGCTCATCATAAAGTTATTATTGTCTATTTACGTATTATTTTAGTGGACTCCCAGAAAAGTACCCACTGGCGACGCTGGAATCCAGGGAAGATCGCTCCGGGGGGCCGGTTTGGGACATGGCTGAGCCCGGCAAGCTGACCCCTGGCTATGAGGCCATCAGGACTCCGCAGCCGCCTTGGCCAAACATGGTCAGCCGGCATTCCGCCAAAGCCTCAATAGTATTTATTGTTGTTATAACATGATGTTAACATGTATGGTCTCGCACAGGGCGGCTTCTTCGGGCGGGTCAAACAAGCCCGCAGGCCACGGCAAAAGACCCGCCAGATCATCGCCTTCCAAAGGCGGCCCCATAGTAGACCACGGATGAAACACTATTTATTACCACCACTATTGACCGCGCCTAGTCAATTTAAATTTTCAATATACTGAATTTACACATATATTTAAATTTTTTTGAATGCAGGCAAATTTTTGGTTGACTGAATTGGTAATTTTGTTTTAGCAATTAATGCACAGCAATAATTCCTGATACGAGTCGTATGGTAATAAAATGTACTTATTGGTCACCTCCAGCGTCCCGGCTAGCTCAACTCTATCCGGTGCCTTCCCAGGCGCCTGCGCCAACCATAAAAAAGCCCGGCCGTCATATTCTGCCGGGCTCTGTTTGGGAGAGCCTTGCTAACCGAACCTACAGGAAAGGGAGAAACCATGAAAAAGTTGCTTAGTCTGTTCTTGGCGCTGCCTTTGGTGATGGCAATCGGCGCAGGCGGGGCCCTGGCCGCCAAGGAAAAACCGGTGCTGCTCAAGGTACCCGTTTGCTTCTCCACCGAGCTGCCCGCCCTGGGTTCGCCCATTGCGTGGATGGCCAAGCGCATCAAGCTGGCCAGCGGCGGCAGCGTGCAGATAAAGGTCTACGAGCCGGGCAAGCTGGTGGCCCCCTTCGAAATCCTGGAGGCGGTCTCCAAGGGCAAGGTCAACGCCGGCTATTCCACCGCCGGCTACTGGGCCGGCAAGATACCGGCCGCGCCCCTGTTCAGCGCGGTGCCCTTCGGGCCCGATGCCTCCGAGTATCTAGCCTGGCTGTGGTATGGCGATGGCATGAAGCTGTACCAGGAGATGTACGACCAGGCCGGCTACAACGTGAAGGTGCTGGTGGCGGCGATCATCGCACCTGAGACTTCGGGTTGGTTTAAGGAGCCGGTCAAACAGCTTGCGGACCTCAAGGGCATGCGCATGCGTTTCTTCGGATTGGGCGGCAAGGTGATGCAGAAGCTGGGCGTGCAAACCAGCCTGCTGCCCGCCGGCGAGATTTTCCCGGCTCTGGAAAAGAAGGCCATCGACGCCACCGAGTTCTCCATGCCCGCCATCGACAAGCGTTTGGGCTTCTACAAGATCGCCAAGTACAACTACTATCCCGGCTGGCACCAGCAGGCCACCGTGTTTGAACTGCTGATCAACAAGGACGCCTGGAATTCAATGAGCAAGCACCAGCAGATGATAATCGAGATGATGTGCAAGGCCACCGTGGCCGACCAGCTGGCCTATTCCGAAGCCATCCAGGCGCCGGTCATTAAGGAAAACGTGACCAAGCGCGGCGTGACCAACAAATACTGGTCGCCCGAGTTCTTGAAGGCCTACCAAAAGGCCTGGGAAGAGGTGGCCACCGAGGAGGCCGCCCGGAACGCCTTCTTCAAGAAGGTCTACGACAACCTGCAGAAGTTCCGGGACGAGTACCGTTTCTGGCAGTCGGTGGGCTTCCTGCCCCGGCCCGAGCCCCCCAAAATGTAAGGGCCAATTGATCCATGCTGCTCCGGGTGGCCGCGCCGGCGGCCACCCGGCCCTCCTTTTCCCCTGGCTCTAGGCAGGGATGGGCCTGAACCAAATCGCACTCCGCCGGCGCGCGGCGGGTAGGCAGTGAGATTGGCCATGCACACCAGCCTTCATTACGGCGAAAGACTGATCAGCCTGATTCTTCCCGACGAGGCGTTAATCCTGGAGGCCAGCCCAATGGAGCCCTTGCCCGACCCCGAAGGAGATCTGAGGCGCGCCCTGGCGGAGCCCATCGCCTCGCCTCCCCTGAGCCAGATCGCCCGGGGGCGCTCCGATGCCTGTGTGGTCATCTCCGACATCACCCGGCCGGTGCCCAACCAGCTATTGTTGCCGCCCCTGCTGCGCACCCTGGAAGAAGCGGGCATCCCCAGGTACCGCATCCATATCCTTGTCGCCACCGGCATGCACCGGCCCAACGAGGGCGCGGAGCTGGAGAGCATGGTGGGGTCCTGGGTGATGGACAACTACCGCATCGCCAATCACGAGTGCCGCAACCGCGGAAGTCTGCGCCAGGTGGGCCGCCTGGGCGGAGGACCCATCGAGCTGAACACCATCTACCTGGACGCGGACCTGAAGATACTCACCGGCCTGATCGAGCCCCACATGTACGCAGGATACTCGGGCGGCCGCAAGTCCCTCCTGCCCGGCATCGCCAGCCTGGAGACCCTGCGCTACCTGCACTCATTCGCCATGATCGCCCATCCCGGGGTGACCAACTGCAAGCTGGCGGGCAATCCCTTCCACGAGGCGGGAGAGGAGGTGATGGCCATGGCGGGCGCGGATTTCTTAGTCAATGTGGTCATCAACAAACAGCGGCAGATCACCGGGATCTTCGCCGGCCACCCCAGTCAAGCCCATCAGGCCGGCTGCGCTTTGGTGCGCGAGCACACGGTGCACCAGCTAGAGGGGCCCGCCGATTTGGTGATCACCTCAGCCGGCGGATATCCTTTGGACGCCACCTTTTACCAGGTGAGCAAGGGCCTGATCATGGCACGCAACATGCTGCGCCCGGGCGGCAGCATCGTCGTGGCCTGCGAGTGCCGCGAGGGCCTGGGTTCGCCCGAGTATTGCCAGATGGTGGCCCAGGGCTTCACCCCCCACCAGTTCAACGCCCATCACGGTCAGCCGCAAAATTTCATCATCGACCAGTGGTGCCTGCAGACCACCTACCAGGCCATCGAAACCGCGGGCAGGGTTTACTGTTACTCCGAGAATCTGGACTACCAGACCTTGGCCGGCATTGGCGTGGAAAAGATCGGTGACATCCAAGCAAAGGTGGATGAACTACTGCCCAGCCACGGCAAGGTGGTGGCGGTGCCCCAAGGGCCCTACGTGGTGGGGTTGCCCCCCGGGGCCTGAGCCCCCCGGTCGGATTCCGCTTTATTCCTGGGTGCCGGCGGAAGCCTGGCTCTCTTCGCCCTCCGCGACGGTGAGGCTCCGGCCAGCTTTGCGCAGGTTCATCTGCTGGTTGGAAAATTCCATTAAAAATGAGATGTGGCGGCGCATAGCCTCAGCCGCGCCTTGGGGGTCGTGGTGGCGGATGGCCTCGGCCACAGCCTGGTGTTGCGCCAGGATTCTTTCCAGATGCTTGGGGTCCTGATACAGCGCCTTGAGGCTCTCCTCGATGCCGAAGTGTAAAAACTCATACAGATTCTTCATAAGGTGGATCTGCACGGGATTCTTGGTCGCATAGGCCAGGCACATGTGGAAACGCAGGTCCTCTCCCAGGCCGAGTTCGCCCTGGGCGATCTTGCCGCGCATCTCGTTGTTGTGGGTGAACAACAAGTCGATGTCCTCACCCGAGGCGCGCTGCGCGGCCATGGAGGCGGCGTGGCACTCCAGCGCCAAACGCACGTCCAACAAATCCATCAGGGTGGTCTCGTCCTTGTCGATGAAGGCTCCCAACGGGTTTTGGTCAAGAGATTTTTCAGGCGAGGCCACAAAGGTGCCTCGACCCTGGCGGTTCTCTACCAGACCCCGGTCTATGAGTTTTTTAATGGCCGCGCGCAGGGTGGGGCGGCTCACCTCCATGATGGCGCACAGCTCGCGCTCGGTTTTGAGCTGCTCACCGGGCCTCAGTTCGCCGCGCAGGATAAGATTCTGTATTTTCTCAAAAACCTGGTCAGACAGCTTTTTCGGCTTTAATGAGTTGGAAGCCATTATTACCTCTGTTCAATACGGTCGCCTTAGGTCTAAGATTATAGTGTTGCTCTCATGACAACGCTTGGATGCGGCGCCGTAGATTGCATTTGTTTGATGCTCAAATCAAGGCCAGCGCTTGGCGTTGTCAAAATAATATACCATTTTCTTGCCGCCGGAAAGTCCTCTCTGATACTCCGCACCGATGATTGCCCTGTTTTATCGTCTAGGTGTTGTTAGCAAGGACGTTGTTCACAGTTTGCCAGTCTTGAGACAGGCGGTTTGTAGTTAAGAACAGTGTGGGGTCTTGTTTGGTTGTAGTAATCCAGCCACGGACCCAGCTGCTCGATTCTTTCCT
>JBFMFU010000012.1:0-34525 GCA_040751985.1 Thermodesulfobacteriota bacterium | reverse complement strand
CTGGCCTCGGCCGCCGGGGCGGGCGGGGTGGCGGCCTTGGGCTCGGGGGCGGGCGCCGGCTGGCTGCCGGGCCTGGCTCCGGGCAGGGGCATCTGCCGCTCGGTGGCCACGCTCTGGGGGAAGTTCAGGCGCGGGTCCTTGAGAATCTGGGTCTGGGGCGGGGGCGCGGTCTCGTCCAGGCCGAAGGTCCGCTTGAGCCAGGAGATCTGCTGGGGGGTGGCCAGGCTGCCCTGACCCACCAGCACCCCCAGGCCGAAGGCCCAGCAGATCAAAAAGGCCGCCAGCAGCCAACCGCCCAGGGTCCAGGCCCGGCGGGAGGCCTGTTCTCGGCTCTGGCTGCGCTTGGCGGACATCAGCTCTACATCTTCTCCGGCGCGCCGACCCCCAGCAGCCCCAGTCCGTTGGCCAGCACCTGGCCCACGGCCTGGGCCAGCAGCAGGCGGGCCGCGCTCAGGTTCGGGTCCTCCACCAGGACCCGGGTGCCATTATAGTAAGAATGGAAGGCCCCGGCCAACTCGTGCAGGTAGTAGGTGATGCGGTGGGGCTCCAGGCTGCGGGCGGCGCCCTCCACCATCTCCGGGAACTCGGCCAGGCGCCGGGCCAGGGCCACCTCCTCGTCGCTGGTCAAGAGCTGCCACTGCGCTTCGGCCGCCGAAGGTGCGCTCACGCCGGCCGCGGCCGCCTTGCGGAACAGGGCCGCCACCCGGGTGTGGGCGTATTGCACATAGAACACCGGGTTGTCCATGGACTGGGCCTTGGCCACCTCCAGGTCGAAGTCCAGTTGGGCGTCCGAGCGGCGGGTGAGGAACAGGAAGCGGGCGCTGTCCGCGCCCACCTCGTCGATGACCTCGCGCAGGGTGACGAACTCGCCGCCCCGGGTGGACATGGCCACCGGCTCCCCGCCCCGCAGCAGGTTGACCATCTGCACCAGCACCACGGTCAGGTCCTCGGGCCGCTGGCCCAGGGCCTGCATGGCCGCCTTGACCCGGGGCACGTAGCCGTGGTGGTCCGCGCCCCACACGTCCACCAGGAACCCGTAGCCCCGGCGCAGCTTGTCCAGGTGGTAGGCGATGTCGCTGGCGAAGTAGGTGATCTCGCCGCTGGAGCGCCGCACCACCCGGTCCTTCTCGTCGCCGAAGTCCGTGGCCTTGAACCACAGGGCCCCCTCGGACTCGTAGAGCAGGCCGCGCTCCTTGAGGGCCGCGAAGGCCCGCTCCACGGCCCCGCCGGCCACCAGGGAGCGCTCGCTGAAGTAGGTGGGGATATGCACCGAGAACACGGCCAGGTCGTCCTTGATGCCCTCCAGGATCTTGCCGCCGGCCCAGTCCGTGGCCAAGGCCGCGGCCTCCTCCGGGGGCAGGCGGAGGAACTCCTGGCCCTGGGGCGTCTCCAGCAGCTCGGCGGCCAGGTCCTTGATGTAGTCACCGCGGTAGTGGTTGTCCGGGAAGGACTCGTCCGAGCCTTTTAGCTGGCGGGCGCGCACCAGCACGCTGCGGCCCAGGGTGTGCATCTGGGTGCCGGCGTCGTTGATGTAGTACTCGCTGTCCACCCCGAAGCCGCTGAAGGCCAGCAGCCGGGCCAGGGCGTCGCCCAGGGCCGCGCCGCGGCCGTGGCCCACGTGCAGGGGCCCGGTGGGGTTGGCGCTGACGAACTCCACCATGGCCCGCCGGCCTTGGCCCCAGTCGCCGCGGCCATAGTCCGCGCCGTGCTCCACCACCTCGGGTACCACCCGCAGCCAGGCCTCCGGCCGCAAAAAGAAGTTCATAAAGCCCGGCCCGGCGATCTCGCTGCGGGCGATGAGCCCGCCGGCGTGGCCCAGCTCCTTGAGCAGCACTTCGGCCACGCTGCGGGGGTTCATGCGGCAGGGCCGGGCCAGCTGCAGGGCCAGGTTGGAGGCCAGGTCGCCGTGCTCGGCCTGCTTGGTCTTCTCCACCACGAACTCGGGCGCCTCCACCTGCGGCAGGGCGCCGGCGGCGCCGGCGGCGCTCAGGGCGCGGGTCAGGGCTGCGGCCAGGGTCTTTTTCATGCTTCGTCTTTGTCCTGGGCAGGCAGGGCCAGGTCGCGGGTGAAGTCCGCGCACTTGATCACCGAGCCCTGCTGGTAGGTGTATTTCTTCTTGCAGTCCACCCGCCAGGCGCACACCGCGCACATGGTGGGCGCGTCGGCTTTGACGGGCGTCGGCAACGGCTTATCCATGCTGCCCTCCGCGTGTAGGCCAGCCAAAACTACCTTGGGGCCGGGTGAGGGTCAAGGCCGGGCGTAGCGGCGGCGGTTGGCCGCGCCCAGGCTGCAGGTTATCTCATAGGAGATGGTGCCGGCCCAGGCGCCCAACTGGTCGGCGGTGATCTCGGCCCGGCCCTGGCGGCCTAAGAGCACCACCTCCGCCCCCACCTCCGGCAGGGGGTCCCGGCCGGACAGCTCCACCACGGTCAGGTTCATGCACACCCGGCCCCGCACCGACGCCGGCCGGCCCTGGACCAGCACCGACGCCTTGTTGGAGGCCGCGCGGGGGTAGCCGTCGCTGTAGCCGGCGGCCACCGCGCCCAGCCAGGTGTCCCGCGGCGCGGTCCAATCGCCGCCGTAGGACACCTTCTGGCCCTTGGCCACCCGCCGCACCGCCAGCAGGCGGCTGCGGAAGCGCATGGCGCCCTTCAGGGGCGCGCGGCCTTGGCAGGCGGCGTGGGGCAGGCCGCCGTACAGGGCGATGCCCACCCGGGCCAGGCCCGGCCCGGCCGGCATCCCCGCCGGCGGCGCCAGCACCCCGCCGCTGCCGGCCAGGGAGGACAGGGGCAGGGCGTAGCCCTCGGCCCGGGCCGCGGCCAGCAGCTCGGCGTAGAGCCGGCTCTGGCGCCGGGCCTGGGCCGAGCGCGGGTCGCCGCCGGTGGCCAGGTGGCTGTCCAGGCCGGTCAGCTCCAGACCGGGCAGGGCCGCGGCCGCCCGCAAGAGCTCCAAGGCCCGCTCCGGGGCCACGCCCAGGCGGCTCATGCCCGTGTCCACCTTGAGCTGGCAGGCAACGGGCCGGCCCAACTCCTGGGCCGCGGCCGACAGGGCCTGGAAGTCCTCCCAGGCGCTAATGAGGGGCGTGAGCCCCTGGGCCGCCGCCTCCTGGGCCTGGCCCGGCCCCAGGCCCATCATCACCAGGATGGGGCCCTCTATGCCCCGGCGGCGCAGGAGCAGGCCCTCGTGCACCTGGGCCACGGCCAGGGCCTGGGCCCCGGCCTCTTTGAGGGTGCGGGCCACGGGCAGGATGCCGTGGCCGTAGGCGTCGGCCTTGACCACCCCGGCCAGGCCCAGGCCGGGCGGCAGCAGCCCGCGCAGCACCGCGCAGTTGTGCGCGATGGCCGCCAGGTCCACGGTCACCAGGTTGTCCGGCGATGGCGCCACCCGAGGCATAGGCCCACTCCGTTACTGGCCTCTTGTAGCATTGGCCAGCGGCCCAGGCAAGGGCGGGTTGGCCTCAGGAGGCTTTACATCGGGGGGCGGGGATATACAATAGCCATTGCGTGCGCCTGTAGCTCAGGTGGAAAGAGCAGCGGCCTTCTAAGCCGCGGGTCGGGGGTTCGAGTCCCTCCAGGCGTGCCAGCTAATAACAGGCCGCGGCCCGGCCGCGACCTTCGCGAGCGCATATCGGCCAGGGGCTCCCTGTCCCTGGCCGCCTCGGTCAACTACGTCATCAACGAGTGGTTGGACGCGGCCTACGACAAGTTCCATCCCGAGAAGCGCGTGCACTACTGCGTCAGCGGGCAGATCGCCGGCCGCGGCGTGACCCTGGAATATATCCTGCTGGTCCTGGCCAGCCTGATGGCGGTGACCCTTTTCGTGGGCCTACTGATGGTGGTGGACATGCCCTGGCGGCACTGGTTCCTGCACAGCCCGTTCAAGACAAAATAACCCCTGCTCAGGGCGCCCTCAGCTAGAGGGTCTGCAGCTGGGCCAGCTTCTGCTTTAGTTCGGCGGCCTCGCGGGCGCCGGCCCGCACCGGCAGACAGGCCACCAGGCCCAGGCCCTCGTACTCCTCCATGACCGTCTCTACGCCGCGGGCGCTGAGCACCGCCACGTTGATGCCCGCGTCCAGCACCAGCAGGCGGCGCACGAACTCCACCCCGCTCAGGTCCCGGATCCTTTCGTCCCAGACCACCAGGCCGGGCCGGTTCTCCTCGGCCAGGGCCAGGCCCTCGGCCCCGCTGGCGGCCTGGGCGGCGCTCCAGCCCGGCTCCTTGCTCAGCGAGGAGATGAAGGGCAGCAGGTTGGCCGGGGCCGGGGTCACGATCAATATCTTCATGGTTGGCTCCTTTCCTCGGGAGCTTGCGTTTGCTCCTCCCCAGGCTCCAGGCCTGGGGCGAAAAGGCATATAGGCTGGATGCCGGCCTGCTTGATGCGCCGATAGTTGTGGCCTTGGGCCACCGCCGCCAGCACCGGCCTCGGGTCGGTGACCCGGCTGCCGGCCAGGACCTGGCAGCCCAACTCAAAGAGGGCCGGCGACAGGGGCGTGGAAGGCCCCAGCAGCACGCGAAAAGCCTGGGGCGCGGCCGCCAGCAGGCGGGACAGGCCCCCGCTGAGCAGGGCGGTAGCGGTGCACAGCAATAGCTGGCAGCCGGCCAGGGCGCGGTCCCACTGCGGCCGGGGCGTGGCCCCAGGCCGGGGCCGCAGCTCCAACAAGTCCAGACGCCGGGCCGTCCGGGCCAGCTCGGCGGTGAAGGGGAAGTCGCCCACCACCACCACCCGGGCTCCCCTGGCCCGGGGCAGCAGCAACTCCTGGGCCGCGCCGGACCAAGTCTGCTTCGGGGGCGGCGGCGGGCAGGCCGCCACCAGGGCGGCCAGGCCCAGGCTGGACAACAGAGGATCTGCCCCGCCCAACCAGGCGGCGCACTGCCCCAGGCTGCGGCCCAGGGCGCGCTCGCCGGGCTCCGGCTCCTTGGGCCCGGGCT
This sequence comes from Thermodesulfobacteriota bacterium, assembly GCA_040751985.1. Lineage (GTDB taxonomy): Bacteria > Desulfobacterota > Desulfarculia > Desulfarculales > Desulfarculaceae > Desulfoferula. The sequence goes on along the minus strand of JBFMFU010000012.1, from coordinate 29,597 downwards.
GCGCCCCCAGGGTGGAGGCCAGGCCCACCCGCACTCCGGCCCGGATGGCCACGAAACGCCGGCCCACCACCGCCTGCTCCACCACGGCCTGGGGCCGGTCCAGGGAGGCCAGCAGGCGTTGGATCAGGGCGCGGTCCTGGGGGTCCGCCCCTGGGCCGGCGCGGGGCACCGGCACCCCAGGGCAGTAGGGCCCTGCTTCGGGCAGTAGCGGACCTTTACCAGGCACCGGATCAGACCATGGGCATGCCGCCGCCTCCGCCGCAGGTGTGCTCCTGGGCGAAGCGGGGCAGCCGGCCCTCTGCGAGGGCCCGGGCCGCCTCGCCCACGGTGGAGGTATTGCCGCCGAAGTAGACCTCGATGCCCACCTGGTTGAAGCCCATCAGGGGTCTGAGGCCCATGCCTCCGGCCACCAGGGCTTGCACGCCATGCTGGGCCAGGTGGTTCACCGGGGCCAGGCAGCCGCCCTGCTGATGAGGCACGTTGGGGATCACCCGGCTGTCCTTCACCTGGCCGTCCTCCAGGGTCACCAGGGTGTAGAGGTCGCAGTGGCCGAAGTGGGCCCCCAGAGGGGCGTCCAGTCCGCCGGGATGGGAAGAGGGAAAGGCTACGATCTGGGTCATGGGTCGCCTCCGCGTGTGTGGCTAGGCCGCCTTGGGCAGGCCGGCCAGGGCTGTTATTCCGCTCCAGGCCCGTCCGATCTCGTCGGTCAGGGGGCTCTGCTCATACTCGGTTATGGTCTCTTGCTGCACCATGGCCTGCACGAAGGCCGGGTCATGCGGCAGCCGGGCCAAGAGCGTCAGGCCGTTGTCCGTGCACCAGCGGCCGATGGCCTGGCTGTGCTCCTGGTTCAGGTCGAAGCGGTTGATGATCACCGCCGCCGGCACCCGGAAGTGGCGGCACAGCTCCACCACCCGCTCCAGGTCGTGGAAGCCCGAGAGGGTGGGCTCGGTGACCGCCACCGCCAGGTCGGTGCCCGACAGGGAGCTGATCACCGGGCAGCCGATGCCCGGCGGGCCGTCGCTGAGGATCAGCTCCGCGCCCTGGACCCGGGCCAGTTCCCGGGCCTGCTGGCGCAGTAGGGCCACCAGGCGGCCGCTGTTCTCCTGGCCCGGAAAGAGCTGGGCGTGCACCAGGGTGCCCAGGCGGGTGTCGGAGATGTGCCACTGGCCGCAGTGGCGCGAGGGAAAATCGATGGCCTGGGCCGGGCAGAAGTGCACGCACACCCCGCAGCCCTCGCAGGCCACAGGGTCTATGGCATAGACGCCGCCCTTCTCGGTCACGGCGCCGTAGCGGCAGCGCTGGGCGCACTCGCCGCAGGCCGTGCAGCGCTCCGGTGCGATGACCGCCAGGTTGCCGGAGTAGAACTCCTCGGTCCGGCGCGGCCGGGGCCGCAGGAGCAGGTGCAGGTCCGGGGCGTCCACGTCCAGGTCGCAGACCACCTTGCTAGTGGCCAGGTGGGCGAAGGCCGCGGTGAGCGATGTCTTGCCGGTGCCTCCCTTGCCGCTGATCACCAGCACCTCAGGCATGGGCCGCCTCCCGGCCGCCCACCAGGGCCCGGCAGTCCTGGGCCAGGCGCTGGAACAGCCCGGCCAGCTCCGACGAGGCCCGGCAGGCCGGCACGCCGCGGGAGTAGGCCTCGGCCACCGCGCGGTCGTAAGGAATCTCGGCCAGGATGGGGATGCCGTGGTCGGCGCAGAAGGCGTAGACCTTGCGGTCACCCACCCCGGCCCGGTTGATCACCGCGGCCAGGGGCCGGCCCAGGGGGGCGAAGGCCTGCCAGGCCAGGCTAAAGTCGTAGAGGCCAAAGGGCGTGGGCTCGGTGACCAGGAGAATCGCCTCGGCCTGGCTCACGGCGGTGACCGCCGGGCAGCTTACCCCGGGTGGGGCGTCTATTATCACGTCGCCCTTTATCTCGGCGCCGTCGGCGCGCACCTGGGTCATGACCGAGCGCATCAGGGGCGGGCTCATGGCCTCGCCCACCCGCAGCCGTCCCTGGTACACGGCGATGTCCCCGGCCCGGCCCCAGAGCACCTGGCCCAGCTCCCGTTGCCCCGGTCTCAGGGCGCCGCTGGGGCACACCGCCAGGCAGCCGCCGCAGCCGTGGCACATCTCCGGGAAGACCAGCAGGGTTTCGCCCAGCAGGCTGATGGCTTTGTACTGGCACAGCTCGGCGCAGGCCCCGCAGGCAATGCAGAGCGCCTCGTCAGCCGAGGGCACCTCCAGATAGGCGCCCTGGCCGCCCCCCGGCTGGGGGTGCAGCAGCAGGTGCAGGTTGGGCTCCTCCACGTCCAGGTCCACGGCCGCCACCGGGCCCGGCCAGGACAGGGCCAGGGAGGCGGCCACCGAGGTCTTGCCGGTGCCGCCCTTGCCGCTGGCTACGGCCAGAATCACGGCCTCAGCTCCTCTGCGCGGTGCGTATGAGCACCGACTGCACCAGCTCCCGGTATTGGGGGCCGGCGGCGTTGTAGTCATGCTCCAGCTCCAGGGGCTGGCCGCTGTCGCCGGCCTGGACCAGGCGGCTGTCCCAGGGCAGCCGAGCCAGCAGGCTCAGGCCCAGGCGCTGGGCCAGCTCCTGGCCGCCGCCCTGGCCCAGCAGCTCCACGGGCCGGCCGCAGTGGGGGCAGGTCAGGCCGGACATGTTCTCCACCAGCCCCAGCACCGGCATCTGCACCTGGCGGCAGAAGTCCAGGGACTTGCGCACGTCGGCCAGGGCGATCTCCTGGGGGGTGGTGACCACCACCGCCAGGGCCCCGTCCACGCTCTGGGCCACGGTCAGGGGCTCGTCGCCGGTGCCCGGCGGGGAGTCGATGACCAAAAAGTCCAGGGCGCCCCACTCCACGTCGGAGATGAACTGCTTGATCACCCCGATCTTCAGTGGCCCCCGCCAGATCACCGAGCTCTCCCGGTCGGGCATCAGCATCTCCACGCTGAGCACCTTCAGGCCGTGCTTGGTCACCATGGGGCTGATGCGCTGCTCCTGTTCCTGCACCAAAGCGTGGCCGTTCAGGCCCAGCATGCGGGGGATGGAGGGGCCGTGCAGGTCCACGTCCAGCAGGCCCACGGCAAAGCCGCGGGCGGCCAGGCCCAGGGCCAGGTAGGCGGCCACGGTGGACTTGCCCACGCCGCCCTTGCCGCTCATCACCAGCAGCTTGAAGCGTATCTGGTCCAGGGCCTGCTGCAGGCGGTCTTCTTGGGCCAGGTCCGGGCCGTGGCTGTGGCCGCAGGCGCCTTGGTTGGGTGCCTCACTCATGTCGGTATGCTCCTGAATCTTGTCTGTTGAGTCCTCGGCGTCAGCGGCCCGCGGGGGCCTCGCGGTTGGGGGCGGTGGCCATGGGCACCTGGCCGGCCAAATAGCGCTCCAGGGCCTGGCGCACGCTGATGCCGCCCAGGTTCTGACCGATCTGGATGCCGGCCGCCTGCAGGGCCTGGAAGGCCTTGGGGCCCACGAAGCCGGTGAGCACCACCTTGGCCCCGGCCCGGGCTACCACCTCGGCGGCCTGGATGCCCGCGCCCTGGGCCCTGGCCTGGGAGGCGCCGTTGTCCAGGTACTCGCTGGCCATGCTCTGGGGGTCCACGATGACAAAGCCGGCCGCCCGGCCGAAGCGGGGATCCACCAGGTCCTCCAGGGTGGGGCCTTCGCTGCTGATGGCTATCTTTTCCATGCTAACCTCCTGTGGCTGCGGCCGCTCCGGGCTGGCCTCGGTCCGGCGCGAGCGGGCCATCACGTAGTCGCCGCCGTTGATGTGCAGGGCATGGCCGTTGACCAGGGCCTCGGCCACCGCCCGACGGGCCTCGGTCAGCACCCGGCCGAAGGTATGGCGGCTGACGCCCATGCGCTGGGCCGCCTCTTCGTGGCCCAAGCCCTCCAGGTCGGCCAGGCGCAGGGCCTCGTAGCCCTCCACCGGCAGGTAGACCTCGGTCAGCTCCCGCATGGGGATGCCCCGAGGCTTGAAGTAGCTCACCTGGGGCGGCTGGCTGACGCGGCGGCATTTGCGGGGCCGGGGCATGGGCTTCCTTTCATTTTAAGCTCTGATGAGCATAAATATATACCCCCACCCCGGACAGGCGTCAACAAAAAATGCTCATTTGAGCATAATCTATATTTTACACCTGGTTGTAATAGGGCTTTGGCTGGGTCCGGCGGCCCACAGGGGACCGCCGGTTTTAAAGGAATTAGTTGTGCTTACAATGCGGGGCTGGTTATTCGGCCTCGCCCGAGGCCCGCTCCAGCTCGGCCACGCGGGCGCGTAGGGCGGCCAGCTCGGCGCTCAGGCCGGCCGGCTCAGGGCCGGGATAAACGCCCTGCTCCGCAGTGGGGTAGGGCTGGCCCCAGGCAGGGCCGGGGGCCCAACCGCGGCCCCAACCCCGCAAGCCGCGACCGCTGCCGCGGCCTCTGCCCCAGGGCCGGCCGGCCCCAGGCGCGTCATAGCGGGCGGCGCAGTAGCCGCGGCCGCCGCCGGTGAAGGGCCCCGCTCCCCAGGGCCCGCTGCCATCGAATCCAGGCATGATCGTCACTCCTTGTTTTGGCCGCGTCCGCGGCCCGGTGCTTGACTCTGGCCTTGACCCTGGCCGCGTCCTTGTCCGCGGCCCTGGCCCTGGCCCTGGCCCTGACCTCTGCCCCGGCCCTGGCCGCCGCCGCAAGGGCCCAGGCCCTTGCCCTGGCGGCCCTGGCCGCGGGGTCCGGTTCCATCACGATTAGGCATGGGTTGCCTCCTTTCTGCTTTGGTCGTTCAGCGGCCGCCGCGCCAGCCCCGGCCCCAGCCCGGCCCGTTGCCCGGACCTGGCATCGCCCCTGGCGGCGCCACCTGGTAGTCGCCGCCCTGGATGCGTATGGCCATGCCCCCGGACAGGGCTCGGGCCACCGCCGCGCGGGCCTCGGCCAGCACCCGGCAGAAGGTGGCCGGCGACACGCCCATCTGGGCGGCGGCCTGGGCCTGGTCCAGGCCCTCGGCGTCGGCCAGGCGCATGGCCTCCAGGCCCTCCAGGCTCAGAGTCAGGCCCTTGAGCCGGGCCAGGGGCACGCCCTGGGGCTTGTAAAAGGTCGCCGGCGGAAGGTGCTGAATGAACTTGCTTTTTCTGGGGCGAGGCATGTGCGGCTCCGCTGAGTATTAAAATATATTTCATAATTAGTATGGGCGGCCCAGGCCCGGCTGTCAAGTAAAATAAAGAAATATATTTCAGTATATTTTGCCCGAGGGTCGGTTCGCCTGTATAACCACGCGTGGGAACGCCAAAAATTGCACTGTCAGGAATTATTATTACTACAATCCGCCGGGATTTCGCCCGACCCGCTGCCTGCGCCGGCCGCCGGCAGAGAGTTTCTTTTTCAGGCCTCCGCACAGACTTAATGCTAATAATATCTTTAAAATTACTATGTTATGCTGTTAAGCGCAATTCGGTACGCAAACGCCGACTTGACACCGGGACGGTAGATTAAGCATTTTTTATAACCAGGAGCTAACTAGGCCTTGACAGGTGGGGAATAAAGAAGTATTTTAATACCTGAATACTAGAAAGGGCGGGTCCCATGCAACAACTCCTTAAGATATCCGAGGCGGCCTCCCTGGCCCTGCACACCATGGGCCTGTTGGCTGCGGAGCCCAAGCGGCTGATCTCCACCCGGGAGATGGCCCAGCGCCTGCGGGTGTCCGAGGCCCACCTGGCCAAGGTGATGCAGCGCCTGGGCCGCGCCGGCCTGGTGCGCTCCCAGCGGGGGCCCAAGGGCGGCTTCTCCCTGCTGCGCCGGCCCGAAGACATCACCCTGCTGGAGGTCTACGAGGCCACCGAGGGGCCCCTGGAGCAGCGCCGCTGCTTGCTGGCCCGGCCCATGTGCAACGGCAACTGCATCCTGGGCGGCCTGCTGACCACGGTGGGCGACCAGGTGCGCGACTACTTCGCCACCACCCGGCTCTCGGACGTAACCACATCCTTTCAAAGCGAGGTTCTTCATGCGTAAGGTGCGAAACATCATCCATATAGATGAGGAACTCTGCACCGGCTGCGGCCAGTGCATCCTGGACTGCGCCGAGGGCGCGCTGAAGCTGGTGGACGGCAAGGCCAAGCTGGTGGGCGAGATATACTGCGACGGCCTGGGCGCCTGCTTAGAGGGCTGCCCCACCGGCGCCCTGACCGTGAGCCAGCGCGAGGCCGACGACTTCGACGAGGCGGCGGTGGAGAAGCTACTGGCCAGCCAGGGCCGCGCCCCGGCCCACGGCCAGGCCGCCCCGGCCCAGCCGGCCCAGATGCCCCATTTCGCCGGCTGCCCCTCCCAGGCGGCCATGACCCTGCAGCCCAAGGCCGCCCCGGCCGTGGGCCCGGCCGCCTCCGGCCTGGGCCACTGGCCCATCCAACTGCAGCTCTTGAGCCCCCAGGCGCCGTTTCTGAAGAACGCGGACCTGCTGCTACTGGCCGACTGCGCCGGCGCCTCCCTGCCGGACCTGCACTCGCGCCTTCTGCCGGGCCGGGCCGTGGCCATGGCCTGCCCCAAGCTGGACCAGCCGGAGCCGCACATCGAGCGCCTGGCCCAGATCATCAAGGCCGCGGACCTCAAGTCCCTGACCGTGGTGATCATGGAGGTGCCCTGCTGCCGGGGCCTGGCCTGGATCGCCCAGCAGGCGTTGCAGCGGGCCGGGGTGGACCTGCCCCTGGGGCTGTTGGTGGTCTCCCGGGACGGCAAGATCATCCAGACCCAGAACGTGCCCTGGCTGCAGGCGGCCTAGGTCCATGGCCGACGCGCGCGCCATATCCTGGGACCCGGCCGCCGAGCAGGCCCTCAAGCGGGTGCCCCGCTTCGTGCGGCCCCTGGCCCGGCGCAAGGTGGCCGAGCGGGTGGCCGCTAGCGGCCGCCAGCGGGTGAGCCTGGCCGACGTGCTGGAGGCCGAGGCCCGCTTCCGGGCCCTGCGCGGCGGGCGCAGCGACCAGGAGCTGGCCGGCCTCTTGCCCGCGGCCAACCGCCCCGGCGTCTCCCTGGTGGTGCTGGAGGCCTGCCGGGCCCAGCTCAGCGGCTGCCCCAACGTTCTTTTGGACACCGTCCCCTGGCAGGAGGCCATTGAGCAGTGGCTGGCCCAGGCCGACATCTCCGAGCGCCTGCGCCGCAGGGTGTCGGGGGACCAGGTGTTGTTTCACCACAAGCTGAAGATCGCCCTGGCCGGCTGTCCCAACGGCTGCTCGCGGCCCCAGATCGCGGACCTGGCCCTCGTGGGCATGGCGCGGCCCAGCTTCGACGCCTCAGCCTGCACCGCCTGCGGCCAGTGCGCCGAGGTCTGCCCTGATGGGGCCATCGAGATGGCCGATGCAGCCCTCTGGCAGCCTGAGAGCTGCCTGGGCTGCCATCAGTGCTCCAGCATCTGTCCGGCCGGGGCGATCGACCTTTCCCTGCCGCAGGCCCGGGTGCTCATGGGCGGCAAGCTGGGCCGTCACCCCCGGCTGGCCCGGGAGGTGGCGCTGGTGGGCGAGCCGGCCCAGGCCGTGGAGCTGTTCTCCCGGGCCGTGGAGCAGTACCTAAACGAGGCCCCGGCGGAGGAGCGTTTCGCCGCCTGGTGGCAGAAGAGTCACGGGGAGGAATTGTAATGGGCAAGATAATGTGCCCCGGCCAGGACACTGCCTTCTGGGGGCCCGGCGATATCTTCGAGACCAAGTGCGCCAACTGCGGGGCCGAGGTGGAGTTCTTCAAGGACGACGCCCAGCGCCGCTGCCCCAAGTGCGGTCACAAGCTGGCCAACCCCAAGCTGAACCTGGGCTGTGCCCAGTGGTGCGAGCACGCCAAGGAGTGCCTGGGCTACGACCCCAAGGAGGCCCTGGCCGAGCACGCGGCCGCCGCCGAGGTGGGCGAGTCGCTCCTGGACCGGACCATCGCGGCCATGAAGGCCACCTTCGGCAAGGATGAGAAGCGCATCAACCACGCCCTGGCCGTGCTCAAGGAGGCCCAGAGCATCATGCGCCAGGAGGGCGGCGACCCCCGGGTGGTGCTCACCGCGGCGGTGCTGCACGACATAGGCATCCAGGAGGCCGAGCGCAAGCACGGCTCCAACGCCGGCCGCTTCCAGGAGCTGGAGGGCCCGCCCATCGCCACGGCCATTATGAAGCAGTTGAAGCTGGACCCGGAGACCATGGACCACGTGGCCCGCATCGTGGGCAGCCACCACAGCGCCCGGGACATAGACACCACCGAGTTCCGCATCATCTGGGACTCGGACTGGCTGGTGAACATCCCCGAGGAGTTCCCCAACCTGAGCCAGGAGAAGATGGCCAAGCTCATCGACAAGGTGTTCAAGACCGACACCGGCCGCCGGGCGGCCCGGAAGCGCTTCCTGCCGCAAGGCTGAGCCATTTCGCGACCAAGGCATACCAAGACCGCACCGTCCCATACTTAGCCGGCGATCATAGACGCTTGCTAGCTGATCCAATCCAAAGGAGGTGGCAATGGTAAGCACGAGGATGAAATGGTATTTCCTGCTCTGTATCATCGGCGCCCTGGTCGTCGCCATGATCGGGTACTTCTATACCGAGCGGGATCTACCGCCCTACCCGGGCAAGATCGTAACCGAGCAGGGCCAGGTGCTCAGCACCCGGGCCCAGGTCCTGGCCGGCCAGGCGGTCTGGCAGAAGTACGGCCTGATGGACCTGGGCAGCGTCTGGGGCCACGGCACCTACCGCGGCCCGGACTTCACGGCCCAGGCGCTGCACAACCTGGGCCAGTCCATGCGCGGCTACCTGGCCCAGACCAAGTTCAACCTGCCCTACGCCAAGCTCAGCACCGAGCAGCGCGGCGCCGTGGACGCCCTGACCATCGAGGCCATCAAGAAGTTCCGCTACAGCAAGGCCCAGGACACCCTGGTGCTGGACGCGGCCCAGACGGCGGCCTTTAAAGAGAACCGCGCCTTCTATGACCAGCTGTTCAGCCGGGGCGACCCCCGGGGGCCCATCCGCGCCCAGACCATCAAGGACCCCAAGGAGCGCCAGGCCCTGGCCGACTTCTTCTGGTGGACCGCCTGGTGCGCCGGCGTGCAGCGTCCGGGCGAGCCGTTGACCTTCACCAACAACTGGCCCCACGACCCCTCGGTGGGCAACACCCTGCCCGGCAAGGCCCTGGTCTGGTCAGCCATCAACCTGGTGGCCTTCGCCTTCTTCCTGAGCCTGATCGTCTTCCTGTTCCACCGCTGGGGCTTCAACCAGGGCTCGCTGCCCTATAAGCCCGAGCCGGCGGCGGCCCTGGCCGCGGCCACCATCTCCCCCAGCCAGAAGAAGACCGTGAAGTACTTCCTGGTGGTGGCGGCCCTGTTCTTCCTGCAGGTGAACATGGGCGGCGTCATGGCCCACTACACCGTGAATCCCTCGACCTTCTGGGGTCTGGAGTGGTTCGTCAACCTGGTGCCCTACAACTGGGTCAAGACCTGGCACCTGCAGCTGGCCGTGTTCTGGATCGCCACCTCCTGGATCGCCACCACCCTGTTCGTGGCGCCCCGGGTGGGCGGCCGCGAGCCCAAGGGCCAGGGGCTGTTGGTGGACCTCTTGTTCGTGGCCGTAATCATCGTGGCCCTGGGCAGCCTGTTGGGCGAGGTGGCCGGCCTCAAGGGCCTCCTGTCCGGCACCACCTGGTTCTGGCTGGGCCACCAGGGCTGGGAGTACCTGGAGCTGGGCCGCCTGTGGCAGATACTGCTCCTGGTGGGCCTGGTGCTGTGGCTGTACATGGTGGTGCGCGCCCTCAAGGCCCACTTCCGCGGCGGCCAGTCGAAATGGGGCCTGCCCCACTTCCTGGCCTACTCGGGTGTGGCGGTGGTGGGCTTCTTCTGCTTCGGCCTGTTCTACGACCCTCACACCCACCTGACCATCGCCGACTTCTGGCGCTGGTGGGTGGTGCACACCTGGGTGGAGGGCGCCTTTGAGTTCTTCGCCGCGGCGGCCATCGTCTTCGTGGTGGTGAACCTGGGCCTGACCGACCTGCAGGCCGGCCTGCGCACCGTGTACTTCACCGTGGGCCTGGCCCTGGGCTCGGGCATCATCGGCGTGGGCCACCACTACTACTGGTTCGGCGACCCCTCCTTCTGGCTGGCCCTGGGCTCGACCATCTCGGCCCTGGAGCCGGTGCCCATCTTCCTGCTCCTGGCCGAGGTCTGGCACGGGCAGAAGGCCCTGGTCAAGGCGGGCAGCAGCTTCCCCTTCCGCTACCCGCTGATGTTCCTGATGGCCTCGGTGTTCTGGGAGGTGCTGGGCGCGGCGGTGATGGGCCTGTCCATCACCACCCCGGTGGTCAACTACTACGAGCACGCCACCTACCTGACCGTGAACCACGGCCACACGGCCCTGTTCGGCACCTACGGCATGCTGGCCATCGGCCTCTTGTTGTTCAGCATGCGCGGCCTGGTGCGGCCCGAGGGCTGGAACACCAAGCTCTTGGCCACCTCCTTCTGGGGGCTGAACATCGGCCTGGCCATCATGTTCGCGGTGACCCTGCTGCCGGTGGGCGTCCTGCAGGTGCTGGACAACATCGCCTACGGCTTCTGGCACGCCCGCAGCGACGCCTTCTGGGAGCAGACCGCCATCCAGGTACTGGGCCAGGTGCGCATGCTGCCGGACCTGCTGATCATCCTGCCGGGCTCCGGCGGCCTGCTCTTGTTCATGCTCCGTGCCCTGACCAAGCTCAAGCCGGTGTCGGTGCAGCCCGGCGAGGAGTTCAAGTAGGCCTCCCCACAACCCAAACCCAAAACGGGCCGGGAGGGCAATCGCCCTCCCGGCCCGATCTTTTTGCGCGGTCTATGGCGCCGGCTCAGGCCGCGCCCTTTTGCTTGCGCTCGTCGATGTCGCCCGGATACATCACCGCGTCGTGGCCGCGCTCGCCGGTGCGGATGCGCACCACCTCCTCCACCGGGTAGACGAAGATCAGCCCGTCGCCGGCGTCGCCGGTGCGGCTGGCCTTCATGATGGCATTGATGGTCTCGTCCAGGTTGCGCTCGCTGAGGACGATGTTGACCTGGATCTTGGGCAGCATGTCCACCTGGTAGGTGCCCGAGCGCCCGGCCAGGGTGATGCCGCCCTGGCGGCCGCGACCCCGGATCTCCAGGATGTTCATGCCCTTGATGCCGATCTCGTTCAGGGCGTCCTTGACCTCGCCCAGCTTGTCCTCGCGGATGATGGCCTCTATCTTCTTAAGCATGGCTTATAGCCTCCCTGCTCAAAGTTTTATGCAGCGGCCGGCCTACGAGTAGGCCCGCTCGCCGTGCTCGCTGAGGTCCAAGCCCACTTCCTCTTCCATCTTGTTCACGCGCAGGCCCATGGCGGCGTTCAGTATCTTGGCCAGGATGAAGGTGACCACGAAGACGAAGACGATGCTGCTGCCCACGCCCAGGGCCTGCAGGGCCAGCTGCTTGGGGTTGCCGTAGAACAGGCCGGCGGCCTCGTTCACGGCCGGGCTGGCGAACAGGCCGGTGGCCAACGCGCCCCAGGTGCCGGCCATGCCGTGGCAGGCCCAGACATCCAGGGACTCGTCCAGTTGCCGCTTCTGGCGGAAGCGGATGGCGTAGTAGCTAATGGGCGCGGCGATGGCCCCGATGGCGATGGCGCTCAGGGGGGTGACGTAGCCTGCCGCCGGGGTGATGGCCACCAGGCCCACCACGGCGCCGGTGGCGATGCCCAGCACGCTGGGCTTGCCCGCGTCGCCCCAGGAGACCAGCATCCAGGACAAGGCCGCGGCCGCGGTGGCGGTGTTGGTGTTCACGAAGGCGTAGGCGGCCAGGCCGTTGGCGGCCAGGGCGCTGCCGGCGTTGAAGCCGAACCAGCCGAACCACAGCAGGCCGGCGCCCAGCACGGTGTAGGGGATGTTGCTGGGCTCCATGGGCGCCTTGGGGAAGCCGCGGCGCGGGCCGATGGCCAGGGCGAAGGCCAGGGCGGAGAAGCCGGCGGCGATGTGCACCACGGTGCCGCCCGCGAAGTCCAGGGCCCCGGCCTTGCCCAGCCAGCCGCCGTCGCCCCAGACCCAGTGGCACAGCGGATCATAGACGATGGTGGCCCAGAGCAGGCTGAAGACCAGGAAGGTCTTGAAGCGCACCCGCTCCACGAAGGCGCCGGTGATCAGGGCCGGAGTGATCACCGCGAACATCATCTGAAAGGCGGCGAAGGCAAGGTGGGGGATGGTTTTGGAGTAGGGCCCGGCCGCGCCGGTGACCCCGGCGAAGCCCAGGTAGCTCAGGTCGCCGATGATGCCGCCCACGTTCTTGCCGAAGGCCAGGCTGTAGCCGTAGAGAACCCACTGCACCCCGATGAGCCCCATCATGATGAAGGACAGGTTGAGGGTGGACAGGATGTTCTTTTTGCGGATCATGCCGCCATAGAAAAAGGCCAGTCCTGGCGTCATCAGAAGGACCAGGGCCGAACTGGCGAGGATCCAGCCGGTGTCGCCGGCGTTGATGGGGGTGGCCATGAGTACTGCCTCCAGACAAGGTAAGGTTGCGGAACAGGGCCCAAACCAGTTTTCAGGCTCTGGCGCCCAATGGTCGGCAGGGCGCACTCTCCCGTGACATACGCAACTCTGATGCCAATCTGGGGCTGTAGGGATATTGATCAGAAAAAATAGTAGGTTATCTGGCTGAATTAAGGGCGCGGCCTTGCCGGGCGATCATACCGGGCGGTATGTTCATCCTTTGGCAAAATACCCGGACGTGGGCTTCACTTTGGTCACTGAGCCCCTAAACGCGCCTCTGCATCCATGGCGGTTAGGGGCAGCTTTAAAGCAAAAGAATACAAATAAACAGCAGTTTAACCACTAAGTCCCCTTATAACCTACCGCTTGGTAGCTCAATACTATCGTGGCTACCATTCTGTAGCATGGCAAGGGCGTCGCTACCGCGCCGGTACATTAATGTAGGCGGGGACCGGGGCAGGGTGCTAACATTTACGTGGGTTGCTGCCGGGGGCGGCCAACCTTGACCGGCTCACAAATTCCGGGTATATATGCAAAATTCCCGGCCCGCCCCTGCGAGGGCAGGCGCTTGTCCATCCCAGCGAAAGGCTTGGTTCGCGTGGCCATACAGTCGGTGCGGGGCATGAAGGATGTGCTGCCCCCCGAGGCCCCTAAGTGGCGGTTCATGGAGGCCACGGCCCGGGAGGTGCTGGCCGCTTACGGCTTCAGCGAGCTGCGCACCCCGGTCTTGGAGCGCACCGAGCTGTTCGCCCGCTCCATCGGCGAGGATACCGACATCGTCTCCAAGGAGATGTACACCTTCACCGACCGCAGCGGCGACTCCCTGACCATGCGCCCCGAGGCCACCGCCGGGGTGGCGCGGGCCTTTTTGGAGAACAAGCTCTACGCCGAGCCCGGCCCCCACAAGGTTTTCCTCCTCGGCCCCATGTTCCGCCACGAGCGGCCCCAGAAGGGCCGCCTGCGCCAGTTCCACCAGCTGGACTGCGAGGTGCTGGGCGACGCCGGGCCCCAGAGCGACGCCGAGCTTCTGGTCATGGCCGAGCACCTGCTGGGCCGGCTGGGCGCGGGCCAGGTGCAGATCGTGCTCAACTCCCTGGGCTGCCCTGCCTGCCGCCCGGCCTTCAAGCAGGCGCTCTTAGCCTACTTCACGGGCAAGACCGGCGCCCTGTGCCCGGACTGCCGCCAGCGCCTGGCCCACAACCCGCTCCGGGTGCTGGACTGCAAGGTGGAGGGCTGCCAGGAGATCGCCAAGAAGGCCCCGCTGATCAGCCAGTCCTGGTGCCCGGACTGCCGGGCCCACCTGGACCAGGTGCGCCGCCTGCTGGGGATGTCCGGCGTGGAGTTCCGCGAGGAGCCCAAGCTGGTGCGCGGCCTGGACTACTACACGCGCACCGCCTTCGAGTTCAAGACCGACCGCCTGGGGGCCCAGGACGCGGTGGGCGGGGGAGGGCGCTACGACGGCCTCATCGAGGCCCTGGGCGGCCCGGCCACCCCGGCCATCGGCTTCGCCCTGGGCCTGGAGCGCCTGTCGCTCATTATCGACGACCGCCCCGAGTGGGCCCAGGGGCCGGAGCTGTTCATCGTGTCCGTGGGAGATAGTCCCCGGCGCCTGGCCTTTTACCTCTGCCAGCAGCTCCGCAAGCAAAAGGGCCTCTGGGTGGAGATGAACAGCGAGGACAAGAGCATCAAGGCCCAGCTGCGCCGGGCCAACAAGATGAACGCCCGCAACGTCCTGTTCGTGGGCGGGGACGAGCTGGCCAGCGGCAAGCTGCAACTGAAGCAGATGAGCGACGGCAGCCAGGCCGAGGTGGATCTGGGCAAGGTGGGGGACTTCTTCCTTTCCCCGGCCGGCCCGGAGATCGACCACAAAATTGCGTCCTATATTGAAAACAAGCTGCTTGCCTCCATCTGCCGGCTCATCAAGGTAAGTTAAAAGGATATCCCGTGTCTGAGCGATTCATATATGACCTCAAGCGCACCCACTCCTGCGGCCAGCTCACCGCTGAGCAGGCCGGCCAGCAGGTGGTGCTCATGGGCTGGGCCCAGCGCCGCCGCGACCACGGCGGCCTGATCTTCGTGGACCTGCGCGACCGCGAGGGCATCACCCAGGTGGTGTTCAACCCCGAGGTGGACCAGGGCGCCCACAGCGAGGCCCACAGCATACGCAGCGAGTTCTGTCTGGCCGTGCGGGGCACGGTGCGCCCGCGGCCCGAAGGCATGGCCAACCCCAACTTGACCACGGGCCAGATCGAGGTCTACGTGGATCAGTTCGAGATCCTCAATCCGAGCCAGACGCCACCCTTCCTGCTGGAGGAGTGGATCGAGGTAAACGAGAACATCCGCCTGCAGTACCGCTACCTGGACCTGCGGCGGCCGGAGATGTACGCCAACCTGCTCCTGCGGCACCGGGCCGCGACCGCCACGCGCTCGTACCTGAACCAGCAGGGCTTCCTGGAGGTGGAGACGCCCTTTTTGACCCGCTCCACCCCCGAGGGCGCCCGGGACTACCTGGTGCCCAGCCGGGTCAGCCCCGGCCGCTTCTTCGCCCTGCCCCAGTCGCCCCAGTTGTTCAAGCAGCTTTTGATGATGGGCGGCGTGGAGCGCTACTACCAGATCGTGCGCTGCTTTCGGGACGAGGACCTGCGCGCCGACCGCCAGCCGGAGTTCACCCAGGTGGACCTGGAGATGAGCTTCGTGTGCGAGGACGACGTGATGGCCCTCACCGAGGGCCTGGTGGCGGCCATTGTGCGGGCCGCCACCGGCCGCGAGCTGTCTCTGCCCCTGCCCCGGCTCACCTATGACCAGGCCGTGGGCCGCTACGGCCTGGACGCCCCGGACGTGCGCTTCGGCCTGGAGCTGATCGACGTGGCCGACCTGGTGGCCCGCTCGGAATTAAAGCTGTTCACCCAGGCCGTGGCCCAGGGCCGCATGGTCAAGGCCGTCAACGGCAAGGGCCTGGCGGGTCTCTCGCGCAAGGACCTGGACGACCTGACCAGCTTCGTGGCCGACTTCGGGGCCAAGGGCCTGGCCTGGGTCAAGATCAAGGAAAATGGGGCCTGGCAGTCGCCCATCGCCAAGTTCTTCGGCGATGAGCTGCAGGCGGCGATAAACGAGCGCCTGCAGGCCGGGGAGGGCGACATCCTCTTCTTCGGGGCCGACGCGCCGGCGGTGGTGCACGAGTCCCTGGGCCGCCTGCGCCTGGAGCTGGCCCGTCGCTTCAGCCTCACCGACCCCAAAGAGCTGACTTTCTGCTGGGTTACCGACTTCCCCCTCATGGAGTACAGCCCCGAGGACAAGCGCTGGGTGGCCATGCACCACCCCTTCACCTGCCCCCGGGCCCAGGACCTGGAGCTGCTGGGCAGCGAGCCGGGCAAGGTCAAGGCCCGGGCCTATGACCTGGTGCTCAACGGCAGCGAGGTGGGCGGCGGCTCCATCCGTATCCACCGCCCGGACCTGCAGGCCCGGGTGTTCCGGGCCCTGTCCATCTCCGAGGCCGAGGCCCAGGAGAAGTTCGGCTTCCTGCTGGAGGCCCTGACCTACGGGGCCCCGCCCCACGGCGGCCTGGCCCTGGGCTTTGACCGTCTGGTCACCATCCTGGCCGGCCAGCCCTCCATCCGGGAGATGATCGCCTTCCCCAAGACCCAAAAAGCGGCCTGCCCCCTCACCGGCGCCCCGGCCGAGGTGGACCGGGCCCAGCTCTTGGAACTGGGGCTGAGCCTGGATGTAAAAAATAAGTGAACTTCTCCTGATATTAGGTAGAAACTGTTGACTTCCTGGGGGGGGAGGCTCTAGAATGGCGGAAAATACAGAGAAAGGTGACCTTCTAAGGTAGTTAAGCCTTGCGGACGATCGGGGTGAAGGCCGCCTTACCGTCTGTTTAGCACCCATTTCTTGAAGGGCAAGAATTGGGAAGGAGGTTTTGGGATGAAGAGGCTGAAGATGTTGCTCCCCTGGATGGCGGTTGTGATGGCGCTAGGCCTGCTAGGCGGTTGCGCGTCCGTGTGCGGGGTGGAGAAGGCGGCCCCCAAGGCTCCGCCCGCTCCGGCCGTTAAGAAATGGGAAGGTACGGCTCCCAAGCCCGTGACCGAGAAGCCCGCCCCGGCGCCCATGCTGCCCACCACCTATACGGTCGAGAAATGCGACGATCTCTGGAGCATCTCGGCCAAGCCGCAGATCTACAACGATCCGTGGCTGTGGTGCCTGCTGTGGAACGCCAACAAGGACAAGATCAAGAACCCCAACAAGCTGAAGGTCGGCTGGGTCTTGAAGGTCCCGCGCAACGTGTCCGACGCGGACAAGGCTGCGGCGCGTAAGTGCTCCAAGAAGTTCCCCAAGTACAAGCCGCCCGCAGGCGCCAAGCGCTACTGCCCGCCCAAGAAGTAGGGCCACATAAAACCCGGACCGGGCTTCGCCGAAGCCCGTCCTGGTCTTAATACCGAATCGGCAACGGGAGGGACACCCTGCTGGGTGTTCCCTCCCGTGTTTTTTTTGCGCCTGCCGGTTGTTTTTTTCGCCGCCGCCGTTAGTCTTACCGGCGGATTCTTGACAGAGAGAAGCGCTATGGCCAATTGGAACCCTCGCCGCAGACTATTGGAGCACCGGCATTCGCCCCACTTCCTGGGCCTGCTGGAGCCCGAGGAGCCTCAGCTATACCGGGACCTGTTCCCCTATGACCAGGTGTGCCGCATCGACTTCGACCACAAGGTGCAGCCCCTGGACCCGCCGGAGCAGATGCTCATCTCCGACACTACCTTCCGCGACGGCCAGCAGGCGCGCCCGCCCTATAAGGCCAAGCAGATCGTGGCCTTGTACGACCTGCTGCACAAGCTCTCCGGCCCCAAGGGCATCATCCACCAGTGCGAGTTCTTCCTATACAGCGCCCGGGACCGCGAGGCGGTGGAGGGCTGCCTGGCCCTGGGCCACCGCTTCCCGGAGGTCACCGGCTGGGTGCGGGCCAACAAGAAGGAGCTGGAGTCGGTCAAGCAGATGGGGCTCAAGGAGACCGGCATCCTGACCTCGGTGAGCGACTACCACATCTATCACAAAATGAATCTGAACCGCGGCAAGGCCCTGGACCACTACCTGGGCGTGGTCCAGGACGCCCTGGGGATGGGCCTGATCCCCCGCTGCCACTTCGAGGACCTGACCAGGGCCGACATCTACGGCTTCGTGGTGCCCTTCGCCCTGGAGCTGGCCAAGCTCAGGGAGGAGTCGGGCATCCCCATCAAGATCCGGCTCTGCGACACCATGGGCTACGGGGTCACCTACCCCGGCGCGGCCCTGCCCCGCGGCGTGCCCAAGCTGGTGCGGGCCATGATCGAGGACGCGGCCTGTCCGGGCAAGCTCATGGAGTGGCACGGGCACAACGACTTCTACAAGGTGCTGATCAACGCCACCACCGCCTGGCTCTACGGCTGCGCCACGGCCAACGGCACCCTGCTGGGCTTCGGCGAGCGCACCGGCAACACGCCCCTGGAGGCCCTGGTCATCGAGTACATGGCCCTCCGGGGCCAGGGCGACGGCATGGACCCCACGGTGATCACCCAGATCGCCGAGTACTTCGAGAAGGAGATCGGCTACCGCATCCCCACCACCGCGCCCTTCGTGGGCCGCGACTTCAACTCCACCAGCGCCGGCATCCACGCCGACGGCCTGATCAAGAACCCCGAGATCTACAACATCTTCGATACCGAGAAGATCCTGGGCCGGCCCTACACCATCGCCATCAACGACAAGAGCGGGGCCGCGGCCGTGGCCCACTGGGTCAACCAGCGGCTCAAGCTCAAGGACGACAAGGCGGTGGACAAGCGCCACCCGGGCATCGTCAAGATCGCCCAGTGGGTGGCCGAGCAGTACGAGGACGGCCGCCTGACCACCATCGGCAACTCGGAGCTGGAGGTGGTGGCGCGCAAACACCTGCCCGAGCTGTTTATGAGCGAGTTCGACCGCCTCAAGGAGCGCGCCCGCCGCTGGGCCCTGGAGCTGGGCCGCGAGCTCATCGACCGCCGCGAGCTAAAGACCATGGCCCCGGCGGTGATCGAGCCGGTGCTGCAGGAGTTCCTAGACAAGAACCCCTTTATCCAGTTCCTGTACGTGGTCAACCCGCAGGGCTACAAGATCACCAAGAACATCACCAACATCGTGGACCGGGCCAAGTATTCGCGGGCCATGCTGGACACCGACTTCAGCGACCGCGACTGGTTCATAAAACCCATGAAGGACGGCAAGGTGCACGTCACCGAGTTCTACACCAGCAAGATCACCGGAGCCCTGTGCATCACGGTCAGCGGCCCGGTGCGCGACGACCGCGACCACATGGTGGCGGTGCTGGGCGCGGACATCCGCTTCGAGGACCTGGCCAAGCTGGAGAACGAGGAGACGGGCTCAGAGTTGGTCCCGGCCGAGGACGAGGCCGGCAAGGCCTAAAAACTTGACAAGTTTTACGGCTTCGTAATATTCTGCGGGGACCTTTGGGATTTGGGCGACATCAGATCGCGGCCCCGGCTGGGCCGCGGCCAACTTAGGAGGTTGAGCCTTGGCAGAGATTAAAGCACCCATGGGTGGCAAGGTCATCAAGGTCTCGGTGAAGGTGGGCGACAGCATCGCCGAGGACGACGAGGTGGCCGTGCTGGAGGCCATGAAGATGGAGATGCCCATACTGTCTGAGGAAGACGGCACCGTAGCCGAGGTCAAGGTAGAGGCCGGTCAGACGGTAGAAGCCGAGCAAGTGCTGGTTGTCCTAAACTGAATCGGGGTCCAGACCCCGCCAGGTTTTGCGCAGCCGCGGGCTGCCGGAGACTGGACCCCGGTCCGGGCTTTGCAGCCCGCACTTTTTTGTCCTGGCGCCCGGATTGGCGACGGCCCCAGCGGGCGAAGGCAAGACCCCAGGAGGCTTAGGCTATGGCAGGCGTTCCCGTCACCACCAAGGACAAGATCCAGGACCTGAAGCGGCGCGATGAGCAGGCCCTGTTGGGCGGCGGCGCCGATCGCATCCAGGCCCAGCACGACAAGGGCAAGATGACCGCCCGCGAGCGCGTAGAGGCCCTGCTGGACAAGGACACCTTCGAGGAGTTCGACCGCTTCGTGGTCCACCGCTGCAACGACTTCGGCATGGAGCGGCAGAAGATTCCCGGCGACGGCGTAGTCACCGGCCACGGCCGCATCAACGGCCGCCAGGTGTTCGTATTCAGCCAGGACTTCACAGTCTTCGGCGGCTCGCTGTCGGGCACCTTCGGCGAGAAGGTGGTCAAGGTGATGGACCTGGCGGTGAAGGCCGGCGCCCCCATCATCGGGCTCAACGACTCCGGCGGGGCCCGCATCCAGGAGGGCGTGGTCTCCCTGGGCTCCTACGGCGAGATATTCCGGCGCAACGTGCTGGCCAGCGGGGTGGTGCCCCAGATCAGCGCCATCCTGGGCCCCTGCGCCGGCGGGGCGGTGTACTCTCCGGCCATCACCGACTTCATCTTCATGGTGGACCAGAGCTCCTACATGCACATCACTGGCCCGGCCGTGATCAAGACCGTCACCGGCGAGGAGGTGACCTCCGAGACCCTGGGCGGGGCCAAGGTGCACAACAACAGGAGCGGCGTGGCACAGTTCATGGCCGCCAACGACGAAGAGTGCCTGGAGATGGTGCGCACCCTCTTGTCCTACCTGCCCAGCAACTGGGAGGAGAAGCCGCCGGACAAGCACGTGGGCGACCCGGCCAGCCGCACCGCCCCGGAGCTGGACTCCTTCATCCCGGACAATCCCAAGACCCCCTACAACATGAAGAAGCTGATCAAGACCGTGATGGACGCCGACAGCTTCTTCGAGGTGTCCAAGGGCTGGGGCAAGAACATGATCACCGCCTTCGCCCGTCTGGGCGGCATGGTGGTGGGCATCGTGGCCAACAACCCCATGCACCTGGCCGGCTGCCTGGACATAGACGCCTCGCGCAAGTGCGCCCGCTTCGTGCGCTTCTGCGACGCCTTCAACATCCCGGTGGTCACCTTCGTGGACGTGCCCGGTTTCCTGCCCGGCGTGCAGCAGGAGTACGGCGGCATCATCTGCCATGGCTCCAAGGTGATCTACGCCTACTGCGAGGCCACGGTGCCCCTGATCACCCTGATCACCCGCAAGGCCTACGGCGGCGCCTACGACGTGATGGGCTCCAAACACCACGGCGCGGACATCAACTTCGCCTACCCCACCGCCGAGATCGCGGTGATGGGCCCCGAGGGCGCGGTGAACATCGTCTTCCGCAAGGAGCTGCAGCAGGCCACCGACAAGGCCGCCGCCTACCAGGAGCTGGTCAGCGAGTACCGGGCCAAGTTCGCCAGCCCCTACCGGGCCGCCGAGCTGGGCTACATCGACGAGATCATCCTGCCCAGCCAGACCCGGGGCAAGCTGATCCGGGCCCTGGAGGCCCTCAAGAACAAGCGCACCTTCCGGCCCGTGCGCCGCCACGGCAACGTGCCGCTGTAGAGGAAGAACATGAGCAGCTTCGCCGAGCAGCTGGCCTCCTGGCAGGCCCGCCTGGACAAGTCCCTGGCCAAGCACCCCGAGCGCAAAAAAGAGTTCAGCACCATCAGCGGCCTGCCCGTGGAGCGGCTCTACCTGCCGGCCTCGCCGGACCAGGCCTACGCCGGCAACCTGGGCCTGCCCGGCGAGTTTCCCTACACCCGCGGAGTGCAGCCCACCATGTACCGCGGCCGGCTGTGGACCATGCGCCAGTACGCCGGCTTCGCCACCGCCGCCGAGAGCAACCGCCGCTACCGCTATCTCCTGGAGCAGGGGCAGACCGGCCTGTCGGTGGCCTTCGACCTGCCCACCCAGATCGGCTACGACGCCGACCACCAACTGGCCCAGGGCGAGGTGGGCAAGGTGGGCGTGTCCATCAGCTCGCTCAAAGACATGGAGACCCTGTTCGCGGGCATCCCCCTGGACAAGGTCTCCACCTCCATGACCATCAACGCGCCGGCAGCCGTCCTGCTGGCCATGTACATCGCCGTGGCCGAGGGCCAGGGCGTGAAGGCCGAGGCCTTGCGCGGCACCATCCAGAACGACATCCTCAAGGAGTACTCGTCCCGGGGCACCTACATCTTCCCGCCCAAGCCCTCCATGCGCATCATCACCAACATCTTCGCCTACTGCGCGGCCGAGGTGCCCCAGTGGAACACCATCAGCATCAGCGGCTACCACATCCGCGAGGCCGGCAGCACGGCCGTGCAGGAGGTGGCTTTCACCCTGGCCAACGGCATGGCCTACGTGCAGGCGGCTATCAAGGCCGGGCTCAAGGTGGATGACTTCGGCCCGCGCCTGAGCTTCTTCTTCAACGCCCACAGCGACTTCCTGGAGGAGGTGGCCAAGTACCGCGCCGCCCGGCGGCTGTGGGCGCGCATCATGAGGGAGCGCTTCGGGGCCCAGGATCCGCGCAGCCTGATGGTGCGCTTCCACACCCAGACCGCCGGCTGCAGCCTCACCGCCCAGCAGCCCAAGAACAACATCGTGCGGGTGGCCTTCCAGGCCATGAGCGCGGTGCTGGGCGGCACCCAGAGCCTGCACACCAACTCCATGGACGAGGCCCTGGCCCTGCCCACCCAGGAGGCGGTGACCATAGCCCTGCGCACCCAGCAGATCATCGGCTACGAGACCGGCGTCACCGACACCGTGGACCCCCTGGCCGGCGCCTACTACATCGAGCACCTCACCGACGAGATCGAGAAGCGCGCTGGTGAGTACATCGAGCGCATCGACCAGATGGGCGGCGCGGTGGAGGCGGTGGAGCAGGGCTTCATCCAGCGCGAGATACAGGAGGCGGCCTACGAGTACCAGAAGGCCGTGGAGAGCGGGGCGCGGGTGGTGGTGGGCGTAAACCAGTTCGTTACCCAGGAGCCGCCGCCCCAGGACATCCTGCGCGTGGACCCCAAGGTGCGCCTGGAGCAGATGGAGGCGCTAAAGAAGCTGCGCGCCCAGCGCGACGGCCAGGCCGTGCAAAAGGGCCTGGCCGCGCTCAAGGCCGCGGCCCAGGGCGAGGACAACCTGATGCCCCACATCCTGTCCTGCGTCAAGGCCTACGCCACCCTGGGCGAGATCTGCGACACCCTGCGCGGGGTCTTTGGCGAGTACCAGGCCCCCACGACCATCTAGGAGGAGCTAGCCATGCGCAAGATAAGAGTACTGGCGGCCAAGCCCGGCCTGGACGGTCACGACCGGGGCGTGAAGGTGATCGCCGCGGCCCTGCGCGACGCGGGCATGGAGGTGATCTACACCGGGCTCCGGCAGACGCCCGAGCAGATCGTCAACACCGCCATGCAGGAGGACGTGGACGTGATTGCGCTCTCCATCCTCTCCGGGGCCCACGACTACCTGTTCCCGGAGGTGATGAAGCTGGTCAAGGAAAAGGGCCTGGACGACGTGCTGGTGCTGGGCGGCGGAGTCATCCCCGAGAGCGACGTGCCGGCCATGAAACAGGTCGGCGTGGCCGACATCTTCGGACCAGGCACCGCCACCGGCAAGATCGTGGAGTACATAGAGCAGAACGTGAAGCGCAAGTAGCGCCGGCCGCGGCGGCGTGAAAAAGGCGGCCCCGCGGGGGGCCGCCTTTTATTGCTTATGTCTGCCTCTATGCCGCCGCCGCCAGCTCCGCGCCCTTGGCCAGGGCCCGGCGGTTCACGCCCATTTTGGACTCCGGGAAGATGGCCCCCAGGGCCGCCTCGATCTCGGCCGCGCCGATGGGCAACAGCCCCGCCGCGGCCAGGGCCCCCAGCATGATCACGTTGGCCAGGATGGGGTTGCCCAGGTTGAGCGCCGTCTCGGTGGCCGGCAGCCAGTACAGCTTGGCGCAGTTCTCGCTCAGGGCCTGTTTCAGCTCGGCCAGGTCCGGGTAGCGGTCCGTGCCGGCGATGACGTTGAGCGGCAGCAGGGGCCGGTCGTTGGTCAAGACCACCACGCCGGGGTGGCCGTAGGTGCCCAGCACGCGCAACGCCTCCAGGGGTTCCAGGCTCACCAGGGCCGCGGCGCTGTGGGCCGGAATGGTGGGGCCCATGACCTTCTCCTTGGTCACCCGCACCATGCTCATCACCGGACCGCCCCGCTGGGACAGTCCGTAGGTCTCGCCCACCGTCACCTGATAGCCCGCGGCCAGCAGGGCCCGGCCCAGCACCTGGCTGGCCAGCACGTTGCCCTGGCCGCCCACGCCGGTGACGATCAGGTCCAGGGGCTCTTGCTTGAGTGCCTTCATGCCGCGGCCTCCTTCCTGGGCTCGGCCTGGATGGCGCCGGCCGGGCAGATCTGGGTGCAGACCCCGCAGCCCACGCAGACCACCGGGTCGATCGTTGCCTTGCCCGCCGCCTCGTCGAAGGCCAGGCCCGGACAGCGGAACACCCGCGAGCAGAAGCGGTGGCAGCCGCAGTTCTCGCCGCGGCACTTGTCCGGGTCCACGCTCACGGTGTAGGGGTGGCCGCCGCGCTTGTTCTGCACCAAGGCGCAGACCCGGCGCAGGATCAGGGCCCGCACCCCGCCGCCGGCCTGCACCGCGTCGTAGAGGGCCTGCTGGGTGGCCTCTAGGTCGTAGGGGTCCACCACCGAGCAGGGCACGCCCAGGGCGGTGAGCACGGTCTGTGGGTCCAGTTGGCTGCCCGGCCGGCCGGTGGCGGTCTGGCCGGTGCCGGGGTGGGGCTGGAAGCCGGTCATGGCCGTGGCCGAGTTGTCCAGCACCACCAGCACGAAGTCCGACTGGTTCCAGCGGGCGTTGATGATGGCCGGCAGGGCGGCGTGGAAGAAGGTGCTGTCGCCCACGGTGGTGATCACCGGCTGGTCGAAGCCCTGGCTGCGCAGCTGGCCCAGGCCGCCGGCCACCCCCGGCCCCGAGCCCATGCAGTGCACGGCGTTGGCCCGCTGGAAGCCGGTGGGCAGCATGGCCAGGGAGTAGCAGCCGATGTCGCCGCTGACCAGGCCGTCGCGTCCGTCGGCGGCCAGGACCTGCTTCATGGACCAGAAGCTGGCCCGGTGCGGGCAGCCGGGGCAGAAGCCGAACTCCCGTGGCGGCACTAGGGCCGCCACCCGCTGGGCCACGCGCTCCAGGTAGGCCGCATCCACTGTGGCCGGCTCCCGGCCCAGGATCTTGCCCAGGGCCTCGGCCAGCACGTCCGGGCTCATCTCGCCCACCGGCGGGGTGTGGCCAGTGGCTGCGCCGAAGAAGCGCTTGACCCCCAGCTCGGGGGCGTGCTGGGCGTAGAGGGCCTTGACGTTGTCCTCGATAAAGGGGTCCACCTCCTCGGCGAAGAGGATCTGTTCGGTGGCGGCCAGGTGCCTGAGCAAGAGGGCCTCGTCCAGGGGCCAGGTGCAGCCCAACTTTAAGAGCCCCACCCGCTCCGCCACGCCCAGGCGGTCGCGGGCCTCGTCGGCGTACAGGGCGCTGCTGGCCGAGGCGATGACTAGTAGCTCCGGCCGCTCCGGGCCGCTGTAGGCGTTGAAGCCGGCCGCGGACATGATCTCCCCGGCCTTGGCCAGCTTGGCCAGCATGGCCTTATGCCGGAGCACGGTGGGCAGGGTGTGCCAGGCCACCTTGGGGTCCCAGTAGGGCTGAGGCCGCGAGGCGGGCAGGGCGCCGGGGGTCACCCCGGCCCGGGTGTGGCTCAGGCGGCTGATGGAGCGCAGCACCACCAGGTTGCCGATCTGCTCGCTCAGCTCAAAGGCGAAGCGCATCATGGCCAGGCACTCGGCCGGCGTGGAGGGCTCCAAGAGCGGCAGCTCGGCCAGCTTGGCGATGAAGCGGGCGTCCTGCTCGTTGGTGGAGGAGATGGAGCCCGGATCGTCGGCGGTGACCAGCACGATGCCGCCCTTGGTGCCGCTGATGGTCAGGTTGCAGATGAAGTCCTGGCAGACGTTGACCCCGTTCTGCTTCATGGAGGCCATGGCCCTGAGGCCGGCGAAGGAGGCGCCGGCCGCGGCCTCCAGGGCCACCTTCTCGTTGGCCGACCACTCCACGTAGATGCCGGCAGCGGCCGCCGAGTCGGCCAGCGACTCCAGTATCTCGCTGCTGGGGTTGCCGGGATAGGCCGCGGCCAGGCTGATGCCGGCCTCCAGGGCCCCCCGGGCGATGGCCTCGTTGCCCTGCAGCAGGGTGCGCTGGCCGGGGGTGAGCTTGGTCAGATCAGCCATGCTGTCTCTCCGCGCGGGCCTGCTCGGCGCGGGCCCGCTTGTTGGTCGCTGCGATCTGGAGGTGATCCATGGACTCCGCGGCCGCCGGCTCCAGCTCCAGGCGGCCCAGCTTCCGGGCCCGCTCCACCAGCTTGGCGCCGGCCGGGGTGCGCACCAGGATGGTGTTCAGGCCCGGACGGCCCTCGCAGGCCCCCACCGACAGGTCTGACAGCTCGGCGGTCAGGTCCGGGCACAAGGCGCAGCCGCTGAAGCGGATGTCGCGCACCTTCTCGATGGGCAGCTCGTGCAGGCCGCTCTGGTTCCAGACCTGGTACACGCCGGCCGGCGGCGGCGGGAAGTCGCTCTTGAGTACCGGCCCTTCCACGCCTTCGGCTTGGAGCAGGCGGCGCAGGCCCCGCACCGGCAGGTTCATGGTGCAGAACAGGCCGATGACCAGGCCCAGGCGCTGGGCTGCGGCCGGGTAGCGGGGATGGCTCTTCATGCCGGCAATGGCCAGCACCTGGCAGGGCAGGCCCACCACGGCCAGGGAATGGTCCGCGGGCTCGGCCAGGGCCCGGTTAAGCTCGCCCAGGGCCCCGCCGCCGGCGTAGATGGAGCCGGCCGCGGCCAGCACCTCCGGCCGGTTCTTGGCCCGGGCCCCCTGGGGCACGCCGCGCTGACCGGCCACGGTGACCACCGCCTCGCCCACCAGCCCCTCCTCCAGGGCCAGGGAAACCAGCTCGCTGACCACGCCGCCGTACTGCACCTTGCCTTGCAGGTCCGCGGCCACGGCCCGGCCCTGCCAGGCCTCAATGACCGGCCCGATGGGCGGCTGATAGCTGCTGCCCAGGGCCTGGTGCAGTTCCTGCCGCCGCGCGGCCGGCTCTGGCGCCGGGTCCATGGGGCACAGGTCGATGCAGCGGCCCTCGCTCAGACCGCAGGCGTCGGGTGCGGCCACCTGGCCGTCCAGGAAGATCAGGTGGGGGCAGAGCCCCAGGCAGGCTCCGCAGGCTACGCAGAGGCCTTGGTTGATGACCTCGCTGGTCAGGCGGTCCAGACAGGCTTGGTTGGCCGGGAGTTCAGCGACAGCGCCCATGATTCATCTCCGCGAAAGAATACTAGGTTGCACTACTGCATAGCAGGGCCGGCCACAAAAAGCAACGTCCGGGCCGGTCCATAATTAGCGGTTGCACAGGGCATTTTTTACCATATAATATGCCCAACGGCTCCCTAGGGAGCCGGCATTTAGTTCAGGAGAGGGTTGAGGTTAGCGCGGCGGGGCAATGCTCGCGCGAGCCAGCGCGCCGGCCAGCCGTGGCCCCTCCCGGACTTGAGCGGGCATAACTCAGCTGGTAGAGTACGAGCTTCCCAAGCTCGGAGTCGCGGGTTCGATCCCCGTTGCCCGCTCCATGCTTGACCTGGCCGAACACCAACCGGCTGGGGGGCGGCGGCGAGTCCGCGCCCGCGAGCCGGAGTGTCCCTTTTTGAGGGGGCTTGCCGCCGCCGTCCCCCGGCGAGGGCAGGCTTGCTTCGATTAGTGGACCCGATCCGATCTGGCCGGCTTTTCCGGGCCACCGTGATGCGCGGACAGATTGAACGGTCCACGGCCCCTTGACGGGGTCCGCGGTTTGTGCTGCCTGGCGGGCCCAGGGGATGAGCACCGCTGTGGACGCGCGGGTGGTGAACAACGAGCCGGAGCTGGTGGAGCGCCTGCGCGCTCTTCTGGAACCGGTGGTGCGCTCCGAGGGCCTGATGCTGGTGGAGCTGGTTTGGCGCCGGGAGGCTGGCGGCCAGGTGCTCCGGCTCTGCGTGGACCGGCCCCAGGGCGGAGTGACCCTGGACGAGTGCGCGGCGGTGAGCCGCCAGGCCGGGGATCTCTTGGACGTGGAGGACCTCATCGCGGTCCCCTACAACCTGGAGGTTAGCTCGCCGGGCCTGGACCGACGGCTCAAGGACCCGCGCGAATTCGACCTCTTCGCCGGCCGCCCGGTCCGCCTGGTGGTCAACGACGAGGCGGGGGGCAGCCAGGTGCTCAAGGGAGTGCTCAAGGGACGCATGGGCGACGACGTGCTGATCGAGGTGGAAGGCAAGGTGAGGGCCGTGCCCCTGGCCAGGGTGGCCAAGGCCCGCCTGGAGGCGAATTTATAGGCGGCCGCTGTGGGCGGCGGCCAATCGGCTTCTTGTCGAGGAGCTTTGCATGAGCGAACTGAAGCGAATGATCGACCAGGTGGCCCGCGAAAAGGGCCTGGACCGGGAGATCCTCATCAACACCCTGGAGGAGGCCATGCGGTCGGCCGCCCGGCGCAAGCTGGGCTCCAAGGTCGAAGTGGACGTGGCCTACAACGACGAGGTTGGCGAGGTTGAGGTCTTCGAGTTCAAAGAGGTGGTGGAGGAGGTCGAGGACCCGGAGATGCAGATCTCCCTGGTCCAGGGCCGTAAGCTGGACCCGGACTGCGAGGTGGGCGACGAGCTGGGCGTCAAGGTGGACACCGGCGACTTCGGCCGCATCGCCGCCCAGAGCGCCAAGCAGGTCATCATCCAGCGTATGAAGGACGCCGAGCGCGACATCATCTACGAGGACTTCAAGGACCGCAAGGGCGAGATCATCAACGGCATCGTGCAGCGCTTCGACAAGGGCTCCATCATCGTCAACCTGGGCCGCACCGAGGCCGTCTTGCCGCCCCGGGAGCAGGTGCCCCGCGAGGGCTACCGCCCCGGCGACCGCGTCCGGGCCTTCGTGCTGGACATCAAGCGCATCTCCCGCGGGCCGCAGATCGTGCTCAGCCGCACCCACCCCGGCTTCATCGAGGCCCTGTTCGAGCTGGAGGTGCCCGAGATCGCCGAGGGCATCGTCACCATCGAGGGCGTGGCCCGCGAGGCCGGCAGCCGCACCAAGCTGGGCGTGGCCTCCCACGACCGCGACGTGGACCCGGTGGGCGCCTGCGTGGGCATGAAGGGCAGCCGGGTGCAGGCCGTGGTGCAGGAGCTGCGGGGCGAAAAGATCGACATCATCGCCTGGGATCCGGACCCGGCCCGCTACGTGGTCAACGCCCTGGCCCCGGCCGAGATCAGCCGGGTGGTGGTGGACGAGGCCAACCAGACCATGGAGGTCATCGTCGCCGACGAGATGCTCTCCCTGGCCATCGGCCGCCGCGGCCAAAACGTGCGCCTGGCCAGCAAGCTCACCGGCTGGAAGATAGACGTCAAGAGCGAGACCCGCTACGGGGAGACCCTGCGCGACGGCTACCGCTCCCTGCTGGACGTGGTGGGCGTCTCCGACGTGGGGGCCGACACCCTGTTCCAGGCCGGCTACGGCTCGGCCGAGGCCCTGGCCGAGGCCGACGCGTCCGACCTGGCCGCCCTGCCGGGCATAGACCAAGAGCGGGCGGCCACGCTCATCGCCGACGCCAAGCGCTATCTGGCCGAGGCGCCCCAGCGGGAGGCCGCCGCCCCCGCCGCGGCCCCGGAGGTCGCCTCCGCCGGGCCTTCCTCGGCCCTGAGCGCCGCCCAGGAGGCCTGGGCCGAGCTGGCCTCCCAGCCGGCCAAGGAGCCGGCCTCGGCCGAGCCGGAGCAGGACGCCCCGGTCCCGCCGCCCGCGGAGCCCGCTACCCCGGAGGAGAAGGAAAAAAGCTGATACGAGCAGGCAGGCGAATGAATCCGGCGACCGGTGACGGCCGATCCCCCTGGCGCCCGGGCAAGAAAAGTGGATGGAACCGAGGAGATTTTGATGGCCAAGATGCGGGTATATGAGCTGGCCAAAGAACTGAAGATAGAGAACCGTGATCTGATCCGGCAGCTCATCGAGCTGGGCTTTGACGTGCGCAACCACATGAGCTCCCTCAGCCCCGAGGAAGTGCAGGCGGTGCGCGACAAGTACAGGGCCGAACGCAGCGAGGTGGTGGAGGAGAAGCGGGTGACCACTCGCGTGATCCGCCGCCGCCGCAAGAAGCTCGAGGCCGAGGAAGAGGGCGAGGTCGAGGGCGAGGAAGAGGCCGAGGCCGCCGAGGAGCAGCCCGAGGAGGCCGTCGAAGTGGCCGAGGTCGCCGAGGCCGCCCCC
>JBFMFU010000011.1:0-29571 GCA_040751985.1 Thermodesulfobacteriota bacterium | reverse complement strand
AAGAAATTCAAAGTCGCCATGGTCGCATGCATGCGAAAGCTGTTGGTCATACTCAACGCCATGGTGCGCGACAATAAACCCTGGCAGCCGTTTCCCGCTTGACAAGGAACACAGTTGCTTCCCTTTCATTCCGGTGTACGCGGCGGCGGTCTTGATCGGCATCAGCCGCATGCTGGAGGTGGGCCTGGGCCTCAACTACACCGTGGCCCTGCTGGTGTTCTCGGCGGTGCTGGCTTTGTACGTGATCACCGGCGGGCTCAAGGCGGTGATGTACACCGACGCCTTCCAGGGCAGCCTGATGTTCATCATGATGCTGCTGCTGGTGATCTTCACCTACAGCGCCCTGGGCGGCATAACCCCGGCCCACCGGGCCCTGACCGACCTGGCGCCCCAGATGCCGGCCAACCTCAAGGCCGGCGGCATGCTGGGCTGGACCCAGGGCGCCGCGCCCTTCTCGCCCCTGTGGCTGGTGATCTACACCACCATCATCTACGGCGTGGGCATCGGCGTGCTGGCCCAGCCCCAGTTGGCGGTGCGCTACATGACCGTGTCCAGCGACCGGGAGCTGAACCGGGCGGTGCTCTACGGCGGCGTCTTCATCCTCACCATGACCGGCGTGGCCTTCGTGGTGGGCGCCCTAAGCAACGTGATGTTCTTCCGGGACCTGGGCAAGATCGCCGTGGCCGTGGCCGGGGGCAACATAGACAAGATCATCCCCATGTACATCAGCAAGTTCATGCCCAACTGGTTCGAGATACTGTTCCTGCTGGCCATGTTCGCCGCGGCCATGTCCACCCTCTCCAGCCAGTTCCACGTGGGCGGCACCAGCCTGGGCCGCGACTTCTACGAGCGCGGCCTGGCCGCCAAGGGCCGCAATGAGATCACCATTACCAGGATAGGCGTGGCGGTGACCATCGTGGTCACCCTGATCTGGGGCCTGCTCTTGCCGCCTTCCATCATCGCCCTGGCCACCGCCTTCTTCTTCGGCCTCTGCGCGGCCTCCTTCCTGCCCGCCTACTTCCTGGGCCTGTACTGGCGGGGCATGACCCGGGCCGGCGCCGTCACCTCCATGGTGGGCGGCTTCGCCACCTCCTTCTTCTTCCTGCTGTTCGTGCACGCCAAGGAGGCCAAGGCCATCGGCCTGTGCAAGGCTGTATTTGGCGTGGAAAATCTGGCCGCTGGTTTTGCCAAGGGCTCAGGCCTGTGGCTGTTGCAGTTTACCGACCCCAACATCATCGCCCTGCCGGTGTCGTTCATCCTGGCGGTGGTGGTCAGTTGGTTTACCTCGCCTCCGGACGATGAACACTTGCGGCTCTGCTGGCGTAACCTATAGAATAGAATTGCGGAAAGCACCGGGCGCCGGTGTAGGCCGGCGCTCTTTTTTATGTCCCGCCCCCTGCGAGGTGAACCATGGAGGACAGGCGGATCACCGAACCCCAAATATCCATCCCCGAACCCAACGTCCGGCCCCGCACCGCCGCCCGCTGGCCCTGGCTAGCGGCCATCGTGCTGCTGGCCCTGGTGGTGGCCGCGGCGGCCTGGTATTTCTGGCCCGAAATATCTTCGCGCCAAGCCAAGAAGACCACCCCGGCCCCAGCTCCCCAGGCCCAGACCGCGGCTCCGACCCCAAAGGCCGGCGCGGTGCCAGTGCCCCCGCCCAGCGCCAGCGGCAAGGTGGTGCAAATCGGCCCCGGCACTGAGGCCACGGCCAAGGTGCAAGGCACCATGCCCACCCCGGCCCAGCAGGCGGAGCAGACCCAGCGCAAGCGTCCCTTCGGCCTGCAAAAATCCGTGGACGTGGTGGTGCGCAGCGACGAGGCGGTGCAGATCGGCAACCGGCGCATCACCATCGACGAGCTGGAGCGCAAACTGGTGGTGGAGCAGCGCGGCGAGATGCGTGAGAAGGGCCTCAAGTCCCCCAAGGTCACGGTCTGGGGCGTGTACCTGGTGCGGCCGGGCGACAACCTCTGGGACGTCCACTACCGGCTGCTCAAGGAGTACCTGGCCAGCCGCGGCGTGCAGCTGCCCCCGAGGGCGGACCAGCCCACGGCCAAAGGCCAGTCCTCGGGCGTGGGCAAGGTGCTCAAGTTCGCCGAGCACATGGTGGGGGTGTACAACGTGCGCACCGGCCACATGACCCACAACCTGAACCTGCTGGAGCCCGGCCAGAAGGCGGTGGTGTTCAACCTCAGCGAGATATTCGCCCAGTTGGCCAAGGTGGACCCCAAGGACCTCAACGGCATCATGTACGACGGCCGGGTCCTGTTCTTCCCCAAGGCCACCCCGCACCCGGGACTGAGCAAGCCCCAGGACAAGAAAGGCTAGCCGTGGCCATAGGCATAGTCGCCGACCCGGTGTTCCAGCAGCACGACACCGGACCCTACCACTGCGAGTGCCCCGAGCGCCTGGCCGCGGTGGACCAGGCCCTGAACGCCTGGCCCGGCCGCACCCAGGCCATTTATCTGCCCCTGCGGCCGGCCCGCGAAGAGGAGCTGGCCAGGGTGCATCACCCCAGCCACCTGGCCCGCATCGCCTCCACCCAGGGCCGCGTGGCCCAGCTGGACCCGGACACCGCGGCCTCGCCGCGCTCCTTTGAGGTGGCGCTGTTGGCCGCCGGCAGTCTGCTGGACCTGTGCGACGCGGCCCTGGAGCAGCAGGTGGACGCCGGCTTCGCCCTGGTGCGGCCGCCGGGCCACCACGCCACCGCCGCCCGGGCCATGGGCTTCTGCCTGTTCAACAACGTGGCTGCCGCTGCCGCCCACCTCATCGCCGCCCGGGGCCTGCAGCGGGTGCTGGTGGTGGACTGGGACGTGCACCACGGCAACGGCACCGAGGACATCTTCTTCGCCGACAACCGGGTGCTGTACTTCTCCACCCACCAGTGGCCCCTGTATCCGGGCACCGGCCCGGTGGAGGCGGTGGGCCGGGGCGACGGCGAAGGCTACAACGTCAACGTGCCCCTGAGCCCCGGCCTGGGCGACAGCGCCTACATCCAGGCCTTCTCCCGGCTGCTGCGGCCCCTGGCCCGTGAGTACCTGCCCCAGTTCATCCTGGTCTCGGCCGGCTTCGACGCCCACGCCGACGACCCCCTGGGCAGCATGACCCTCACCGACCATGGCTTCGCGGCCCTGGCCCAGATAGTCCATGAGCTGGCGGCCGAGCTCTGCCCGGGCCGGCTGGTGTTCGCCCTGGAGGGCGGCTACGACCTGGGAGCCCTGTCCCGCTCGGTGGTGTCGGTGCTGGGGGCCCTGGAGGGCCAGCGCCAGGACGCGCTCATTGCCCAGGCCAGCCGCCAGGAGCTGGCGCCCTCGGTGGCCAAGGCCCGCCAAATGGCCCTGAACTACTGGTCCCTGGAGTGACCGCGTCCCTGGCCGCGCCTTGCCCCGACCCCTTGCCCGTGTTAAATAAGTAGCCTTACTTCCCGCGGAGGAGCCGCCATGAAGATCAGCGCCGCGGAGGTGGCCCACGTGGCCGCCCTGGCCCGGCTCAGGCTGAGCGATGAGCAGAGCGAGAAGCTCACCGAGCAGATCAACGACATACTCGCGGCCATGGACCGGCTCAACGAGCTGGACACCAGCGGGGTGCCCTCCACCAACCATGCCCTGGAGCTGACCGGCGCCATGCGCCCGGACCAGGTGGCCCCAGGCCTGGACCACCAGCGGGCCCTGGCCAATGCCCCGGCCAGCGACGGCCAGAGCCTGGTGGTGCCCAAGGTGATCTGAGATGACCTCCTCCCTGCACGACCTGACGTTGCTGGAGGCCCGCGCCCTGCTGGACCAGCGCCAGGTGAGCTCCCTGGAGCTGACCCAGGCCCTGCTGGCGCGCATCGAGGCCATTGAGCCCCAGGTGCACGCCTACCTGACCGTCACCACGGAGCTGGCCCTGGACATGGCCCGGGCCGCGGACCAAGTTCTGGCCCAGGGCCAGGGCGGGCCGCTCACCGGCATCCCAGCCGGCATCAAGGACGTGATCTGCACCCAGGGCGTGGCCACCACCTGCGCCAGCAAGATCCTGGCAGGCTTCGTGCCGCCCTACGACGCCACCCTGGTGGCCCGGCTGAAGGCCGCGGGCATGGTGCTCTTGGGCAAGCACAACATGGACGAGTTCGCCATGGGCAGCTCCACGGAGAACTCGGGCTTCTTCACCACCCACAACCCCTGGGACCTGGCCGCCATCCCCGGCGGCTCCTCGGGCGGCTCGGCGGCCAGCGTGGCCGCGGGCAGCGCCCTGTTCGCGGTGGGCACCGACACCGGCGGCTCCATCCGCCAGCCAGCCAGCCACTGCGGGGTGGTGGGGCTCAAGCCCACCTACGGCCTGGTCAGCCGCCGGGGCCTGGTGGCCTTCGCCTCCTCTCTGGACCAGGCCGGCCCTCTGGCCCGCACTGTGGCCGACGCGGCCCAGGTGCTCTCGGTCATCGCCGGCCACGACCCAGCCGACTCCACCAGCGCCCCCCGGCCGGTGCCGGACTACACGGCTGCCCTGGAGCGCGGGGTCAAGGGCCTGAAGCTGGGCGTGGTCCAGGAGTTCTTCGCCGCCGGTCTGGACCCCGAGGTGGAGGCCGCGGTGCGCGCAGCCCTGACCGTGCTGCAGGCCCAGGGCGCGGAACTGGTGGAGGTCAGCCTGCCCCACACCGACTACGCCCTGCCGGTGTACTACATCATCGCCCCGGCCGAGGCCTCCTCCAACCTGGCCCGCTACGACGGGGTCAAGTACGGCCTGAGCCTGCGCGCCCCCCAGGGAGACCTCATGGACATGTACCTGGACACCCGCAGCCAGGGCTTCGGCCCGGAGGTGATCCGGCGCATCATGCTGGGCACCTACGCCCTCAGCGCCGGTTACTACGAGGCCTACTACGGCAAGGCGGGGCAGGTGCGCACCCTGATCAAGCAGGACTACCTGGACGCCTTCCAGCAGGTGGACGCCCTGCTGGGGCCGGTGGCCCCCACCCCGGCCTTTGATATCGGCCAGAAGACCGGCGACCCCCTGCAGATGTATCTGAGCGACATCTGCACCCTGTCGGTGAACCTGGCCGGGCTGCCAGGCATAAGCGTGCCCTGCGGACTGGCCGCCAGCGGCCGGCCCATCGGCCTGCAGATCATCGGCCCTCACTTCGCCGAGGAGACGCTCCTGGCCGTGGGCCACGCCTATCAGCAGGCCAGCGACCACCACCTGCGGCGGCCACCCCTGTAGCCGGCCTCGGCGCTGGGCCTGGGGAGCCGGAAAGCCTTCCAGCCATGAGCCCGCTGCCTAGCCGAGACTTCTACGACCAAGTGGCCGCGGTCTATGACCAGCGCTACGCCTACCCGCCCAAGCTCACCACCCAGCAGGCGGCCTGGTTGAGCAAGATATGCCCTGCGGGTCCGGTCCTGGACCTGGGCACCGGCACCGGCCGCATGCTGCCGGCCCTGGCCAGGGCCGGCTTCTTGCCCGTGGGGCTGGATTGCTCCCCGGCCATGCTGGCCCAGGCCCGCTGCCAACCCCAGGCCCTGCTGGTGCGCGGCGACGCCGGCCGCGGCCTGCCCTTTCGAAGCGGCGTCTTCGCCGCGGTGATCAGCCTGCACGCCACCCTGATCCACCTCAGCGGGCCCGGTGAACTGGAGACCGTGGCCGTGGAAGCGCGGCGGGTGCTGCGGCCTGGCGGGGTCCTGGTGGTGGAGCTGCCCCACCCGCGCACCTATCCCGCGATGGCCGCGCCCGGCGCCTGGCGGGAGTACCAGCCGGGCATGAGCTGCCGCCGGGTGGCGCCGGGCCTGGAAGAGATGCGCCTGGACGACGCCCAGGGCATCTCCACCCTGGTGCGGGCCCTGACCATAGCCGATTTGAAGACCTGGCTGAAGGCCTTCCGCCGCGTGGAGCTGCATCCGGGCTTCAGCGGCGGCCGCTTCCAAGCGGACAAAGGCGATATAATGATGGTGTGCGCCTGGAAATAGACCGCGCTTACGGCCGTTAGGGGTTCGGCCGGACACCGTAAAGGCAGGGGAGCATGGGTTACGTTTACAAGATGATGCAGATACCGCCCACCATCCAGATGCGCGACAAGGCCTACAAGGGCCACGAGGCCGCGGCCTACCTGGAGGAGCTGGCCAACAAAATGGCCGCCAAGGGCTGGCAATACATGCGCACCGACCCCATCGGCGTGCGGGTGAACCCCGGCTGCCTGGGCAGGCTGTTCGGCCACCGGGAGCAGGAGCTGGTCTACTACGTGATCATCTTCCGCAAGCCAGCGCCGCCCAGCAGCGAGGCCAAGAGCGAAGCCAAAGAGGAAAAAGCCTGAGGCGGCGCCGTTCTCAGCCGATACCGTACTTCTTGAGCTTATAGGCCAGGTTGGATTT
This sequence comes from Thermodesulfobacteriota bacterium, assembly GCA_040751985.1. Taxonomy (GTDB): domain Bacteria; phylum Desulfobacterota; class Desulfarculia; order Desulfarculales; family Desulfarculaceae; genus Desulfoferula. The sequence continues at coordinate 23,239 of JBFMFU010000011.1, read as the reverse complement.
GGTCAGGCCCAGGGCCTCGGCCGCATGGGCCGCCACCCCGCCGGATTCGGTTAGGGCGCGCAGGATCATGCGCCGCTCCATGTCCTCCACGGCCTGGGTCAGGCCCATGCCCGTGGGCAACTCGGCCACGCCCGCGCCTTGGCCCGCCTCGGGCCGCAGCTCCAGGGGCAGGTCCGTGGGCGTGATCTGGGGCCCGGCCAGGATCACCGCCCGCTCCAGGGCGTTCTCCAACTCGCGCACGTTGCCCGGCCAGGGGTGCCGAAAGATCATGGCCATGGCCTCCTTGGTCATCTGGGGCGCCGGCCGGCCCATCTCGGCCGCGTACTTCTTGACGAAGTGGGCCACCAGGGCCGGCAGGTCCTCGCGCCGCTGGGACAGGGGCGGCAGGTCGATGCGCACCACGTTGAGGCGGTAGAACAGGTCCTCGCGGAACTTGGCCTGGTCCACGGCCTGGGAAAGGTTCCGGTTGGTGGCGGCCACGATGCGCACGTCCACGCTGATGGGCTGGTTGCCGCCCACCCGCTCGAAGGTGCGCTCCTGCAGCACCCGCAGCAGCTTCACCTGCACCGAAGGCCCCAGCTCGCCCACCTCGTCCAGGAACAGGGTGCCCTGGTGGGCCATCTCGAAGCGGCCCTTGCGCCGCCCGGTGGCGCCGGTGAAGGCCCCCTTCTCGTGGCCGAACAGCTCGTCCTCCAGCAGGGTCTCGGTCAGGGCCATGCAGTTGACGGCCACGAAGGCCTCCTCGGACCGGGGCGAGCGGGTGTGGATGGCCCGGGCGATGAGCTCCTTGCCGGTGCCGCTCTCGCCCGTAAGAAGCACCGTGGCCCGGGTGGCGGCCACCTTGTCCACCAGGGCGTACACTTCCCGCATGGGCTTGCTGTCGCCGATGATCTCGCCGAAGCCCTTCAGCTCCTGTTTGAGCAGCCGGTTCTGGAACAAAAGCCGCCGCATCTTGAGCGACTTTTCCACGGTCAGCAGCAGCTCGGTGTTCTCGAAGGGCTTGCTGATGTAGTCCGTGGCCCCCAGCTTCATGGCCTCCACCGCGTTTTCCACCGTGCCGTAGGCGGTCATGACCACGATGGGCAGGTCGGTGTAGCGCTCCTTGAGGCGGCGGATCAGCTCCAGGCCGCTCATCTGGGGCATGCGCATGTCGGTGATCACCAAGTCCGGCTCGGCCTCCTCCACCAGGGCCAGGGCCTGGGCGCCGTTCTGGGCGCTGGCCACCTCGTAGCCCGCCTGGCTGAGCAGGGCCTCCAGCACCACCAGGTAGTTCTTCTCGTCATCTACGACCAGGATGCGTTCCACCGGCTAATTCCCATCCGCCGCCGCGGGCCTAGTGCACTATGTCCGCGGCGGGCAAAAGCACCACCACCTGGGCCCCGCCGCCGGGGGCGTTGTTCACCTCCAGCTTGCCTTGGTGGCTGGCCACGATGTTGCTGACGATGGACAGGCCCAAGCCGGTGCCCTTCTCCTTGGTGGTGAAGAAGGGCTCCAGCAGGCGGCTGGCCGCCTCGGGGTCTATGCCCGGACCGCTGTCCTCCACCGCCACCCGCACGTAGCGGCGCTCGCCCTTGGTCACGCTCATGGTGGAGACCGTGAGCAGGCCACCCTGCTCCATGACCTGCACCGCGTTGTTGAAGACGTTCAAGAAGGCCCGGTACAAGAGGTCCCGGTCACCCAGCACCGGCACCCGCGGGCTCTGGTAGCGCCGCAGCACCTGGATGCCCAGGCGCTGATTCTCCGGGATCAGGAACTGCAGGTTGCGGTCCAGGACCTCTTCGATGTTAAGCGGCTCCTGCTTGGGCTGCTGCGGCCGGGCGAAGTCCAGAAACTCGGTGACGATCTGGTTCAGGCGGGTGCTCTCCTCCACGATCACCGAGGCCAGGCCCTTAGTGTCCTGGTCGGCCTTGCTGCCCAGCAGCTCGGCCGTGGAGCGCACGATGCCCAGGGGGTTTCGTATCTCGTGGGCCACGCCGGCCACCATGCGCCCCAGGGAGGCCAGGCGCTCGGCCTGGTTGAGCTGCAGCTCCAGGCGGGCCTGCAGCGCCGCCCGCCGGCCCATGATGCGCTGGCCCCGGATGACGATGGAGCGCAAGATCACGAACAACAGCGCCATCATCACCAGCAGGGTGGCCAGGATCAGCATCTGGTTCAGCCACACCTCGCGGAAGTCCTGGGAGATGTCCAGGATGATCTCGAACACCGCCCGGGGCGGACCCAGCTCGGCGGTGCGCCGGCGCTCGTCGCGCAGGGGGATGAAGGTCTTGAGCACCCGCTGGCCGCCGCCGCCCATCTCGAAGAACCGAAACGGCGGCTCGATGACGCTCACCGGTTTGCCGGCCACCGCGCTCTGGAAGGGCCGGCCCTCGTCGCCCACCCGGCCGATGTAGTCCGGCTGGGTGCTGTAGATGACGTTACCCTCCAGGTCCAGGATGTTGACCTTGCCCACATGGAAGGAGTGGATGGTGTTCTTGACCACCGCGTCCAGCAGCTTGAACTGCTCGGGCTGGCCCACGTTGATGCCGCCGTACTCGGCCAGGGCCGGCACCACGAAGCGGGTCATCACCTGGTGGTTGAGGTTCTCGGCCAAAAGCAGGGAGTACTGCTCGCGCTTTTTGAGGAACAAATCGCCGGCCCGGCGGCTGACCACCGAGGAGATGAGCAGGCTGAACAGCAGGATGATCACCAGGCTGGTCACCGAGAAGTGCTTGACCAACTGGAACGGCCTGGTGGCCTCGCTGTCGCCGGCCTCCCCCGTAGGCGTCGGGATTATGACCGCCTGCTCGCTCACGCGCCTCTCCTAGAGCACGAAATCCGGGCCGGTCTCCAGCTCCGCGATGCGCTGGGCCTGCTCCTCATAGCCCTCGCGGCCCATGAGCCCGTAGGTGAGCTGCTTGGACAGCTCCACTCCGGGCTGGTCCAGAGGGTTGATATCCAGCAGGGCCCCGGCCATGACCGTGGCCAGCTCCAGCAGGTATATCACCTGGCCCAGGGCGGAGGCGTCGATGGCCGGCAGGCGCAGGCCCAGGCTGGGCCGCCCCTGGTTGGCCAGGGCCGCGGCCGTGGCCCGGGCCTCGGCCTGGATCAGTTCGGCCAGGGAGCGGCCGCCCAAGTAGGCGATGGAGGGGATGTCCTGGTAAAGCGCCGGTATCTCCATGTCTCGGCCGTAGTTGCCCAGGGTCAGGAAGATGATCAGCTTGTCCGCCGGCCCCTCCATGTACAGCTGCAGCTGGCTGTGCTGGTCTGTGGCCCCCACCGCCGCCACCGGCGTCTGGCCCCGGTGCACCGTCTCGCCCTGCAATGACACGGCCTTGCCCAGGGACTCGGCCCAGAGCTGGGCGAACCACTGGGCCAGGCCGAACAGGTCCGTGGCGTAGGGCATCATCACCAGCACGTTGCGGCCCCGCTGGGCGTACTCCACGGCCAGCGCCGCCAGCAGATAGGCCGGGTTCTTCATCAGCTGCCCGCTGCGGCAGTCCGCGGCCATGGCCGCGGCGCCCTGCAGCAAGGCGGCCACGTCGTGGCCGGCGCAGGCCAGGGGCAGCAGCCCCACGGCGCTCAAGACCGAGTAGCGCCCGCCCACGCTGGGCGGCACGTTGAGGATGGCCACCGGCTCCTTCTGGGCGATGGCCCGCAGGTTGCCGGCCTGGGGGTCGGTGGTGAACACCAGGCGGCGCAGGGCCTCCTCCGGGCCCAGGGCCCGCTCCAGCAGCTCGCGCACCACCAGAAACTGAGCCATGGTCTCGGCCGTGGAGCCGGACTTGCTCACCACGTTAAAGGCGGTTCGGGACAGGTCGACCTGGTCCAGCAGCGAGCCGAAAAAGCGGGGGTCGCTGTTGTCGGCCACGAACAGGCGCATGCGGCCCGGCTCCGCCGGGGCAGCGTGACGCCAAAAGCCCCGCAGGGCCATGTCCACGGCCGTGGCCCCCAGGGCGCTGCCGCCGATGCCCAGCACCACCAGGTCCTGGGCGATGGAGCTGAGGCGCGAGGCCTGTTCCAAAACAGGCGCCAGGTCCTGCTCGGGCAGGTCCATGAAGCCCAGCCGGCCGTCCTGGCGCTGCCGCTGCAAGCCATGGTGCAGCTCGGCCACCTGGGGGGCCAGGGAGCGCAACTGCTCCAGGCTAACTCCCGGCTGGCCGATGATCTGCTCCAGGCAAAAGCCGTAGTCCAGTTTGACGGTTCGCTCAGACATGCCCTGTATCCTTCCCCCGCTCCGCTCGGCAACCGGCGGCGGCCCTGTGGGGTCCGCATACCTAGCCTGACCACGAAGCATATCCGATAACAGGCCTATTGTGCCTGTGGTTCGTTACTAATTGAATTGATTATACGTTGTGGCACCGGGCCTAACAAGGACAAGAAAATTGACAAACTTTTTGTTTCGCGTTATTAAGGGTATCTAGTTTTCACTAAGGAACATCCCGGCCATGGCCGGTCCCAGACTCGCGGAGGCGCCTGTGGAGGAGATGCTGGATCACCTGGCAGACCAGATTTTGGATCTGGATGCCTCTGAACTCAGCGAGCTGCTGCCCCGGTTCCAGGCCCGCATGGAAAACTGCGACCTGAGCCGCGACTGGGAGCGCTCGGTGATAACCTTCTTCCTGATCAACGGCATGCGCTTCAAGTGCTCCATGGCCTCCAAGCACAAGAAGCAGGACTGCCCCAAGATCAAGGGTCGGCCCCGCCTGAGGCTGATCAAGTAGGCCGCTCTTTCTTCTCCTGTCGGCGCAGGCGGGCCTTGTCCCGCCTGAGCTGTTCCAGACGCTCCCGCAACAACTTTTCCCGTCCCCGCTCGCTGGGCTGGTAGTAGCGCCGGCCCACCAGGCGCTCGGGCATGTACTCCTGGCCCACCACGGCGTCCTCGAAGTCGTGCGGGTACTGGTAGCCCCGGCCGTAGCCCAGGCCCTTCATCAGCTTGGTGGCCGGGTTGCGCAGGTGCAGCGGCACCTCCAGGGGCCCCATCTCACGGGCGTCGTGCTGGGCGGCGGCAAAGGCCTTGTACACCGCGTTGGTGCGCGGGGCCAGGGCCAGATAGACCACGGCCTGGGCAATGGGCAGCTCGCCCTCGGGCGAGCCCATCAGGTCGTAGGCCCGCAGGGCGGCCATGACCTGGTTGATGGCGTATGGGTCGGCCAAGCCCACGTCTTCACAGGCGAAGTTGGCCAGGCGCCGCAGGATGTAGTGCGGGTCCTCGCCCGCGGCCAGCATGCGCGACAGCCAGTATAGGGCCGCGTCCGGGTCCGAGCCCCTGAGCGACTTGTGCAGGGCGCTGATCAGGTTGTAGTGCTCCTCGCCGTCCTTGTCGTAGCGCAGGGCCTTCCTGCCCACCGCGTCCTCGGCCAGGGCCAGGTCTATGCGCCGGCCGCCGCCCGGGCCCAGGGGCGCGGCCGCCACCGCCGCCTCCAGGGCGCCCAGCAGCCGCCGGGCGTCGCCGAAGGCCGCGGCAATCAGGTGCTCGGCCGCCTCGGGGGTCAGCTCCACCTGCAGGGCACCCAGGCCGCGCTCCGGGTCGCTGAGGGCCCGCTCCAGGATGGCGCGTAGGTCGTCCTCGTTCAGGGGGTGCAGCACCACCACCCGCAGCCGGGAAAGCAGGGCCGGGATTATTTCGAAGCTGGGGTTTTCGGTGGTAGCGCCCAACAGATTGAGCACCCCGGACTCCACGTGGGGCAAGAAGGCGTCCTGCTGGGCCTTGTTGAAGCGGTGTATCTCGTCCACGAACAGCACCGTGCGCCGGCCGCGGCGCAGCAGGCCCCGGGCCTGCTCCACCACCCGGCGCACGTCGGCCACGCCCGAGAGCACCGCCGAGAACTCCATGAACTCCGCGTCCCAGGAGCGGGCCAGGATGCGGGCCAGGGTGGTCTTGCCCGTGCCCGGCGGCCCCCAGAAGATCAGGGAGGTGGGGCGCTCGGCCTCCAGCAGGCGGCGCAGGGCCTTGCCCTCGGCCAGCAGATGGCGCTGGCCCGCGAACTCCGCCAGGTTGCGGGGCCGCAAGCGGTCGGCCAGGGGCGCGCGCAGGGGCGCCCCCTCTTGGCTGGTATCTGGTTCGAACAGGCTCACAGCACCGCGGCCTCCCGACTGAAGAAACGCCGCCACCAGGGCCCGGGCCGCAGCAGGGCCTCTAGCCGCTCCCAGGCCTGGCTGGCGGCGTGGTAGCCCTGGTCCATGATCCAGGCCGACTTGCCGAAGTCGGCCCAGTGCACATCGCCCAGGGACGGCCGCAGGGCCAGGTCCGCCTGCTCCAGGAGCAGCTGCACCAGGTGGTGGCCCTGTATTTCCGTGGCCCGCAGATAGAACTCCAGGGACTGGCCGGGCAGGTCCTCGGTGACGATGTCCCGGTCCACGCTCACCGCCAAGAGCGGCCCGGCCGAGCGCTGCCGGGCCACCGGCGTGGGCACCAGGATGGAGGCCCCGCCGTCTATGAGCCAGCGGCCGTCGATCTCCACCGGCGCGGCCACCCCCGGCACCGCGCAGGAGGCCTGCACCGCCCGGCGCAGGTCGCCGTGCTCCAGCACCACCGGCTCGCCGGTCTTGATGTCCGTGGCCACCGCGGCAAAGGGGATGGCCGTGTCCTCCAGGTTCACCTTGGGCAGGAAAAAAGCCACCATGTCGTGGAAGAAATCCTCGCTCAACAATGAGGTATCCAGGAAAAAGGACTTGACCAGCATGCCCTGGCTGAACAGGCGGCTGAGCCGGTCTGAGAGGCTCTTGCACTTGTAGCTGCCGGCCGAGCCCATCATGGCCAGCAGGCGCGAATCCCGGGCCAAGGGGCTCTGGCCGAACTCCTGTACCCGCTCGCGCATCTCGGCCGTGGAAAAGCCCAGGGCATAGCCCGCGCCGGCCACCGCGCCGGCGCTGACCCCCACCACGCTGGCCGCCTTCACTCCGTGCTCTTCCAACACCTGCAGTACGCCCACATGGGCGAAGCCGCGGGCGCCGCCGCCGCCCAGGGCCAGGGTCAGGCCATGTTCCGTGTGCGCCATGAGCATCAATCACCCCCTGAAATTGCCCCTTTACAGCCGGCGTGGCTTTGGCTATATTTACCACTCGCCGACGGCCGTGTCTGGCTGCGAGGCGACTCTACATAACAATCTTATGAAGGTGGTGATTTAAGTGCAAGTCCAGGTCGTGGACAACAACGTAGAGAAGGCGATCAAGGTCCTCAAGCGCAAGCTGACCAAAGAGGGCGTGTTCCGGCAGCTCAAGGAAAAACGCTGGCACGAAAAGCCCTCGGACATGCGCCGGCGCAAGCAGCGCCAGGCGCGCCGCCGTCTGCGCCGGCAGATGGCCCGGGCCCGCACCCGCAACCCGCGCGGCTAGCGCCCGTACCTTCTCTTAAAAAAGCGGCTGCACCCTCCGGGGGGCGGCCGCTTTGTCGTGCCCACGCCGGCCCCCTAGCCCCAGGCCGCGCTGAGCTGCCGCCAGGCGAACAGCGCGAAGTAGCCCCCAAACAGCACCATACAGGCCGCGCAGCCCCCCACCAGCACCCGGTAGGCCAGGTCGTTGATGAAGCGCCGTCCCTTGGCCACCACCAGGGACACGAACAGATACCAGACCAGGTCCGCGCCGATGTGCCCCAGGTAGAACACCAACAGCCCCCACCAGCCCAGGGGGCTCTTGAGGGCTATGGCCATCAGGGACATCCCCACCGTGGCCCACCACAGCGACCAGTAGGGGTTGGCCAGGGAGAGCAGCAGGCCGTCGCGCACCGGCCCGGCCGCGCGCGCCTTGCCCTGGCTCAGCTCCAGGCGCAACCCAGGCAGGGCCCGGAACATGCCCCAGGCCATCCATAGCAGGATCACCGCCCCCACCCCGCCCACCAGGCCGCCCACCGTGGGCCGGGTGAGGACGGGCCCCAGGCCGGCCACCAGGGCCAACAGCAGGGCTGCCTCCAGGATGGCGTGGCCCAGCACCACCAGCGGCCCGGCCAGCACCCCCTGGCGCACGGCATGGGTCACGGTGCCGGCCAGCACCGGCCCAGGCATCACCGCCCCGGACAGGCCGATGACAAAAGAGGTGACCAACAGGCCCCCGGCGGTGAGGGTGGCGGGATCGGGCAGCGCGGCCATGAGCGGCTAGAAGTACTTGCAGCCCGGCAGGTGCAGCTTGGCGAAGCCGATGATCGGGCAGTCGCAGTCGGGCATGGCCGGGGTGCAGTCCTTCCACTGGCCGCCGCCGTCGCAGTGGGGCTGGCCATGGCAGGCCGGGCACAGGCCGGGCCGCTCCACGGGCTGGCCGCACTGCGGGCAGCGTTGGCTGATTATGTCCGCGGGCCGGTTCACGCCAGCCCTCGCCCCGCCTTCATGGGCGGGGCCTGGTAAAAGGCCAGATAGGCCTGCACCGAGCTGTAGATGTCGGCCTTGTGGCAGATCTCGAAGGGCGAGTGCATGGACAGCAACGGCGGACCCACGTCGATGATGTCCATGCCGTAGATGGCCAGGTGCTTGGCCACGGTGCCGCCGCCGCCCTCGTCCACCTTGCCCATGCCCGCGGCCTGCCACACCACCCCGGCCCGGTCCCACACCCCGCGCAGCCAGGCCACGTACTCGGCGTCCGCGTCCGAGGCCCCGTACTTGCCGCCGTGGCCGGTGTACTTGGTCAGGTTCACGCCGTAGCCCAGGTAGGCGGCGTTGCGCTTTTCGTGCACCTCGGGGTAGTCCGGATCAAAGGCCGCGTTCACGTCGGCCGAGAGCATCTGGCTGCTGCCCAGGCAGCGGCTGATGGCCAGATAGTCGGCCGGCTGGCCGGCGGCCTGCAGCAAAAGCGCGGTCAGGTGCTCCAGGAAGCGGCTCTGGGCGCCGGTGGCCCCCTCGGAGCCGATCTCCTCCTTGTCGTAGAACAGGGCCACCGCGGTCAGGGCCGGGTTCTTCAGCTCCAGCATAGCCTGCAGGGAGGCGAAGGCGCTGGCCCGGTCGTCCTGGGCGTAGCCGCCCACCATGCTGCGGTCCAGGCCCACGTCCCGGGCCCCGCCGGCCGGCACCAGCTCCAGCTCGGCGCTGATCAGGTCCTTCTCGGCGATGCCGTAGCGCTTGTTCAGCTCGCTGAGCACCGCCAACTTGACCTTGTCCTTGGCCTCGCCGGCCTCCAGGGGCAGCGCGGCCAGCAGCAGATTCATGCGCTCGGCCTCCACCGCCTCCGAGAGCTTCTTCTCGCCCTGGGCCCGCCGGCTCAGGTGGGGCAGCAGGTCCAGCAGGCTGAACACCGGGTCCTCGGGCTCATCGCCGATGTGCACCTCCGCAATGCGGCCGTCGGTGGTGCAGACCACGCCGTGGATGGCCAGGGGCCGGGCCAACCACTGGTACTTCTTGATGCCCCCGTAGTAGTGGGTCTTGAGAAAGGCCAGCTCCTGGTCTTCGTACAGGGGGTGCATCTTCAGGTCCAGGCGGGGCGCGTCCAGGTGCGAGCCCAGCAGGCGCATGCCTTGGCTTGGGGGCCGCCGGCCCAGCACGGCCAGGGCCAGCAGCTTGCCCTTGAACTCCAGGTAGAACCGCTTGCCGCTGGCGCCGGCCTTGAGCTGCTTAAAGCCCTTGGTCCGGGCCGCCTTCTTGATGACCTCCACGGCCAGGCGCTCGGTTTTGGCCTGGTCCAGGAAGCGCTTGTACTGCTCGCCCATGGCCATGATCTCCCGGCGCTGGGCCGGAGTGGACTGGTCCCATACGCTCTTGGGCTGCAGGGTCAGGCTGTCCCGCAACTGTTTCACCTTCTGCTTGCTCAGCTTGGCCATGTCGGCTCCCGCAAAATGATCATTTGAAGTGCGCGAAATAGTCCGCCACCCGCCACTGCCCCTGCGGTCCCTGCAGGCAGGTGACCGCCTCCTCCACGTCCACCCCTTTGCTCATCCGGGCCACGAAGATGAAGCGGAAAAAGGCCTGGGGCGGCGGGGTCTTCAGCTCCGCCGAGGACTCCCGGCCGTGCAGGCTCCGGGAGGTGGGCGCGCCCAGGTCCCGGCGCATCTGCCCGATGCGGGCCTGCCACTGCGCCGGGGTGAACATCTCGGCCAGGCGGGGATGGGCCGCGGCCCGGCTGGCGGCCGCGTCGCCTTGGTCCACCAGGGCCAGCCACTCCTGGGCCGCGGCCAGGGCCGCCTGCTCGCTCGCCCCGGCGGCCAGGGCCGCCCCGCACAAGCAGACCAGGGCCATGAGCCCGGCGGCTATGGATAATGCCTTGGGCAAACCGCCTCCTCTCGACTGGCCTTTCATTGTAGCCGCCGCGGGCAGAGGCGTAAACACCCCTATGCCCTGCTCTTGCGGGCCAGGATGAAAAACTCCTGGTTGCCCTTGGGTCCCTGGATGGGGCTGGGGCAGGAGTCCAGCACGGCCAGGCCCAGACCGGCCAGGCAGGCGGCCACCTTTTCCACCGCCGCCTGCTGCACCGCCGGATCGCGCACCACCCCGCCGCGGCCCACCGCCTGGCGGCCGGTCTCAAACTGGGGCTTGACCAGGGGCAGCAGCCAACCGCCCGCGGCCAGGCGCGGCGCCAGGGGCGGCAGCACCAGGGTCAGGCTTATGAAGGACACGTCCACCACGATGAGGTCAAAGGGACCGGGCGCCACCTCCGGCAACAGATAGCGGGCGTTGACCCGCTCGTGCAGGGTGACCCGGGGGTCGTTGCGCAGGGACCAGGCCAACTGGCCATAGCCTACGTCCAGGCAGGTGACGCTGGCCGCGCCCCGCTGCAGCAGGCAGTCGGTGAAGCCGCCGGTGCTGGCCCCCACGTCCAGGCAGCTTAGGCCGGCCACCGCCAGCCCGAAGTGATCCAGGGCGCCGGCCAGCTTGACCCCGCCCCGGGACACGTAGGGGTGCTCCGGGCCGGCCACCTCCACCGCGGCCCCGGCCGGCACCACAAAGCCGGCCTTATTCACCGGCCGGCCGTCCACCTTGACCAGGCCGGCCAGGATCAGGGCCTGGGCCTTGCTGCGGCTGGGGGCCAGGCCCGAGGCCATCAGGTGCTGATCCAGCCTGGGGACGCGAACCATATTAGGTAAGCAGTTCCCGGGCCGCGGCCGCCACCGCCGTGGCGTCCACCCGGTGCAGGGCGCGCAGCTGGGCCTGGCTGCCGTGCTCCACGAACACGTCGTTCAGGGCCACCAGCTTGACCCGCACCCCGCCCACGCCCCGGCGGACCAGGCTCTCCAGCACCGCCGAGCCGAAGCCGCCGGCCGCCTCGTTCTCCTCCACGGTGACCACCCGGCCGCAGCGCGCGGCCAGCTCACAGATCAGCTCCTCGTCCAGGGGCTTGACGAAGCGCGCGTTGACCACCGCGGCCTGCACGCCCTCCGAGGCCAGTTGCTCGGCGGCCTGCTCGGCCGCGGCCACGCCCACGCCGATGCCCAGCAGCAGCACGCCGTTGCCCTGGCGGCGCACCTGGGCCCGGCCCCAGGGCAGGACCTGCGGCGGGCCCTCCAGGTGCTGGCCCCGGCCCTTGCCCCGGGGATAGCGCAGGGCCACCGGACCCTGGTGCTCCAGGGCGGTGCACAGCATGTGCCGCAGCTCGTCCTCGTCGGCCGGGGCCATGAGCGACAGGTTGGGCACGCAGCGCAGAAAGCTCAGGTCCAGCAGGCCCTGATGGGTGGCGCCGTCCTCGCCCACGATGCCCCCCCGATCCAGGGCGAAGACCACCGGCAGGTTGGTCAGGCAGATGTCGTGCACGATCTGGTCATAGGCCCGCTGCATGAAGCTGGAGTAGATGGCCACCACCGGCCGGAAGCCCTGCACGGCCAGGCCGCCGGCAAAGGTCACCGCGTGCTGCTCGGCGATGCCTACGTCCACGAAGCGATCGGGGTAGGCCTCGGCGAACTGGGCCAGGCCGGTGCCTTCGGGCATGGCCGCGGTGATGGCGATGATCTCCGGCCGCGCGGCGGCCAGCTCCACCATGGTCTGGCCGAAGACCTCGGTGTAGCTCAGCGGGTGGGCGTGCGGCCGCCCGGCGCCGCTGGGCGGCTGGCCGCCCACGCCGTGGTAGTGAGCGGGGTTCTGCTCGGCCGGCTGGTAGCCGCGGCCCTTTTTGGTGATCACGTGCACCAACTGCGGGCCCTGCAGGGGCTTGACATAGCCCAGGGTCTCGATGAGCCGCTCCAGGTCGTGGCCGTCGATGGGCCCCACGTAGTTGAACTTGAAGGCCTCGAAGAGCATGCCCGGGGTGTAGAAGGCCTTGAAGGACTCCTCGGAGCGCCGGGCGATGTCCAGTAAATCCTCGCCGATGCCGGGCAAGGACCGCAGCCGGCGCTCCAGCTCCTTGCGGAAGCGCTGGTACACCTTGCCCGAGAGGGTGCGGGACATGAACTTGGACAGGGCCCCCACGTTGGGCGCGATGGACATGCCGTTGTCGTTGAGGACTACGATCAGGTCCTCATCCATGTCGCCGGCCTGGTTCAGGCCCTCGTAGGCCAGGCCCGCGGTGAGCGAGCCGTCGCCGATCACCGCCACCACCTTGCCCGCGCCCTTTTTCAGGCGCTCGGCAAAGGCCATGCCCAGGGCCGCGGAGATGGAGGTGGAGGCGTGGCCGGTGTCAAAGGCGTCATAGGGGCTCTCGGCCCGCTTGGGGAAGCCGGACAGGCCGCCCAGTTGGCGCAGGGTGTCGAACTGACAGCGCCGGCCGGTCAAGAGCTTGTGAGCGTAGGTCTGGTGCCCCACGTCCCAGACGATCTTGTCTCGGGGCGCGTCGAAGACGTAGTGCAGGGCCAGGGTCAGCTCCACCACTCCCAGGCTGGGGGCCAGGTGGCCGCCGGTGCGGGTGACGGTGTCTATGATCCGTTGGCGCAGCTCGCGGGCCAACTGCTGCAGCTGCAGCAGGTTCAGCTCCTTGATGTCCGCCGGCGAGTCGATCTCATCCAAAATGGAGACGGGCTTGGGCAGATTCTCGGGCAATCTTCACTTCCTCAGTGGGTGCGCTCCATGATGTAGTGGGCCAGCTCGGCCAGGGGCGCGGCCCCCGGCCCCAGCCCCCCCGCCAGCTCCGCGGCCTGCTCGGCCAGGTCCCAGCCGATCTTGCGGGCCTGCACCGTCCCCACCACCGTGGGGAAGGTCATCTTGCCCTGCTTTTCATCGGCGTGCACCGCCTTGCCCAGCTTGGCCGGGTCGCCCTCCCGGTCCAGCAGGTCGTCGGCGATCTGAAAGGCCAGACCCACCCGCCGGCCGTAGCGCACCAGTTGGTTCACCTGTTCCTCATCGCCGCCGGCCAGGATGGCGCCGGACTGCACCGCGGCGGTGATCAGGGCTCCGGTCTTTAGGGCGTGCATGTACTGCACCGTGGCCAGGTCCGGCTCCTGGTTCTGGCTGGCCAGGTCCACGGCCTGGCCCCCCACCATGCCCCGGAAGCCGGCGGCCCGCGTCACCGCCTGGCTGGCGGCCAGCACGCGCTGCGGCTCCAGGCCGGCATAATGCGCCGGGTCGCTGAGCACCACCATGGCCTGGGTCAGCAGGCCGTCGCCGGCCAAGACCGCCAGGCCCTCGCCGAACTTCTTGTGGCAGGTGGGCAGCCCCCGGCGCAGGTCGTCGTCGTCCATGGCCGGCAGGTCGTCGTGGATCAGGGAGTAGGTGTGGATCATCTCCAAGGCGCAGGCGCAGAACATCACCTGCTTCGGCCTCCCGCCCACGGCCTCGGCCCCGGCCAGGCAGAGGATGGGGCGCAGGCGCTTGCCCCCGGCGAAGAGGCTGTAACGCATGGCCTTAAGCACCTCGCCGCCGGCCTCGTCCGCGGGCAGCAGGCGCTCCAGGGCCTCGTCCACCATCTCCCGCCGCTGGGACAAGTAGGCCTTGAGCTGCAAGCTACTCCTCCGCCTCGGGCTCGAAGGGCGTCTCCGTGAGGGCTCCCTCGCGGTCCTTGAGCAGCAGGCTCACCTTCTTCTCGGCCTCGTCCAGGCGGCGGTTGCAGGCCTCGGCCAGCTTGACCCCCTCCTCGAACAGGGCCAGGGACTCCTCCAGCTCCAGCTCGTCGGACTCCAGGCGGTCCACGATCTGCTCCAGGCGCTGCAAGGATTGCTCGAAGCCCGGCTCTTTTTTCGCCTTGGCCATGACTACTCTCCCAGACGCTGGGCCAGCCGGCGGCTGACCTCGATCCAGGCCAGGGGGTCCACCGCGGCCCCGGCCAGCTTGACCCCGAAGTCCAGGTGCGGTCCGGTCACCCGCCCGCTGGCTCCAACTTTACCTATTATCTGGCCCCTTTTCACCTTTTGTCCCTTGCGCACCAAGGCCTGGGACAGGTGCAGATAGCGCGTGATGAGCCCCTGGCCGTGGTCGATCAAAATGGTCACACCGCTGAAGTAGGCGTCGATGACCAGGGCCACGGTGCCGTCGGCCGCGGCAGGCACCGGCGTGCCCAGGGCCCCGCGCAGGTCCACCCCGCTGTGAGGGCTGCGCTCCTGGCCGTTGACGATGCTGCGGCGGCCAAAGGCGCTGACCACCTGGCTGTGCAGGGGCAGCGCAAAGCCGCCGGCCCACAGGCGTTGGGCCGTGAAGGAGCCCACCACGGCCAGGATCAGGGCTCGCTCGCGGCGGTGGCGGGCCAGGGCCTCCGGGCTCAGCTTCAGGAACTTGGGGTCCACGGTGATGCGCCGGATGCCACGGTCAGCCCGGTAGAGGGTCAGCTCGGCGACCGCCACCTGCCGGCCGTCAACCCGCGCGCGCAGCACGGCCTGGCCGGCCTGGTCCTGCAGGTCCGCCGCGGCCACGCCGTACCAGCAGCCGTCCCGGCCCTGGTCCAGGGCCGTGCTGCGGCCCCGCAGCTCGGCCCGCACCTGCTGCGCGGGCCGCTTGAGGCAGAGCCGCACCAGGCCCGGCTGGCCCAGGGCCAGGCGCGCCGGCTCCACGGACAGGCTGGCCGCTGATGCCAGCACCGGCCAGAGCAGCAGGGCCAAAAACGCGGCCAGCAGGGCCCTCACGGCTCCACCTCCTCCACCCTGACTCCCAGGCGGCCCTGGGCCAGGCGCACCTTGACCCGCTTGCCGGGCGCGGTCTCTTGGGCCCGGCGCAGCACCCGGCCCTCTTGATCCTGCACCAGGGCATAGCCCCGGCCCAGCACGGCCAGGGGGCTCAGGGCCTGCAACCGGCCGCTGAGGGCCTGCAGGCGAATCCGGGGCGCCTGCACCGTTGCCTTGCCAGCCGCGACCAGACGGAAGCCCAGGTCCCGCTGCCGGGCCTGGATCAGGGCCAGGCGGCGGTCCGGCCGCGAGGACAATAACGCCTCGCGCAGGCGCCAGGTCTCCCGGGCCCGGTCGTGCAGGCCGGCCTGGGCCGCGTGGGCGGCCCGCGAGAGCAGATCGTCCACCCGCAGCCGCCGGTCGGTGAGCATGCGCCGGGGGTCGCCCAGGCCCCGGGCCAGGGTTCGCAGCTCGCGGCGGCGCTCGCTTAAGAGCCGCCGGCCGGCGCGCAGCAGCCGCACGGCCACAGCCTGGATGCGCCGCAGCAGCTCGGCCCCCTCCTTGACTAAGAGCTCGGCCGCGGCCGAGGGCGTGGGCGCGCGCAGGTCAGCCACCAGGTCGCTGATACTCACGTCTATCTCGTGACCCACGGCCGAGACCACCGGAATGGGGCAGGCAGCGATGGCCCTGGCCAGGCCCTCGTCGTTGAAGGCCCACAGGTCCTCGGGCGAGCCGCCGCCCCGGGTGAGCACGATCACCTGGGGCCAGCCCCAGTCGGCCAGGTCCTTCAGGGCCTGGATCATCTCGCCGGGCGCCTGTTCGCCCTGCACCTTCACCGGATACACGGCTACCGCCACCCGGCCGAAGCGGCGGTGCAGCACGTGCAGGAAGTCGCGGATAGCCGCGCCGCTGGGCGAGGTGACCACCGCGATGCGCGTGGGCAGTTCGGGCAGGGGCCGCTTGCGCTCCGGGTCGAACAGGCCCTCGGCCTCCAGCCGCCGGCGCAGCTGCTCAAAGGCCAGGGCCAGGGCCCCGGCCCCGCGCGGCTCGATGCTGTCGGCCACCAGTTGCACCTCGCCCCGGGGCTGGTACACCGACAGCCGGCCCTGGCAGAGCACCTGCTGCCCCTCCTCCAGGCGGAAGCGCAGCAGGGCTGCCTGGTGCTTGAACAGCACCGCCCGCAGCAGGGCGTCCTTGTCCTTGAGCGCGAAGTAGATGTGCCCGCTGGCCGGCTGGCGCAGGCCGCTGACCTCGCCCTCCACCCACACGAAGTCGAAGCTCTGCTCGGTCAGGCGCTTGAGGCGGCCCACCAGCTCGCTGACGGTGAGAATCTCGCGGCGGGTGAAAAGCTCCAGGGGCTCCACGGGCTCTCCTCGCGGAAAAATGAGGCCGGCTCAGGGTCTAGTTAAAAAATTAGCATAGGCCGCGGGCACCGGCAAAGAGGACTCAGGGTGCGGGCGGCAGGCTCTTTAGCCAGGCCGCGGCCGCCTGGGCGTCCGGGCAGGCCTGGTTGCGGCAGGCCGGGTCCGCGTCCAGGTTGCCGCTGGGCCAGGGCGCAGGCGGCCGGGTGAGCAAGGCCAGGGTGTCTTGCCGCGCCTGCTCTAAGACCTGCTCCAGCTTGGCCGTGTCCTGGGGCCGGGGCCAGCGGGCGGTGAACACGGCCCGCACGTCCAGGTCCTTGCCGCGCCACTCAAGCCAGGATACGTAGGCCGGCCGGGCGGTGTGGCCCAGCAGCCAGCCCAGGGCGTTGCCCGCCCAGCCGCCCGGCCGCTGCAGCCGGCCCGAGAGCCAGAACACGTAGGGCAGCCGCCGCACCTCTTTGAGTTCGGCCTCCATGGCCTGGATCAGCAGGGCCCGCGGCACCTGCACCCGGTAGACCTGGGCCAGAGCCCGAGCCCACAGCCCCAGACCGGGCTCATAGTCCGGCTGCACCCGCCAAAGCCAACCGCCCTGTGGGCGGGCCAGCAGCCAGCAGTCCAGGCCCCACTCCACCTGCTTGTGCGTGTAACCGTGCTGCGAGAAGGACCCGCCGGCCAGGGGATTGACCAGCTCCCGGTGGCCGCGCAGGTCCAAGAGGGCGTGGGAGAGCCAGCCCAGGGCAAAGGCCCGCTCGGCCGGCGTGGCGGCCAGGGCCAGCATACTGCGGCACACCTGCCAAGGCTTTATCAGGTGCACGCTGTTGGCCAGGTTCACCTCGGCGCCGGGGTAGTAGCCGGTGTCCAGGGCCATGGACCCGGCCAGAAACACCCGGAACAGCCGCTCCCGCTCAGCCGGGCCGGGGCTGAGCGTTGGTCCCAGCTGCGACCATAGATTCTTGGCCAGGGTGAAGTGGCTGAAGGGCCCCAGGGCCTGGGCCGGCCCGGACAGGCACAGGGCCAGCAGCAGGCCGGCCAGCAGGCGGCGGCCGATCTTATCAAGCGCGGTCCAGGACAAGCATTGCCTCCGTGTGTCCGGCGTGGGGGAACATGTCCACGGCCCAGACCTGGGCCGCCTGGTAGCCCGCCTGCAGCAACACGGCCGCGTCCCGGGCCAGGGCCGCCGGGTGGCAGGACACGTATATGATCCGCGCCGGGGCCAGGCGGGCCAGAGGCTCCATCACCTCCCGGGCGCCGGCCCGGGGCGGGTCCAGCACGGCCAAGGCCACCGCCCTGCCCTCCTGGGCCAGCTCGGCCGCGGCCGCGGTCGCGTCCCCGGCCCGCAGCTCCATCAGCTCGGCCAGGCCGGCCTGCTCCGCCTGCCAGGCGGCGGCCTCCAAGGCCTCGTCCGAGGCCTCCACGGCCAGCACCGGCCGGCCGGCCTGGGCCAAGGGTAGGCCGAAGTTGCCGCTGCCCGCGTACAGGTCCAGGGCCGGGCCGGGCGGCGCCTCCTGGGCCGCGGCCAGCACCAGCTCCACCAGGCGCTGGTTGGCCGCGAAGTTGGCCTGCACGAACAGGCCCGGGAAAGCCGTCATCTCCAGGCCCTGGTCCGCGTAGTAGACCAGGCCGCTCTCGCGGCGGTAGTCCCAGGGCTCCAGCTCCCGGCCCCAGACCAGGCGGGTGGCCGCGGCCCCAGCCCGGCGGCAGAGGCGGCGCAGCTCGGCCCGCCAGCGGTTGGACAATGGCCGGCGGGGGTCCAGGCCCAGGGTCACGAAGGCCGACTCCTGGCCGGCCAGCACCTCCAACCAGGAAATGTGGCGGGCGTCGATCTGGCCCAGGCCCTCGGCCAGGCCGGGCAGCAGGCGGTTGACGCCCTCGGCCGCCACTGGGCAGTTGCCCAGCGGCACAACGTCCTTGCTGCCCGCCGCAAAAAAGCCCAGGCCGTTCTGGCTCGCGGCCAGGCGCACCCGCTGGCGGTAGCCCCAGGCCAAGGGCGAGGCCACCTGCTGCACCGCGGGCAGGGGCCCCAGGCGCGCCAGGGCCGCCTGCACCCAGGCCGCCTTGGCCGCCACCTGGGCCGGGTAGTCCAGGTGCTGCAGAGAGCAGCCGCCGCAGCGGCCGTACAAGGGGCACGGCGGCGGCACCCGCTGGGGCGAGGCGCTGAGCACCTCCTGGGCCGAGGCCTCGGCATACTCCCGCTTGAGGCGGGTGAGCCGGGCCCGCACCCGCTCGCCAGCCAGGCCGCCGGCCACGAACACGGCCCGGCCGTCCGGGGCCCGGGCCAGGCCGCGGCCGCCCGCGGCCAGCCCGCTGACCTCCAGCTCCAAGCTTTGTCCCTTTTGCAGGGGGGCGGTCTCCGCGATCAAAAATACCTCCTCAGATTTTGTGAGCCAGAGGCGCTTACGTGTTATCTTACCGCAGGAGAGCCCAGCAGACCCCAGCAGGAGGGCAGAGGTGAGCGAGGCGGTGCAAAAACTTTGGCGGCGGACCCAGGACGAGGAGTACCGCCGGCTGCTGAACATAGAGATACTGGAGATAGAGCCGGGCCGGGCCCTGGTGGCCATGGACTATAGCCCGCAGCTTAACAACATCTTCGGCCGCCTGCACGGCGGGGCGGTGTTCTCGCTCTTAGACGAGGCCTTTCAGCTGGCCTGCAACGCCCACGGCAGCGTGGCCGTGGCCCAGCAGGTTAGCATCTACTACCTGGCCCCGGCCGAGCCCGGTATCCGGGTGCTGGCCGAGGTGGTGGAGATCCACGCCACCCGCAAGACGGCCCTGTACCGGGCCGAGGTGCGCCAGGCCGACGGCCGCAAGCTGGCCACGGCCACGGCCCAGGCCTACCGCCTGGGAAGGCCCTTGCCCTTTGACGACCAGGGGCGTATGAAGGAGCCAGACTAGAGACCTGCCCTGCCCGACGGCACGCGCCCAGGCGCACCGCGCACCTGTCGGGTAATACTCTTGACGACCTGCCGCGCAAGAAAATAGAATCGAAGCGCCCGAGACTAGGTACTAATCCCTATTTGACGGCTGAGATTTTTTACCTCGTCTGGAAAGCCGCACGCGTCCAGGCGGATTATATGTTTTCTATATAAGCAGGGCCCCGGGCCCTGAGGAGGCATGTCAGAATGAGTAAATCCACCCCCTCTGCCAATCAAAAACTGAATAAATGGGTCCAGGAGTGCGCGGCCAAGTGCAAACCTGACAAGGTCTATTGGTGCGATGGCTCCAAGCAGGAGTACGACCGTTTGATGCAGGAGATGGTGGCCTCCGGCTCTACCCTGCCCCTGCCCAAGCGGCCCAACAGCTTCCACTTCCGCTCCGACCCCAGCGACGTGGCCCGCGTGGAGGACCGCACCTTCATCAGCTATCCCCAGCAGATCGAGGCCGGCCCCACCAACAACTGGATGGCTCCGTATGAGCTGAAGAAGACCATGGGCGGGCTCTACGATGGTTGCATGCA
This sequence comes from Thermodesulfobacteriota bacterium, assembly GCA_040751985.1. Classification (GTDB taxonomy): domain Bacteria; phylum Desulfobacterota; class Desulfarculia; order Desulfarculales; family Desulfarculaceae; genus Desulfoferula. The sequence goes on along the minus strand of JBFMFU010000011.1, from coordinate 3,573 downwards.
GGGCCGCACCATGTACGTCATCCCCTTTTCCATGGGCCCGGTGGGCTCGCCCCTGGCCAAGATCGGCATTGAGCTCACCGACAGCGCCTACGTGGTCTGCAACATGCACATCATGACCCGCGTGGGCACCAAGGTCCTGGAGGTGCTGGGCAGCGACGGCGAGTTCATCCCCTGCCTGCACTCCATCGGCGCCCCGCTCAAGCCCGGCCAGCAGGACGTGGCCTGGCCCTGCGCCCCCATCGAGAAGAAGTACATCAGCCACTTCCCGGACGAGAACCTCATCTGGTCCTACGGCTCCGGCTACGGCGGCAACGCCCTGCTGGGCAAGAAGTGCCTGGCCTTGCGCATCGCCTCGGCCATGGCCCGGCGCGAGGGCTGGATGGCCGAGCACATGCTCATCCTGCGCCTCACCAGCCCCGAGGGCCGGCAGTACCACGTGACCGGCGCCTTCCCCTCGGCCTGCGGCAAGACCAACCTGGCCATGCTGCTGCCCACGGTCAAGGGCTGGAAGGTGGAGACCATAGGCGACGATATCGCCTGGATGAAGATCGGCCCCGATGGCCGCCTGTACGCCATCAACCCCGAGTCCGGCTTCTTCGGCGTGGCGCCAGGCACCTCCTATCAGTCCAACCCCATGGCCATGGACAGCATCAAGGAGAACGCCATCTTCACCAACTGCGCGGTCACCGACGACGGCGACGTGTGGTGGGAGGGCATGGACGGCCAGCCGCCGGCCCATGCCATCGACTGGAAAGGCCGCGACTGGACCCCGGCCAGCAAGGAAGTGGCCGCCCACGCCAACGCCCGCTTCACCGCCCACGCCTCCCAGTGCCCCATCATCAGCAAGGACTGGGAAAAGCCCGAGGGCGTGCCCATCGACATCTTCATCTTCGGCGGCCGCCGCGCTTCCGTGGTGCCCCTGGTCACTGAGGCCTACAACTGGGACCACGGCGTGTTCATGGGCTCCACCGCCGCCAGCGAGACCACCGCGGCCAACATCGGCGCCGTGGGCAACCTGCGCCGTGACCCCTTCGCCATGCTGCCCTTCTGCGGCTACAACATGGGCGACTACTTCGCGCACTGGTTCAAGATGGGCGACACCCTGGGCGCCAAGGCCCCCAAGGTCTTCTACGTGAACTGGTTCCGCAAGAGCCCCCAAGGCAAGTTCCTCTGGCCGGGCTTCGGCGAGAACAGCCGGGTGCTCAAGTGGATGTGCGAGCGAGTGGACGGCAAGGTCGGCGCCGTGGACACCCCCATCGGCCGGCTGCCCAAGAAGGAGGACTTCGACCTGGAGGGCCTGAAGGTGGATTCGGCGGTGATGGACGAGCTGTTCAAGGTGGACGCCGCCGCCTGGAAGGCCGAGCTGCCCGACATCGAGAAGCACTTCGCCAAGTTCGGCGACCGGCTGCCGGCCCGTTTGGCCAAGCAGCTTGCGGAGCTTAAGAAGCGCCTGGGCTGATAACCTGACGCGTGCTGAAACCCAAGGCCCCGGCCAGTGATGGCCGGGGCCTTTTTTGGTGCCATTTTCCCGCGCCCAGGCCGCGGCGAATGGGTGATAATGAAAAGGCCGAGGCCGGGCCCCCTGTATTCGCAACCCTGGCGCGAGGAGAAGCCGTGAACCAGCCCGGAGCGCAAAACTGCCTCACAGACGTGGCCGGCCTCCAGGTCGGCTCCTATACTGACCGCGACGCGGTCTGCGGCTGCACGGTGGTGCTCTGCCCCCAGGGCGCCGCGGCCGGCGTGGACGTGCGCGGCGCCGCGCCCCGCCCCCCCCAGACAGATCTTTTTGACCCGGTCAACCTGGTGGAGCGAGTGCAGGGGGTGGTGCTCAGCGGCGGCTCGGTGTACGGCCTGGCCTGCGCCGACGGCGTGGTGCGCTGGCTGAGCGAGCAGGGCCACGGCTTCCCGCTTGACGATGCCGGCCACGTGGCGCCCATCGTGCCCGCGGCAGTGCTCTACGACCTGGGCCGCGGCCCTGAGTTCGTGCCGCCCATCGGCCCGGACTGGGGCCGCCACGCTTGTGAGGCGGCGGGCAGCGGCCCGGTGGAGATGGGCTGCGTCGGCGCGGGCACCGGCGCGGTGGCCGGCGGGGTCAAGGGCGGCCTGGGTTCGGCCAGCCTGGTGCTGGACGGCGGCCTGACCGTGGCCGCCCTGGTGGCGGTGAACTGCCTGGGCTCGGTCCTGGACCCGGCCACAGGCCGCTTCTGGGAGCTGGGCCAGGGGCTGGCAGGCGAGTTCGGCCCGGCCGCCTGGCAGGCCAAGGTGCTGCCTCCCTGGCCGCCCCAGGCCGAGCCGGCCAAGAACACCACCCTCGCGGTGGTGGCCACGGACGCCGAGTTGAGCAAGGCCCAGTGCGCTAAGGTGGCCCAGATGGCCCAGGACGGCCTGGCCCGGACCATCCGACCGGCCCACACCATGTTCGACGGCGACACGGTCTTTGCCCTGGCCACGGGCCAGCGGACCTTGCCCCAGACGCCCGGCTTCTTCGGCCCGCCCGCGGCTCTGGCCGTGAGCCAGATCGGCGCCGCGGCCGCCGACTGCCTGAGCCGGGCCATCATCCGGGGCCTGCTGGCTGCCGAGAGCCTGGCCGACTGGCCGTCGTTCAGGGACTTGAAGACGCGGTAGGCTTAATGGTCAGGAAGGTCAAAATCCGAAGGGCCGGATAGAACCTTGCCAAAGGCTTTCGGTCACGGATATTCGAACCTGTGCAGCGGCAGCATACAAAATAGTTTTAGCGATGGTCTGCAAGCGGCTTCGCCACCAAGCCGTTGCTGCGCTCAACTGCTCTGTCAACTTTGAAGCGTCTAACTCTGAACCGTACCCTTCGGCAAGGGACGCAAAAACGCGCTTTTTGAAAAGCTGCTGGCTCTTTTGAGCCGCGCGGTCCAAGGCAACACCGCCCGCCAATTCCTTGGCCAAGCGCTCAGCCGGGGCCGATGGCTTCTGCCTCCCCTGGCCACCTACTAGCCCGTTAAGGCTGATAATGTCTCTGAGAGCCTTGGCCTCGCTCTGGACCATGTCTTGGAGCAAACCCTTGGTCTGGGCCGAATTTTTTCGCAAAATGCTGGCAAAGTTCAACCCCAACCGCAGTTGCAACACAGCCGGAGTCGTCAACTCGCCGGATAGCGGCCTGTATTGAACCAGCACCTTTTTAATCTCTAGCAGGCATTCATCTGCGGTGGTGCCCAAGGACCCGGTTATTGGGGGCTCCCATTTTTCCCGCACCCGCGTTTGCTGGGCAGCTAGCCGGCCAAGAACGATAGAATTTATCTGAGCAGCCAGTAGATTTAATGCGGAGTCCACCGCCCATCCCCCTTACTTGGTTGAAGATGTGGGCCCGGTGCTGCTTGGCGGCTTGGGAGCCGGCACACCCGAGAAGTCCAGGCTGAAATTGCGCAGGCCCGTGCCGTCGCGATTGACGATCCAGAGATTGCTTTCCTGTTCAACGGTTCTTCGTCGTTAGCTGTGGAATTTAATTAGTTCTCCCAGCGGCGCGGCGATGAAATAGATCATGGTGATGAAGGTAAAGGAGTTGCGGTACCCACGGGCTCTTGCCCTGGCGGCCTGGAAGAT
>JBFMFU010000010.1:0-3667 GCA_040751985.1 Thermodesulfobacteriota bacterium | reverse complement strand
CAGTCCATCCGATGATTTACTTCACGACCCTGCTGTTCTCCCTGTTCACCACCATGGCGCTGATTCCGATCCTGCGGCGCTATGCCGGGCGCATGAACTGCGTGGACCTGCCCTGCGAGCGCAAGGTGCACTGTGAGGCGATTCCGAGGGTGGGCGGGCTGGCCATGGCCGTGGGGGCGCTGGTGCCCATGCTGCTGTGGGCCTCGCGGGACCCGGTGGCCTCGGCCATCCTGATCGGGGTGGGCATCATCGTCCTGTTCGGTTTTCTTGACGACGCGCGCGAGCTTGGCTATCGCGCCAAGTTCGCCGCGCAGACGGCCGCGGCGGCCGTGGTCGTGCTCTTCGGCGGCCTGAAGATCTGCTGCCTGGGCAGTCTGCTGCCGGAAAACGTCCTGCTGCCCAATTGCCTGGCCGTGCCCTTCACCATCCTGGTGATCGTGGGGGTCACCAATGCCGTGAACCTGGCCGACGGCCTGGACGGGCTGGCCGGGGGCATCATGATGATGAGCTTCCTGTGCATCGCCTTCGTGGCCTACCAGGTGGAGAACTTCGCCGTGGCGCTGCTGGCGGTCGCCACCATCGGGGCGATATTCGGGTTTTTGCGCTTCAACACTTTTCCGGCCTCGGTCTTCATGGGTGACGCGGGCAGCCAGCTGCTCGGGTTTCTTTCGGTTTCCATGGCCATTGCCCTGACCCAGAGCGGCACGGCCCTGAGCCCGGCGTTTCCCATGCTGCTGCTGGGGCTGCCCGTGATGGACACCTGCGCCGTGATGTTCGAGCGGGCCCTGGAGGGCCGGCCGCTGTTCAAGCCCGACCGCCGGCACCTGCACCACAAGCTGCTCGCCTTGAACCTGTACCACCGCGAGGCCGTGTTCGTGATCTACATTTTGCAGGCCGGCATGGTGACCGCCGCCTTCCTGCTGCGCTTCCAGTCCGAGTGGCTGCTGCTGGGCGGGTACACGGCGCTTTGCGCGGGTGTGATGACCCTGCCGGGCCTTGCCGTTCGCAAGGGTTGGGCGCTGCAGCGGCCCGGGGTGATCGACCATGCCGTCAAACGCTGGCTCAAGATTCGGGTCCGGGACCGCTACCTGGTGCCCAAGCTTTCCCAAGCCGTGCTCGAGAATCTTTTCCTTCTCGTACTGCTGGCCGCCTTCTGCCTGCCGGCGGGCGTGCCCCGGCCGGTCAACTGGGTTGCGGCCGGCCTGGCGGCGGCGCTGGTGGGAGTTCACCTGCTGCGGCCGGCCTGGACCGGGTGGGTGCTGCGGGCATTGATTTACTTCTTCATGCCGCTGATGATCTTTTACGGCGTGCGGCGGCCGCTGCCCTGGCTGCCGGAAAAACTCCTGCTGGCCTACGATGTCTGCTTCGCGGCCCTGGTCTTTTTCGCCGTGGTGATCCTCAAGACCACGCGGCGCAGGCTGGGGTACGCGGCGTCGCCCCAGGATTTCATCATTCTGTTTATCGCCGTGGTGGTGCCCAATCTGCCCGATGCGTTCATCAGCAGTCTGCAGCTGGGGCCCATCACGATCAGGATCGTGGTGCTTTTCTTCGCTTTCGAGGTGCTGGCCGGCGAGATGCGCGGACAGTTGAACCGGGTGAGCCTGGTCGCCCTGGCCGGGCTGATGGTGGTGGTCGGCCGCTGGATTCTGTGAGGACGGCGGCATTTAAAAAAGGGGATGCAATGAAGCGTGCGGTTGGCAAGGCGATGCTGTGGGCGGCCCTGACCGTGTTCCTGCTGGGATGCGGCGGGGCCGAGGAAAGAAAGATGAAGTTCTTCGAGCGCGGCATGCGCCACTTCGATCAGCAGGATTACGTGAACGCGCGGCTCGAGCTCAGGAACGCGGTCCAGATCGATCCCAAGTACGCGCCCGGGTACTTTGCCCTGGGCCGGGTCGAGCTCAAGGCCGGGGACTACAGGAAAGCCTACGGCTACCTCAACAAAGCCGTGGAACTGGACCCCTCCCTGCACGACGCCCAGCTCGAGCTGGGCCGCCTGCTGGCCGGCGGGCGGGCGCCGGACAAGGCCCTGGAAAAGGCCGAGCTGGTGCTGGCGGCGCGGCCCGGGGACCGGGGGGCGGGCATTCTCAAGGCCCTGGCCCTGATGCTGCAGGGGCGCGTGGAAGCCGGGCGCGCCGTGCTCAACGAGCTGCTGGCGGCCGGCGCGACCGATCCCGAGGCCTTCATGCTGCTGGCGCGCGCGGCCGCGCAGGAGGGCGGGCTGGACGAGGCCCGGGCGATCCTGGACAGGGGACTTTCGGCCAATCCGCAGTCCACGGCCCTGCTGGGCATGAGCGCGGCCGTGGAGGCCCGGGCCGGACGGCACGCGGCAGCCGAGGCGGCCATGGAACGGGCCATGGCCCTGGAGCCGGACAAGACCGCGCACCGCTACGGCTTGGCCGACCTGCGCTGGCGCACGGAGCGCCGCGAGGCGGCCGTGCGCCTGATCGAGGAGATGATCGCCGGGGCGCGCGACGGCGAGCAGGCGCGCATCGAGGCGGCCCGTTTCTACCTGGCGCGCGGGGGCGCCGAAGAAGCCGAAAAGGTGCTGCGCGACGGCCTGGCCGCGCTGCCCGACAGCTTCCGACTGCGGCTGGCCCTGGGCGAGGCCTGCATGCGGCGGCACCGCCCGACCGAGGCCGCCGAAGTGCTGCGGGCCAGCCTGTCCATGCAGGCCGGCGCGCCCGCCGAGAAGCTGCAGGCCAAAAACCTGCTGGCCCAGGCGGTGATGACCCAGGGCGATCTGTCCGCGGCCGAGGCCCTGGTGGAGGAGATCCTGGCCGAGAGCGCGGGCAATGTGGAGGCGCGCTATCTCAAGGGCCGCCTGTTGATGCTGCGGCGCAAGCCCGGCGACGCGGTGGCCGAGTTCCGTACGGTGGCCAGCGAGCGGCCCGAGTTCGTGGAGGGCCACCTGCGCCTGGCCGAGGCCCACCTGTCCAGGGAGGAGCCGCACCTGGCCCTGGAGACCCTGCGCGCGGCGGCCAAGCTGCTGCCGGGCTCCAAGGAGGTGCAGCGCGCCCTGGCGCGGGTCTACGTGGCGCAGAAGGACACGGTCAACGCCGAGAGCGCCCTGCAGCGGCTGCGGGCCATCGATCCCGAGGATACCGGGGTGTATGCCAGCCTGGGCGACCTGTTCGCCGCGGGCGGGCAGGCGGAAAAGGCTGAGGCCGAGTACCGGCGCATGTGCCGCCTGGACCCGGCCAATCCCCTGGGGCATCTCAAGCTCAGCCATTTTTACTGGGACGCGGGCCGCCGCGCCGAGGCCGTGATCGTGCTGGAGCAGGCCCTGGACGCCCGGCCCGGGTCCATGGAGCTGCTGGCCGGCCTGGTGCGGGCCTATGCCGCCGCGCAGCGCCTGGAGGAGGCGGCCGCGCGCTGCCGGGCCGAGGCCGCCCGCATGGCGGCGCCGGCGCCGGCCTTGAACCTGCTGGGTGTGGTGTACGGCCTGCAGAAGAAGCACGCCGAGGCCGAGGAGGCCCTGAACCGCACCATCGCCCTGCAGCCCGAGTGGGCCGCACCGTACCAGAACCTGGCGCGCCTGTATCTGTCGCAGGGCCGCACGGCCCAGGCCGTGGAGCGTTTCCAGGCGGCGGTGCGCGCCGACCCGCGCAATCCCGTGGGCTACCTGATGCTGGCCAGCCTCCACGAGCAGCAGCAGGAGTTCGCCCAG
>JBFMFU010000001.1:0-6678 GCA_040751985.1 Thermodesulfobacteriota bacterium | reverse complement strand
GGGGCCGGGCGGCCAAGCCAGGAGCGGACCGCGCATGAGCTTCACCCGCCGACAGCTCCTCACCACCGGCCTCCTGGGCGGGCTGGCCGCCGCGGCCATGCCCAGCCTGGCCGCCTTGGTCAGCCCTCTGGCTCCGCCCGGGCCAGCGGATGCGGCGGGTCTGGGACAACCGCCTGCCCCAACCCTTCAATATGCCCTGGCGCGGCCCGCCCCAGGCCAGCCCCCGGGACGGAGCGCCGGCGCTGAACCCGGCTGCGGCGCCGCCCAGGGACCGCTGGGTCTATGAGTTCACGGCCGGCGCCTGTGCCGGCGGCCTGATAAGGAGGGATCATGGAACAAAGCCTGATTAACGCAGTGCCCCTGCTGGCCCAATACTACGGGCCCGGACCCGGCGGCGGCTGGGGGCCGGGCATGATGGGCGGCTGGGGCATGGGCTGGCTGGGCCCCTTCATGGGCCTGGCCATCTGGGGCCTGATCATCGTGGGCGGCATCTTTTTGATCCGCTGGCTGATCCAGGCCAGCTCCGGCCACCCGGCCCCCGGCGGCCACGGCGACAACGCCTTGGAGATCCTGCGCCAGCGCTACGCCCGGGGCGAGATCAACAAGGATCAGTTCGAGGCCATGAAAAAGGACCTGACCGCCTAGCCAAGCCGCGGCGCGGGAAGGCATAATAAAAGCCATGCCGCTCCCCGCGCGATATACCAGGCTGCGCCTGCCGCTGGTGGTGTTTCTGCTGGCGGTCATAAGCTGGCTGCACCTTTACCTGGGGCCGCAGCGGGCGGTGGCCCACGTCTTCCTGCAGGACTTCTACTTTCTGCCTATATTTATGGCCGGCTTCTGGTGGGGGCCCCGCGGGGGCCTGCTGGCGGCCCTGGCGGCCGGCGGGGTCTATCTGTCCTGCGTGTTCCTCGTCCACCAGCCGGCCAGCTTGGCTTTTGTCTCCGGCCTGACCCAGAGCGCCCTGTTTTTCGTGCTGGGCCTCACCGTGGGCTGGCTGCGCCGCCGGGAGCAGAGGCACCAGGCCGAGGCCCAGCAGGCCGAGAGCCTGGCCGCGGTGGGCCGGGCCGTGGCCAGCGTGGCCCACGATATGCGCACCCCCCTGGTGGCCATCGGCGGCTTCACCAACCAGGTGCGCCGCACCCTGCCCGCCGGCGGCCCCGAGGACCGCAAGCTGGGCCTGGTGCTGGACCAGACCAGCCGCCTGGACGCCATGGTGCGGGCCATGTTGGACTTCTCCCGGCCCCTGCAGCTAAAGCGCCAGGCCCTGGACCTGCCCCGCCTGGCCGCGGACTGCCTGGCCGTGACCAACCCCCTGGCCCAGGAGCACCAGGTGCGCCTGCGCGCCAGCCTGGACCCCGACCTGCCCCCACTCAGCGCCGACCCCGAGCGGCTGCAGCAGGCCTTGATCAACCTGCTGGGCAACGCGGTGCAGGCCTCGCCCAGCGGCGGCGAGGTGCTGCTGGCCGCTCGCTGGCAGGACGGCGAGCTGCGCCTGGAGGTCCGCGACCAGGGGCCGGGGGTGGCCCCCGAGAACCTGCCCCGCCTGGGCACGCCCTTCTTCACCACCAAGAAGGGCGGCAACGGCCTGGGCCTGTCCATCGTCAAGAAGATCGTGGAGGCCCACGGCGGCCGCCTGGAGATAGGCGGCTGCGACCCCTGCGGGGCGGTGTTCAGCCTGGTGCTGCCCGTAGACGCCCGGCAAGGGCCGTGAGGGCCAGGCGAATCAAAGAGTCTCCTTAAAATTTGTAAAATGCTTGATGTTGGTACTATATTGTGGTACCAATAGGGTGGCGTACGGAAACCAGGCCAGAAGGGGTTGGGGGGTGAACAAAAAGCAGCAGCGCACCCTGAAGGCCTTGTTCGCACGGCCGGTCGCGACAAATTTAGTTTGGAGGGAGATAGAATCGTTGTTGGTGGCGCTAGGCGCCGAGCTTCGCGAAGGGAAGGGCTCTCGTCTACGCTGTCTTCTCCACGGGCGCGCGGCCGTCTTTCATCGCCCCCACCCCCGGCCCACAGTGGACAAAGGCATGGTGGAGTCCATCCGGCGCTTTTTGGAGGAGGCAGGGGTCGGACTGCCTGAGTAACCGGGTGAGTAGAGAGGCGCCGGTTCAAATCCGTACCCCCTGTTCCGGAAAAACAAAGAGATATGAGATACGGGCGTGAACGTTATTAAATACAAAGACTACCTGGGGGCCTTCTCCTACGACCCCGAGGCCGACATTTTTCACGGCGAGGTGGTCAACATCGCCGACGTGGTGACCTTTCAGGGCCGCTCCCTGGATCAGCTCAAGCGCGCCCTCAAGGACTCGGTGGAGGACTACCTGGTCTTCTGCCAAGAGATGGGCAAGGATCCGGAGCGGCCCTTTTCCGGCCGCTTCAACCTGCGCCTGCCGCCGGAGCTGCACCGCCAAGCCGCCCAGCAGGCCCGTCTGCAGGGCAAGAGCCTCAACGCCTGGGTGGCCGAGGCCCTGGAGCGGGCGGTGAAAGACGCCGGTCCTGCCTAGTCGCCTGACTTGGCCTCCTCCTCACCCCACCCCCCACCAATCCCCAACCCCCCGCTCGGTTGACGCCCTTCGCCCTGTGGTGTAATTTTTCACTAACCCCCGGCCCGCGGGCAGGGGGTTCAGCTTGAGAACGCATCACGCGGAGCACACCATGATTACGCGCAAGTGGATCAACCTGATTCTGGCCGGCTCTCTGGTCGCCATGCTGCTGGCCGGCGCGCCCCTGGCCTGGCACTTCAGCGGCAGCCTCAGCCTGGGCGCGGCCGCCCAGGCCGCCCAGGAGCGTTAGGTCCCCACGGCCCATGAACGATCTGTTGACCATAGACAAGGCCTGGCAGAATTTGCAGGAGGCCGTGGGCGCCCTGGAGCGGCGGCAAGGCGACTGGGAGGTCCTGGCCGCCACCTGCCAGGCGGCCATTCAGCTGCTCCTGGAGTTCCCGGCCCAAGAAATCCTGGAGCGCATCCAGTCCTCGGACCTGCCGCCCCGGGCCACGGTGAGCTGGCTGGTGTTCGAGGCGGGCAAGATGAAGGACCTGGACCAGGACAAGGTGCAGGACCTGGCCCGGCAGTGGCGCCGGCTCAGCGGCCAGGACCTCATCGCCCCGCCGCCCGGCGCCAAAAAAGAGCCCTTCCTGGTCTGAGACCCGCGCTCCCCGCGCGGCCGAGATTCAGCCCCCGACCAACGCCGTCTGCAACCAGCGCCGCCTGCTTATCTGCGGGCAAAAAAAGGGCCCGCCCCAGGTCGCCTCCATTTTTTAAGCCGGGTCCAACCACGGAGACGCGCCCAGAGCGGGCCATAGTTCTGAAAAAGCTGTTCTTATGCCGCTCGCTGCCTCACCCAGTAAGAGGGGCCGTAGTCGTCCAAGTCGTTCACCATCAGGCGGTCGGGGCCGTCCCAGTACATGACGGCGGTGCGCAGCGTCCGGCCGCCGGGGTCGGCGCTGATGTAGATCATGGTCATGCTGTCGCTGGCGTCGTAGAAGGTGTAGTGGTAGGCCACCACCCGCTGGTCTTGGCGCTGGGCCAGCAGCCGGCCCCCAGGCTCGAAGGTCACGCTGGTCCAGCGGCCCTGGCCGGAGGCCGGGCTGCGGCGCAGCCAGCGCCCGCTCAGAGCCCTGCCGCCCGGCGTGGCGAAAAGACTCCCGCGGTCCGCCCGACCGCCAGAGGTGAAGCTGGCGGCGCTGTTCTGCGGTGGGGCGGCCACGGGCCGTTTTTCGGCAAGGGGAGGCTTGAACATATGCGGACCTAAACTCTTGCTGGTTTTTCCGGGAGTCCTGACCTCTATATAAGCAAAATGAATGCCAGCATCGGCAACCAATAGGCTCGGCCGGAGCTTGTAGATGTTTGTGTTTAATTATAGATAGTTAAGTCGGGAGGGCTACTCGTGGAACCAGGGCCGGGCAGGGTCGTGTTTATGCTTGTATTACGAAATTGGTGTTTAGCCGCCGACATATCTGGAAATATCGCCAGTTGACGGCGGCCCATTCAGAGGGAAGGGGGACTTATCTCTCGGGCTTCCACTCTTTGGCCAGGCGCTGGGCCTCGGCGATCTGTTGGGGGGTCATCTGGGCGGCGATCTTGTCCCGAAGCTTTTTTGTCCTGGCTTCTTCTGGGCGGCGGGCCATGGCCAGTTCGGCCCACATATAGGCCTTGACGTAGTCCTGGGGCACACCATAGCCCTTGTAGTACATCATGCCCAGGTTGTTCTGGGCTAGAGCGTCCCCCTGTTCAGCCGCCTTGCGCCACCAGTAGGCTGCCTGTTTGTAGTCCTTGGGCACGCCTCGACCGTGGAAGTACATCAGGGCCAGGCCGTGCTGGGCATCGACGTATCCCTGTATGGCCGCCTTGCGCCACCAGTAGAGGGCCTGCTTGTAGTCCTTGGGCACACCTCGACCCTGGGAGTACATTACGCCCAGGTCGTACTGGGCGTATGGGTATCCCTGATAAGCCGCCTTGCGGAACCAGTAGAGGGTCTGCTTGTAGTCCTGGGGCACGCCTTGAGCCTTGTAGTACATCAGGCCCAGAAGGTACTGGGCGTAGGGGTATCCTTGCTCGGCCAGGGGCCTAAACTCACGCAAGGCCGTGGCGTAGTCGCCGTGCCTGTAGGCGGCCACCCCTTCTTTCCAGCCAGCCCAGGCCGGCGAGGCCAGGCACAGGGCAACCAGCAAGACCAGGGCTAACTTTTTCATGGCAGGGCACCTCTCTTGAAGGGACTGATCTCAGAATACCATTTAAGAGGATCAGGAGGTCAACGACGGTGGTGCGGTGCGCGGGGGCGGGCCGGCTAGCTGGTGGGAGCGGGGGGACTCGAACCCCCACGCCTTGCGGCACTAGCTCCTAAGGCTAGCGTGTATACCAATTTCACCACGCTCCCACGGTCCTATATCTATGCTATGCGGCCGGGTGCGTCAAGGCGGGGCCTTTCTTGACACCCCCAGGGTGCTAAGCTAGATTAAGCCCACTGTCCGTCTGCCTTTTTCCGGAGGGAGCCCGTGCCCCGCGCCCAGGACCGAAAGCCCCTGGAGATGCGCCCCCTGCGCCTGGTGCCGGGGGTGAACCCCTATGCCGAAGGGGCCTGCCTGGCCACCTTAGGCGAGACCGAGGTGCTGTGCACCGCCACCGTGGAGCAGGCGGTGCCGGAGTTTCTGCAGGGCCAGGAGCAGGGCTGGGTGACCGCGGAGTACGCCATGCTGCCCCGAGCCACCCACACCCGCACCGGCCGCGACCACGCCCGCCAGGGCCGCGCCCGGGAGATCAGCCGGCTCATCGGCCGCAGCCTGCGCGCGGCCGTGGACCTGAGCAAGATCGCCGGCCTGACGGTGCGGGTGGACTGCGACGTGCTGGTGGCCGACGGCGGCACCCGCTGCGCCTCCATCATCGGCGGCTGGGTGGCCCTGGCCCTGGCGCTGAAGGGCCTGGGCAAGGGGCCGCGCTTTCCGGTGGCGGCCCTGAGCCTGGGACGGGTCAAGGGCCAGCTCCTGTTGGACCTGGACTACTCCGAGGACTCCCGAGCCGAGGTGGACCTGAACCTGGTGCTCAGTCCGGGCGGGCAGTTGGTGGAGGTGCAGGGCACCGGCGAAAAGGGCCTGTTCAACGCCGAGGAGCTGGCCCAGATGGTCGCCGCCGGCATCAAGGCGGCCGAGGACATCTTCGCGGCCCAGCGCCAGGCGGTGCAGGAGTAGGCGTGGAGCTGGTGCTGGCCTCGGGCAATCCGGGCAAGCTCAGGGAGATACGCGCCCTGTGCCAGCCCCTGGGCATAACGGTGCGCACCGCCGCCGAGCTGGGCTTTACGGACGAGGTGGCCGAGATTGGCGCCACCTTCGAGGACAACGCCCGGCTCAAGGCCGCGGCCGTATGCCGGGCCCTGGGCCGGCCGGCCCTGGCCGATGACTCGGGCCTGGAGGTGACGGCGCTGGGCGGCGCGCCAGGCGTGAAGAGCGCGCGCTATGCCGGGCCCTCGGCCGACGACGCGGCCAACACGGCCAAGCTTCTGGCCGCGCTCACCGGCGTGCCCCCGGAGCGGCGGGGCGCGGCCTTCGTGTGCGTGATGGTCTGCCAGCGGCCGGACGGGGCCGAGCTGAAGGCCCAAGGCCGCCTGGAGGGCCGCATCGCGCTGGAGCCGGCGGGGCACAATGGCTTCGGCTATGATCCGGTGTTCGAGCTGCCCGAGCGCGGGGTCACCGTGGCCCAGCTCAGCGCGGCCGAGAAGAACGCCATCAGCCACCGGGGCCAGGCCCTGGCCCGGCTGGCCGCGGGGCTGGGAGAGTTTCTGTCCGGGGGGTAGCGGTTGTACATGTCGGGGCGTGGCGCAGTCTGGTAGCGCATCTGCTTTGGGAGCAGGGGGTCCCCGGTTCAAATCCGGGCGCCCCGACCACAGTGTTCGTTGGCGGCGGGCTCTCGTTGGGGCCCGCCGCTTGGTTGTTGGGGTCGGCAAAACCGCTTGTCGCTTCGCTCGCTCCGCGACCCGGACAACGAGTTGTCGGGGCCACCCGATTCAAAGCGATCGCGTAGCGACTGTTATCCAGGTCAAGCGTAATTATGGTTCCACCTAGGGTCTGTCGACATTAATAATGATTTGGAGTAAAGTTGCATAAAGGGAGGTCTTTATGCAGCGACGCCATGCACTGAGGGACGATCAGTGGGACAAGATCAGAGACGCCCTACCTGGGAAGGA